>CAVUUY010000008.1:0-249745 GCA_963744915.1 uncultured Alphaproteobacteria bacterium
AATTCCTTGGGCTCCACCTTTCGCTGCGACACGCAACTCTCAACGCTCCTGCCCCCGGCATTCGCGCGGAAGGGGCCGGCTCGTCCGGCCCCTTCACCTGCCCCGTCCCGAACATTCAAAAGACGCCCGCCCGTCCCAAATTCAGCTTCGTCTCGACAGAAACGTTAAGGCCTAACGTACATTGCCTCAACGGCTGACACGGTCATCCCGTCAATCCATCGGCGTCTGTTGCAAAGGTGCCACTGGCGGAGCCGCGCTTGCCGCTCGGCCATGAATTTGGCAGCATGGGAGATGAGGTCTGCCATGTTCTATCACATCGCCAAGAACGGCACGCTCGAGGCCCTGTTCGACCGCACCGGTTACGAAGAGGTGATGCTCCGCTGCGCGAGGATCGGCTATAAGCCGTGACCGCTGCTCCGCCTTGCTGGCGGCCGGCGCGCCTGCCAGGCAGGACGCGCCCTCATCCGATCAGAAACGGAGCCATTGCCCGACATGTCATCCCGCAACACGAATATCGACCTGGCCGAGATCGTCGCCGCCGACATCGGCCATCATTTCCATCCCTTCACCGACCACAAGGCCTTCCACAGCGAAGGCGGTCCGCGGGTCATCACCCACGCCAAGGGGGTGTGGATCTGGGACGCCAACGGCCAGAAATATCTCGATGCGATGGCCGGCCTGTGGTGCGTCAATATCGGCTACGGCCGCCAGGAGCTGGCCGATGCCGCCTACCGACAGATGCTCGACCTGCCCTATTACAACACCTTCTTCAAGACCACGACGGTGGCGGCGACGCGGCTGGCGGAAAGCATCTCCAACCTCCTGCCCAAGCGCTTCCAGCATGTCTTCTTCGTCAATGACGGCTCGGAAGCCAATGACAGCATGGTCAGGTTCGTGCGGCATTACTGGGCGCTCAAGGGCAAGCCCTACCGCACCCACTTCATTGCCCGCCGCCGCGGCTATCACGGATCGACCATGGTTTCGGCATCGCTCGGCGGCATGGACCCAATGCACGGCCAAGGCGGTCTGCCGCTTCCCGGCTTCCATCACGTGCTGCAGCCGAACTGGTACGAGCTCGGCGGCGACCTGACGCCGGAGGAGTTCGGCCTGGCGGCGGCCGGGGAGCTCGAGAAGAAGATCCTCGAAGTCGGCCCCGACAATGTCGCCGCCTTCGTCGGCGAGCCGATCCAGGGGGCCGGCGGGGTCATCATTCCGCCGCCGAGCTACTGGCCGGCGGTCGAAAGGATCTGCCGCAAATACGGCATCCTGATCGTTGCCGACGAGGTGATCTGCGGCTTCGGCCGCACCGGCCGCTGGTGGGGCTTCGAGACCATGGGGTTCAACCCCGATATCGTCGTCATGGCCAAGGGGCTGTCGTCAGGCTATCAGCCGATCGGCGCCATGGCGGTGGCCGATCACCTCATCGCCGAATTCTTCGACAAGGGCGGCGAATTCTTCCATGGCTACACCTATTCCGGGCATCCGGTTGCCTGCGCGGTGGCGCTCGAGAACATCCGCATCATGCAGGACGAGGGGATCGTCGAGCGCGGCCGGGCGAGCGCGGCCTATCTCGAAGCCGCGCTTGCCGGGCTCAGCGATCATCCGTTGGTCGGGGAAGTGCGCTCGATCGGGCTGATCGGCGCGATCGAGCTCGTCCGCGACAAGGCGACCCGCCAGCGCTTCGAGCCGATCAGCCGGGCCGGGCTCCTTTGCCGCGACCATTGCTTCCGCAACGGCCTCATCATGCGTGCCTGCTGGGATACGATGGTGTTCGCCCCGCCGCTGATCATCGACCGGGCGGAGATCGACGAGTGGATGGTGCTGGCAAGAAGGGCGCTGGATTCGACGTTCGAAGACGTGCGTCGTGAGTAAGTGGATAGGGCCCAGACCCTTTTTGGGAGAATCGCCGTACCCTCCCTTTTCCCTTCTCCCCCGCGAGCGAGACCTCTGCGAAAGAACTCGACGGCAGGCGAGAAGTTCGGTTTTGGGCCGGTGATATGGGTGAGGTGGCCGGGAGAGCCCAGTTTAGCGAGGCTGCCCGGGGTACGTATTGTCATGGTTAGGGCGTGATGGCGGCAGCCCTTCTGAGATTGTAGGCGATGGCGACCAGGTCGAAGTGGAAGCGATTGGCGGACAAGCCGCGGTAGCGCATGCGCCGCAGCCCATAGCCGCATTTGAGCATCGCGAAAGTCCGCTCGACGCCACTGCGTAGCCGGCCGATCAAGCGGTTGCGGACGGTTTGCCAGTACGGCAACTGCCGTTGATATTTGTGGCGGCGATGCTGGATGCGGTCCTTGATGCCACGCGCCTTCGCAATGCTGCCCGCCGGGTCTTCGCTTCTCATAGGCCTTGTCGGCATAGACGGCCGCCTCATCGCCGATGATGAGCTGATCGGCAACCTCGCTCTCATAGGTCTTGGCTGGCGTCACCAGACGGCTGCGGATCAGGCCGGAGCCGAGATCGACACCGACATGCACCTTGTAGCCGAAGAACAGCCGGCGGCTTTGACCTTGCCGGGATCCAGTTGGCATCCCGCAGGTCATGCGGCGAGCGGCTCTCGGCTAAGGCGCCTTTGGCTGTCGTTCCCGGAGCTGGCGAGCGCACCGCGCTGACTCCACCAATGTGGCATGCGATCAGGGTGCCGCTCCTGAGCGTCAGGCCGGCTGCCTCAAACTGCCGTGACACGCTCGGCAAACAGCGGCTCGCGCAAGACCCTGAAGCCTTCAGATCGTTGCGGAACCGGCAAAGGGTGGTCTCGTCCGGCGTTGCCCCCCAAATCCAGCGATAAGCCGCAGCAAACCGTCGGAACGAAACCCGATCGAGCAAGGCCTCCTCAAGTCCCGGGTCGGAAAGCCCGTACTTCACGATGCTGCAACAGCAGTGCTTTGAACATCGCATGGCGGATAGGCGGACGCGCGGTTGTCGCCGGGGCGAACCTGCTCCACCAACTGTCTGAAGACGCGACCAATCAAGCAAGGGTTGCGCGATCTTCTCCAACCGGGCGTTGCGACCAATGCCGTTCCCGATCAACAGCTCGACAAAGCTCGTCTGGCTCATGGCCAAATCCCCGCATCTGACCAGACCATTAAATCGAACTGTCCCAATCCGACCGTCTAATTTTGCAGAGGTCTCGCGAGCGGGGGAGAAGGTGGCCGGAGGCCGGATGAGGGGGCGTCTTGCCAATTTCAACCACTCTGCGCGATGACTTCTCACTCGTAAAAGATACAGGATCTCTCGAAGATTTCGGCTTGGCGAGAAAGACCCCTCATCCGCCGCTTGCGGGGCACCTTCTCCCCGTCAGCACGGGGAGAAGGGAAATGGGGGTCTATCAATTCGATTAATTAAAGGGTCCTGGCCCTACTCACCCTTCTTCAACGAATGCTGCCGCCATCAGCCGGCGCGTATATTCCTCGCAGGGTTCCTCGAAGATCGCTTCGGTCGTTCCCTCCTCGATGACCCGGCCGTCCTTCATCACCATGATGCGGTCGGCCATCGCCCGCACGATCTTGAGATCGTGGCTGATGAACAGATAGGCGAGATCGTGCCGCTGCTGGAGATCGCGCAGCAGCTCGACGATCTGCTTCTGCACCTGCCGGTCGAGCGCCGAGGTCGGCTCGTCCAGCACCACCACCGAGGGCTTCAGGATCATCGCGCGGGCAATGGCGAGGCGCTGCCGCTGGCCGCCCGAGAACTCATGCGGATAGCGGTTGCGCATGGCTGGGTCGAGAGCCACCTCGTCGAGCGCCGCGGCAGCCCGGCGGTCGCGCTCCCGCGCCGTCAGCCGAGGCTCGTGCACCAGCAGCCCCTCGGTGACGATCTCGCCTGCCGTCATGCGCGGCGACAGCGACCCGAAGGGGTCCTGCAGCACGATCTGCATGTGGCGCCTGAGCGGTCGCATGGCCTGCCGGCTCAAGCCGGAGATGTCGCGCCCCTCGAACCGGATGATGCCCTCCGACGGCATGAGCCTGAGCAGCGCCCGGGCGAAGGTCGATTTGCCTGATCCCGACTCGCCAACCACGCCGATGGTCTCGCTGCGGCGCAGGCTGAGGCTGACGCGGTCCACCGCCCGCAGCACCAGCACGGGTGGCCTGAAGTACCCGCCTCCGAGCTCGAATTCGACCGTTACCTTGCGGCCTTCGAGAATGCTCGGCGAGCCGCGCGGCACCGGTGCCTTGCGGCCCTCGGGCTCCGCCGCCAGCAGCGCCGCCGTATAGGGATCGCGCGGATGGTCGAACACCGCATCGGTTTCGCCTTCCTCGACCACCGCGCCCGACTTCATGACATAGACCCGGTCGGCAATCCGGCGCACGATGCCGAGATCGTGGGTGATGAACACGAAACTCATGCCGAGCCGCTGCTGCAGGTCGCGAAGCAATGCCAGGATCTCGGCCTGGATCGTGACATCGAGCGCCGTCGTCGGCTCGTCGGCGATCAGCAGGTCCGGATCATTGGCGATTGCCATGGCGATCATCACCCGCTGCCGCTGGCCGCCCGACAGCTCATGCGGATAGGAATGGAGCCGCCGCTCGGGATTCTGGATCCGGACGAGACGCAGGAGCTCGAGGGCCTTTTCCTCAGCCGCCCGCGCACCGATGCGCTGATGCCGCCGGATCGGCTCGACCAGCTGATTGCCGATGGTCCATAGCGGGTCGAGCGAGGTCATCGGCTCCTGGAAGATCATGGTGATCCGCCGGCCACGCACCTCGTCGAAGGCCCGCTTCGACAATCGCAAAAGGTTGTCGCCACGATAGTCGACCGTGCCCGTGGCCTCGCCATTGGCCGCGAGCAGGCCCATGGCCGCCATCATCAGCTGGCTCTTGCCCGACCCCGATTCGCCGACAATGGCCACCGTTTCGCCGGCCCTGACATCGACATTGACGCCCCGCACCGCTTCGACAATGCCGTCAAGGGTCTTGAACCGAACCTCGAGATCGCGGATCGCAAAGATCGGCGCGCCGTCCCCAGGCATCGTCAGCGATCCTTCGGGTCGAGCGCATCGCGCAAACCATCGCCGATGAAATTGAGGGCGAAGAGCGTCGAAGTCAGGAACAAGGATGGAAAGATCAGCAGCCAATTGGCGGCCGGGATGTTGTTCTTGCCCTGGGAGATCAGTACGCCCCAGCTCGACATCGGCTCCTGGACGCCCAGTCCGAAATAGGAGAGGAAGCTCTCGAGGATGATGACCTGCGGCACCAGGAGGGTGGTGTAGATCACCACCGGTCCGAGGAGATTGGGAATGATGTGGCGCCAGAGAATGCCGGTGCTGTCGACCCCCAGCGCCTCGGCGGCCTGCACATATTCCTGCCGTTTGATCGACAGCGTCTGGCCGCGCACGATCCGCGCCATGTCGAGCCAGAGCACTGCCGCGATGCCGAGGAACATCAGCATGAAATGCCGCCCGAAAAACACCACTAGCATGATGACGAAGAACACGAAGGGGAGCGCATAGAGGATGTCGACGATGCGCATCATGATCTCGTCGATCCGACCACCGGCCAGACCGGATATGCCGCCATAGACCACACCGATCAGCACCGAGACGATGCCGCCGAAGATGCCGACGGCAAGGGAGACGCGCCCGGCGACCAGCGTTCGCGTGAGGAGGTCGCGGCCGCTCGGGTCGGTGCCGAACAGGAAATAGTGCTGCTCGATCGCCGCCATCATGACGAGCCGGCGGCCATCCGCCGATCGTTCCACCACCCGGGCATTCTCGAAGGTCGAGGAACGATCGAGATAGCGGGTGACGCGCCCATCGATCGGCTGGGCCGCGGTGACGGCGACGATGATTTCGCCATGGTCGAGCTGCCATTGCTCTATCGTCACCCGCGCCCGGCGCACTGCATCCTCGAGCGCGCTTCCCACCATCTCGGGCTTGGGATAGGGCGTGAGGCTCGGCGGCACCCGCACATAGTCCTGGTAGATGGTGTTGAAGGCGTGGCCGGTGAAGAACGGCCCGAAGACGCAACCGACAATCATGCCGAGAAGGAAGATGCCGCTCCAATAGGCGGCGCGATTGGCCTTGAGCCGCCTCCAGGCATCGCTCCACAGGGAACGCGAGCGCGGCGTCCGGTCGAGGGCGGTTTCAGTCATAGCGCACCCGCGGATCGAGGGCGGCGTAGAGGAGATCGACGAGGAGATTGAAAAGGATGATGAACACCGCGATGACCACGACCGTGCCCATCACCAGCGTATAGTCGCGATTGAGCGCCGCCTCGATGAAATAGCGGCCGATCCCGGGTATGGCGAAAATCGATTCGACGATGATCGAGCCGGTGAGCAGACTGGCCGCCGCCGGCCCGGCATAGGAGACGACCGGCAGAACCGCACCGCGCAGCGCGTGCTTGAGGATGATCGTCGCATCGGACAGCCCGAGCGCCCGGGCGGTGCGCACATGATGCGACCGCAAGGCTTCGATCATCGAGCCGCGCATCAGACGGGCAACCACCGCCAATTGCGGCAGTGCCAGCGTCAGCACCGGTCCGATCTTGTTGACGAAGGCGCCGCCGCCCCAGCCTGCCACCGGAACGAGATTGAGGGTGAGGGCGAAGACGAGCTGATAGAGCGGCGCAACGACGAAATTGGGGACCGTGCTGCCGGCGCTGGCAAGCGCCACCACCGCATAGTCGCCGGCCTTGTTCTGATAGAGCGCGGCGATGATGCCAAGCGCGCCGCCGACCACGAGGGCTAAGATCAACGCCATCGAGCCGAGCTCCATCGACACCGGCAGGCCGACCCGGAACAGGTCGGCGACGGTGAAGTCGGGAAGATTGTAGGACGGGCCGAGATTGCCCTGCAGCAGGTCGCCGAGGTAGTGCAGATATTGTTGCCAGAGCGGCTCATCGAGGCGGTAGAGACGCTCGAGATTGGCCTTCACCATCGGGTTGAGGCCGCGCTCCTGATTGAAGGGGCCACCCGGCGCGATCCGCATCAGGAAGAATGCGATCGTCACGATCAGAAACAGGGTCGGGATGGCCGTGAGAAGCCGTCTGATCACATAGCCGAGCATTGCGTCGGACCGTCCACCGAGGCGAGCGTGCGGCCTACTCCTTGCGGATGAAGCGCGTCGGATGGACGTCCATCACATTGTCCTCGAACCCCTTCAGCCGCGGCGATACCAGATCGTGATAGCTGTAATAAAGCAGCGGCATGTTGCCGGTCTCGCGGACCAGCACCTTCTCGGCCTCGGAGAGAAGCTTCGAACGCTCCTCGGGGTTGCCGCCGCCGGCGGCGGCCTTCTTCATCAGGTCCTCGAATTCATCGTTGGACCAGCTGGCGTAGTTGTTGCCCGAGGTCTTGCGCGAAATGCCCAGGAAGGTTTCGGGGTCCTTGTAGTCGGCAATCCAGGCGGCCCGCGCCACGTCGAAATTGCCCTTGCTTTCGAGGAAGCCGTAATGGGACTTGGTGTCGGTGTTGAGCAGCGTCACCTCGACACCGAGCGGCTTCAGCATCTCCTGGATCGCGACGGCGGTGTTCTTGTGGTTTTCCGAGGTGTTGAAGCGGATCTCCATCTTCAGCGGCTTGTCGGGACCATAGCCGAGCTCGGTCAGGATCTTCTTGGCCTCGTCCTCGCGGTCGAGCTGCGACATCGCGGCATAATCGGCAACGGCCGGTTCATAGCCCTTGATGCCGGGAGGCACCATGGAATAGCCCGGGATCATGCTGTTCGACCACACTTTCTCAGCCAGGAACTCGCGATCGATGGCCAGGGAAATGGCGCGCCGCAGCCGTGGATTCGACCACGGCTCCTTGTCGGTCTTGAAGACATAATAATAGGTGCCAAGCGACGGGCCGACCCGCACCTGGTCCTTCAGCTTGGCGCGAATGTCGGCGAGCTGCTCGGTCGGCATGTCGTCGTTTGAATCGAGCTCGCCGGCTTCAAAGCGCTTGAGCGCGGTCGAGCGGTCCTCGGTCGGGATGTAATTGACGATGTCGATCTGGATATTCTTCGCGTCGTAGAATTTCGGGTTCTTGACGAGCTTGATATGGTCATTGGGCACGAACTCGGCGAGCGTGTAAGCGCCGTTCGAGACGAGCTTGCCGGGCTTGATCCATTCGGCACCGAGCTTCTCGATCGAGGCACGATGCACCGGATAGGTCGCCTGATGGGTCAGCATCTCGAGGAAGTACGGGGTCGGCGCCTTCAGCGTCACCTCGAAGGTGGCGGGATCGATGGCCTTGACCCCGAGCGACTCCGGCGGGGCCTTCTTGGCGTTCACCTCCTCGCCGTTTTGCACCACATAGAGCATCGAGGCATATTCTGCCGCAGTGGCAGGATCGAGCAGGCGGCGAAAGGAATAGACGAAGTCGTCGGCGGTCACCGGATCGCCGTTCGACCAGGTGGCGCCCGGCCGCAGTTTGAAGGTATAGACCTTGCCGTCGGGTGAGATCGTCCAGCTCTCGGCAGCACCCGGCTCAATGTCGGATTTGGCATTCTGGATGACAAGGCCGAGAAACAGATCGCGGAGCAGATGCGCTTCGTAGACGGTGGAAGTCTTGTGCGGGTCGAGCGATTCGGGGTCGGCGGAATTGCCGCGGTTATAGGTCACTTCGGCAGGCGCCTGGCCGATGCCGAGCACCAGCATGGCCAAAATGAGCAGCAATCGTCGAAGTGCTGGGGTCATCTCATCGTCTCCCTTGTCTTTGCCCGGTTCCAAGGCCGACCTTTGCCGGCACTATAGCACCGGTATCCGCCGAGGGGAGGTCGCGGTGGTGGGGAGAGATGGTCTGGCGGAACTTGGCAGAGCCGGTCCCATCTGGCATCGTCGCCGGCGGCATGGATCTCGACAGGGAGTACAACAACCGCGCGCGCGTGCCCGGGTACCAGGCGATCATCGATCGCTGGGGCAGCGACGCCGCGGCATTCCGCGACGGCATGGGCGGCGAGCTCGCGCTTCCCTATGGCCCGCACCCTCTCCACACCTGCGACATCTTCCATACCAAGGACGATGCCGGCGGGCGGATCGTGGTGTTCATCCATGGCGGCTATTGGCGGTCGCTGGACAAGGCGCAGTTCAGCCACGTCGCCCGCGGCCTGCAGCTGCACGGCGTCACCGTCGCCATTCCCAATTACCGGCTGTGCCCGGAAGTCGCGCTGGCCGATATCATCGACGACGTGCGGATGTTCGCGATCTGGCTCAAGCAGCGCACCGGCCGCTCGCTGGTGGTGAGCGGGCATTCGGCTGGCGCCCACCTCGCCGCCTGCCTGACGGCGACCGACTGGGCCGCCCACGACCTGCCGGAGGATTTCGTCGCCGCCGGTCTCGGCGCAAGCGGCATCTACGATCTGCGGCCATTGCTGCCGACCGAAGTCAACGGCACGCTCGCGCTCGACGAGCCGGCGGCCCGTGCCGTGAGCCCGGTGACCTGGCCGGTTCCGGAAGGGCGGCGCTTCGTCACCGTCGTCGGCTCCGAGGAGTCGAGCGAGTTCCGGCGCCAGAGCCGGACTCTGGCGGCAATCTGGACCGGCGGCGGGGCGCCGACGAGCTACGCCGAGATCCCCGGCGTCAACCATTTCAACATCATCGATCACCTCGCTCATCCCGGCGGCGCGGTGACCAGCACGCTCGTCGAGCTCTGCCGTCTGCCATGACCGCTGCGACCCCGCTCGATATCGAGACGCCCTCCGGCAAGAGCTCGGGCGACGAGAACTTCCCGGTCGGCTCGTTCCTGCTGCCACGCCGGTTGCGGCCTCATGTCGCGACTTATTATGCCTTCGCCAGGGCGATCGACGACATCGCCGACAATCCGGGGGCGACGCCCGAGGAGAAGCTGGCGCGGCTCGACGCCATGGAACGGGCACTCGATGGCGAGCGCACCGGTGCGGCCACCGAAAAGGCTACCAGGCTGCGGGCGAGCCTCATCGCCACCAGCGTCGACTTCGCCCATGCCCGCGATCTCGTCTCGGCCTTCCGCCAGGACGCCGTGAAAGGTCGTTATGCGAGCTGGGACGAGCTCATGGATTATTGCAACCGCTCGGCCGCGCCGGTCGGACGCTATCTTCTCGCGCTGCATGGCGAGGACCGCGCCGGCTTCCGCCAGTCGGATGCGCTGTGCAACGCCCTTCAGGTCATAAACCACCTGCAGGACTGCGCCGCCGATTATCGCCAGCTCGACCGCGTCTACCTGCCGGGCGACTGGCTCGAGCAGGAGGGCGGCGATGTCGGCATGCTGGCGGCGCCCGCCGCCGCACCGCCGCTGCGGCGGGTGATCGCGCGGACGGTTGCGGCCTGCCGCGGGCTGATGCCGGACGCCCGCGCCCTGCCCTCGGTGTTGAAAAGCCGACACCTCGCCATGGAATCGGCGGTGATCGTCAAGATAGCCGACCGGCTGCTCGAGGAGCTGGCAGCGCGCGACCCGGTGGCCGAGCGGGTCGCGCTGACCAAGTTGCAATTTGCGCTGTGCGGCATCAGCGGCATCGTTTCCGGGATGTTCAGGTGACCATTCTCGCGCTTCTGTCGCTTGCCCTGTGGGTCGGGCTGCTGCTGTTCTGGCACCAGTTCTGGCGCGCCGACCAACGGCTGCCGTCGGAACCCGAGGGTCTCGCACGCTGGCCCACCGTCGTCGCCGTCGTGCCGGCCCGCAACGAGGCGGCAACCATCGTCACCTGCCTCGCAAGCCTCGCCGCCCAGGATTATCCCGGGCGCTTCCGGATCGTCGTGAGCAACGATTCAAGCACCGACGACACCGCCGAGCTTGCAACCGAGTTCGCCCGGACGCTTCATCCCGGCAAGATCGTCGTCGTCGATGCGGCGCCGCTGCCCGGCGACTGGGCGGGCAAGATGTGGGCGCTGAACGAGGGACTGCGATCGCTCGGCTCGGAGCAGCCGGAGCTCCTCTGGCTGAGCGATGCCGATATAAGCCACGGACCGATGACGCTGCGGCTGCTGGTCAGCAAGGCGGTGAGCGAGCGCCTGGCGCTGACCTCCCTGATGGTGCGCCTGTCATGCCGAACCTTCTGGGAAAAACTTCTTATTCCGCCCTTCATCTTCTTTTTCGGCCTGCTCTACCCGTTTCGCGCCGTCAACGATCCGGGGAGCCCGATCGCCGCCGCGGCGGGCGGCGCAATCTTGATCCGCCGCGACGCGCTGGAGGCCATTGGGGGGCTGCAGGCGATCGGCGATGCCATCATCGACGATTGTGCGCTGGCCGGCGCCGTCAAGCAGAGCGGGCGGCGCATCTGGCTCGGGCTAGCCGACCACAGCCGGTCGCTGCGCGACTATCCCGATCTCGCCGACCTGTGGGCGATGGTGAGCCGCTCGGCCTATCACCAGCTCGGCTATTCGCCGCTGCTCCTGGCGTTGACCCTGATCGGTCTCGCCGTCATCTTCCTGGTGCCGCCGGTTGCCACCATCGCGGCGCCATTCCTGCCATGGGTCGCGGCAGTGGGCGGGATCCTGGCCTGGAGCCTCATGGCAGTGGCCTATCTGCCGGCGGTCCGCTATCACGGGCTGGCCGATCCGTGGGCTCTGACACTGCCGGCCGCGGCCCTGATCTACGCCGCGATGACTGCATCCTCTGCGCTTGACTATCATGGTGGGCGCAAGCAAAGGTGGCGCGAACGCGACCTCGACATGAGTTGAATGGCAGAAAAATAATGGTAAACGGCTAATTGTTGCAGGGTTTGCCCGCCGTTTGGGCAATGATAAGTTGTCCGGCCTTGGGCCTGAAGCAGCCAATCTCTCGAGAAAACAGCAAGGGGCGTCATGCCGGTTTCCACTCCGCTTCTCGACAGGATCCAAATACCCGCCGACCTCCGGAAACTGCATCCGAGCCAGCTTCGCCAGCTTGCCGATGAGTTGCGTCTGGAGACCATCGATGCGGCCTCTGTCAGCGGCGGCCATTTCGGCGCCGGCCTCGGCGTCGTCGAGCTCACCGTGGCGCTGCATTACGTGTTCAACACGCCGGACGACCGCCTGATCTGGGATGTCAGCCATCAGGCCTATCCGCACAAGATCCTGACCGGCCGGCGCTATGGGATCCGCACCATCCGCCAGCGCGAGGGTCTCTACGGCTTCACCAAGCGGACCGAGAGCGACTACGACCCGTTCGGCGCCGCGCATAGCTCCACCTCGATTTCGGCAGCGCTCGGCATGGCCGTGGCGCGCGATCTCGATGGGCGCCGCAACAATGTCATCGCCGTCATCGGCGACGGCGCCATGAGTGCCGGCATGGCCTATGAGGCGATGAACAATGCCGGGGCGCTGGACAGCCGGGTCACCGTCATTCTCAACGACAACGGCATGTCGATCGCGCCCGCCGTGGGGGCGCTCACCAACTATCTCTCGTGGCTGGTGTCGTCGCGCCCGTTCCTGTCGCTGCGCGACATTGCCAAGCACCTGGCCAAGCGCTTCCCGAAGAGCTTTCGCCAAGCGGCGGAGAAGGTTGACGAATATGCCCGCGGCATGGTGTTTGGCGGCACGCTTTTCGAGGAGCTCGGGTTCTATTATATCGGGCCGGTCGACGGGCACGACATCGACACGCTCGTTCCCATCCTGGAAAACATCCGCGACGCCCAGCAGCTCGGCCCCATTCTCCTGCATGTGGTCACCGAGAAGGGCAAGGGCCACCCGTTCAAGGAGCCGCACCAGGAGCGCTATCACGCGGTCACCAAATTCGATCCGGTGACGCTGGAGACGCCCAAGGCCAAGAGCAACGCTCCGAGCTACACCTCGGTGTTCGCCGATTCCCTGATCCGCGAGGCCGAGAAGGATCAGCGGATCATCGCCATCACCGCCGCCATGCCGTCGGGCACCGGTCTCGACAAGTTCGAGAAGCGCTTCCCGGACCGCACCTTCGATGTCGGCATCGCCGAGCAGCATGCCGTCACCTTCGCCGCCGGGCTGGCGGTCGAGGGCTACAAGCCGTTCTGCGCCATCTATTCCACCTTCCTGCAGCGGGCCTACGACCAGGTGGTCCATGATGTCGCCCTGCAGCGCCTGCCGGTGCGCTTCGCCATCGACCGGGCCGGTCTGGTCGGCCAGGACGGTGCCACCCATGCCGGCAGCTACGACCTCGCCTACCTCGCCTGCCTGCCCAATTTCGTCATCATGGCAGCATCCGACGAGGCCGAGCTCGTCCATATGGTGGCGACCGCCGCAGCACTTGACGACCGGCCCGTAGCCTTCCGCTTTCCGCGCGGCGAAGGCGTCGGGGTCGACATGCCGGAACAGGGTGTGCCGCTCGAGATCGGCAAGGGTCGCATCATCGTCGAGGGCAGCAAGGTTGCGATCCTGTGCCTCGGCACCAGGCTCCAGGCCTGCCTCAAGGCAGCCGAGGAGCTGCGCCAGCACGGCCTCCCGACCACCGTCGCCGATGCCCGCTTTGCCAAGCCGCTCGATACCGGGCTGGTGCGCCGCCTCGCCCGCGAGCACGAGGTCCTGATCACCATGGAAGACGGCGCCATCGGCGGGTTCGGCTCGCATGTGCTGAATTATCTGGCGAGCAACGACCTGCTCGGCGGCCGTCTCAAGGTCAGGTCCATGTTCCTGCCGGACAAGTTCATCGGCCATGGTTCGCCGCAGGAGCAGTTCGACGAAGCGGGGCTCGAGGCCAGGCACGTCGTCAACGAGGTGTTTGCCGCCCTGAAGCATGCCGGCGCCAACGTCCTCGATTTCAAGGCGCGGGGCTGATCCCGGCTCGACAAGCGCGCCGCCATGGTCATCACCTCGCAACTGCCGACCGAACCGGTCGACCTCACCGACCAGCAGGAGATCGCCCGCCAGGTCCGGGCGGCAAGCACCTCCTTCTATTGGGCGATGCGGCTGCTCCCGGCCGATCGCCGGGCAGCGATTTTCGCCGTTTATGCCTTCTGCCGCACTGTCGACGACATCGCCGACGACGAGCCCGATCGACAGAAGCGCCTGGCCGGACTTGCCGGGTGGCGGCGCGAGATCGATGCCCTTTATGCCGGCGCGCCGCGCCAGCGCATCGCCCGCGCTCTGGTCGGCGGGGTCCAGACCTTCGGCCTCGACCGGGCCGACTTCCTGGCCATCATCGACGGCATGGAGATGGATGCCGAAGGCCCGATCGTCGCCCCTGACCGTGCCACCCTCGATCTCTATTGCGACCGCGTCGCCTCTGCCGTCGGCCGCCTCTGCATCTCGATCTTCGGCGAGCCGGGCGCGAACGGCAAGGCCGTC
This sequence comes from uncultured Alphaproteobacteria bacterium, assembly GCA_963744915.1. GTDB lineage: Bacteria > Pseudomonadota > Alphaproteobacteria > Rhizobiales > Aestuariivirgaceae > DATAFF01. The sequence continues at coordinate 14,139 of CAVUUY010000008.1, forward strand.
GCCCATCATCTCGGACGGGCGCTGCAACTCGCCAACATCGCCCGCGATGTCGACGAGGATGCCCGGATCGGGCGGGTCTATCTGCCGCGCGACCTGCTCCATCACCACGGCATCCCGGCGACGCCGCCGACCGGCATCATGCGCCACCGAGCCTTCCCCGCGGCCTGGCGCGAATTCGCCGGCCTGGCGCGCGACCAATTTGGCGATGCCGAGGGAGCGCTGGCGCGCTGCGACCGGCGGGCGATGCGGCCGGCACGGATCATGATGGAGGTTTATCGTCGCAATCTCATGCGCATGGTGGCGCTGTCCGACAGCGCAATCGCCGATCCGTCGGTGTCGAAACGGCTGGTCGGCAAAACGGAAATGCTTGCCATCGCGCTGCGCTACGGTCTGTTCTGACGTCCCATGGGCAAGGTCCATATCATCGGCGCCGGCGTCGCCGGCCTCGCCGCTGCCATCGAGCTCGTCAGCCGCGGCGCCGACGTGGTCGTGCACGAGGCGGCGGGCGGAGCGGGCGGGCGCTGCCGCTCATGGCACGACCCGCTGCTCGAGGCCGAGATCGACAATGGCAATCATCTGATGCTGTCGGGCAATTGGGCAACGCTCGGCTATCTCGACCGCATCGGCGCCCGCGACCGGCTGAGCGGGCCGGAGCGCGCCATCTTCCCCTTCCTCGACCTCAAATCGGGCGAACGCTGGACCGTCGACATCAATCGCGGACCGGTGCCGTGGTGGATTCTCGACAAGGACCGGCGGGTGCGCGGCACCTCGCTTGCCGAATATATCGAGGGACTGCGGCTGCTCAATGCCGGCAACCGGACGGTGAGCCAGCTCTTTCGCTCGCAAGGGCCGTTCTTCCACCGTTTCTGGGAGCCGTTCACCATCGCCGTCCTCAACACGCCGCCGGACCAGGCGGCGGCGCGGCTGCTGCTGCCGGTGATCCGCGAGACGCTGGCCCAGGGCGCCGGCAAATCGACGCCGCTGATCGCTCGGCGCAGCCTTGCCGACACCCTCGTCGCGCCGGCGCTCGCGATGCTCGATGAGCGCGGCGTCGATGTCCGCTTCGGCGCCAAGATCCGCGGCCTCGAGCGCGCCTCGAACCGTGTCACCGCGCTGGTGACGGCGCGCGGCCGCGAGCCGGTCCTGGCCGGCGACGCCGTGATCGCCGCGGTGCCGGCCTGGGCGATCGGCGAGCTTGTGCCCGAGATCACGGCACCGAGCGAATTTGCGCCGATCGTGAACCTGCATTTCCGGATCGACGAGACACCGCTGCCGCTGATCGAGCCGGCGCTGCTCGGGTTGGTCGGCGGCACGGCCCAGTGGCTGTTCGTCCGCGGCAATCTCGCCTCGGTCACCATCAGCGCCGCGATGGCGCTGGTCGAGGAGCCGAACACCGCCATTGCCGAGCGAGTCTGGCGCGACATCGCCACCGCCCTCGACCGGGCCGGATCGCCCATGCCGAAGGTGCGGGTGATCAAGGAGCACCGGGCCACCTTTCTGGCCAGCCCGGAACAGAATGCCCGGAGGCCGAAAGCCGGCACCCCCTTCGCCAATCTCGTTCTCGCGGGCGAGTGGATCGATACCGGGCTTCCGACAACCATAGAGGGCGCGATCCGCTCCGGCCAGGCAGCGGCCGCGGCATTCCATGGGTGAGCTCTCTTGCTGCGGCGCAGCAAATATGGAAACTACCCTTTCGCAACACCAGCTGCAGCCGCAGGCGTCATGACCATCGAGGTTTCCGCAACGATGACGGGGAATTCCAGCGCGATCCATATGGCCGAGATCTCAGCCCCGCCGGCGCTGGCGGCACATGCCCGCGACATCGCCGCCCACAGTGCCGAGGCGCTCGCCGCCCTGCAGCAGCCGGATGGTCATTTCGTCTTCGAGCTGGAGGCCGACGCCACCATCCCGTCTGAGTATATTTTCCTAAACCGGTATCTGGGCGAGAGCGAGCCCGAGCGCGAGGCGGAACTCGCCGACTATATCCGCTCGGTGCAGAGCGACAGCCATGATGGCTGGCCGCTCTATCATGGCGGCGCGTTCAACCTGTCCTGCTCGGTGAAGGCCTATTACGCCTTGAAGATGGTCGGCGATGAGCCGGCGGCGCCGCATATGGTGCGGGCGCGCAACGCGATCCTGGCCCATGGCGGCGCCGAGCGCTCCAACGTGTTCACGCGCTACAGCCTGGCGATATTCGGCCAGCTTCCGTGGACCGGAGTGCCCGCCATGCCGGTCGAGCTGATGCTGATGCCGGCATGGTTTCCGGTGAATATCTGGCGGTTCTCCTATTGGTCGCGGACGGTGATCGCGCCGCTCCTGGTGGTCGCAGCCAAGCGCGGCCGGGCCCGCAACCCGGGCGGCGTCGCGTGCCACGAGCTGTTCGCGACGCCGCCCGAGCGCATCCGCCAATGGCACCACAATCCGACGGGCAAGCTGTGGGGCGCGTTCTTCCTCAAGCTCGACCGCCTGCTGCAGCCGCTTGAAGCGCATGTCTTTCCGCGCCTGCCCGCCCGCCGCCGGGCCATCCAGGCGGCGCTCGATTTCATCATGCCGCGGCTCAATGGCGAGGACGGGCTCGGCGCCATCTTTCCGGCCATGGCCAATTCCGTGATGGCCTTCGACCTGATCGGGATGGACCATGCCGATCCCCGCTTCGTGCAGGCGCTCCGCTCGGTGCGGCAGCTGGTGGTCGAGGCGCGGCAAATGCGCGGCGACCGGCCGCGCTACTGCCAGCCATGCGTGTCGCCGGTGTGGGATACGGCGCTCGCCACCCACGCCCTGCTGGAGGGCGGACTCGAACCCGCAGATCCGCGCATCCGGGCCGCCTGCGACTGGCTGGCGGAGCGGCAGATTCTCGACGTGAAGGGCGACTGGGCAACGCGCGCCCCGGGTCTCGAGCCGGGCGGCTGGGCATTCCAATACCGCAACGACTTCTACCCCGACGTGGACGACACCGCCGTCGTCGGCATGCTGCTGCACCGGGTGGACAGCGTGCGCTATGCCGAAAATATCGCCCGTGCCGCCCGGTGGATCGAGGGGATGCAGAGCGCCAATGGCGGATGGGGAGCGTTCGACCGGGACAATACCGCCGATTTCCTGAACTCGATCCCCTTCGCCGATCACGGCGCGCTGCTCGACCCGCCGACGGTCGACGTCACGGCCCGCTGCATCTCGTTTCTGTGCCAGATCGGGCATCGTGGCAGCCATCCGATCGTGCGGCGCGGCATCGCATTCATGCAGTCCGAGCAGGAGGAGGACGGTTCCTGGTTCGGCCGCTGGGGCACCAATTATGTCTATGGCACCTGGTCGGCGCTTTGCGCCCTCAATGCCGCCGGCGAGGACATGGGCGCGCCCTGGATCCGGCGCGCCGTCGACTGGCTGGTCGCCCGGCAGAATCCGGATGGCGGATGGGGCGAGGACGGCGCCACCTACTGGCCGGCCGAACGCAATGCCGATTCGGTCTCGACGGCCTCCCAGACCGCCTGGGCGGTGCTCGGGCTGATGGCGGCGGGCGAGGTCGCGAACCCGGCCGTCGCCCGCGGCGTCCACCATCTTGTCGGGCGGCAGCGTACGGGCGCGCGCTGGGCGGAGGATCAGTTTACGGCGGTCGGATTCCCGCGCGTCTTCTACCTCAAATATCACGGATACTCGGCCTATTTTCCGACCTGGTCGCTCGGGCGCTATGCGCGCCTGATGCGTGGCAATTCGCGCAGCGTCAGTTTCGGAATTTAGGACACACCCGCCGGGAAAACCCAGCGACGCGGCAAATGGCCACCACGAGGGGAGTACAGGCCTGTGGAATTACGGTATAAGGCGGAACTAAGGAGACTGATTCTACGGGGGAACTGGGGACAGCATGTGCGCGAGCTGCGCCGCACGACGTAGGGTGGGCGTCGTGACCGGTCTTGCAATGGAAGCCCGGATCATCGCGAAGGCGGCCAATGATGGCGGCCACCGCCGTCCTCATCTTCAAATTGCCGGTCCCGGCGCACCTACGGCGCAGGCCACGGTCGATCGCCTGATCGCCGAGGGTGCTGAGGCCATTTTGAGCTTCGGGCTGGCCGGCGGGCTCGATCCGGACATTCCGCCCGGCGCCCTGATCGTTCCGGAGGGCGTCCTGCTGCCGGAGGACACGGGTCTCAAGCTTCTCGAGACCGACCGGCGCTGGCGAAACCGGCTGGTCAATCTGCTGTCATCGGGCACCGACGTCCGCGAGAACCCCCTCCTCTGCTCATTCCAGCCGGTGCTCGGCGTCGCCGACAAGGCAAAGCTCCATCAGGACAGCGAGGCCGGCGCGGTGGACATGGAGTCGGCGCTGATCGCGCGCGCCGCCGCCAATCGGGGCGTGCCGTTCCTGGCGCTGCGGGCGGTCTCGGACTGCGCCGCCACCGCCATACCGGCAGCCGCGGCGGCGGCCATGACCAAGGGCGGTCGGCTCAACATCTGGCCGATCATCGTCGCCCTTGCCACCGGTCAGCTCAACCTGCTCGACCTGCTGCATGTCGGACAGCAGTCGCAGCTCGCGGCAGAGAATTTGAGCCGCGCCGTGCATGCCGCACTGCCGGCCTTCTCGCTCGCCTGAGGCTTAAGGCCTACTCCGCCGCTTCGCGCCGGAGCGGGGCATGAATCTCCGCCAGCACGTCGGCGACGTGGCGCTCATGCAGCCCGTAATCGGCCTTGCGCTGGTGGGTCATGTCGATCTCGGGCGCCATCGGGCCTGAGACTCTCGGCCCCCGGAGCCCAACCATCAGAGCCTTGATCGGATGGGCGAGGGCATCCATTGCCGCCGTCGGCTCATAGCCGCAATGGGCCATGCAGTTGGCGCATTTCTCATAGCGGCCGGTGCCGTAGCTGTCCCAGTCGGTGCCCTCCATGAGCTCGCGGAAGGACTTCGCGTACCCTTCGCCAAGCAGGTAGCACGGCTTCTGCCAGCCGAACACATTGCGGGTCGGCATGCCCCAGGGGGTGCACATATATTCCTGATTGCCGGTGAGAAAATCGAGGAACAGGGCCGAGTGCGACAACAGCCATTTCTTGCCCTCGCCGCGCCGGAACACCTCGCGGAACAGCTCCTTGGTGTTGCGGCGGTTGAGAAAATGGTCCTGGTCGGGAGCCCGCTCATAGGCATAGCCCGGGGAGATCGAGACGTTCACCCCAAGCTCGGTGGTGAAATCGAGGAAGGCGGCGATCTTATCGGGCGCATGGCCATCGAAAATGGTGGCGTTGGCATTGACCTGGAAGCCGGCGGCCTTGGCGGCCCTGATGGCCGAAACGGCCCGGTCGAACACGCCCTGCTGGCAGACGGCGCGGTCATGGTGCTCGCGCAGCCCGTCGAGATGGATCGAGAAGAATAAATAAGGCGACGGCTTGAACAGATGCAGCTTCTTCTCGAGCAGCAGCGCATTGGTGCACAGCGAGACGAATTTGCGCTTGGCCACGATGCCGGCCACGATCTGCTCGATTTCCTTATGAATCAACGGCTCGCCACCGGGGATCGCCACGATCGGAGCACCGCACTCGTCGACGGCGTCGAGGCAGTCCTTGACGCTCAATCGCTTGTCCAGAATAGGTCGGGGATAGTCGATTTTGCCGCAGCCGGCGCAGGCGAGGTTGCAACGAAACAGCGGCTCGAGCATCAGCACCAGGGGATAGCGCCTGCGGCCCATCAGCCGCTGTTTGACGATATAGGCCCCCACGGCGATCTGTTGTTTCAGAGGTACGGCCACTATGCATTCCTTGTCTGGGTGGTCGGAAAATTGGCCCCCACGGGGTTACCGTTAGGGGGTTGTTCAAAGGAGGTCAAGCGCCCGTCCCGCTCCGCGCATGGCCGGAAAAGGCCAAACGCAGTGCACAAGTGATCGGTTGCATGCCGCGGAAACCATTCGTGAAACCTATTTGCGGCGGCGCAGCAATCCACCAATATCGTCCATGATGGTATACATGGCGGGAACAAAGAGCAGCGACAGCAGCGTCGAGAGGACGAGGCCGCCGATCACCGCGACCGCCATGGGCGAGCGGAACTCGCCGCCCTCGCCAAGGCCCAGCGCCCCGGGGAGCATGCCGGCCACCATGGCGATGGTGGTCATCACGATCGGCCGGGCCCGTTTGTGCCCGGCATCCATGAGCGCCGCCACCCGGCCATAGCCGCGGCGCACCGCCACCATGGCGAAGTCGACCAGCATGATGGCGTTCTTGGTGACGATGCCGACCAGCATCAGCAGGCCGATGATCACCGGCATGTCGAGCGGCTTCGAGAAGAGAAGCAGCGCAAAGACGGCGCCGGCGATCGACAGCGGCAGCGACGCCAGGATGGTGATCGGCTGCATGACGCTGCGGAAGAGAATGATCAGAATGATCAGCACCGCCGCCACGCCGAGCGCCATGGCGATGCCGAAGCTCACGAAGGTTTCCCGCATGGTCTCGGCGTCGCCGGCCTCGACGAGCGACACGCCGGGCGGCATGGACTTGACCGCGGGCAGCTCCTGGATCGCCGCCAGGGCATTGCCGAGCGACACGTCCTCGGCCAGATCCGCCTCGACCGTCACCACCCGATTGCCGTCACGCCGGTTGAGGGTGATCGGTCCCTCCGCCACGGTGGCATCGGCGAGCTTGTCGACCGAGATGCGCTTGCCGTCCTTGGTATCGAGGAACAAGGCCTGGAACAGCCGCGAGTCGAAGTTGTCGGCCTGCCCGGCGCCACCGGCATCCAGCGACAGGCGGACATCGATCGCTTCGCCGGAGGAATCACCCACCGGGATCGCCGCCGCTATGTCGCCGATGGTGCCGAGACGGATGGTCTCGAAAATGGCATCGCGCGAAACGCCGCTGGCAGCGACCTGATCCTGCTTCACCCTGACCCTCAGCTCCTTGTGCTCGGGTGCGGCATTGGCCAGGACGTTCTTGACCTCCGGGATGTCGCTCATCTGCTTTTCGATGTCGCGCGCCGCCGCGGCCACCTTCTCGCCGTCGCTGCCGACCACCGCCAGCAGCACGTCGCGCAGACCGCTCAATTCGTTGACCGTCCAGAAGCGGATCCCCTGCTCCTTGGCGAGGTCCGCCTCGATGCTGTCGGAGATCGCCGCCTGGCTGCGGTTGCGCTCGCCGCGCGGCTTGAGATGGATCACCAGATTGGCGGTGCGGATGTCGGCGCCGAGACCGGCACCGCCGCCCCTGGCGAACACCTCGCGGACATCCTTGTCGCGACGGATGATGGCGTCGACCTTCTTGGCCATCTCGACGGTGTCGTCGATCGAGGTCGCGTCGTCGAGCTTGATCGTCATGAGGATCCGGGAGGTGTCCTCGGGCGGCAGGAAGCCCGAGGGCAGATAGCGGGTGACGTAGATCGAGCCGGCGAAGATCGCGACGCCGATGAGCACCGTCAGATAGCGATGGTGGATGGCACGGCGCAGCACCGCAAGATAGCCGCGCATCAAAATGCCCTCCTGCTCGCCGTCGGTCTCGGTCGGCTTGAGCAAGTAGGCGCTGAGCACCGGGGTGAGCAGCAGCGCCACCAGCAGCGAGAACAGCACCGCCATCGATACGGTAAGCCCGAACTCGGTGAAGAAGCGCCCGGCGATGCCGCCCATGAAGCTCACCGGAACGAACACCGCGATAATGGTGAGGGAGATCGCGGTCATGGTGAGGCCGATCTCGGTCGAAGCCTCCATCGAGGCCTGCAATGGCGGCTTGCCCATCCGCATGTGGCGGACGATGTTCTCGATCTCGACGATGGCATCGTCGACCAGGATGCCGGTGACGATGGTGATGCCGAGCAGGCTCACCAGATTGAGCGAGAAGCCGAGCATGTCCATCGCCCAGAAGGCCGGCACGATCGAGAGCGGCAGCGCGATGGCGGCGATGATGGTGGCGCGGATGTTGCGCAGGAACAGGAACACCACCAGCACGGTCAGGATGGCGCCCTCCCACAAGGTGTGCAGCGCCGAATGGAAGTTGCCGAGCGTGTAGGGTGCCGAGCTGTCGACCAGTTCGAAGGTGACGTCGGGATAGGTCTCGGCCAGCACCTTGACCTTGGCCGCCACCTCCTCCGCCACCTTGACGTCGCTGGCGCCCGGCGCCTGGTAGACCGAAAAGGCCGAGGTCTCCTTGCCGTTGAGCATGGCAAAGGAGGTGATGTCGGCGGAATCGGTCTCGATGACGGCGAAGTCCTTGAGCGGCCGCTTCTCGCCATTGCCGATGGTGACCGGCATGTCGCCGAGCACCGCGGCGATCTCCTCGGGATCGCCATGCGCCGTCTTGAGGCCGTCGGCGGCAAACCGTGCCAGCTCCTTGCTGACATCGACCGGCACGACCTGGTTCTCGGCAATCTTGCGCGGATTGAGCGCCACCGTGACTTCGCGGCGCGCCCCGCCGGAGGCGATCACGTCGGAGACGCTGGCGAGCTTCTTGATCTCGGGCATGGCCTTGGTTTCGACCACCGCCGCCAATTGCTCGGGCGTGAGCTTGTCGGAGCGCACGGCATAGGTGAGCCCGGCCGGCCCGGTGACCTCGATGAGCTCGATGCGCGGATCCTTGAGATCGGGCGGCAGCACGTCATGGGCGGCGGCATAAACCCGCTTCACGTCGGCAAGGGCCGCTGCCGACTTCTTGTCGACCGAGAATTGGACAGTGATGGCAGCGAAACCCTCGGCGATGGTCGTCAGCACATGGCGCGTGCCGTCGACCGCCTTGAGGCGCTGTTCGAGCGGAACCGCCACCTGCTGCTCGAGGGTGCTCGCCGGCGTGCCGGGGCTTTCGAGCAGCAGCATCACCACCGGGATGTCGACATTCGGATAGCGGGTGACCGGCATGCGCGAATAGGCATAAAGGCCGACCGCCATCAGGAGAATGAACAGCAGCGCGGCCGGCAGCGGCCGCCGGATCGACCAGGCAGAGATGTTGAACCACGCGCGGCCGCCATCGGCCACGATCGTCTTCGGCGGCGCGACGGCCGCCGGCGGTTTGGTATCGAGCATGGTCAAGCCGTCGCCTTCCGTTTCGGGCTGGAACCGCTCGAGAGGACGTTCCGGCCAATGCGGAACAGGCTTTCCCAGGCAGGTCCCGGAAATCGGTGAAGACTGGTCATCACCTTGTCGAAGGCTGCGAGAAACGAATCGACGTCCTGGGCGGTGATGACGAGCGGAATGAGCTTGATGTTCGTCATGCGAATTCGATCCCCAGCATCAGGCCGCGCCAGCGCACGTCCCTGATGAATTCGTGGCGGGCGGCCATCTCGACCAGGCCCTCGCCCCAGCGCCGTCCCGTGTCGTCCCACAGATAGGCGCCCGATCCGCGGACATAGGTGCGATCGAAGCCGATCAGCCTCAGCGCCTTGGCGAGACGTGCATTCACGTGGGCTTCATAGAGCGCGCTGGCTTCTCCGGCATGCGCCGAGATCAGCGCCCTTATATCGAGCGGCATTGAGCTTAGATCCAACCTGTCCGAGCAAAACCCGGCCCTTATGACATAACTCACGACAAGGCACAGCAATGTGCACAGATTGTGTCTCGCGACATTTCGACCCCCACCTCCGAGCCTACCGGGCGGCGCTCATGGCGGCAGGTCTTCCGGTGCCCCCACGCGTGCGGCAAAGGCCCGCTCCTGGCGGCGATAACTTCTTATGCCCAAAGGAATAAAGACGACATAAGTGAGAGCAATGACCGAGAGCATTTCCCAGGTGTAGGCGATCAGCATGATGAGCGCCAGCACGGCGCCGGCGATGATCGGCGGCACCAGATCGCGGTGCACCCGCTGCCCCAGCGTCTTGCCGGAAAAGGTCGGTAGGCGGCTGACCATGCCGGCTGCAACCAGCGCCACCCATACCAGCACCAGACCGGCCGCCGCCCGGCCGTCGGGGACAAGCCCGAGGAAGCCGAGATAGAGGGGAGCCATGGCAAGGCCGGCACCGGCCGGGGCGGGAATGCCGACGAAGAAATTCATCTTCCAGGCCGGCTTGTCCGGATCATCGATGGCGACATTGAAGCGGGCCAGCCGGAGCGCGCAGCAGATCGCCAGACCAAGTGCGACGATCCAGCCGAGATTGCGCAGCTGATGCAACGACCAGACATAGACGAGGATGGCCGGAGCGACGCCGAAATTGACAAAATCGGCAAGCGAATTCGAGCTCGGCGCCAAAACGCGACGAACCCTTGAGCAGCCGCGCCAGCCGCCCGTCGATGGCGTCGAGCACCACCGCGACGATGACCGCGCCGACGGCAAGCTCGTAGCGGCCTTCGATGCCGAGCCTGATCGCCGTCACACCCGAGCACAGGGCAAGCAGCGTGATGATGTTGGGCAGGAGAAAGCGCACCGGGATCATCTTGAACCGGCGCAGGCGCTGTTCGCGCGTGCCCCTGAACAGCCGCTCGGAGCCTATGACCGGTCGCCGCACGGGTCGCCTCCTCCTCCTCAACTGATGAAGCCCTGAAGCGGGGGCTTGGCCGCTGTCAAATCCGCCAGGATCGTCTCTCCGGCAATGGTTCGCTGCCCGATGATGGCCTGGGCATTGTGACCCTGCGGAAGATAAACGTCCACCCGCGATCCGAAGCGGATCAGGCCGAAGCGCTGGCCGGCCCGGAGCTGGTCGCCCGTGGCGGCAAAGGCGACGATCCGCCGCGCGATCAGCCCGGCGATCTGCACCACCCCGATGCGGGTGCCGCCGGCCATCTCCAGGGTCAGCGCCTGGCGCTCATTGTCGGTGCTGGCCTTGTCGAGGGAGGCGTTGACGAACTTTCCGGCAATGTAGGCCATGCGCTCGATCCGGCCGGCGACGGGGGAGCGGTTCACATGGACATCGAAGACATTCATGAAGATCGAGATGCGGGTGACCGGGATCGCCGCCAGGTCGAGCTCGGGCGGGGGCGCAACCGTCTCGATCGCCGTGATCACGCCGTCGGCCGGCGATATCACCAAGCTGCCGTCGAGGGGCGTCACCCGCGGCGGATCGCGGAAGAAATAGGCGCACCACAAGGTGAGGATCACGCCGAGCCAGCCGAACATCGCCGGCAGGATGAGGAAGGCGAGCAGCGTCAGCCCGGCGAACAGGGCGATGAAGGGATAGCCCTGGCGATGGACCGGCACCAGCACGGCGGAAATCGGATCGGCCAAAGTCGAGCTCTCCCCTAGCGGCCGGCCGGCACGAGCTGCAGCGCGGCGGGATGCGTCTCGTCCTCATCGGCCTCGGCAAGGCGCCGGCGCGCCTCCTCGGCCTCGCGCTGGCGGTTCCACATCGCCGCATAGACGCCACTGGCGGCAAGCAGCGCCCGGTGGGTGCCACGCTCGACGATGCGGCCGCGCTCGAGCACGATGATCTCGTCGGCATCGACCACGGTCGACAGCCGATGGGCGATGACCAGCGTCGTGCGGTTTTGCGACACCCGGCGCAGCGCCGACTGGATCTCCTGCTCCGTCATGGTGTCGAGCGCCGAGGTCGCCTCGTCGAGCATGAGAATGGGGGGCGCCTTGAGGATGGTGCGGGCGATCGCCACCCGCTGCTTCTCGCCGCCCGACAGCTTGAGGCCGCGCTCGCCGACAACGGTGTCGTAGCCCTTGGGGAGAGCGAGCACGAATTCATGGATCTGGGCCAGCCTGGCGGCGGCGTCGATCTCCTCGCGCGTCGAGCCGGGGCGGCCATATTCGATGTTGTAGCGGATGGAGTCGTTGAACAGCACGGTATCCTGCGGCACCATGCCGATCGCCGCCCGCAGCGAGGCTTGCGTGACCTGGGCGATGTCCTGACCATCGATCCGGATGGTGCCGCCGGTCACATCGTAAAAGCGATAGAGCAGCCGCGACACGGTCGACTTGCCGGCGCCGGAGGGCCCGACGATGGCAACCGTCTTGCCGGCCGGCACCTTGAAGCTCACGCCGCGCAGAATCGGCCGTTCGCGGTCATAGTGGAAGCGCACATCGTCGAACTCGATCTCGCCCTTGCCGACGATCAGCGGCGCGGCACCCGGCCGGTCGGTGATGTCGGCGGGAACATCGAGCAGCTTGAACATCTCCTCGACGTCGATCAGCCCCTGCTTGATGTCGCGATAGACCGACCCCATGAAGTTGAGCGGCAGATAGAGCTGGATCATCAGGGCGTTGACCATGACGAAGTCGCCGACCGTGAGCCGCCCGGCGCTCACATCCATGGCCGCCATGGCCATGACGATGGCCAGCCCGATCGAGAACAGCACCGCCTGGCCGGAATTGAGCACCGTCAGCGACGTCCAGGTGCGGATCGCCGCCTGCTCATAGCGGTCCATGGCAACGCCGAAGCGACGCGTCTCGTGCTCCTCGTTGCCGAAATATTTCACCGTCTCGAAATTGAGCAGGCTGTCGACGGCCTTGGTGTTGGCATCGGTATCGGCATCGTTCATCGTCCGGCGGATGCCGATGCGCCACTCGGTGGCGCTGTAGGTGAAGACGATATAGACGATGACTGTCACAAAGGTGACAACGGCATAGAGCCAACCGAATTTCCAGGCGAGGATGCCGCAAACGAAGGCGAGCTCGATCAGCGTCGGGAAGGTGTTGAACAGCGAATAGCGCAGCAGCGTGTCGATGCCCTGGGTGCCCCGCGAGATGATGCGCGACAGCCCGCCGGTGCGACGCTCGAGATGGAATTTCAGCGACAGGGCGTGGAGGTGGCGGAAGGTGATGACGGAAAGCTCGCGAACCGCGTTCTGGCCGACCCTGGCAAACAGCCCGTCGCGAATCTGCGCCAGCACCACCATCATGATGCGGGCCAGCGCATAAGCGAGAATCAGTGCCACGGTCACCGACAGGGCGGTGGCGAGGGGGCCCTTGCTGCCGAGGATGTCGACGGCATCCTTGAAGGCGAAAGGCGCCCAGACGGTCACCACCTTGGAGGCGAACAGCGCGATCAGCGCCACGACGACCCGCCAGCGCAGATCGGGCCGTCCCTCGGGCCAGAGATAGGGCAGAAGCTGGCGCAGCGTCGCGAAATGACCGCCGCCCGGCTCATTGGCAAGCGCGCGAGCCTTGAGGGCAATGGTCATGTCGGTCATCGGCAACACCCGGATAAAAGGCCAGGGCGTCAACCCTGGCCCGACTGATCAATGAATTTGGTGAGCGAATCCCCCAAAAGCAATCGCCCCGTCCCCTCTGCAACTGAACTCGGTCAATCGGCAGACGGGTCAATTGGCAGATGGGCCATCGCCCACGATCTCGGCCAGGGGCTTGCGCCATGCCGGATCGATCGAGACCGGCGGCACGCTGCCCGGCGTCGCGAAGATCTGCCCCGGATAGATCAGCCGCGGGCTGCGGATAAGCTCCTTGTTGGCACCATAAATCACCGTGTAGCGCGTCCCCTTGCCATAGATCACCCGCGAGATGTTCCACAGATTGTTGCCGGGCTGGATGACGATCCGGCCGTTGCGCGGCCGCGGCGCCTCTGCAACCGGCGGATTGGATGCGGGCACGCCAGCAGGGCCCGCCGCTTCCGGCAGCCCGGCCATGGCCTGGCCACCGCCCATCGCCTGCGGCGCGGCTTGCGGCGGCTCAGGCGCCCGGGAAGGCGCTGGCGTCTGGGAAGGCGCTGGCGCCGATGCCTGGGGGGCCGGAGCAGGCTCGGCTGCGGGAGCCGCGGTCTGCGGCGTGGGTGCGATCTCCGTCAATTGGGTGACCGGGGGCGTGACCTGCGCCTTGCTGCTCATCGCCGGGGCGGCCGATTCGGTGCCGGTCGCGGCAGGCGGCGGAGCAGCGGCTCCATTGGCCAGCTGGTCGCTCTTTTGCGTCGCCTCGGGCTCAGGCTGCTGCGTCGCCTCGGGCGCGGCGGGAGCAGCGGGAGCAGCGGCGGACGGAGCGGACGGTGATTTCGCGGCCGGCGGCGCCAGTGCCGCGATCTCGGCGGGCTTGGCCCGCACGAAGGGCAATTCCACTCGGCTCTCGACCTTGGCGGCGGGACCGAGCTCATCGACCCGGAGCGCATGCTGGCCGGGCGCGATGCGCCCCCGGCCCGACAGCGTCCAGCCGCCCTGGCCGTCGATTGCCGCATCGCCGACGGCGTTGTTGTCGACATAGAGCCTGACGGTCGCGCCCGGCGAACCGTGGCCGGAGAAGATAATCTCGCCGGCATCGTCGTAGTCGACCACGTCGAGGCTGACCGGGCGTTTCGCCGGACCGGATTTGGCGGACGGTCTTGCAGCTTTTTCAGGGACATCCGCCGCGGTGGTGGCAGCCTCCCCCGGCGGCGCCAGCGCCACCTTGGGCGCGCCGGCCAGCGGCTGCTCCTCGGGCGACTGCATCACCTTGGAGGGACGCGACGGCTCGCTCAGAACCACGAGCGCCGCCTTGCCGGGTGCATCGCCGATCACGACATCGACCGCCTGGCTCGAGACCAGCGGCGGCGCGGCCGGCTCGCGGCGGGCCTCGATGGTGATTTCGCTCGAACCCCGCTTGATCGGGTCCTTGGTCACCCATACCCACTCGCCGCGCTCATTGGCGACGGCCTGGCCCTTGGTTTCGCCATTGATCTTCACGGCGACCTGGGCGCCCGGCTCGGAACGCCCCGCCACCACGGCCTGGCCGTCGGGATCGACCCTGACGATGTCGAAGGACGGCTTCTCGGCCTCGGCCGACCGCGGCGCGGGCTGCAAATCGGGTTGCTCGAGCACCGCAAGCTCTTGTTCCGGATCTGTTTTCTGCGGCGCTGCGGGAACTGGAGCCGGTGCTTGCGGCGGGGCGTCGGATTGCGCTGCGGCAGAGGGGGCGGCGGCAAAGGGGGCGGCGGCAGAGGGGGCAGCGGCAGGTGCAGGGGCAGCGGGCGCGGGCGCAGCAGGCGCCGGGGCAGTGGGCGCCGGGGCAGTGGAAACCATCGCAGGTGCGCTTTTCGGCTGCTCCGGCGACGGTTGCGGCGTGGTTTCGACACCGACCTTGCCGACCACCACCTCCGCGGCTGCCTTCGGCCAATGTTCCCAGCGGTCATGCGAGACAGCCACCAAGCCGCCCAGGCTTGCCGCAGCGAGGCCCACATAGATGTATAACGGATTGATCATGTCGCTCGCCTGTCGCAGGGGTTGGGCAGGAGCCTTTGGAATGTGACTTCAAAAACATGCCCTTTCTGCCCATCTAGCACAAAAGGGCAACAGAAATCGCGCAAATTCAATGCGTCGTCAGGCATTGCTTGACGCGATGGGAAGACGCCGCTCACATGGATGCAATGAAGACGAATCGCAATCTCTGCGTTTACTGCGGCTCAGGCCCGGGGCGCAATCCCGCCTATATCGAGGCAGCCCGGGTGCTCGGCCAATCGCTGGCCGGCCACGGGATCGGGCTCGTCTATGGCGGCGGCAGCCTCGGCCTGATGGGCGAGGTGGCCCGCGCCACCCTTGCCGCCGGCGGCCGCGTCATCGGGATCATTCCCGAATTCCTGGTTCAGCGCGAGCAGATGCTCACCGACGTGCAGGAGGTGGTGGTCACCCAGAACATGCATGAACGCAAGATGAGCATGTTCGAGAAGTCGGACGGCTTCGTCGCCCTGCCGGGCGGCATCGGCACCTTGGAAGAACTGGTCGAGGTCTCGACCTGGGCGCAGCTGAACCAGCACCGCAAGCCGATCATCATCGCCAATATCGAGAATTACTGGGAGCCGTTGCTGGCGCTCGTGCGCCACATGCGGAGCGAGAAGTTCATCCGCCCCGGGCTCGAGGTCAAATATGAAGTGGTGAGCCAAGCCTCGGACATCGTGCCTGCCTTTCTGAAACGGGTGCAGGCGCCGACGGCGGTCGAGGCGGCGGAGGTCCACGCGGTGCGGTCGCATGTCTAGTGAGCATACTCACTGCTCCGCATTCTCCTTGAGAAGCTTCCAGGTGATCGAGTCCGAGAGCGCCTGGAAGCTTGCATCGACGATGTTGGGCGACACGCCGACGGTGAACCAGCGGGCGCCCGAGCCGTCGCGGCTTTCGATCAGCACCCTGGTGGTGGCGGCCGTGCCGCCGTTCAGGATCCGGACCTTGTAGTCGGCAAGCTCGAGATCGGCGATCAAGTCCTGGTAGCGGCCGAGATCCTTGCGCAGCGCCTGGTCGAGGGCATTGATCGGGCCATTCCCCTCCCCGACCGAGAGGAAGCGCTCGCCGTCGACCACCACCTTGACGACCGCCTCCGAGATGGTGACGAGCTCGCCCAGGGCATTGTGGCGCTGCTCGACCATCACCTTGTAGCTCTCGACGTCGAAAAATTGCGGCACCCCGCCGAACATGCGCCGGGCCAGCAGCCCGAACGAGGCGTCGGCGCCGTCATAGGCATAGCCTTGCGCCTCGCGCTCCTTGACCTCGGCGAGCAGCCGGTCAAGTCGCGGATCATCGCGCTCGACCATGATGCCGATGCGCTTCAGCTCGGCGATCAGATTGGCCTTGCCGGCCTGGTCGGACACCAGCACGCGCCGCTGGTTGCCGACGCTGTCGGGCGGCACATGCTCATAGGTCTCGGGCTCCTTGATGATGGCGGAGGCGTGGATGCCGGCCTTGGTGGTGAAGGCGCTCTCGCCGACATAGGGGGCCTGGCGGTGCGGCGCCCGGTTGAGCAGCTCGTCGAAGGCGCGACTCACATGGGTGAGCGTCTTCAGCCGATCCGGCCCGATGGCGGTCTCGAACCGGCTGCGAAACGGCTCCTTGAGCGCCAGAGTCGGAATGATCGAGACGAGATTGGCATTGCCGCAGCGTTCGCCGATGCCGTTGAGCGTGCCCTGGATCTGGCGCGCCCCGGCCAGCACCGCCGCCAGCGAATTGGCAACCGCCTGCTCGGTGTCGTTGTGGGCGTGGATGCCGAGATGCGACCCCGGCACCACCTTGGCGACGGCGCGAACGATGGCCTCGATCTCCTGCGGCTGGCTGCCGCCATTGGTGTCGCACAGCACCACCCAGCGCGCGCCGGCCTCGAAGGCCGTTCTGGCACAGGCGAGCGCATAGTCGCGATTGGTCTTGAAGCCGTCGAAAAAATGCTCGCAATCGACCAGCGCCTCAAGGCCGGCGCGGCGGGCGGCCTCGACGGTCGCGGCGATGGCCTCGATATTTTCCTCGTTGCTGATGCCGAGCGCCACCCGCACATGGAAATCGGAGGCCTTGGCGACGAAGCAGACGGCATCGGCGTTGGCCGCCAGCACCTGGGCAAGCCCCGGATCATTGGCGAGCGAGCGCCCCGGGCGCTTGGTCATGCCGAAGGCGGTGAAGCGCGCCGCGATCGCCCGGCGCTCGGCAAAGAGCGCGGTATCGACCGGGTTGGCGCCGGGATAGCCGCCCTCGATATAGTCGATGCCGAGGCGATCCAGCATCTCCGCGACGACCAGCTTGTCCTCGAGGGAGAAGTCGACGCCCGGCGTTTGCTGGCCATCGCGCAGCGTGGTGTCGAAAAGATAGAGGCGCTCCACCATGGCCCCCTACAGCCTCTTCTTCCACATGGTGCGAAGCTCACCGGTGACCGGGTCCTTGACGTCTCTCAATTCCACACCCTCAGCCTCCAACTCCGCGCGGATGCGATCAGCCGTCGCAAAGTCCTTTCGCTCTCTCGCTTTGCTGCGCTCTTGAGCTTTACGATGTATGTCGTCTGGTTTCAGATCCAACCAAATAGTATAAATATCATTCGCGGATGAAGCGGCGCTTGTTTTCAAGATTTTACCAAGTCTAGTTTTCTCCAGCACACGTTCGTCTTCATCAAATTTCTGCTGAAGAGCTGAAGCAGGGTAACAACCCATAAACGACAAATCAGCTGCGAATTGTAATCTTGCACTCCTATCTTGGTAAGCGGCGGCTTCCTGCTTTGCCAAGTAAAACATTGCTTCCGGGACATTCAAATCGTCACTCAGAGCGTCGATCAGCGCTGGCGACGGCATGGTCTGGCGCGATTTTTCGTTGAGAGGAACATCGTTCAGATCTTCGTCGCTCACGATGTTCCACCATCGCTGCAACTTATACTCTGCCTCCATCAGGCTCGCCGTGGTGAAATCCAAAGGCTGCCGATAGTAAGTGCTCAAAAGAGCAAGCCTGAGAATCCCCCCATCCCATTTGCGGGCGCCAAATCGCGTGGTGCGCAGCAGCTCGTGGATGGTCACGAAATTCCCCGCGCTCTTGGCCATCTTCTCGCCTTCGACCTGCAGGAAGCCGTTATGCATCCACACGCGCGCCATGGCCGGCGTGGCGAAGGCCGAGCGGCTTTGCGCAATCTCGTTCTCGTGATGCGGGAAAACCAGGTCGATGCCGCCGCCGTGGATGTCGAATTCCTCGCCGAGATGCTTCCAGCTCATGGCCGAGCATTCGATGTGCCAACCGGGACGGCCGCGCCCCCACGGGCTGTCCCAACCGGGGAGATCGGGCGGGGACGGCTTCCACAGCACGAAATCCATCGGATCGCGCTTATAGGGCGCGACGTCGACCCGGGCGCCGGCGATCATCTCCTCGAGCGAGCGGCCGGACAATCTGCCGTAATCGGCCATCGCGGGAACGTGGAACAGCACATGCCCGTCCGCCTCATAGGCGAAGCCGCGGGCGATGAGCCGCTCGATCATCGCGATCATCGCCTCGATATGCTCGGTGGCCCGCGGCTCGCGGCTCGGCGGCAACACGGCGAGCGCGGCAATGTCGGCGTGGAAGGCGGCCGTCGTCTCCGCGGTGAGCGTCCCGATCGGCACCCCCTGCTCCGCCGCCCGGGCGTTGATCTTGTCGTCGACATCGGTGATGTTGCGGACGTAGGTCACGTGATCGGCGCCATAGAGGTGGCGCAGCAGGCGGAACAGGAGGTCGAACACGATCACCGGCCGGGCGTTGCCGATATGGGCTCGGTCGTAAACCGTCGGGCCGCACACATAGAGCCGCACATTCCGCGGATCGAGAGGCGTGAACGCATCCTTGCGGCGGGTGAGCGTGTTCCAGAGTTTCAGTGCCATGAACGGTCCTTGGGCTCGCCGGCCTTCGGATCGCTTTCTTTCGGGGTCTTGGAAAAGCGGCCGCCTGCCAGCTGGGTTGCGCTAGCAGCAAATAATTGACAGACCGCGGATGCGGCGGGATGTCGACGGTGCGACCATGGCGGCACCATGATCGGGGGCCACCGCTGCGTCAAGGCCAAATTGGGGGCGGAATGGTTAAGACCTATCAGGCGGCGATGTGGATGGGGGGCTGGCTCGTCACCACGCTCGCCATGACGGTGGCGGGGCGGGAGCTCGCAACCGTCCTGCCGGTATTCGTCGTCATGATCATGCGCAGCGGCATCGCGCTGTGCCTGCTCTCGCCGGTTGTCTTCCTGTGGTATCGCGGCGATCCGGTGCGCACCCGGCGGCTGCCCTTGCACCTCGCTCGGAACCTCATCCACTATGCCGGGCAATATTGCTGGTTCTTATCTTTGGCGATGATCCCGATCGCGCAGGTCATCGCCATCGAATTCACCATGCCGCTGTGGACGGCGCTGCTCGCCGCCGGCTTTCTCGGCGAGAAGCTGAACGCGGCGCGGATCGCCGCGGTGGCGCTCGGCCTTTTCGGCATCCTGCTGATCATGGGGCCGGGGGTCGCGAGCTTCAACGCCGGTCAGGCGGTGGCGCTCGCCGCCGCCATGCTGCTCGGCAGCGCGATCATCATCACCAAGGCGCTCACCCGCACCGATTCGGCGCTCACCATCATTTTCTACATGTTCTTCATCCAGACGGTGATCGGGCTTCCCGCCGCCATCAGCGTATGGATGTGGCCGCCACCGGCGCTGTGGCCTTGGGTGGCGGTGGTCGGCGTGGCCGGCACCTTCTCGCATTTCTGCCTTGCCAAGGCGATCTCGCTCGCCGATGCCACGGTGGTGGTGCCGATGGACTTCCTGCGCGTGCCGCTGTCGGCGCTCGCCGGCTGGCTGCTCTACAAGGAGGGCGTGAACCTGTGGCTGGCGCTCGGCTCGATGCTCATCCTCGCCGGCAATGCCGTCAATCTGTGGCGCGCCGCGGCGAGCCAGCGCAGGCAGGCTAGATCCCGGGCAGCGCCTTAAGCAGCCAGAGCACCAGGATGATCACCAGAATCAGGCCGACGACGCCACCGAGCCCGCCGCCGCCATAACGGCGGTAACCCCAGCCGCCGCCGCCAAGCAGCAGCACGAGAAGGATGATGATGAGAAGCGTCGTGGTTGTCATATTGGTTCCCCTTCACGACACAAACTAAGAACAACGATCATGGTTCCCGATGCGGCTCGGCAGCTACTCGGCGGCCTCCGCCGCATCGTCCTCGTCGTCGCCGTCGTGTCGGCCGCGCTGCTCCTTGCGCAGCTCCTCCGCCACCAGGAAGGAAAGCTCGAGGGCCTGGCCGGCATTGAGCCGCGGATCGCAATGGGTGTGGTAGCGGTCATGCAGATCATCGTCCGATACCGCCATGGCGCCGCCGGTGCACTCGGTCACGTTCTTGCCGGTCATCTCGACATGGATGCCGCCGGCATGGGTGCCCTCGGCCTGGTGCACGCTCATGAAGCTCTTCACCTCGGACAGGATCATGTCGAACGGGCGCGTCTTGAACCCGGAGGTGGCCTTGATGGTGTTGCCATGCATCGGATCGCATGACCACACCACGTTCCTGCCCTCGGCCTTCACCGCCCGGATGAGCTTGGGAAGATGGTTCTCGACCTTGCCCTGGCCGAAACGGGCGATCAGCGTCAGCCGCCCCGGCTCGTTGGCCGGGTTCAGCGTGTCGATAAGGCGCAGGAGATCGGCGGCGGCGAGGCTCGGGCCGCATTTGATGCCGATCGGGTTCTTCACGCCGCGGCAGAATTCGACGTGAGCATGGTCCGGCTGGCGGGTGCGGTCGCCGATCCACAGCATATGGCCCGAGGTGGCATACCAGTCGCCGGAGGTCGAATCGACGCGGGTCATGGCCTCCTCGAAGCCGAGCAGCAGCGCCTCGTGGCTGGTGAAGAACTCGGTGGTGCGCAGCTGCGGCGTCGTCTCGGCATTGATGCCGCAGGCGCGCATGAACTCCAAGGTCTCGGTGATGCGGTCGGCAAGGGCCTGGTAGCGCTGGGCGGCCGGCGAATCCTTGAGGAAACCAAGGGTCCAGCGATGGACATGGCCGAGATTGGCATAACCGCCCATGGCGAAGGCGCGCAGCAGGTTGAGGGTCGCGGCCGACTGCCGGTAGGCCATGATCTGGCGCTCGGGATCGGGGATGCGCGCTGCTTGCGTAAAGTCGATGCCGTTGACGATGTCGCCGCGGTAGCTCGGGAGCTCCACGCCGTCGACCGTCTCGGTCAGGGCGGAGCGCGGCTTGGCGAACTGGCCGGCGATCCGCCCCACCTTCACCACCGGCTGGCGGCCGGCAAAGGTCAGGATCACCGCCATCTGCAGGAACACCCGGAAGAAATCGCGGATATTGTCGGCCGAGTGCTCGGCAAAGCTCTCGGCGCAGTCGCCGCCCTGCAGCAGGAAGCCCTTGCCCTCGGCAACCCTGGCGAGCTTGCGCTTCAATTTGCGCGCTTCGCCGGCGAAAACCAGCGGCGGAAAGCCGGCAAGCTGCGCCTCCACGGCCGCAAGCCTGGCCGGATCGCGGAAATTCCGGCACCTGCAGGATCGGCTTGGCGCGCCAGCCGTCAGGTGTCCACTGCATTGCCATCGTCAAACATGCCTCGTCATATTCGGCGAGCGGTATACACGATAAGCATCGTTCGGCACCAGTTTGGCTCAGCGGGCCCGGACTTGCCTCCAGGAGGGGGGCGGTGGCAGTGTCGGGAATGCCTCTCGCCCAGCCGAGCTTCACCGTCGGAATCGAGGAGGAATACCTTCTCGCCGACCGCTCGACCCTCGATCTCGCAGCAGCGCCTGAACCATTGATGCGGGAGTGCGAGACGGCGCTGGCCGACCAGGTCAGCCCGGAATTCCTGCGCTGCCAGATCGAGGTCGGAACCCGCGTCTGCGAGACCCTGGCCGAGGCGCGCGCCGACCTGGTCAGGCTGCGCGACACCATCGCCGCCATGGCGGGCCGTCATGGCCTTCTGCCGCTTGCCTGCTCGACCCATCCCTTCGCCGACTGGGAAGCGCAGCAGCCGACTCCCAAGGCGCGCTATCAGAGCCTGCTCAAGGATCTGGCCGGGGTCGGGCGGCGCATGCTGATCTGCGGCCTGCACGTGCATGTCGGCATCGAGGATCCCGACCTCAGGATCGACCTCTTCAACCAGCTCACCTATTTCCTGCCGCATATATTGGCGCTGTCGACGTCATCGCCGTTCTTCCTCGGCCGCGCCACCGGCCTCAAATCCTACCGGCTGTCGATCTTCGACAATCTGCCGCGCACCGGTCTGCCGCCGAGCTTTGCCAGCCATGCGCACTACCAGCGCACGATCGACACGCTCATCGGCACCGGCATCATCGAGGATGCCACCAAGATCTGGTGGGATCTCAGGCCGTCAGCCCGCTTTCCGACGCTCGAGATGCGGATCTGCGACATCCCCACCCGGCTCGAGGACTCGGTGACGATCGCCGCCCTGTTCCTCACCACCACCCGCATGCTTTACCGGCTGCGGCGCGAGAATCTGCAGTGGCGGCAGTATGACCGGTTCCTCATCAACGAGAATCGCTGGCGGGCCCAGCGCTACGGCCTGAGCGAGGGCCTCATCGATTTCGGCCGCGGCGAGCTCGTGCCCTATCCGCAGCTGCTGGAGGAGCTCCTGGCACTGGTGCGCAGCGATGCCGAGGCGCTCGGCTGCCTGCCGGAACTCGAGGCGGCGCGCGGGATCGTGGCGCGGGGCACCAGCGCCGACCGCCAGGAACAGATCTACCGGGCGAGCCGCGAACAGGGCGCGGACCGGGTCGAAGCGCTCAAGGCGGTGGTGGCGGCGATCGCGGCGGAGACAGTCAGCCACCAGCCGGCGGGCGGCGGGAAGTGAGCGGCGCCGCCGGCTACGGCCGCAGGGCCGGCGCGATCGCGAGCAGCGCGGTGTAGCGCTGGAAGGCCACCGCGGCGCTGGCATAAGGCTCCTGCCGCTCGACGCTCCAATAGCGCAGCTCGTCGAGCCGGATGGGCCGGCCGGTCACCGCGCAGCGGACGAACTCGCCAGGATGGAGGATCTGGTAATCGGCGTCGCCATAGCGCAGACGCGCTTCCCGGCCGGGCGGAAAAGTCGGTTCGATGTTCATGCCCCCTATCTAGTCGCGCCGGGCGAGGGACGGCAAGAGCGGAAAGCCCCGGCGGTCAAAACAGGCTCCCCTGCCCCTCGCCGCCGGTTGGCCGGCGACGCACCGGGCGCGGGCTGTCGCCGCCGACCCTCGCCGCCTTGCGGCCATCGTGGAATTCGAGGGTGACGGCAGCGCCTGGCGGCAGGGCAGCGGCTGACAGCACCGGCGCCTCGGCGCTGTCGCGCACCAGAACGAAGCCACGCGCCAGAACCGAGGGATATGACAGCGTCACCAGCAGCTTTTCCAGATGCCTGAGCCGGTCGTGGCGCTGTTCGAAGCCCCGCCCGAGCGAGCGGCGGGACTGCGCCGACAGCCGGTCGACCGCCTCGCGGTGGCGCGCCACCATCTGGGCGACCGGGCGCAGCGACAGCCGCGCCGCGACACGTGCGAGCTCGCCGCGGTGAATGGTGGTGTTGGCCCGAAGTGCCAGGCCGAGCCGGCCGGCGGCGGTGTCGAGCCGCTGCCGCGCCAGCGCCAGCAGATCCTGGGGCCGCGGCAGGCCGCGCGCGGCGGAGCGCAGCCGCGTGCGCCGCTCCTCGAGAAGGCGGGTCATGGCGCCGCTCTGCCGCAGGGCCAGCAAGGCGACCGCGTCGCGCAGCTCGCTGCGCACCGGGACCGCCCGTTCGGCGGCGGCGGTCGGGGTGGGAGCGCGGTGGTCGGCCGCGTGATCGATGAGCGTGGTATCGGTTTCGTGGCCGATTGCCGAGATCAGCGGGATGACGCTGTCGGCGGCCGCCCGGACGGCGATTTCCTCGTTGAACCCCCACAGGTCCTCGATGCTGCCGCCGCCGCGGGCGACGATGATGAGATCGGGGCGCGGCACGGCGCCGCCCTCGGCCAGGGCGTTGAAGCCGCGAATGGCGGCGGCAACCTCGGCGGCCGAGCCTTCGCCCTGGACCCTGACCGGCCAGACGACGACGCGACGCGGGAACCGCTCGGCCAGCCGGTGCAGGATGTCGCGGATGACTGCGCCGGTCGGCGAGGTGATCACGCCGATGACCCGCGGCAGGAACGGCAGCCTGACCTTGCGGGCGGCATCGAACAGCCCTTCGGCAGCAAGCTTGCGGCGCCGCTCCTCCAGCATGGCCATGAGGGCGCCGGCACCGGCCGGCTCGAGCGTGTCGACCGAGAGCTGGTACTTCGACTGGCTCGGGAAGGTGGTGATGCGGCCGGTGACCACCACCTCCATCCCCTGCTCCGGCTTGAAGCGGATGCGGTAGAGATTGGTCCGCCATACGACGGCGGCAATGCAGGCGCCTTCGTCCTTGAGATCGAAATAGAGATGGCCGGAGCTCGGGCGCGACACCTTGCCGATCTCGCCGCGCACCCGGACGTGGCTGAAGCCCTCCTCGAGGCTGCGCTTGAGGGCGAAGGAGAGCTCGCTGACCGACAGCTCCAGGAGGTTGGGCCGGCCATCCGGCACATCGGCCGGACCGGCGAGCTCGTCATAGGGATAGGGCGTCGCCATCGCCGGCCAAGGAATCTCTTTTCCGGGGCTGCGTCAAATGCCATTGAGTGGCGATGAACATCCTCCTGATCGGCGGTGGCGGGCGGGAGCACGCGCTCGCCTATGCCATCGCCGGAAGCGCGCTCGTCGAACGGCTCTACTGCGCCCCCGGCAATCCCGGCACCGCGGAATATGGCGAGAACGTCGCCCTCGACATCGGCGACCATGCCGCGGTGGCGCAATTCTGCCATTCCAGCCGAATCGGGCTGGTGGTGGTCGGGCCGGAGGCGCCGCTGGTTGCCGGAATCGTCGATGACCTGACGGCCGCGGGCATCAAGGCCTTCGGGCCGACCAGGGGGGCGGCGCGGCTCGAAGGCTCCAAGGGCTTCACCAAGGATCTGTGCGCCACCGCCGGCATCCCGACCGCCGCCTACCGCCGCTTCAGGGATGCCGAGGCGGCGCTCGGCCATGTCGCCGCGAGCGGCGGGGCGCCGCTGGTCATCAAGCTCGACGGGCTGGCGCAGGGCAAGGGGGTGACGGTGGCGGAGACGACGGCCGAGGCGGTCGAGGCGGTGCGCCAGGCCTTTGCCGGCCGGTCGGACGATGCCGGAACGGAAATCGTGATCGAGGAGCGGCTGCACGGGTCCGAGCTGTCCTTCTTCGCCCTGTGCGACGGACGGCACGCCGTGCCGCTGTCGACGGCGGAGGACTACAAGCGGGTGGGAGACGGCGATACCGGCCCCAACACCGGCGGCATGGGTGCCTTCTCACCGGGCCGCCTGATCGATCCGGCGCTTGAAGCACGGGTGCTGGAAGAGATCATCCGGCCGACCCTTACGGCGCTCGCCGACCGCGGCACGCCCTATCGCGGCGTCCTCTATGCCGGGCTGATGCTCACCGCCGAGGGACCGAAGCTCATCGAATACAATGTCCGGTTCGGCGATCCCGAGTGCCAGGTCCTGATGATGCGGTTGAAGGACGATATCGTCACCTTGATGCTGGGGGCGGTCGACGGCGTCCTCGACACCATGTCGGCGCGCTTCCGCGACGTAACGGCGCTCACCGTGGTCATCGCCGCCAGGGGCTATCCGGGCAAGGTCGAGACCGGCGCAGCGATCCAGGGCCTCGATGCTGCGGCGGCACTCGAGGATGTGATGGTGTTCCAGGCGGGCACGCGCCGCGCCGGCGGCCAGCTGGTCGCCAGCGGCGGCCGTGTCCTCAATGTGACAGCCTGCGGCGCGACCCTCGAGACGGCGCGGCACCGCGCCTATCAGGCGGTGGAGCGGATCACGCTCCCCGGCGGCTTCTTCCGTCGCGACATTGGCAAACACTCGCTATAAGCTAGCGTCATGAGGGAACCCCTGGAAAAATTCGAGCCGCGCATGGTCGCTGGCGCAGGGGCCGAAATCTTCGTGAGGACGGGCGGCGAGGGACCGCCGCTGCTGCTGCTGCATGGCTATCCCCAGACGCATGTGATGTGGCACCGGCTGGCGCCGGTGCTGGCCCGCCATTTCCGCCTGGTGATTGCCGATCTCAGGGGCTACGGCCGTTCCAGCATGCCGAAGAACGATCGCGACAACCGCACCTATTCGAAGCGCGCCATGGCGGGCGACATGGTGGCGGTGATGGCCGCCCTGGGCCACGACCGCTTCGCCGTGGCGGGCCATGATCGCGGGGCCCGGGTCGGCTACCGCATGGCGCTCGACGTTCCGGCCGTGGTCGAGCGGCTGGCGGTGCTCGACATCATCCCGACCTACGACATGTGGAGCGGGATGGACGGCAATCTCGCGCTCAAGGTCTATCACTGGCCGTTCCTCGCCCAGCCGGCGCCGATGCCGGAGAGGCTGATCGAAGGCGACACCGGCTTCTATCTCGACTGGACACTGGCGAGCTGGACCAAGAGCGGCGATCTCTCCTGCTTCGAGGAGGCCGCGCTCGCCGCCTACCGCGCCGCCTTCGCCGCGCCGGGCCGGGTGCATGCCGCCTGCAACGACTATCGCGCCGGGGCGACCTTCGATCTTGCCGCCGACCGCGAGGATCGCGCCGCCGGGCGCCGGATCGCCTGTCCGACCCTGGCACTGTGGGGGAGCGGCGGCATCCCCTCGGAAACGGCCGATTCGCTGGCGATCTGGCAGAGCTGGTGCGATGCGGTCGAGGGCCGTGCCATCGATGCCGGTCATTTCCTGGCCGAGGAGAACCCGACCGAGACGGCAGCGGCGCTCATCCCGTTCCTCTCCGGGCGCCCATGAGCGCGCGTCTCGATCGGCAGGCCGCCTTCTCCGGCACGGCCGATGTTCGCCCGCCGCACCGGTTCGACGCGGCGGCGCTGGCCGCCTATCTGGCCGACCATGTCGAAGGCTTCGCCGGACCGCTGACGGTCAGCCAGTTCAAGGGTGGCCAGTCGAACCCGACCTACAAGCTCGCGACACCGCGGGCGTCCTATGTGCTGCGGCGCAAGCCGCCGGGCCGGCTCCTGCCGTCGGCCCACGCCGTCGAGCGCGAATACCGGGTGACGGCGGCCCTCCATCCGCTGGGCTTCCCGGTGCCGCGGCCGCATCTCCTATGCGAGGATCCGGCGGTGATCGGCACCGCCTTCTATGTCATGGACTTCGTCCCCGGCCGGGTGTTTTGGGAACCCCATGTCCCGGGCGTCGCGGCAGCGGAGCGGGCCGCCATCTATGACAGACTGAACGCCACGCTGGCGCGGCTGCACCGGGTCGATGCGGCGGCCGTCGGCTTGAGCGATTTCGGGCGCCCGGCCGGCTATGTGCAACGCCAGATCAGGCGCTGGTCGGAGCAGTACCGCGTATCGGCCACCGCGACCATCCCGGAGATGGACAGGCTCATCGCCTTCCTGCCGACGGCTGCTCCCGACACCGGCGCGGCGGTGCTGGTGCATGGCGACTACCGCCTCGACAATTGCATCCTTGCCGAGGATCAGCCGGCAATCCGGGCCGTCCTCGACTGGGAGCTCGCGACCCTGGGCGACCCGATCGCCGACTTCACCTACCATTTGATGCAATGGCGCATGCCGCCGGCGCCCGACGGCGCCGGCGTCGGCTCGCTGGTCGGCCATGAGGCCGATGCCCCCGGACTGCCGCGGCTCGAGGATTACGTGGCGCTCTACTGCGCCCGCACCGGCCGGGCCGGCATCCCCGATCTCGACCTCTATCTGGCCTACAATTTCTTCCGCATGGCGGCGATCTTCCAGGGCATTGTCGGGCGCGTCCGCGACGGCACGGCGGCCAATGCCAATGCCGCAGCCGTTGCCGGCCAGGTGCGGCCGATGGCCGAGGTCGCATGGGCCTATGCCAGGAGGGCTGGCGCATGAGCATGCCCAAGATCGGGCTGGGGCTCGGCGCCGGCGCGGCCCGCGGGCTTGCCCATATCACGGTGCTCGAAGCCTTCGACGACCTCGGGATCAAGCCGTCGCTGATCGTCGGCACCAGCATCGGCGCCCTGATCGGCGGCAGCTATGCCTCGGGGCTCGACGCGCGCGCCATCCGTGGCCATGCCGAGGCGGTGCTCGGCAAGCGGGTGTCGGCGGCAAGGCGGGTGCTTGCTCCCGACAAGGGCAGCATCTTCCGGCTGATCAACTTCAATCCGCTGGCCGCGCCGTTGATCGATGGCCTGCATCTCACGCGGCTCGCCCTGCCGCCGGCGGTGGCGCGGCAGAACATCGAGGACACGGTGATACCCTTCAAGGTCATCGCCACCGACTTTTTCGGGCATTGCGAGGTCGAGGTGACCAGCGGCATCATGGAACACGCCATCGCCGCCTCGATCGCCATACCGGGGGTCATTGCCGGACCGCATGTCCATGGCCGGCCGTTGGTCGATGGCGGCTGCGTCAACCCGGTTCCCTTCGACCGGGCTCGCGAGGGGATGGACATCGTCATCGGCGTCGACGTGATCGGCAGCCCGATGCCGCGGGCGCGGCGGCCGTCCAGTCTCGAGCTGCTGACCGGCGCGCTGCAGATCCAGCAGAAGCAGATCTCGGCATTGCGGCGAGCCGTGAACCCGCCCGACATCTATATCGAGCCGGAGGTCGACCGCTTCCGCGTCCATGAGTTCTTCCGCCTGCGCGACATTCTCAAGGCGGCGGAACCGGCCCGCGAGCGCCTCAAGCGGGCCCTCGGCACCGCCATCGAGATGCATGAGCGCCGCCGCCTCGCCGCCGAGTGAACTTCCGCGTCAGCGGCGCGCCCGGAAGAAGTCGACCATCAGCGCCCGTGCTTCCGCTTCGCCGATGCCGCCATAGATTTCGGGCGCATGATGGCAGGTCGGCTGGGCGTAGAGCCGTGGCCCATGCTCCACCGCCCCCATCTTGGGGTCGCCGGCGCCGAAATAGAGCCGGCGCAGCCGGGCGAAGGAAATGACCGCCGCACACATGGCGCAGGGCTCGAGCGTGACATAGAGGTCGTATCCGACCAGCCGCTCGGTGCCGAGGCGGGCGCAGGCGGCGCGCACCGCCAGCATCTCGGCATGGGCCGAGGGATCGCGGTCGGCGAGGGTCCGGTTGGCGGCAGCCGCGACGATCAGCCCCTGGGCGTCGAGCACCACCGCCCCGACCGGCACTTCGCCGCGGGAAGCGGCTTCGGCGGCAAGGTCCAGGGCATGGCGCATGGCAGGCGACAGGGTCATGCCGCCTCTATAGCACTCTTGACGCCCCGGTGCTTTTGCGCCACGCCCAGCCGATGATCAGCCGCTCGCCGTCGCCAGCAGCCTTTCCGGGAGACCGCATCGCCAAGGTCATGGCGCGGGCCGGGCTGTGCTCGCGCCGCGATGCCGAGCGGCTCATTGCCGAGGGCCGGGTGAGCCTCAATGGCACCGTCCTGACATCGCCGGCGGTCAATGTCGGTCCGCAGGACAACGTGCTGGTCGACGGCCGGCCGCTGCCACAGGCCGAGCGGCCAAGGCTGTGGCGCTATCACAAGCCGGCCGGACTGCTCGTCGCCAACCGCGACCCGCGGGGGCGGCCGACCATCTTCGACCGGCTGCCCCAGGAGATGCCGCGCGTCGT
Source organism: uncultured Alphaproteobacteria bacterium (assembly GCA_963744915.1). Classification (GTDB taxonomy): domain Bacteria; phylum Pseudomonadota; class Alphaproteobacteria; order Rhizobiales; family Aestuariivirgaceae; genus DATAFF01. Next base: position 43,734 of record CAVUUY010000008.1, read on the forward strand.
CTCGGTCGGGCGCCTCGACTTCAACAGCGAAGGCCTGCTGCTGCTGACCAATGACGGCGAGCTTGCCCGCGAGCTCGAGCTTCCGGCCACCGCCTGGCTCAGGCGCTACCGGGTCCGCGCCTTCGGTGCCGTCGATCCGGCAGCGCTGGCACGGCTCAAGGAAGGGATCACCATCGAGGGGATCCGATACGGTGCGATCGAGGCGGCGCTCGAGCGGGTTCAGGGCAACAATGCGTGGCTGCTGTTCGCCATGCGCGAGGGCAAGAACCGCGAGGTGAAGAAGGTGTGCGAGAAGCTCGGGCTCAAGGTCAACCGGCTGATCCGCATCTCGTTCGGCCCGTTCATGCTCGGCGACCTGCCGCGCGGCGGCGTCGAGGAGATAAACCCGCGGGTGCTGCGCGACCAGCTCGGCGGCCGGCTGCCGCGCCAGGGCTGACCAATGCGGATCGTCGGCGGCAGCCTCAGCGGGCGAAGCCTGGCGGCGCCGCGCGGCCGCCACACCCGCCCGACCGCCGACCGGGTGCGCGAGGCGATCTTCAACAAGCTCGAGCATGGCATCGAGGGATTCGCGCTCGCCGGCGTCCGCGTCCTCGATCTTTTCGCCGGCAGCGGGGCGCTGGGCCTCGAGGCCCTGTCGCGCGGGGCCGGCCATGTGCTGTTCATCGACGATGACGAGACGGCGCGCGGCCTGGTCCGGCGCAATGCCGACGCGCTCGGCGTGATCGGGCAGACCAGGATCTGGCGGCGGGATGCGGCGCGGCTTGGCCATTGTGCACCGCTGCCGCCCTTCGGGCTTGCCTTCCTCGATCCGCCCTATCGCCGCGGCCTCGCCACGGCAGGGCTTCTCAGCCTCATGGCGGGGGGCTGGCTCGCCGCCGCGGCGGTCGTGGTGGTGGAGGAAGTGGCCGGCGAAGAGCTCGAAATCCCCTCCGGGCTCACCGTGCTCGATCGCCGGGAGTATGGCGATACGCAGGTGTGGTATTTGAAGATGGATGAGTAGTGAATAGTGAGTAGCGAATAGTGAGTAGTGAGTGGTTGGAGCAGCGCACGGCCAGACTATTCACTACTCACTACTCACCATTTCTCACTTCCGTCCAAACAAGCGCTCCAGATCGCCGAGTTTCAGCTCGATGAAGGTGGGGCGGCCGTGATTGCACTGGCCGCTGTTGGGGGTGACCTCCATCTCGCGCAGCAGCGCATCCATCTCGGAAAGATGCAGGCGCCGGCCGGACCGCACCGAGCCGTGGCAGGCGATGGTGGCGAGGACCCGATCGAGCCGCTCGGTCAGCGAGCGCCCCTCCTCGCCGGCCATGCTGTCGCTGGCCAGATCCTTGACGAGCTCGGCGATGCGGCGGCCGGCCAAAGCGGCTGGAACCTCGCGCACGATCACCGCGCCGCGGCCGAAGCGCTCGAGGACGAGCCCGGCCTCGGCCAGCATTGCGGCATCGCCCGCCAGGCACTCGGCAGCTGCGGGCTCGAGATCGACCACCTCCGGCACCAGTAAGGGCTGGCAGTCGATGCGGCGGGCGGCATGCTCGGCCTTGAGCTTCTCGAGCGTCAGCCGCTCATGCGCCGCATGGGCATCGACGATCACCAGGCCGCCACGCGTCTGGGCGAGAATGTAGGTGTCGTGGAGCTGGGCGCGGGCGGCGCCGAGCGGCCGGTCGACAAAGGCTTCCTCGGGCGGCGCCAGGCTCGAACCATGATCCACCGCCGGCTCCTCGAAGCCGATGAACGGCTCCGGCTCCTCGGCGAGGCCCGGGAGCGGCGCCGATGCCAGAAGGGCGGTGGCGTGGCGGGCTCCAATGGTCATCGCCATCGGCCGCATGGCGCCGAGCGCGCCCGCCGCCAGGCGGGAGGTGCTGCGCGGTCCGGCCGCCGCAATGGCCTGGCGGAGGGTTCCGACGATCAGCGAGCGGACCAGCACCGGATCGCGGAAACGTACCTCGGCCTTGGCAGGATGGACATTGACGTCGACCACCTCCGGCGGGCAGCGGATGAACAAAGCGGCGGCGGGATGGCGGCCGCGCATCATCAGGTCGGCATAGGCGCCGCGGACCGCGCTCGCCATCAGTCGGTCGCGCACCGGGCGGCCGTTGACGAACAGATAGAGTTGCGAGGCCTGCGGCCGATGATAGGTGGGCAGACCGGCAAGACCCGACAGGCCGATGCCGTCGCGCTCGGCCGCGACTGCAACCGTGCTCGCCATGAAATCGCGGCCCATGATCTCGCCGATGCGCTGCTCCGCCGGCTGCGGGGCGAGGTCGACGAGCTGGCCGCCGGCAGCGCTGAAGGTGAAGGCCACTTCAGGGTGGGCCATGGCGAGCCGCCGCACCATTTCGGCAGCCTCGGCGGTTTCGCTGCGCTCCGCCTTGAGGAATTTGAGGCGGGCCGGGACGGCATGAAAGAGATCGCGCACCTCGACCTCGCTGCCGCGCCCGCGGGCGGCCGGCCGGACCTTGTCCTTGACACCGGCATCGAGGCGAATCTCATGGCCATTTTGCTGCCCGTCGCGGCGCGACACGATGCGAAGCCGCGCCACGGCGCCGATCGCCGGCAGCGCCTCGCCGCGAAAGCCGAGGGTGGTGATGCGGATCAGCGCCTCATCGGCCAGCTTCGATGTGGCATGGCGCTCCACCGCCAGGTCGAGCTCGTCGGCATCCATCCCGCCGCCGTCGTCGCTGACCCGGATCAGGGTCCGGCCGCCGCCATGAAAGACAATGTCGATGCGGCGCGCGCCAGCGTCGAGGGCGTTCTCCACCAGCTCCTTGACGACGCTAGCCGGCCGCTCGACCACCTCGCCGGCGGCGATGCGATTGACGATCCCTTCCGACAGCCGGCGGATGCGCATCGGGTCTCCTAATTGGCTGCGAGATACGCGCGCCGATGGGCCTCTCGTCAAGCGTTTAGACGCTCATTGTCCGCACCGGACGGCCGTTACGCACAAATGTTTCATGCGTCGCGCCCGCCTGGGCGGCGGTGAGGTCGCCGACGGCATGGCCGGCGAGATAGGAGACAAGCGGCGCGAGGCTCAGCTCTTTGGAACGGCAATGACGTCCTTCGGACGACCGACGATGGTGATGATGAGCTCGTCGACCCTGAGCAGGCGCTTGGCGACCCGCCGGACGTCGTCGATGCCGACCGCGTCGACCAGCGCATTGCGCTTGTTGACATAGTCGATGCCAAGCTCCTGCTCCTGAATCGACAGGAGCTGGGAGGCGATCTTGCGACTCGAATCGAAACGCAGCGGATAGGAGCCGGTGATGTAGGTCTTGGCCTCGGCAAGCTCCCTCTCGGTCGGGCCTTCCGCGGCCATCCGGGCGATCTCGTGCTTGGTGATGTCGATGGTCTCGCCGGCCCGGTCGTTGACGGTGGAGACATTGCCGACCAAGGCCGAGGACCGCTCCATCGGATAGAGGCCCGTCGAGATGCCATAGCTCAAGCCGCGCTTCTCGCGCACCTCCTCCATCAGGCGCGAGCCGAAGCCGCCCTCGCCGAGAATGAAGTTCATGACATAGGCGGCCATGAAGTCGGGATCCTTGCGCTTGATGCCGGGCAGGCCAAACTGGATCACGCTCTGCGGTATGTCGCGGTCGACGATCTTCACCAGCGGCCCATGCTGGACCGCGGTTTCGGCGATCTTGGGCATCCCGGAGCGCTCCGGCAGTTCGCCGAACACCTGGTCGAGCACAACCGCCAACTCATCGGCGCCGATGTCGCCGACCACCGCGATCTTGAGACCCTGGCGGGCGAACAAGCGCTGGCTGAGACCGCGCAGATCGTTCCCGGTGACGGTCGCGACCGCCTCCACCGTGCCCTTGTCGTCGCGGGAATAGGGATGGGCTCCGAAAGCCGCGTGCATCCATACGTCGCCGGCAATTGCCTCCGGATCCTCCGAATCACCCTTGACCGAAAGCAGGATCTGCCGGCGCACCTTCTCGAGCGGCGCGGCATCGAAGCGCGGCTTGGTCAGCGCGAGCCGCAGGAGATCGAAAGCGCCGGCGCGATTGGGGGTCAGCGTCTGCAGCGAGCCGCTGAAGCTGTCGAGCCCGGTGTCGAAGGACAGCTTCATCGCGAGGTCGTCCTCGCGGGTCTGGAAGGAATTGGAGTCGAGATCGCCGGCGCCCTCGTCGAGCATGCCGGAGAGGAAATGAGCGAGCCCCGGCTTGTCGGACGGGTCGGCGGCCGAGCCGCCCTCGAAGGAGAAGCTCATGGCGATCAGGGGAATCGCATGCTCCTCCACCAGCCAGGCGGTGATGCCGCCCTTGGACTTGACTTCCTGAATGGTGATCGCATGGGCCGCGCTCGCGCTGACCGATGCTCCGACAAGGGTTGCCGCACAGAACATGAGCACTCGCAACAGGGTGGGGGTTGTCAGATCGGTGAACTGCATGAAATCACTCCGCGGGAGGCTCAATTGGCGACCTTGGCATCGGCACCGCCCGGCGACTTGACCAAGATGCCGGTAACAGAGCGGTTGAGCTGCAGCACGGCGCGCGCCGCCTTGTCGACATCCTCCTTCGTCACTTTGCGGACCCGATCGTCCCAGCCGAGAACGTCCTCCACAGTCCGGCCGGAGGTCAGAGCCGAGCCGAACAGGTAGGCCAGACGGAACTGGCTGTCGAGCGAATAGATCGTATCGGCGAGCAGCCGGTTCCTGGCGCGGGCGACTTCCTCCTCGGTGGTGCCGTCGCGGGCAAGCCGGGCAAGCTCGGCATCGAGAGCGGATTCCGCCGCCTCATTGGTGCCGCCAGGCACCGGGGTGGCGTAGATGACGAAGTTGCCGGAATCGAGATTTTCGCCGGAATAGCTGGCACCGGCCTGGGCCGCGACCTGCTGATTGACCACCAGGCTGCGATAGAGCCGGCTCGTGGCATTGCCGCCAAGCACCTCCGCCAGCACCTCGAGCGCCTCCGCCTGGCCGGGCTTGGCGGTGTGATAGCTGGGCGCGAGATAGGAGCGCTGAACGAGCGGCGTGGCGACGCGCGGATCGGCCAGGGTGACGCGCCGCGAGGCCACCGGCTCGGGCTCGCTGGTGCGCAGCCGGGGCGGCGGCTCCGTCGTGTTGGACAGCACGCCGAAATGCTTTTCGGCAAGCTCCTTCACCTCGGTCGGATTGACGTCGCCGGCGACGACCAGAATGGCATTGGCCGGGGTGTAGTGCAGGCGGTAGAAGGCGACGGCATCGTTGCGGCTGAGCTCGGACATCTCCGACATCCAGCCGATCACCGGCTTGCCATAGGGATGCGCCAGATAGAGCGCCGCGTCGAGCTGCTCGCCGAGCCGGTTGGCAGGGTCATTGTCGGTGCGCTGGCGCCGCTCTTCCTTGATGACCTCGCGCTCGGGAAGCACCGCCTCGTCGCTCAGCTTCAGATTGCGCATCCGGTCGGCCTCCAGCTTCATCACAAGGTCGAGCCGATCCTTGGCGATTCGCTGGTAATAGGCGGTGAAGTCCTGGCTGGTGAAGGCGTTGTCCTCGCCGCCATGCCGCCGCACGATGCGCGAGAACTCGCCGGCCGGGACCTCGGCGGTCCCCTTGAACATCAGATGCTCGAGAAAATGCGCGATGCCCGCCTTGCCCTGCGGCTCGTCGGCGGCCCCCACCTTGTACCAGACCATCTGGGTGACGACGGGCGCCCGGCGGTCGGGGATCACCACCACCTGCATGCCATTGCCAAGGGTGTAGCGGGTGACTTCGATGTTGAGCGCGCGGGCCGGGGAAGCCGCGGTCGAGGCGGCCACCGCCAAGGCGGCAACCGCAACGGTGAGCTGCTTCAGCCGTGGCGGCGGGCAGACGGCATGGCGCATGTCATTCTCCACAGAAACGGGGCTTTGTTCAGGGCCAGCGAACCTGCCCCGCCGCGGCGGTCCGCGCCACTTAATTTTTCCTAATGCTGGCGCTTTCCCACCTCTCGAGGAGGTGGCGTCAAGCCGTCACTGGTCGCTCCACACCGAGCCCATGTTCAGGATCGTGCCGTAACCGGGGTTCTTGGCCCGCTGCATCTCGATATATTTCTGCCGCAATTCCTCGCGCAGCTCGGCCGGCTTCTTGGGCGTGCCGTCGGGCTTGGTGCGGGAAATGCCATAACGGGCATAGAAATCCTGGTTGGCGGCGGCCTGGGCCGGTTGAGCGGCCGTTGCGGCACCGGGGGCTGCTCCGAGCGCAGCCGGCGCGGCACCCGAGGCGGGCGGCGGCGCCGTGACCGGGGCGGCGGGCGTAAGGCTCGCCGTGGTGGTTTCGGGGGCCGCGGCGCCGTAATTCGGCGGCTGGATGGAGGCGGCGGCCGTCCGAACAGGCGGCGGCGGCGCTGGCGGCGGGGTGCCGGTGCCTGGTGCCTTGAGATTGAGATCGGGCGGCAGAACCAGCGACTGATTGGTTCGAACCTGCAACTCGTCGGGCGCATCCTTGCCATTGCCGAGGACGTTCTCGAACGTCGTCTCGCTGCACCCGGTGACATACACAAGCAGGCAGAACGCAGCCGCCACACGCAGTAAAGCAGGCATCGCGATGTACTCCCCTCGCGCTTCCGCCCCTAGCCGCCCGGCCGCCATTTGGTGGTGCCAGCGCAATAGGGCGAAAGCGTGACCCCAATCAGACGCGCCGCCGCGCGTCCTCGCTCCAGGAACTCATACAGCAGCAGGCCCACACCCGCAACGATGGCGAGATCGGCGATGTTGAAGACATACCAGTCGAAGCCATGCCAATGGAGCAGGAAAAAATCGGCGACGGCGCCGTAAATGACCCGATCTACGGCATTTCCCAGGGCTCCGCCGATGATCAGTCCAAGTGCCGCAGCGGTCAGTGGCCGCCCGGTGCGGGCGAGCCATATCCACAGCGCCAGCGACGCGGCGAGCGCCAGGACCACGAGGCCGAATCGGCCGACCGCGGTATGCTGCGCGAACCAGCCGTAGGAAACGCCGCGATTCCACACCAGCACGAGATCGAAGAACGGCATCACCGAGACCGGCTGGCGCTCGGCGATTCGGAAGGCGTGGAGCATGAATGCCTTGTGCGCCTGGTCGAAGGCGAAGGTCAGCACCGCGAAAGCGAGGCCGACCGACGAGAGCCGGCCCCACAACGCCAGCCGCCGCGTCATGCCGGACTGATTCGCCGCGCCGCCTGCCATTCGCGGAGCGCGTCGGCGTCGCGCGGCGTGACGTCGGGAAACTCCGGGTCGCTGCCGACATCTTCCGAGATCTTCCAGGAGCGGGCGCATTTGCGGCCCCGGGCCAGGCTTGGAACCACGGCGACGCCGGCAATCTCGGGCATCCGGAAGGCATCGACGGGGCCGTCGCCGGGGATCAGCGCGGCGGCCGAGGTGATGGCGATCTCGGCAAGATCGATGCCGTCGAGCGCGGCCAGCAGCGCAGGATCGGCGACATGCACCTCGGGGGCCGCTTCGAGCGAGGAGCCGATTCGCCTTTGCGCCCGCTCGCGCTCGAGCGCGCCGGTGATCACCGAGCGCACCCGCCAGACCGCGTCCCACCGGCGCTCCAGCGCCTCGTCGCGCCAGCTCTCGGGGGTCGGCGGAAATTGCTGAAGATGCACCGAGCCGGCGGCTTCGCCATGACGATGGCCAAAGGCTTCCTCCATGGTGAAGGGCAGAAACGGCGCCAGCCAGGTCACCAGGCGATCGAACAACCGGTCGATCACGGTGAGCGCGGCTCGCCGCCGCACGCTCGAGATCGGGTCGCAATAGAGCGCATCCTTGCGGATGTCGAAATAATAGGCCGACAGCTCGACGGTCATGAAATTGCCGAGCGCTGCCGTGATGCGCTTGAAATCGAACGCGTCATAGGCGGCCCGGACCTCGACATCGAGGGCGGCGAGCCGCGACAGGATCAGCCGCTCGAGCTCCGGCATGGCCGATTCCGCAACCGCATCGGCGGGCGTGAAATGCGCCAGCGTGCCGAGCATCCAGCGCAGCGTGTTGCGGATCTTGCGATAGGATTCGATGGTGTTCTTGAGAATCTCGGGGCCGATCCTGAGGTCCTCGGCATAGTCGGACGACACCACCCAGAGCCGCAGTATATCGGCGCCGGACTGGGCGATGACCTCCTGCGGCGTCACCGTGTTGCCGAGCGACTTCGACATCTTCCGCCCCGCTTCGTCGACGACGAAGCCGTGCGTCAGCACGGTGTCATAGGGGGCGTGGCCGCGGGTGCCGCAGGACTCCAGCAGCGACGACTGGAACCAGCCGCGATGCTGGTCGGAGCCCTCGAGATAGAGATCGGCCGGCCAGGCGAGGTCGTCCCTGTCCTCGAGCACGAAGGCGTGCGTCGAGCCCGAGTTCGAACCAGACATCGAGAATGTCGGTGACCATCTCGAAGCGCTGGACATCGGCGACCGCACCGGAAAGGAAGCGCTCCTTCGCGCCGTCGGCGAACCAGGCGTCGGCTCCCTCGGCCTCGAAAGCGGCGACGATGCGCTCGTTGACCTCGGCCGAGCGCAGAAGCTCGCCTGAAGTCGCGATCGACGAAGACGGTGATCGGCACGCCCCAGGCGCGCTGCCGCGACAGCACCCAGTCGGGGCGCCCCTCGATCATGGCGCGCAGCCGGTTCTGGCCGGCGGCAGGCACGAAGCGCGTGTCGTCGACCGCCTCGAGCGCCCGCTGCCTGAGCGTCGTCGCATCGCCGATGTCGCGGTCCATATGGACGAACCATTGCGGCGTGTTGCGGAAGATCACCGGCTTCTTGGAGCGCCAGGAATGCGGATATTGGTGCTTGAGGCGGCCGCGGGCGATCAGCATCCCGGCGGCGACGAGGGCGTCGATCACCGCCTGGTTGGCATCGCCCTTCTCGCCCTTGGCGGTGATCACCCGCCGCCCCTCGAAGCCGGGCGCGGCGGCAGTGAAGATGCCGTCGGCATCGACCGTGAAGGGGATGGCCGCGTCGATCCCCTGCTCCTTGAGCGAGCGCGCATTCTCGGTCCACAGGTCGAAGTCCTCCCGGCCATGGCCTGGTGCGGTGTGGACGAAGCCGGTGCCTGCCTCGGCGGTGACGTGATCGCCGGCAAAGAGCGGGACCTGGAAATCATAGCCCAGCTTCGCCAGAGGGTGCTCCAAACGAAGCGAAGACAACGCCTTCGGCTGGACCGATCCGAGCTTCTGGAAACCTTCGACGCGCGCCGCCTTGAACATATCCTCGGCAAGCGCATCGGCAATGACCAGCCGATCTCCGACCTTGGCCCAGTTGCCGTCCGGCGAGGCCGTCACCTCATAGAGCCCGTAGGCGATAGCGGGCGAATAGGCAACGGCGCGATTGCCGGGGATGGTCCAGGGCGTGGTCGTCCAGATGACGACCGATGCCCGGCTCAATTCATCGGCAAGCTTGCCGCCATCACCATCGATGCTGCGGACCGGGAACTTCACCCACACGGTGTCGGACTGGTAGTCCTGGTATTCGATCTCGGCCTCGGCCAGCGCCGTCTTCTCGACCACCGACCACATCACCGGCTTCGAGCCGCGATAGAGCTGGCCCGACCTGGCGAATTTCATGAGCTCGCCGGCAATCCGTGCCTCGGCATGGAAGCTCATGGTGGTGTAGGGATTGTGGAAATCGCCGACAACGCCGAGCCGCTTGAACTCCTCGGCCTGGATCTTGATCCAGCGCGCGGCGAAGTCGCGGCACTGCCGGCGGAACTCGTTGACCGGCACCGCATCCTTGTTCCTGCCCTTGGCGCGGTACTCCTCCTCGATCTTCCATTCGATCGGCAGGCCATGGCAGTCCCAGCCCGGCACGTAATTGGCGTCGTAGCCGCGCATCTGGAAGGAACGGACCACCACATCCTTGAGGATCTTGTTGAGGCCGGTGCCGATATGGATATTGGCATTGGCGTAGGGGGGGCCGTCATGGAGGACGTATTTCGGCCGCCCTGCCGCATCGCGCCGCAGCCGGCGATAGAGGTCGTTGGCCTCCCAGCGGGCCAGGATCGCCGGTTCACGCTGCGGCAGTCCGGCCCGCATCGGGAAGTCCGTCCTGGGTAGGAAAAGGGTCGCGGAATAGTCGCCGGGCGCCGGTGTGTCGTTCATCGCAAGCTCTCGTTTTCGGGCGGTTTATAGAGCGAGTGGCGCGTGGTGAGTAGCGCTATTCGCGTTTTTGAGGCGCCCTATGCCCGATCGGCGAGATCGACCAGCGTTGCCGCCAGCACCCGCGCACCGGCGACGCATTGGGCCGGTGTCGAATATTCATCGGGGCTGTGGCTGACGCCGTTGCGGCACGGGATGAACAGCATGCCGGCCGGGCAGACGGCGGCCGCATGGAGGGCGTCGTGGAACGCCCCGGAGGCCAGCCGCGCCGCCTTGAGGCCGAGCGCCGCCGCCACCGCCTCGATCAAGGACGGGATCGGCCCGTCGAACGGCGTCGGGCTCATTTCGGAGGTGGTCGCGATGCTGGCGGTGCAGGGCTTGACCGCCTCGTGGATCACCCGCTCGATGGCGCTGCCGCGCCGCTTGAGCTCGGCCGCATCGGGATGGCGGAAGTCGATGGTGAAGGTGACCTGCGAGGGGATGGTGTTGGGGGAATTCGGCTCGACGACCAGCCGGCCGACCGTGAAGCGCGTCCGGTCGGCGGGATCCTCCATCAGGCCGTTGAGCCAGGTGATGGCGCGCACCGCCGCCTGAAGGGCATCGCGCCGCAGGGCGGCGGGCGTGGTGCCGGCATGGCCGGCGGTGCCGGCAATGTCGACCCGCAGCCAGCGGACCCCCTGGATCGCGGTCACAGCCGCGATATCGAGACCCTGCTTCTCCAGAACCGGTCCCTGCTCGATATGCGGCTCGACATAGGCATAGGCCGGCCAATGCGCCGGACGGCGCGGCAGATCGGGGGTCGCCGCCAGGGTTGCCGCCAGTGCGTCGGCGAAGCGCACGCCGTCGCTGCCGATGTCGTCGAGGAAGGCCGCGAGCGGCACCCGACCGGCCCACACCGAGGAACCGGTGCAGCTGCGCTCGAAGCGGCCGCCCTCCTCGTTGGTCCAGGCGACGACATCGATCGGGCGGCGGGTCACGATGCCGGCTTCGTTCAGGGCGTGCATGCTCTCGAAGGCGGCGAGCACGCCATAGATGCCGTCGAACCGACCGCCGGCCGGCTGGCTGTCCATATGGCTGCCGGCGAGGACCGGGGCGGCGTGTGGATCCTGTCCCGACCGCCTGAGGAAGAGGTTTGCCGCTTCATCGATGCTGACCGCAAGCCCGAGCGCCTGCGCCCAACGGATCAGCATTGCGCGCGCCGCAATGTCCTCATCGGTCAGCGCCTGCCGGGTGACGCCGCCATTGCCGAGGCTGCCGATCTCGGCCATGGCCATGAGCGACTGCCAGAGGCGGCTTTCCGAAACCGCCGCGGCTGCCTTCAGGGCCCGTTCGCTCAAGGTGTGCTGCACGGCACTCGCCACTCGTCTACCTCTGCTTGTATCACCGCATCGCGTGTGAAGAAGAAGCTCTTGCCTCCCTACTCTTAGCGATGCCTACTGATTTCGAACAGAGGAGGACAGTAACAACATGGCAGAGCTGCAGTTGATCGCCGCCAGACGCGGCAAGGCGACCCGCATCGCCAAAGGACAGGCGATCAAAATCATCAACACCCATGGTAATCAGGTTGTCGACTTCTGGGCATTTGTTGCCGGTCAGATGAATGAATACCTCGGAATGGAACATTGCCGTGCCACCTGGACACGGCTTTTCCCGGTGGTCGGCGACAAGATGTACAGCAATCACCGTCGCCCGATCCTGACGCTCGAGAGCGACACCTCGCCCGGCCGGCACGACACGGTGATGGCGCCCTGCGACAATGAGCGTTACGGGCTTCTCGGCTGCACCGACTATCACGACAATTGCCGCGACAATCTCCATGCCGGGCTGTTCGAGCTCGGGCTCTACATCCCCTACACGCCGGCTTCGCTCAATGTGTTCATGAACATCCCCTGGAAGCAGGATGGCAGCCTCGCCTTCGAGCCGGCCCTGTCGAAGCCCGGCGACTATGTGGTGTTCCGGGCCGAGCTCGACTGCATCTGCGCCATGTCCGCCTGTCCGCAGGACATCCTGGCGATCAACAGCCGCCAGCCGACGGAAGCGCATTTCGAGGTTCTGCAGGGCTAGCCCGCTCGTCAGGTCTTGTCGAGCGAACTCGTAGACGGCATGGGCGATCGGCTCCATCTCGGCACGCGTCATCTCGCCGGCGAGCGCGTAGCCGAGCGGCCCATCGAGCCAGTAGCAGGTCAGGATGCCGTTCGCCTCCTCGAGGCGGAAGGCCGTGTCGCGGTGCTCCGCGTTGTTCATGACATAGAGCGACAGGCGCTGCTTCCTGGCGTTCTCATACATGAAATAAGCCGCCGGCTTGCTGCCCAGCGAGAGCAGCCTGCCACCCACGAGCTGGTAGCCTTGCGCCGCCAGATCGGGGGCGGCCACCGGCTGTCCGAGCCGCTTCGAAAGCCAGGCAGTCAAATGGTCGCGCTGATCGGCCGCGACCTCGACCGGATGGCGGATCTCACTGCCATAGACGGCATGTGCCGAGCGCACCGCGCTGGCGATGCTGGCGCCGTTCGAAATCCGCGATCTGGCGCAGATCGACGGCATGAACGACGAGGGCGACCCCGGCCGCCAGCGAACCGACCAGGAGAAACCGGCGCGCCGCCTGTGGCCAGTGGCGCACGCGGGCCGCCGCCAGCGCCTCCGTCATGGCCGGCGGGATTTCCTCCGCCAGCACCGGGTCGAACGCTTTTTTGAGGGCCGCTTTCTGGCCCTGGAGCGCGGCCAAAGCCGCTTGCGCGTCGGGATCGCCCGGCAAGAGGGCTTCGACTTCGAGAGCCGCCTCGCCAGAAAGCTCGCCATCGGCATAGGCGCCAAGGATCCAATCGTCGATTTTTCGTTGTCTTGTCATTTTACCCGTCTCAGTCGCGGCTCCTTGTCGCCGTCGAATTGCTGCCGCAGGAACGTTCGAGCGCGCGACAAACGCGACATTACAGTGCCGATCGGAACGCCGGTGATCTCCGCCGCGTCGCGATAGCTGAGCTCGTCGAGGACGACGAGAAGCAGCACTTCGCGTTGCACCAGCGGCAACCGCGCGATCGCCCCTTCGACATCGGCCAACAGCAGCCGATCCTCCTGCCGCGGCGGCACCCCATCGGAGCCGTTCGGGATGTCATCGAGCGTTACGCTCGAACCCCGCCGCCGCTCGCTTCTCAGCCCGCTGACATGCAGATTGCGCAGGATGGTGTAGAGCCAGGCGCGCATCGGGCGCTCGGGATCGTACAACTCATGCTTGCGCAAGGCTCGTTCGATGCAATCCTGCACCAAGTCATCGGCGAGCGCCGCATCACCGGTCAACGCCCGTGCGAAGCGCCTCAAGAACGGAATATGGGTGGCCAATTCGGTCTTGAAATTCATCGCGCGGACGCCCTGCTCTATTCCTATACGCCTGGAATCACTTCCCATTCCAAGATTGAGGATAAGCCGCTCTATTCGCCTTCCCAGGGCTCGGCGAGGGTGACCAGCTCCTCGGCTGCGGTCGGGTGCACGGCAATCGTCGCATCGAAATCGGCCTTGGTGGCCCGCGCCTTCATCGCAATCGCCAGGATCTGCACCAATTCCGCAGCCTCCGGCCCGAGAATGTGACAGCCGACGATCCGGTCGGTGTCGGCGTCGACCACAAGCTTCATCATGGAACGCTCTTCGCCGCCGGCAAGCGTGTCGCGCAGGGGGCGGAAGCGGGTCTTGTAGATTGCGACCCTGGCGCCCAGAGCGCGCGCCCGCGCCTCGCTCAGCCCCACCGCGCCGATCTCGGGCTGCGAGAACACGGCGGTCGGCACATTGGCATGGTCGACGGCAGTCGGCCTTCCCCCGAACACGGTGTCGGCAAAGGCATGGCCCTCGCGGATCGCCACCGGAGTGAGGTTGAGCCGATCGGTGACGTCGCCGACCGCGAACACATTGTCGAGGCTCGATTGCGAGAAAGGGTCGACCATGACGGCGCCGCCGGCCGCCAGGGCGACGCCGGCGGCAGCGAGACCGAGCGCCTCGGTGTTGGGACGTCTTCCCATCGCCAGCATGATCTGGTCGGCCTCGATCACGGTGCCGGTGGTCAATGTCGCCTTGAGGGCGCCAGCAGTCTTCTCGATGGCGGTCGGCGTCGCACCGCAGATCACCTCGACACCGCGCCGCGCCATCCCTTCGCGGACGCCGCGCCTGATATCGTCGTCGAAACCGCGCAAGATCTCCGGGCCGCGGTAAACGAGTGTCGTCTCGGATCCCAAGCCATTGAAAATCCCGGCGAATTCCAGCGCAATGTAGCCCCCGCCGACGATCATGATGCGACCCGGCAGCTGCCGGAGATGGAAGGCCTCGTTCGAGGTGATGGCGTGCTCGACCCCGGCAATCGCGCTGCTGCGGAGAGGCGTCGCCCCGGTGGCGATCAGGACATAGCGGGCGGTGACGGCTCGGCCGTCGGCCTCGAGCAGGATCGTGTGGCGGTCGCGCAGCACGGCGCGAGAGGCGAATAGTTGGACGCCATGCGTTTCGAGTGTCCGTTTGTAGACAGCCTCGAGGCGGGCAATTTCCTGATCCTTGTTGGCGATCAGCGTCGGCCAGTCGAAGCGCACGCCGGCGGTTGTCCAGCCAAAGCCGACCGCATCCTCGAAGGCGTCGGCGAAGCGGCTGGCATAGACCAGCAGCTTCTTCGGCACGCAGCCGCGGATGACGCAGGTGCCGCCGACCCGGAACTCCTCGGCCACCGCCACCTTGGCGCCATGGCGGGCGGCAATCCGCGCCGCCCTCACGCCACCCGAGCCGGCGCCGATGACGAAGAGGTCATAGTCGTAGGCGGCCATGACGGCACCCGCTTTCCTATTGCGGCAGCTCGATCCCGCGCTGCTTCAGGGCGTCGGAGGTTTCCTTGATGGCGCCGGGCACCTCGCGCTGCAGCATCGGCCCGATCTGGCTCATCACCGTCCCGAAATAGCTCGGAAACTTTTCCAGGGCGGTCTTGCCGACCGGGGTGCTCGACATCTGGACCAGCGCCGCCAGCTCGTCCTCGGTGAACACCCGGGCGACCGCCGGGGTGGCCGCACCCAGCGCCGTGTCGAGGCGCCCTTTCATGGCCTTGCCGAATTCAACGAGGAAATCGCTGACCACCTTCTCCTCGGTCGGCTTGCCAAGCTTCTTGTAGCGCTCGGCTATGTCGAGCGACAGCTGCGGCCCGATGGCGCGGATGATCTGGCCCGGGAAGTCGCTGTTGGCCAAGAGCTGCTTGGCAAGATCGAGCCGCTTGTTCGACAGCATCTCCTCGGCCATCGCGACCGACCCGCTCAAGGTGCCGACGGCAAGCAATAATGCGAGGTGTTTCAGGGACATCTGAACTCCAACCGGTTGGGGGACATCAAGGGTGAAGGATTTCCACCCCATGCGGGGTGCCGAGATAGGCGCAGCGCGCCATGTCGAGAAAGAGGCCATGATCGACGACGCCCGGCATGTCGGCAAGGGCACGGGCCACGGCAGCCGGGTCGGGGATGGTGCCGAAACGGCAGTCGGCAAGAAGATTGCCATTGTCGCTGACCGCGGGCAGGCCGTCCTCGCGGCGCAGGCCGACCTCACCGTCGGTGGTCCACTGCGCCATCGCAGCGGCGATGCGGCGCAGGGTGGCGGCGGCGCCGAAGGGGATGATCTCGACGGGGAGCGGGAAGGCGCCAAGCACCGCCACCTGCTTCGAGCGATCGGCGATGATCACCAGGCGCCGCGCGTTCGCGGCAACGATCTTCTCGCGCACCAAAGCGCCGCCGCCGCCCTTGATGAGGTTGAGCTTGGGGTCGATTTCATCGGCGCCGTCGATGGCAAGGTCGAGCGGCGAGAGTGCGTCGAGATCGCCAAGCGGGATGCCGAGCGTGCCGGCCAGGCGGCCGGTCGCTTCCGAGGTCGGCACCGCCACGATGTCGAGCCCGGCCCTGACCGCGTCGGCGAGAAGCGGCAGGAACACCGCGACGGTCGAGCCGGTGCCAAGGCCGAGCCGCATGCCATCCCTGACCTCGGCAAGCGCCGCCCGCGCCGCCGCCGTCTTCTCGTCCTCCCCCGACGTCAAGGTTTGTTGAGCCCGCCCATCAGCATGTATTTGAATTCGGTGAATTCATCCATGCCGTGATGCGATCCTTCGCGTCCGATGCCGGATTCCTTGACCCCGCCGAAAGGCGCCGTCTCGGTCGAGATGATCCCTTCATTGATGCCGACGATGCCGTATTCCAGCGCCTCGCCGACCCGCCAGACGCGGCCGACGTCGCGGGTGTAGAAATAGCAGGCGAGGCCGAACTCGGTGTCGTTGGCCATGGCGATCGCCTCGTCCTCGGTGGCGAAGCGGAAGAGCGGCGCCACCGGGCCGAAGGTCTCCTCGCGGGCAACCGCCATGTCGCGGGTGACATCGCGCAGGATCGTCGGCGCGAAGAAGTTGCCACCGAGGGACTCGCCGCCGGCCAGCAGCTTGGCACCCTTGGCGAGGGCATCCGCGATGTGCTCCTCGACCTTCTCAACCGCCGCCTTGTTGATCAGCGGGCCGGTGGTCACGCCGTCCTCGGTGCCGGGTCCGACTTTCATCTTGGCGACCGCGGCGCGGAGCTTCTCGGCAAAGGCGTCATAGACCTTGTCCTGCACCAGGATGCGGTTGGCGCATACGCAGGTCTGCCCGGCATTGCGGTATTTCGACGCCATGGCGCCGGCCACCGCCGCATCGAGATCGGCATCGTCGAAAACGATGAACGGCGCGTTGCCGCCAAGCTCCATGCCGACCTTCTTGACGGTTCCGGCACATTGCTCGAGCAGCACCTTGCCGACGGCGGTCGAGCCGGTGAAGGTGAGCATGCGGACGAGCGGGGATGCGGTCAGCTCGCCGCCGATGTCGCGGGCGCTGCCGGTCAGGACGTTGAGCACGCCGGGCGGGATCCCGGCACGCTCGCCGAGCTCGGCCAGAGCGAGGGCCGAGAGCGGCGTCTCCGAGGCGGGCTTGACCACCATCGTGCAGCCGGCGGCCAGTGCCGGGCCGGCCTTGCGGGTGATCATGGCGTTCGGAAAATTCCACGGGGTGATGGCGGCAACGACGCCGACCGGCTGGCGGATCACGACGATCCGGGCATTGGGAAACGGCGAGGGAACGGTCTCGCCATAAAGGCGCTTGCCTTCCTCGGCGAAGAACTCGATGAAGGATGCGCCATAGACCACCTCGCCGCGGGCCTCGGCCAGGGGCTTGCCCTGCTCCGCGGTCATGATCTGGGCCAGGTCCTCCTGGTTGTCGATGATCAGGTTGAACCACTTTCGCAGGATCGCGGCGCGCTCCTTGGCGGTTTTGGCGGCCCAGCCCGGGCGGGCATTTTCGGCGGCGGCGATGGCCTCGCGGGTCTCCTGCCGCCCGAAACGGGGCACCACGGCGATCGTCGCGCCGTCGGCAGGGTTCGTGACCTCGATGACCTCGGGCCCCGGCTTCACCCATTTGCCGGCAATGTAGGCCGCTTCCTTGATGAGCGACTTGTCCTTGATGCGATCACGCAGCGCTTGGCCCCTGCGGACGTCCATGGCAGCCTCCTTGACTTGAAGCTTCGCAGCGGCTCTTCGGCAGCTCGCGAATGCCCTCGGGAATGGGGGCTTGTAACACGCCGGACCAAAGGACGACAGATGCCCCCCTTCGCAGCGATTTTCGACCTCGACGGCACGCTTGTCGACACCGCCCCCGATCTCACCCGGGCCACCAACCACGTGCTTGCCTCGGAAGGCCGGCGCCAAGTGGCGATCGCGGAAATCCGCCCGTTTGTCGGGCGGGGTGCGCGGCGGATGATCGAACGCGGCTTCGCGGCGACCGGGGCGCCGGTGCCGCCGCAGCGGATGGACTCGCTCTACGAGGCCTTCATTGCCTATTACGCCGAGAACATCGCCGTCGACAGCCGGCCCTTTCCCGGCACGCTCGAGCTGCTCGACCGGCTTGACGATGCCGGGGTCAAGCTCGGCATCTGCACCAACAAGCAGGAGCGTCTGTCGCTCAAGCTCCTGGACGGGCTGGGGCTCCGGCATCGTTTCGGGGCCATAATCGGTGCCGACACGATCGGCATTCCCAAGCCCGACCCGGCACCCTATCGCGAAGCCGTGGCGCGGCTCGAGGCGGGCGGCGGCTCGGTCATGATCGGCGACAGCGAGACCGACATCCTGACCGCCCGCAACGCCGGCGTTCCGGTCATCGCCGTCACCTTCGGCTATACCGAGCGCCATGTGCGGGAATTCGCCCCCGACCATGTGGTCGACCATATGGACCATGTCTGGCCGGCAATCGCCGGCTACCTGCCGAAGCCTTGACTTGCCGGAAGAACGGCCCCTATATCGCCCTCCCTCGGGCGATTAGCTCAGCTGGTAGAGCACTGTGTTCACATCGCAGGGGTCGCTGGTTCGAGTCCAGCATCGCCCACCATCCAATTCTGCCGATTTTCTCCTGCTCCAACGCTTCCCCGTGACCTCGGGCTTTGCGCAGCACGAACGTCGCTGGAGATTTACGGTACCTGAGGATTAGGTACCTTTGGTCTTGGAACTGTTGCCTGCCGTGGCCCATAGCTCACCGGAGTCGCGTCGCGGAAGCTATATTCGTAGCGCGGCAGGTCGTCGGCTATTTCGAACCAGGGCAATTGCTCGACTGTCAGGACATGGTAGGTAGGTGCAACTTGTGTCGGATCGTCAAGCGTGCAGGCATAAAGAGCGAACTCACCCTTGGTTTCATAGGAGATTGGCGAACCGCAGCGCCCGCAATGGGTGCGCTCGACCAGGGCAGGAGTGGAAGCAAAGCCAACCGGTGCTCCTTGCGTGTAGCGAAAAGTTTCCCTGTCAATGACAATGAAAGTCGAGATCGGACTTGACGTATGACGTCGGCAGCTGTCGCAATGGCAATGCATCGTCCTGATCGGCGCACCCCGATACTCAAATCGGATGTCGCCGCAGAGGCAACGACCCGTCGTCGCCTTGGTATTCTCGGGACACATGGTTCTCTCCTTGGTTCAACCCCTGCCGACTAACCTCGGCCATCCTTGCAAAGTCTTCCACCCGTTGAAACGGGAAAAAGCCATCGCGATTTGATAGGCGGAGGTTAGGCTGGCCGATCCACTGCGTTCCCATCAGGCAGCGCATCGGCCATGCCGTGGTTTGGTGACTGAAGATGGAAAAGGCCTTGCCCATCGCCGAGCTGACCGACCGCGACCGGTCGATCACCATGATCGGCATCCTGACCGCCATGCTGCTCGCGGCGCTCGACCAGTCCATCGTCACGCCGGCGATGCCGACGATCGGCGGCGCGCTGGGCAATGCCGAATATCTCCCCTGGATCGTCACCGCCTATCTGCTGACGGCCACGGCAGCAGCGCCCCTCTACGGCAAGATCTCCGACATCTACGGCCGGCGCGGTACCCTCTATGCCGCGCTCGGGCTGTTCCTGCTGGGCTCGCTGATGGCGGCGCTGGCGCCCAATATGTTCGTCCTGATCGCCGCCAGGGCGGTGCAGGGAACGGGCGGCGGCGGGCTCTTCGCGCTGTCGCAGATCCTGATCGGCGACCTGCTGCCGCCGCGCGAGCGCGGCCGGTATGCGGCATGGATCTCGGGCATGTGGGCGGTGGCCGGCATCGCCGGACCGCTGCTCGGCGGCACGCTCGCCGAACATGACTGGTCGCTGATCTTCTGGATCAACCTGCCGCTCGGAGCGATCGCGCTCCTGGTGATCAACAAGCCGCTCAAGAAGCTTGCGACGCGGCCGCGGGCGCACCGGCTCGACATCCCGGGCGCGGTGCTGCTGGTGATCGCGACGTCGGCGCTGCTCCTGGTCCTCAACTGGGGCGGCATCAGCTACCCGTGGAGCTCGCCGCAGGTGCTCGGTCTCCTCGCCCTGTCGGCGGTGTTCTGGATCGCCTTCGCGACCCGGCTGTCGCGGGCCAAGGAGCCGCTGGTATCGCTCGAGGTGCTGTCCAACCCGATCGCGCTTGCCGGCTGCTTCGGGATGTTCATGGTGGCGGCGGTCAATGTCGGCCTCTCGGTGTACCTGCCGGTCTATGCCCAGGCCTATCTCGGGCTGTCGCCGGCGGGGTCCGGCTATGCGCTGTTGGGTTTCCTGCTCGGCGCGGTGGCCGGCGCGACGCTGGGCGGGCGGCTGACGCTGCGCGTGGTGCATGCCAAGCGCATCGCGATCACCGGCGCCGCGATCGGCGGGGTCGCCCTGATCGCGGCCGGGCTGATGGCGTCCGAGAAGTCGCTGGTCGAGCTCGAGCTGGTGCTGACGGTGATCGGCATCGGCATGGGCATGACCTTCCCGGTGACGACGGTGTCGGTGCAGAACGCGGTCGACCAGCGGCACCTCGGGGTTGCAACGGGAATGCTGACCTTCCTCAGGTCGCTGGGCGCGGCGCTCGGGGTGGCGGTGCTGGGCGCGATTTTGCTCGCCCATGCCATTCCGCTCGGCCATGGCGCCGAGGGCCGGATGTTCCATGTCACCGATCCGCGGCCATTCGCGGTGATGTATTACGCCATGGCGGCGATCATGCTGGTGGCGACCGCGATCTATGCGGTGATGCCGCACAAGGAATTGCGCGCCAAGCACGAGCCGGCGCCGGCGCTGGCGGAATGAACGCCCGCAACGAGCCGGTCGCCCCCCTATTTCCAGTGCGGCCAGTCGGTTATGAAATCGCCGAGATCCTCCTCCGCCACCCCTTCTTCCGACAGCGTCCGGCCCTTGACCGAGATGCCGGCGGCAACCACCGTGTCCGGCGTCCCGGAAACCAGCGGGTGCCACCAGGCAAGGCCCCTGCCCTCGGCCAGGCGGCGGTAGGCACAGCTCTTCGGAAGCCAGGAAAACTGCGGTACATTGATGGCATCGAGCTTGAGGCAGTCGGGAACCAGGCGATGGCGGTCGGCATAGTCGGAGCAACGGCAGGTTTCCCCGTCGAACAGGTGGCATACCACGGTGGTCGGGTAGATCTCGGCGGTGTCCTCGTCCTCGAGCTTGACCAGGCAGCAGCGGCCGCACCCGTCGCACAGGCTTTCCCATTCGGCCCCGGTCATCTCGACGAGGCGCTTTCTTTCCCAGAATCGGTCTTCGGTCATGGCGACAAGCATCTGATGGCGGGCGACGGTTTTTCTATTGTACCATCGTCAGTGATTCGATTGGGGCGGCCTGAAAAGGGGCGCAATCGACCGCTAATCCGGGCTCGGCTTCCGGGAACAAGACGCTGATATCCCATGATGAACGATGACAATCCGTTCTACCGCAGTTTCATGGCCCTCGAACTCGTGGCTGTCCAGCGCCGGTTTCGAGGTCGTCGATTTTATCCAGCGCTCATGGTCGGCCTATGCCTCCTGGCTCGAGCGCTTCCGGATCCGAGGCCTCACCCGGATCGCGATCGATCTGACGGACGATGCCCTGACCCTCGGCATGGGGGTGGCGGTCATCGTCGCGGTGGTTGCCATCCCGCCGTTCAACAACACCGGCGACATCTGGAACCAGGGCCGGCAATATGCCGTGACGTTCACCGACCAGAATGGCGAAATCATCGGCCGACGCGGTATCCGGCAGGACGATGCGGTGCCGATCGAGGAGATCCCGCCGCATGTCATCCATGCGGTGCTGGCGACCGAGGACGCCCGCTTCTACGAGCATTTCGGCATCGACCTCCAGGGCCTCGCCCGCGCCATGGTGGTCAACGCCCAGGCGAATGAGGTGGTGCAGGGCGGCTCGACCCTGACCCAGCAGCTCGCCAAGAATCTGTTCCTATCGCCGGAGCGCTCGGTCAAGCGCAAGATCCATGAGGCATTCCTGGCGCTGTGGATCGAGTCGCGGCTGACCAAGGACCAGATCCTGAAGATGTATCTCGACCGCTCCTATCTCGGCGGCGGCAATTACGGGGTCGAGGCGGCGGCGCAATATTACTTCGGCAAGTCGATCCGCGACGTGAACCTGTCCGAGGCGGCGATCCTGGGCGGCCTGTTCAAGGCGCCGTCCAATTATGCGCCGCATGTCAATGCCGAGGCGGCGAAGGCGCGCGCCAATGTCGTGCTCTACCGAATGCTCGATGTCGGCTTCATCAGCCAGGCGGAGCTGTTCGAGGCCAAGCAGCATCCGGCCGAGGTGGTGAATCAGTCGGCCTATTACAGCCCCGACTGGTTCCTCGACTGGGCGTACAAGGAGACGCTCGACGTCATCAACGAGCAGAACCTCACCAACGAATATGTCATCGAGGTCAAGACCACGATCGACGTCGGCATGCAGAAGGCGGCGCAGCGGATCGTCAACGACAAGCTCGAGAACGAAGCGCCGGCCTACCGGGCCACCCAGGCGGCACTGGTCGCCATGACGCCGGACGGCGCGATCCGGACGATCGTCGGCGGCAAGGACTACGAGGCAAGCCAGTTCAACCGCGCCACCGATGCGCTGCGCCAGCCCGGCTCGTCGTTCAAGCCCTTCGTCTATCTGGCGGCGCTCAAGGCCGGGTTCAAGCCGACCTCGGTCGTCTATGACTCGCCGGTCTCGGTCGGCAACTGGACGCCGAAGAACTACACGCTGAAATATGCCGGGCGCACCACGCTGACCAACGCGCTGGCGCATTCCTACAATTCGGTGCCGGTGCATCTGATGCTGCAGATCGGGCGCAAGGCGATCATCGAGACCGCCCATGAATGCGGCCTCAAGTCGAATTTGCTGTCGATCGCGTCGCTGCCGCTCGGCACCAACGAGGTGACCCTGCTCGACATCACCACCGGCTATGCCACATTCGCCAACAGCGGCAAGCTCGCGATGCCGCATACGCTGCTCGAGATCCGCCGTCCGACCGGCGAGCTGCTCTACAGCCGCGAGGCCAATGCGGCGCCGCCGAAACAGGTCGAGCCGTTGGACAAGATCGCCGACCTCAACACGATGATGAACCAGGTGGTGGTGGCGGGCACCGGCCAGCGCGCCTTCCTCGGGTTCACGCCGCAGGCCGGCAAGACCGGGACCAACCAGAGCTACCGCGATGCCTGGTTCATCGGCTTCACCGGCCAGCTCGTCGCCGGGGTGTGGTTCGGCAATGACGATTTCAAGGACATGAAGAAGATGACCGGCGGCACCGTTCCCGCCGCCACGTGGCATGATTTCATGGTCGAGGCGCTGGCCGGCAAGGCGCCGGTGGCGCTGGCCGGCCTGCCGGTCGAGGAGTCGCATATCAAGCTCGCCGCGGCCAACCAGAAGCCGGCGGACCAGACCGCCTCGGCGGATGAGGTCCAGCCCGACGAGAGCGCGCCGGCCGAAGCGGGGCAGAGCGCGCCGTCGGACGCCCTGGCGGCGGCCGATGCGGCCCTCGCCGAGGGTCAGGGCGACGACAATGACGAGCCGCAGCAGAAGAGCGATGCGGTGGGCGGCATCCTGCAGGACATGTTCACCCTGTTCCGCCAGCAGCCGGTGCAGAAGACCCGCCAGCAGGTCGAGCGCAAGCGGGTCAGGCAGGCAGGGCCGCAGCAGCTGGTGCAGCGGCAGGCACGGCAGCGCGACAACGGCTTCTTCCTGTTCGACGGCTTTGGCCGCTCGTCCAATTTCTCTTCGCGTTTCGGCCGGCGGGACTGGACGCGCGAGCGCTGATCGGCTACCTCGGTCGGCGAGGCACAAGGTGCGTGGATCGCTAAAATTTGCTCTTTCGGCCCTGGTTGCCGGCACCATGGGGCTGGCCAGCGTCACAGCTGCGATCGACGGCACGATCGGCGGCATTTCCGAGAACCTCGGTCAATGGCGGATCTGGCCGCTGGCGGGCGCGGCGGGCGCCGACCCCTATACGCGGGCACATTTCACCGCCCAGGACCGGCTGCCGCCCAATTCCTTCGAAGTCCAGGAGTATGAAACCGGCGTCGACAGCGAAGGGCGCTCGCTCGATTCCTCCTGCACCTACCGGCTCGCCGGGCGCATGCCGCCAACCCGCTGGTGGAGCGTGTGGGCGATGGCCTCCGGCCTCAATCCCGATCAGCAGCCGGCGGGCGTCACATCGAATGACGTCGTCTATGATGCGCAGGGCGAATTGATGATCGCCTTCGCGCCGACGCCGCAGACCGGCCAATGGATCCACATCAATGATTACGGCAGCTTCAGCGTGATCATGCGGCTTTATAACCCGGCGGTGAACTTCCGCCGCAATGCCAAGCAGGAGCCGCTGCCGGTGCTGGCGCGGGTGGGCTGCTGATGAGGGCCGGGCGATGAGCGGGCGTGTATTCTGGGTAGCTGCCACCATTCTCCTCGCGGTCGTCGTCCACCTGACCTATGTGCTGTTTGCCCCGGGCGAACTCGGTCCAGCGCAAGCTCCAGGGGATGCGCACGCTGGCCGGGGTCAACAGTCTCAAGGTGCTGAGCGCCAGTGATTCGCGGAGCTTCCTCAGCGGCGAGGGGCCGGGGCTGGTGCATGCGATCTGCGTCTATGATCTCGACAATGGCGAGGTCAAGGCGGAGGCGCCGATCCCGCACGGCTATTGGTCGGTCAGCATCTATACGTCGCACGGCACCAACGTCTATACGCTGAACGATCGTCAGGCGCAGGTCGATTTCCTGTCGCTCACCTTGCGCAAAGCCAGTCCGCTGCGGGAAACCGACAATCCAGTGGGCGTCGATTCGACTCTCGAAAAGATCTTCATCGATCTCACCGAGCCGACCGGTCTCATCGTGATGCGCGCCGTGCTGCCCGAGGAACCGGCACGCAACCGGGTCGAGGAAGAGCTCGCCCGGGCCCGCTGCGAACCAGCCTAGGGCCTGGGCCGGCGCGGCTGCAGGCTTCCGGTCATTCGCTGCTCACCCGCTTCTCCGGCTCCTCGATCGGCGGCAGCCGCTCGGCCGAGCCCGAATTCATGGCGCTCGATTCTGACCCCGGTAAACAACAGGATCTTTGCCGGACCCTCGACCGAGGTCGCGCGACGCCGGCGCTCACGCTCAGTCAAATGACGAAGCTCGCCCATGTTCCAATGCTCCCCGCCCAATCGACTAAGCCCCGCGATTGGCCCACCCACGATTGATGCACCTTATGGTTAACAAAATCTAACTAACAATCCAGTTATCAATGGGATAAATCGGCGTCGAGGAGCCCAGAACCGGCCGGATCGTCGATATCGACGACCCAGATATCGGGGTCGAACCGCACTTCACGGGCGATCATGGCGTCGACGACATGGGCTTCGTCCAGGGTTGCGGCGACCTTCAGACGGAATCGCCGGCGGCCGGCATCGTCGAAGGCCGGGCCAGGTGCCGGGCCGAACAGGCGGACGCCGCCGTCGCGCAGAATCACCCGAACGAACACGCTGCCGGCCTCTTCGGCGCCGCGCCGGGCAATGACTCCGGTCAGGCCCTGGCCGAAGCATCGCCGCAGGTGGGCTGCCACCCAGATCGCCGTCTTGACCGCCATAAGGCGCAGTCTATCAGGGCTTGAGGAAGCTCGTCTGCCCCGAAGTCTTGGCGAGCTCGCTCAGGAGCTGGGGCGTGATCTCGCCGCTTGCCGGCAGCCGCCGGTCGCCCTCGAATTCCTTGATTGCCTGGCGGGTCGTCTCGCCGAACGTGCCATCGATCGGCCCGGGCAGATAGCCGAGCTCGGACAGTCCGGTCTGGACCTGCCTGATGGTCGCCTCGTCAGCCCCGATCGAGCCGGTGGTTTCGGTGCGCGCCACCTGCTTCAGCGTCTTGGTGTAGCGCAGATGGTCGAGCAGGTCCTGGACGGTGGCGCGCTGCGGCAGCCCGTTGGTCCGCCGATAGGAATCGAGCGCGGCGCGGGTGACCGGCGACAGACGCCCGTCGATCGGACCGTCATAGCGCCTGAGCGCCGCCAGCTCCCGCTGCACGTCGATCAGCGTCGACTTCGGCGCCGGCCGCTCGGTCTTGACGGCCACCGACAGGCGCGGTCCGGCACGGCCCTTGGGCAATGCCAGCTCGATGGTGCCGGAATCGGCCAGCCGGCGTCCGGAGGCTTGCGCGAACACCGCGTTCCAGACGATCGCCACCGTCAGTCCGAGAGACAGGATCAGCCCCAGCGCTGGCAGAATGCGCAGCGACGGACGGTCCCGGTCATCGTCCTCGTGAAAAGCGCTCATACACCCCAACGCCCACCGATCTTTACCCGCTAGAGCCTAGCCGAGACGCAGTTAAGAAGCGGTTGAAGAGATCGGGGAGCGGCGAATATGGCGCAATGGTCATCCGTCCGTCATGCTTCGGCGGTTCTCTCCGCCCGCCAAACAGGGATGAGCAAGATGAACAACAGGACCAAAGACGATCGACCGAGCTTCCGCGACCTCATTGCCGAGCGACATTCGCGCCGGATGTTCCTCGCCGGTGCAGCGGCAGGACTGGGCGCCGCCGGCGCGCCGGGCTTTGTCGGCTCGCTGTTCTCGGGCGAGGCGGTGGCCCAGGGGGCGGCGTCGAGCCTTGGCTTCAGCGAGCTCAAGCGCGTCTATGACGAGCGCCACCATGTGGCGCCGGGCTATCGCGCCGAAATCGTGGTCGCCTGGGGCGATCCGCTGTCCGGCGGCGCCAAGCCGTTCGAGCCGCCGAAGCTCGATGCGGCAGGACAGGAGCAGCGCTTCGGGTATAATTGCGACTACATCGCTTTCATGCCGCTGCCGCGCGGCTCGACGAGCAGCGATCACGGGCTGTTATGCGTCAACAACGAATATGTGTCGCCGCATGTCATGTTCGAGGGCCTGCAGGAAAAGGATTCCGGCAAGGCGATGAGCGGCGCGCAGGTGGCGCTGTGCAATGCCGCCACCGGGCATTCGATCGTCGAGGTCAAGAAGGTGGACGGCAAATGGACTACCGTGCCGGACAGCCCCTACAACCGCCGCATCACGCTGGACACCGCGATCAAGATCGGCGGCCCCTGTGCCGGCCATGACTGGATGAAGACCACCGCCGACCCGACCGGCACCAAGGTCCTGGGGACGAGCTACAATTGCAGCGGCGGCGTCACCCCCTGGGGCAGCGTGCTGACCTGCGAGGAAGGCGTTTCCGACACTTTCGGCGGCGATCCGAGCAAGGTGCCGAGCGCCAAGACGCTCGAGCGCTATGGCTTCGACGGCTCCGACGCCTATGGCCGGGCGCGCTTTGCCGACCGCTTCGTCATCGACAAGGAGCCCAACGAGCCGAACCGGTTCGACTGGGTGGTGGAGATCGATCCCTATGATCCGAAGTCGGTGCCGGTGAAGCGCACGGCGCTGGGCCGCATGTCCCATGAGGCCTCGACCGTGGTGGTCAATGGCGATGGCCGCATCGTCGTGTACATGGGGGATGATGATTATTTCGAATATGTCTACCGCTTTGTCTCGACCGATGCTTATGACCCAGCGAAGCCGGAAGCGGCCCGCGACATTCTCGATAGCGGCGTGCTGTCGGTGCTCAAGGCCAATGCCGACGGGACGCTCGACTGGCTGCCGCTGGTGCATGGCACCGGCCCGCTCACCGAGGCCAACGGCTTCGCCTCGCAGGCCGATGTCCTGCTCAGGACCCGCGAGGCGGCGGACCTGCTCAAGGCCACCCCGATGGACCGGCCGGAGGACATCGAGACCAACCCGGTGACCGGCCGGGTCTATGCGGTGATGACCAAGAACAAGAAGATCACCGCCGACAAGCTCAATCCGCTCAACACCCGGCCGGAGAATCTCTACGGCCATATTGTCGAACTGATCCCGCCGGGCGGCGATGGAGCGAAGGCCGACCATACGGCGAAGGTCTACCGCTGGGACCTGTTCGTGCTGGCCGGCAATCCCAAGGATCCAAAGCAGGGGGCCAAGTTCCACCCGGAAACCAGCGACAATGGCTGGTTCGTCAACCCCGACAACCTCACCTTCGATCCGAGGGGCCGGATGTTCGTCGCAACCGACGGGGCCAATGATTTCGGCCTGCCGGACGGCATCTACGGCGTCGATACCGACGGCCCCGCCCGCGGGCTCCCCAAGCTGCTGTTCTCCTGCCCGCACGGCGCCGAAGCGACGGGGCCCTGCTTCACGCCGGACGGGAAGACGCTGTTCGTCTCGGTCCAGCATCCGGGCGAGGATGCGGCGAGCCTCGACAAGGTGGAAACCCGTTGGCCCGACTTTGCCGCCGGCATGCCGCCGCGGCCGGCGGTGGTCGCCATCCAGCGCGATGATGGCGGCGCCATCGGGGATTAGCGATATTGTGGTCGGCGGTGAGCGGGCAGCGCTGCCTGCTCACCACTCGCTAACCCTAACCAAGTCCTTCCCGTAGCTGGCAAATTCCCGCTGCGGCCTTGAGGCAAAATCAAGGTTTCCGTCGTAGGGTCGAGGCAGGATGGAAGGGCTAGCGACATGAAGATCTTGAGAGCCGCGATCTATCTCGGGGTGCTCGCATTTCTTTTGCCATCACCGCCGCCCGGGGATTCGAGCCTGAACCCTGCCTCGCTGGGGGCGGCGCGCGCGGCACCGGTTCCTTCGGCGGATGGCGGCGATCTGTTCGCCGCCGCGATCGGCACCGTCGGCGATTTTTCGGGGTTCTGCACCCGCCAGCCGACGGTCTGCGAGACCGCCCATGGCCTCCTGTACAAGCTCGAGGCCAAGGCGAAATACAGCCTGCACCTGCTTTATCAATGGGTCGAAAGCCCCGAGCAGCCGCGCCCGGCGCTCAGCACCGAGGCGACGCTGAACGACCCGATTACCACGAGCACCATCGCCGCCGGCCGGGTGCGCCCGGCGGGCGATGCCCTGCGTCCCGCCGATTTCCTGCCGAAATGGCGGGCACCGAAGCGCTCGGGCGCCGGCTGAGCGGGCGCTTGCCCGAGGCCTCCATCGTCTCTATCTCAGTGACCATGGATGCCACCAATGCCGCCCGCCCGGCGGGGCTGCCCGCCTTCGAGGCGATCGCCGAGGACTTTGTCTTTCTCGATGATTGGGAGGACCGTTACCGTTTCCTGATCGAGCTCGGCCGCGCTCTCGGCGACTTTCCGGAAAGCGAGCGCACGGCCGAAAACAAGGTCCAGGGCTGCGCCAGCCAGGTGTGGATCGCCACCCGCCGCGACCGTGACAGTCGCGGCGAGCCGGTGATGAACTTCCGCGGCGACAGCGACGCCCTGATCGTGCGCGGTCTCATCGCGCTCCTGGTTTCGCTGCTGTCCGGCCGGCCGCCGCGCGAGATCGCCACAACCGACGCGCTCGCCGCCCTGCGGCCGCTCGGCCTCGAAGAGCACCTGACACCGCAGCGCTCCAACGGCCTAGCCGCCATGGTGAAGCGGCTGAAGCTGGAAGCCGCCAAGGCTGCCGCCTGACATCTCCTCCGGGGGGCGCAGGCCGTAATGGACGGCGAGCCGGCCGAGCGCCAACCGCAGGACCAGCTTGCCCGACCGCGACGGCCAGCCGAGCCGCCGCTCCGCTGCTTCGAGCCCGCGCTCGAGACAGCACACTTCCAGCAGGATCGTTGCCAGCCCCTCCCCCGCCGCCTTGAGCGCCCGCTCGACCCGGCTGCGCGCTGCGACCACCCGATCGGCCGTCGCGAGCCCGTCGGGCGGCAGGCCGCAGCGCCGGCTGCCGGTCGTCGACACCGCTCCCTCCAATCCCCAGAGCGCGGTCACGCGCGGCGACAGCTTGGCCAGCTCGAAATCGTGCCGCAGCCTCTCGCCGGCGGCGAATTCGGCTTCCGTAATCAGCGGCCGGCCGTCGGCGTCACGGCGCTGCGCCAGCCACAAAAGCGGTGATTCCGTCTGCTGCGGACGGCGCATAGCCGGCGCGCTGCTGATCAGCCGTCCGCCTTCGGCCGCCACCACGAGCCGGCGACGCTGCATCTCCGCCACCAATGACGCGGCAAGCCCGGACATGCCCCGGACCCGCTTGCCCTTGGCGGTGACGATGACGAAATCGTCGCCGCGGCGGACCAGGGCCCGCTGGCCGGCGCCCAGAAGGCGCATGACCCGCCTGATCGCGCTGTCCAGCCCGGGTGTGATTATGTTCGCGTTTTGTTCCATGGCCATCAAAACCTCGCCGGCAGTTGAAGGGGCGAGCTTTTTCCTGCAAATGCGGGGCTCAAGTCAATTTAATAGGGCAAATACATAAGAGTTCAACGGGAAGTGGCATTAAATTGCCAGGAGACATCGGTTGCCGGCACGCAGACATCGTAGCAAAGGATCATCGCTGCCGGCCTGCCGTCGCGCGATAACGGCAGTTTCAGCCAGAATTGCACCAGATGTTCTTTGGAAACCCGTGGCCCGCGCACCACCCCCTGTGCCGGCCGGCCGGACGTTGCGACGCGCTCATAGGAGGCCGACCAATATTCGGCGGTACGGCCGAAATCGATCTCATCAAGATAAAGACCGGTAATCTCTCGATCGTAGATCTCGCGCAGACGGGTTCCGGCAAGCCGCACCTTGAGCTTGCCGGATCCAATTTCGCATTCGATCAGGCTGACCTGCGGCAGCAGGCGCGGGAAATGTGCGGGGCTTATATCGGACCGGTCGGGCATGCCGCGGCCGGCCGCCTTCTCCGACCAATAGTCGAACAGCTGCCGCTGTTCGGGGATGACGAGCTGTGCCCGGAACGCCCCTTGCGACACATCCCGCGCCATCAGGGGCCGCCCTCCCTTTCGCGAATCGGTTTAAGCCTACAATCCTTCGATTTATGAATCGCCCATGGCGCAACCGCAAGGTCGTATGCGACACAGAGCGCCTTAAATCGCGCGGCGAGGCCGTTTCAGCCGGCGTTCACTTGCGGCGCGAGCGCTGGCCAAGCCCCATCTGGCGGGCGAGCTTCGAGCGGGCGACCGCATAATTCGGCGCCACCATCGGATAATCCGGCGGCAGACCCCATTTCTCGCGGTAGCGCTCCGGCGTCAGATCGTAATGGGTGCGCAGATGCCGCTTCAGAGACTTGAACTTCTTTCCATCCTCGAGACAGATGATGAAGTCCGGCGTCACCGATTTCTTGATCGGCACGGCGGGGCGGGCCTCCTCTGGCACCGGCTCGCCGCCTGGCGACACGGCACCCGTCAAGGCCCTGATGACATCGTTGATCAGGCTCGGCAGTTCGGTGGCGGGAACGGAATTGTTCCCGACATAGGCTGCAACAATATCGGCCGCGAACTCGACCAATTCAGATTTGCTTTCCATTGGCTGCTCCCCCAGGTTTGCAATGGCGTCCGTATATGGCGGGGACGTCTAACTGTGCAAGAGATTTCTTAGGGCTATTACAAAGTTATGAGAATTGGACGGCTTAACTGGCAAATCGCCAGCTCCGATATGTCAATAATACTTTGGATTTATTATGTGATAAGAAATCGAAAAGGTTAGCGCAACGCGGCGGGATCGTGATCTTGCAGGAGCGGCGGGGCATCGGCGGCCAGGCGCTTTTCCAGGCGCCGGAGGTGTAAACTTGCTTGATGCCGCACTACCTTGTGGCCACGATGAGCCTGCCAAAGGGAGCACGCGTAATGACGGAACAGGACAAGCCCAACGCGAAGTCGGATGCAGAGTGGCGCACCGAGCTGACGCCCGAGCAATATTACATCACCCGCGAGCACGGCACCGAGCGGCCCTTCTCGCATCCCTACAATTTCGAGAAGCGCGACGGAGTTTATGTGTGCATGTGCTGCGGCGCACCGCTGTTCCGCTCGGAAGCCAAGTATGAATTGGGGAGCGGCTGGCCGTCCTATTTCACGCCGGTGTCGGAGGATGCCGTCACCGAGCATGAAGACAATTCGAGTTCCATGAAGCGCATCGAGGTGCGCTGCGCCCGCTGCGATGCCCATCTCGGCCATGTATTCCCCGACGGCCCGAAGCCCACGGGACTGCGCTATTGCATGAACGGGACGGCGCTGCGCCTCGAGCCTGACGAGCGCCAGCCTGGCAAATGACGGGAGCTTCGGCGTGGATCATTTCATCCGATATTATGACGAGTTGCTCGATCAGAAGACCTGCCGGGAGATCATCAAGCGGTTCGATGCCGATCCACGCCAGATCTCCGGCAAGGTGTCGGGCAATGCCGGCCCCGAGCTTGATCGCGCCGCCAAGCAGACCAACGAGTTGATCCTCCCCGACGACACGGTGTGGTCCGATATCAAGCTGGCATTGCAGCAGTCGATGTCGGCCGGGCTCGGGAAGTATCAGCGGGATGTCAAATTCCTCGCCGGGTCCGACCACAAGTCGCTTTATGCCGAGCCGCTGCGCGTGAAGAAATACGACGTAGGCGGACAGTTCTCCTGGCATATCGACTGCAACTCGCAGCAGAACCATTCGCGCTGCCTTGCCGTCCAATGGTACTTCAACGACGTCGCCGAGGGCGGCGCGACCGAGTTCGAGGACCAGCAGGCCGCCATCGCCTGCCGCGAGGGTCGCCTCGCCTTTTTCCCGGTATCGTGGACCTATCGCCATCGCGGCGCGCCGCCGCTCAGCGGACCGAAATATGTCTGCACCACCTTCATCCACCCGCGCTTCTGACCGCCGTCCCATTTACGCACACCTCATCTTAACCATCATGCGGCAAGCTCGCCGTATGAGTGAGTGGTGTCCAAAGAGTATCGTCGTAGCGCCGCGCATCGACAGTCGCCGTCACCGGGAGATCCATGAGACCCTGGGGCGGGCGGCTTTCGAGCAGCTTCTCGATCGTTTCTTCCATGAGGCCGAGCAGCTGCTGGCAACGCTGCGCATGGCGGAGACCGCCGACCAGACGTCGCGGCTGCGCCATAACCTAGCCGCTACCGCCGGCCAGGTCGGCTTCATCCGCCTGGCAATGATGGCGCGCCTCGCAACCGCGGCAGACGTGCCGATCCTTCGCGCCGAGATCGGACGGCTTCAGGTGGACCGCGAGCGGCTTACATCGATTTGAAATATGCGACTGTCGCCGGCAGGCCCTGGTCCAAGGTCACCGTGGGCGACCAGCCAAGCCGGGACTTGGCGAGCGTGATATCGGGCTGGCGCTGCTTCGGGTCGTCGACGGGCAGCGGACGGAATTCCAGCTCGGAGCGGGAACCGGTGACGGCGAGGACTTTCTCGGCCAGGGCACGGATGGTGAATTCGCCCGGATTGCCGAGATTGACCGGCCCGGTGAACTCGGCCGGGCTGTCCATCAGCCTGACGAAGCCGTCGATCAGATCATCGACATAGCAGAAGGACCGCGTCTGGCTGCCGTCGCCATAGAGGGTGATCGGTTCACCCTTGATCGCCTGGACGATGAAGTTCGACACGACGCGGCCATCGCGGGGATGCATGCGCGGTCCATAGGTGTTGAAGATCCGCGCCACCTTGACCTCGAGCCCGTGCTGACGGTGATAGTCGAAGAAAAGCGTCTCGGCACAGCGTTTGCCCTCGTCATAGCAGGAGCGCGGCCCGATCGGATTGACATTGCCCCAATAGGATTCGGACTGGGGGTGCACCGAGGGATCACCATAGACCTCGCTGGTCGAGGCTTGGAAGATCCGGCACTTGAGCCGCTTGGCCAGCCCCAGCATGTTGATGGCGCCGTGCACGGACGTCTTGGTGGTCTGCACCGGGTCGTGCTGGTAATGGATCGGCGATGCCGGGCAGGCGAGGTTGTAGATCTCGTCGACCTCGACAAACAGCGGGAAAGTGATGTCGTGGCGCAGGAATTCGAAGCGCGAATGGTCGTGCAGATGGTCGATATTGCGCTTGGTGCCGGTGAACAAATTGTCGGCGCACAGCACCTCGTGACCGTCGGCGAGCAGACGGTCGATGAGATGCGAACCGAGAAATCCGGCGCCGCCGGTCACCAGGATCCGTTTGCGGCTGTCGTAGATGCGACCCATCCTATCCGATTTTTCCGATCAGACGACCGCCTGGCCCGCCAATCTAATAGCTTGCAAGGTGAATACAAGCTGAAGTGCCGCGCGGCTCAGCTGCCGGGAGCCTCCATGACCACGAAATCCTTGGCCGTGCGGGTGTCCGACGAGGCCGGCGCATCGGTGGTGACCAGCACCGTTCCGGGTTTCAGCCGCTCGCGGATCGCGTCCATCACGTCGGGCGCCCCCTGGATGCGCTCGAGCAGTGCCGTCGTGGCGTTGCGCGCTCCCTTCTTGCTGGTCGGATGGAAGCCCATCGCCTGCCAGGTCGAGCCGGCGGCATCGCCACCCTCATAGACGAAAACCTGCGAGCCGAGCGGCTTCTTGGGGTCGGCAATGGTGGCTGGACCTTGGGCGACGATGTCGCCGTTCTGCAGGACATAGATCGCCTGGTCGGTCCGCGACACCAGAATCGAGGTCACGGCATCCTTGGGCAGCTCCCGAGCCTTCTTGCTCTTCTTCCGCTCGACCGCCTTGATCTCGTCCGCCAGCGTCGTTCCGAGAATTGGACCTGGGTCCTTGACCGCGATCGGCGCGGTGTGCGCCCCGGCAATGATCACCGGCGTGCCGACCGTGGTGATTTCGTACAGCTTCTTGGCAAAGGCGGGCGGCAACCGGACGCAACCATGCGATGCGGGATAGCCCGGCAGCCTGCCGGCATGCAGGGCGACACCGTCCCAGGTCAGACGCTGCATGTTGGGCATCGGCGCATCGTCATATTTCGACGAATAGTGCTCCTCCTCCTTCTGCAGGATGGTGAACACGCCGGTCGGGGTATCATGGCCGGACTTGCCGGTCGAGCAGCTCGACGCACCGATCTGGATGCCGTTGCGGTAGACGTAAACGCGCTGCTCGGGCACCGACACGATGATCGCCACCGGCCCGTCCGGCGAGCGCTCCGGTGCCCAGGTGAACTGCTCCCGCTTCGGCTTCCTCGCGCCCCGAGCCGCCTTCGCGGCCAATGCCGGGGTGGCGAATGGCGGGCCGGCGAGAAGGGCGCCGAGGCCCAGCCCGATGAGGGTCAAGAGGGATCGTCTGCTCTGCATTTGCCGGATCTTGTCTCAGGGGTGGTTGTAGCCGACTATTGAATTGAATTCCTCGGACTATCGGGAGTTTTGGTAAACCGCCTCATACATTGCATGGAGGTTTCGCCTTGAACGAGAAACGCTGGAGCGCTGTCGACGAGTATCTGGTTGCGATGCTGGTGAAGCCGGACGCCGTGCTTGAGAAGGCGCTGGCCGAAAGCGACCGCGGCGGCCTGCCCGGCATCAACGTATCGGCCTGCCAGGGCAAGCTTCTGAACCTCATGGCGCGCATGGTCGGCGCGCGCCGGATTCTCGAGATCGGGACGCTGGGCGGCTATTCGACAATCTGGCTCGCCCGCGCCCTGCCGCCGTCCGGTCGCCTGATCACGCTCGAATACTCGCAAAGGCACGCCGACATCGCCCGCGCCAACATCGCGCGCGCCGGCCTGCAGGATCGCGTCGACATCAGGGTGGGACGGGCGCTCGACACGCTGCCGGTGATCGCCAAGGAGTCGCCGGAGCCTTTCGACCTCGTATTCATTGATGCCGACAAGGAGAGCAATCGCGACTATCTCGGCTGGGCTCTCAAGCTTTCGCGGCCCGGCACCGTCATCATCACCGACAATGTGGTGCGCGACGGTCGGGTGATCGATCCGGAGAACCAAGACCCGACGGTGGTCGGAACCAGACGCTTTCTCGATGCGCTGGCCGATGAGCCACGCCTCAGCGCCACCGGCATCCAGACGGTGGGCAGCAAGGGATGGGACGGCTTCACCCTGGCGATCGTCGATTGAATCCGCCCTACCCTTCCGGACCCATCGCCCGCAATTTGTGTTCCATCTCGAAGACGCTGCAATAGAGATTGGCCGTCCATTGACGACCTTCGACGGTCAGCGCCAGGCAGCCCAGCGCCTCGGGCACATAGGGCCTTACCTTGGTCCAGAAGAATCGCGGATAGGACTTGGCGATGTCGGCCGGGGTGGCGTAGCCGAGCTGCGCATTGACGCCGATCTCGGCGAACTCGTAGAACAGCGCGTTGAGCTTGCGCGGATAAAGCGGATCGGCAAGCTGCCCGATGAGATCGGCCGACCTGACAAGCCCGGCTTCCGTCCAGGTCTCCTGATGGTCATCGTCAGCCGGCACAGGGAACCGCGTCAGCTCGATCGCCCGCGCCAGGCGCTCGGCATCGATCAGCGGGTGCGACCCGAAGCGCTCACGGACGGCGATCTTGGAGCGATCGATGTGATAGGGCGCAAGACTTGCATCGGAGGCGCCGCGCGGTGGCGAGAATACCTCGCCACGGTCATTGATAATGTAGGCTCCCTCCTTGTCGCCTTGGCAGACACCCCGGACATAGCCGATGTCGTGGCACAACGTCGCCAGCGTGAAATGCAGCCAATCCTCCGGGGTCACCTCGCGTTTGAGCCTCAGACCGCGCAGAATGTCCTGGCCGACCAACGTCACGGAGGCCGTGTGCTCGGCATTGTGGTAGAGCGCATCGCTGAGGCTCAGGCGTTCGAAAACGAGGCTGGCAGCTTCGCGAATGATTTCCGAATAGTGCGGTTGGCGCCGCCCGAAGGCGCGATCATAAAGCACCGCCAGGCGGTTGCTGAACGCCTCGGCAAAAATGGAAGCGGGATTGAGCATCGCAAGCCCTCGTCGGCGGCAAATTGCGACTATACTCCCGGCCATCATCACATTCCACGCCCGGGCGGGAGCCGTCGCGCTCGATGATACGCTTTGCCCAGCCGAACCGCCGCCACTTCCTTGCCGCCCTGGCCGGCGCTCCACTCGGCTTCGACGGGCGCCGGAGCGCATTGCACGTCCCGGGCCTGAGCATCGCGGTTTATGACAAGGGCAAGGTGCTCACCCATGCCGTCGGCCGGCTGAACGCGGCGAACCGGGCCGCCATAACCCCCGACAGCCCGTTTCAGGCGGCGTCGATCTCCAAGACGGTCGCCGGGCTCACGGTGCTGGCGCTCGCGAGGCTGGGCAGGCTGTCGCTCGACGAGGACGCCCGATCGATGACCGGGCGGTGGACGCCGCCAGACCCGCCCCCGCCGCCGCATGCGCTGACGCTGCGCCGGCTGCTCGGCATGACGGCCGGCACCAACGTTCCCGGATTTACCGGCTATGCGAAGGGTGCCAGGCTGCCAGATCTGGCGGAGACGCTGGCCGGCAGGCCTCCTGCCAACAACGAGCCGATCACCGTGGTGACGCGACCCGGAACGGTCCGCGCCTATTCGGGCGGCGGCTATGAGATCCTCGAGGCGGCTGTCGAAGATCGCCTCGGCAGCCGCTTCACGGATCTCGTCACGCGGCACGTTCTCGAACCGTTCGGCATGCGCCATTCGCGCTTCTCGCCGCCGCCGCACCAAGGTGCGGGGGGACCGGCGCTTGCCCATGACGACAAGGGCGAGCCGGTATCCGGCGGGTTTCATCTTTATCCGGAGCATGCGGCCGCCGGCCTGTGGAGCACGCCTTCAGACCTGCTGCTGCTTGCTGCCGCCTTCTGCCGGGCTGCCGGCGGGGCGGCAGCCTCGGGTTTCACGCCGGACCAATATGAGGAGCTCATCACCTCGGTGGACGGGCTCGGCTATGGTCTCGGGGTGGCGCTCGGAAAGGCCGACGGAACGCTCTTCCTCTTCAAGCGCGGTGGCAATTTCGGCTATAGGAGCGGCTTGATCGCCTTTCCGCATGCCGCTCAGGCGGCGGTGGTGATGACCAATGGCGACAATGGCGAGGCGCTGGTGAACGAGCTGCTGTTCGCGCTGCGCGACGGCTATGGTTGGCCGCGTTTCGACATGCTGCCAGAATGAGCGAGCCACGAACCCAGGGAGTGCCGGATGACCAGACCAGGGGTACCAGCAGGCCACAGTCGCCGCGCCGCGTTGCGCATCTTGTCGCTCCTGCCGCTCGCTCTTTCCGGGCGCACCGCCGGGGCGGATACCCAGGCGGTCGGAGCCGTCCTCGATGTGCGGGGCATTGCCGTTGCCGAGCTTGGGACTGACCGCCGGTCGCTAGCGGTGCGCTCGCCGGTGCATCCAGGGGAGACGCTGAGCACCGGGGATCGTTCGCGCCTCAAGGCATTGTTCGCCCGCAACGCCACTCTGTCGCTCAGCGCCAATGCCCGGCTCACCATCGATCGGTTCATTGCCGGCAGCGGCGGCACGATCGCTCTGACCAGCGGCGCGCTGCTGATCGACAGCGCGACCCGCAGCCTCCGGCGCGGCCTGACCGTGACCAGCCCCTATGCCATGATCGGCACCCGCGGAACGCGCTTCTTTGCCGGCGAACTCAGCGACAATTTCAGCGTGTTCGTCGCCCGCGGCGCCGTCGATGTCCGGGCGGCGGGCCGCACCGTTCGCCTGCGCTCCGGCGAGGGCACCGATATCGCGACAATCGGCGCCGCCCCAGGGCCGGTGAAACGCTGGGGCGCCGAGAAGATCGGCC
This sequence comes from uncultured Alphaproteobacteria bacterium, assembly GCA_963744915.1. GTDB lineage: Bacteria > Pseudomonadota > Alphaproteobacteria > Rhizobiales > Aestuariivirgaceae > DATAFF01. The sequence continues at coordinate 81,978 of CAVUUY010000008.1, forward strand.
GCGCCATGGCTCTGGTCAGCTGACGGCAACCTTGTCGCGCGCCTCGCGGACCCGCGCCTGGCGCTCATGGTCGCGATGCATCTTGTCGACCGCCAAGGTGCCGCCGAACGTGCCGGAATAGATGGCGAGCTGCTCGAATTCGTCATCCGATGGCGGCGTGATCGCCAGATCCACGTAATGCGCCCGTGCCGGATCGTTCAGCACGCGGCGATAGATGCGCCAGTTGCGATAGAACAGCGAGCCATAGACCCACAGCTTGCGGAGGGTCTCGCCGGCGAGCTTGGGATACCAGAGGAGCGGGTTTTCGATCGGCATGCCCGGCCGGCGATCGAGCCTGTCTTTCATTCGAAACATGCCGCCCTCGAGCGGATGCACGCCCTCCGCCATGAACAGCAGATGAAACTCGCTCCAGAAGCGCAGGATCCGGATCAGCTTCTTGCGGTTGTTTGGTTTGCGTGCCGCATGACGGCGCAGCACCGTCTCGAGATGGGCAGGATCGAACCAGCTCTCCCAGGCGGCGTGATAGGCCTCCTCCCATTCGGCATCCGACATCTTGGGATGGTGGGTCACCCGGTTGTTGAGATTGTATTTGTTGAGATCGGAGTCCATCCAGACGCCGGCCTCTAGCATCTTCTTGTGATCCTCCGAGCCGGGCAGCGGCGTCAGGAAAAAGAACTCGAGAATGTCGACGGGCAGCTCCTTCTTGATGATCTCGACGTCGCGCAGGATCGACTCCTTGGTGTCGGCCGGGAAGCCAAGGATATAGCCGGCATAGGTGATGACCCCGTGAGCGCGCCATTTCTGCAGCATGCGGCGATATTCGGTGATCTTGTTCTGGCGCTTCTTGGCCGCCATCAAATTGTCGGGGTTGATATTTTCAAGCCCGATGAAAACCCGCCGCACCCCGGCCGCCGCCGCCTTCTCGATGAAGTTCGGCGTCTTGTGGCACATGGTGTCGACCTGGATGATGATGTTGAGCGGAAAGTTGTGGGCGCGCTTGAGCGCGATCATCCGGTCGAGCAGAATCTCCCAGTCCTTGTTGCGGGCGAAATTGTCATCGGTGATGAAGAAGGCATGGATGCCCTGGGCATGGTTATCCATGATGATCCGCTCGAGATCATCGGGCGACCTGAACCGGCTCTTGCGGCCCTGCACGTTGATGATGGTGCAGAAGGAGCATTGGAACGGGCAGCCGCGGCCGAGATCGAAGCTCGAAAATACCGAACTCACCTTGGCGGCGGCATCGCGCGGCAAAAACGGTGTCGGCTCGCCTTCGAGGCCGGGCAGGTCGTTCATGAAATTGTAGAGCGGCGCCAGCCTGCCACTGAAGGCGTCGGTCAGCACCTGATCGAGCCGCCCGCACTCCGCCTCGCCGGCAAACAGCGCGATGCCGGCGCTCTGCGCCTCGGCGATTTCGGGCGGGAGCGCCGGAAGCATGGCGAGGCAGCCCGACACGTGAAAGCCGCCGATGGCGACCGGAATGCCTGCCTTGGCGATTGGACGCGCCAGGTCCACCGCCCGCGGGAACTGGTTCGACTGCACGCCGACGATTGCCACCAAACCACGGCCGCCGGTGCGCTCGATTTCGGCAATGATCCGATCCGGCCGGATGCGGGTGTTGGTCTCGTCCAGCGCCTCGATGACGATCTCGGTGTTTTCGCCGAGGATCTTGCGGCGCCGGGCATCGTCGGCGAGCCCGTACACCGCCGCCAGCGTGTTCGAGGGAACGTAGGAGCTCAGCCATCGAATCGGATAGCCGTCATCGTCGTAATGCGATGGCTTGATGAGAACCACGCGGAACACCGAATTTGCAGCCATCTTGACCGACCCCGCCACGAGAATTGCCCCCGCCCGATTTAGACGACGGACAAGGTGCTCAAAACAGGGCGACGCCAGACTATTGAACAGCTCTCGCCGGTTTTCCGCCCAACTGTGGCCGAACAGGCACAGAAAAAGCCCGGAAAACTAGGCTGCCAGCCGATAGCGGTCATTGAGGACCGCAGCACTGGTCAGCATCATCAGCAGCTGGTCGCTGGCCACCCGACTCCCCTCATCCGCGTCCGGAAGGGCGTCGAGCAGTCCAATCACCTGCTTCTGGTCGAAAAACGGCAGGTCGGCGAACGCCTTGCCGCGCAAGGTGTCCTGCACCAGGGCATTCAATCCCTGGTCCGGGTTGAGCGTCGCCGGCGGGCTCAGGAACGGATGCTTCTGGCGGTTATAGACGGTACCGGTGATGACGTCGCGGGCGGCCTCCCGGAGCACGAATTTCTCCGTCATGCCACGGATCTTCTGCGATACCGGCTGCGATCGGATGACCTCGACGACATGGTGGTCGAGAAACGGGACCCTGCCCTCGATCGAATGCGCCATCTCCATGCGGTCGCCGAGCATGGTCAGGATGTAGTTGGGCAATGCGGTCTTGGCCCACAGATAGAGCGACTGGTTGAGCGGCGCGCGACCCGCGAGCTGGCCGTGGGCGTCGATATCGCTCATCAATGCCCGGAAGCTTTCCCGCCCGCCAAAACGGGCGCTGAAGGGCTTGGACAGCAATGGCCGCATCCTCTCCGCCCGCGCCGAGAAAGTCTCGATCCATGACGGGACGAAGCCCAGCAGCCGCCGCACCGTATCGAGCGATCCCGCTGCACCATCGGGCAGGAGCAGCCCGCGGGAAACCGCATTGGCCCGGTTGAGCTCCTCGAGCAGCGCCTCGACGTCGGAAGCATTCTGCCCCTCACGATTGTAGAGCAGCATGTCGCGGCGGAAATGCGCATAGCCGCCGAGGATCTCGTCCGATCCCTCGCCGGTCATGACGACCTTGTAACCGGCATTGCGCACCGCCCGGCTCAACAGATATTTGGCCACGCCATGGGCGTTGAAGCAGAGCGTCTCGCTCTGGGCTATGGCATCGGCGAAATGATCCGCCAGATCCGCCTGCCTGATCGGAATGGGATAGAACTCGGCCCCTGCCCGCCTGGCCATCTCCTCGGCAATCGCACCCTCGTCATATTCGCTGCGGTCGAAGGTGAGGGTGAAGGCACGAATCGGTTCGGGATGATGGCGTGCCGCAAGGCCGAGGACCGAACAGGAATCAAGGCCGCCGCTCAGATAGCAGCCGACCGGGACATCGGCCCTGAGCCGCAGGCGAACCGCCTCTTCCAGCGCCCAGCGAAACTCTGCCGCATAGTCCGCGTCGGAGCGCTGCTGTTGTCGATCGTCCTGCTTCGGATAATCGAAATCCCAATAGCGCGTCACCTCGACATGCCGGTCAGTGGCGACGAGATAGTGCCCGGGCGGCACCTGGAACACGCCGTCGAACAGGGTGCGCATTTGATGGCCGCCCGATTCGACCGCATAATAGAGGGACTCGGCGTCCCATCGCGCCGGCACGCCGGCGGCGAACAGCGCCTTCACTTCGGAGGCAATATAGAGCGTGTCATCGTGCCAGGAATAGAACAGCGGCTTGATGCCGAAACGGTCGCGGGCGGCGAAGAGCATGCGGTTGCGCTCGTCGTACAGCACGAGTGCGAATTCGCCGCGCAGATGGTGCACGCATTGCGGCCCGAGATCCTCGTAGAGATGAAGGGCGATCTCGCTATCCGAGCGGGTGCGGAGGCGGTGGCCGGCCGCCGCGAGAGCGCGCTGCTGCGCCTCGTAGCCATAGAATTCACCGTTCACGACGATGTGGGTTCTTTCGTCCTCGCTGGCGATCGGCTGATTCCCGGTTTCGAGATCGATGATGCTGAGCCGCGCATGGCCGAGGCCCAATTGCCTGTCCTGCTTGATCCAGTGGCGCTGCCCGTCCGGGCCGCGATGGTGCAGGCTGGCCGTAGCCCGCTCGAGGGCTCCTTCCGCAATCGGCTTGCGGCGGGAGAAAATCGCGACGATTCCGCACATATGGCTGTCCTATCGATGCCTTGTCTGCAACTGGCGGGCGACCATAGGCGGCAGTTCCACAACAGAAGATGAACGGATGGCGCAAAAATGGACAGCAGGCGGTGCGTGCCGCCTGCTGCCCGACCGCTACATTGCCGGCGGTGTTACAGGTTCCCCTTGCCCATCTCCGATGAAATGTGGTCGGCCTGGCGCAGCGCCAACGCCACGATGGTGAGTGTCGGGTTCTCCGCCGCACCGGTGGTGAACTGACTGCCATCGGAGACGAAGAGGTTCTTTACGTCGTGGGCGCGGCCATTCCGGTCCACCACACCATCCTGAGGCTTTTCGCTCATCCGGTTGGTGCCGAGATTGTGCGTCGACGGATAGGGTGGCGTGCGGAACGCCTTGACGGCGCCGGCCGACTTGTAGACTTCCTCGCCCCGGCCATAGGCATGGTCGCGCATGGCCTTGTCATTGGCGTGGTCGTCATAATGGACGTCCGGGACCGGCAGGCCGTACTGGTCCTTCTCGGAGGCATGCAGGGTTACCGCATTGCTCGCCTGCGGCATGTCCTCGCCGACCAGCCACATGCCCGCCATCCTGTCGTAATTGTCGAGCCACCCGGCATATTCCTTGCCCCACGACCCCGGATCGAGGAAAGCGGCCATGAACGGCAGGCCGAGCGACAAGGTCTCCATCTCGAAACCACCGACAAAGCCACGCTCCGGGTTGTGCGCGGCCTCGTCCTGGATGATGCCGGCCATGGTCGTGCCGCGATAGAGGTGCACCGGCTTGTCGAAGACGGCATATACCGAGCCGGTCATGTGGCGCATGTAGTTCTTCCCGACCTGGCCGGAGGAATTGGCCAGACCGTGGGGGAACATCGAGGACTCCGAGTTCAGCAGCAGGCGCGGGCTTTCGATGCTGTTGCCTGCCACGCAGACGATGCGTGCCTTCTGGCGATGCTGCTGGCCATCCTTGTCGGCATAGACCACGGCGGTGACCTTGCCCGACGCATCGTGCTCGATCTTCAGCACCTGCGCGTTCGGCCGGACTTCGAGATTGCCGCTCTTCTCGCCCTTGGGAATCTCGACATAAAGCGTCGACCATTTGGCGCCCGACTTGCAGCCCTGGAAGCAGAAACCGATCTGCTGGCACGAGCCGCGGCCGTCGCGCGGCTGAGAATTGATGGCCATGCGGCCGGTGTGGACTTCCTTGTAGCCGAGCTTCTTGGCACCCGCTTCGAGCACCTTGAAATTGTTGTTGCCGGGGAGACCGGGAATGCCATGGGTGCGCGTGACGCCCATGCGATCCTCAGCCTTGGTGTACCAGGGGTCCATCTCGGCGCCGTCGATCGGCCAGTCGAGCAGACTGGTTCCATCAATCGTGCCATAGGCGCTGCGCGCCTTCCACTCATGGTCCTGGAATTGCAGGCTCGCACCGGCCCAATGAATTGTCGAGCCGCCCACTGCCTTGACTATCCAGGCGGGAAGACCGGCAAAGTCCTTGGCCACGCGCCAGGTTCCCGAGGTGGTGCGCTTGTCGAGCCACGAGATCTGGCCGAACGAACCCCACTCGTCGTTTTGGAAGTCGGGTATCTCGTGCCGGCCGCCGGCCTCGAGTATCACCGTCTTGACACCCTTCATCGCCAGCTCTGCACCGAGCGTTCCGCCGCCGGCGCCGGAGCCGATCACGACGACGACGCCATCATCATTGAGGTCGAATTTCGCGGTCATGTTCAGCCTCGTGAATTAGAGCCAGGCCACGTCGTCGAAGCCGCGGTGGATATAACCGCCCTTCGAGGCCGACTTGCCTTCATAGCCAAACAGCGGCCACACCTCCTTGTTGTTGTAGATGCCGGTGATGAGATTGCCGCGCACCTTCTGGAAGAAGGCGCTGCTCTCGATCTCGTTGAGAACCGAGGTGCGGTCCTCCTCGCTGTCGATGGCGCGATAGGCGGCCCCTTTGGCCTTGGTGGCTGCTTCGTCGAGCGCCGCCACACCATCCTCAAGCGACTTCTTCACGTCGTCGTCGGCCTTGGCAGCACCGTCGAGGACGGATACCGCCGCCGCATAGAATTTGTCGCTGAGCCGCGTATGGGGATAGATATCGCGCGACATCTGGACGAGCGTTGCGAACGTGTCCGGCTGCAACGTCTCGGCTGTCGCAGACCAGGCATTGCGGTGCCCGAGGATCATTCCCGCCGGCGTGATCGCCGCAACAATGAGACCGGATCCCGCTGATTTGAGCATCGTCCGCCGGGAAAGACCGGCGTGATTACCGATTTCCGTCATGAGCTCCTCCCTGTGGCAGGCGGGGTCTTTCGCCCCGCTCGGCGCTATTCGTATCGGCCGTGTCGCTGCAGTACTTCGATTTTGTACCCGTCCGGGTCCTGGAGGAAGAAAAATTTTGCCATCAGCCCGCCGTCGCGATGAAATTCCTTCACCGCCCCTGGCGACAGCCCAAGCGCCTCGAGCCGCCGGTGCTCCGCATCGACATTGTCGACCGAGACGGCGAGATGGCCATAGCCGGACCCATGGGTATAGGGTTCTGTCCGCCCGTGATTGATGGTGAGTTCCACCTCGAAATCCGACGCGGGCGTACGCATGTAGACCAGCGTGAAATCGTCAAACGCGAACCGGTCGGCGATCTCGAGGCCGAGCGCCTGGCGGTAAAAGTCGACCGACTTCGTCTCGTCGAGCACCCGGATCATCATGTGAATCGCCTTGGCCATGGCCGCGCTCCCTTGCCCTTCACTGGGTCTTGAGTGTTACAAGATAACCGATAATGGAGCTTCTGATCGCCGGGTCGGCCTGCTTGTACATCATGTAGCTGTCCGCAATGACGGATTGCGGATCGGCGATCCATTGATCGAGCCTTTCGGGCGTCCAGTCGAATGTCGCAGCCTTGAGCCCGTTCGAATAGGGAAAATTCTCGATCTTGCCCGCCTTGCGCCCGGCCACGCCTGCCAGATACGGGCCCTGGCGCGGCGGCTCGGTTTTGCTCACCACGTGGCACACGCCGCAATTCCTCTCGAACAGGGCCTTGCCGTCGTCGGCGGCCCAGCTGCTCGGGCAAGCGCCCGCGCCGACCAGCAGCAGGAGATACGCGCTCTTCACGCAAAAGTGACGTTGGGATTTCATGAACGCCTTCATCTCAGCGCACCACCTGTGCCGCTCGCAGCGCGTCGATGCGGTCGGTGCCGAGCTTGAGCTCGTCGCGGAGGATCTCTTCCGTATGCTCGCCAAGCAAGGGCGGGGCGCGATGATAGCGCGGCGGCGTGGCGGAGAGCCGGACCGGGCTCGCCACCGAAGGCGCCGACCCGTAGGGATGCGGGAGCTCGACGCGAATGGCCCGCGCGGCGGCCTGCGGCTCGGCGAAGACCTGGTCGATGGTGTTGATCGGCGCTGCGGGAATCCCAGCCGCTTCCAAGCGCTCGAGCCAGGTCGCGGTGCGACCGCTTCTCAATGCCGCCGCCAGCTCCGGAACGAGCACCGCGCGGTTCTCGACCCGACCTCGATTGGTCGCGAAGCGGTCGTCGCGGCCGAGCTCCGGCCGTCCAATCTCTTCGCACAGGCGCCGAAACTGCTCGTCGCTGCCGACTGCCACAATGAGATGACCGTCGGAGGTAACGAAGGCCTGGTAGGGCACGACATTGGGATGGCTGTTGCCCATACGCTGCGGCACGACGCCGGAGACCAGAAAGTTCGAGGCCTGATTGGCGAGCATTGCAACCTGCGTGTCGAACAGGCTTAGATCGAGATGCTGTCCGCGGCCGGTGAGGTGGCGGGCATTGACCGCCGCGAGGATGCCGATGGCGCCGTAGAGCCCGGCCGCGAGATCGGTGACCGCGACCCCTACTTTCATCGGGCCACCGCCCGGCTCACCATCGGCGACGCCGGTCAAGCTCATCAGCCCGCCGATGCCCTGGATGGCGAAATCATAACCGGGGCGATGATGATAGGGGCCGGACTGCCCGAAGGCGGTAATGGAGCAATAGATCAGGCGCGGGTTGTCGCGCATCAGGCTCTCATGATCGAGCCCATATTTGGCCAGAGCGCCAGGACGGAAATTCTCGATGACGATGTCAGCCGTCTTGACCAGATCGCACACGAGCTCGCTGCCTTCTCGTGTTGCGAAATCGATGGCGATCGAGCGCTTGTTTCGGTTCGTGCACAGATAATACGCGGATTCGCCGTGATTTCCCTGCTCGCCTGGCGGCTTGAGATAAGGCGGGCCCCAGGCCCTGGTATCGTCGCCGCGGGCGGGATGCTCGACCTTGACGACGTCGGCGCCGAGATCAGCCAGCGTCTGCGCCGCCCACGGCCCGGCGAGCACCCGTGCCAGCTCGATGACGCGCAGATTGCTCAGTGCCGACAGCATCGCTCAGCCCGCTGCTGGAAACGCCGCCCGATCAGAGCCATGGCGTCACGGTGTGAATTTGAGAATTCACAGCCGGACGTTAGCCGGCTTGTCTGACGCGTTGCAAGCAAGCAATTCCACCACCGACCGCGTCCAGCTCCCCGCCGCTGGTTATGCTGTCGCTTCACACCCGGCCCAATTCGTGGAATCACTTCGCCAGTGATCACGCCACCCTTTGCAACATCCTGCCGATCATGCCTGGGCTCCCGATGCTCAGGACGAATGGAGCGCTCGCAAACGGGCGTTCTCAGCCGATGGAGATGATACGCGAAGGCCTGCTCCGCCTCTGGGTCATTTGCACGATCCTGTTTCTGGCTGCTGTCGGCGCGTGGTTCTATCGCCCGTTCGAGAAGGAGTTCCACCGCGCCGCTTTTGCCGGACAGATCCAGAGCTCGGCCATCCCGCTCGTTCCGATCGCCTGCGGTGAAGCCCGCGGGGCCCGCGGTAGCGATTATCTCAGCGATGTGGACGATGCCAATTGCTGGTATGCGCTGCCGAAGTTCCGCGCCAATTATCCCGAATATGCGCGCCTGGCCGATCCCGAGCTCGTCACGACCATGGTCCGGAAGGTGGGTTGGCGCGGCGGACCACGCCGCCCCTGGATCCCGCTCCTGGCGCTTGGTGCCATCGCCCTCGCAATACCACTCATCGCCCTGCTCTGGGGCTGGGCCGTGCTGCGGCTAGCCGAGCGGCTTTACCGGCACCGCCGCGACATTCAATAGGTCCGAGCAAGAGTACCATTTATGGTTGAGGCTTTTCGGAAACGCTACGCTGCAACTGATATTTTCGCTGCCTCCCCTAAGGCTTGCTTCCAATTCGAAGCGATATTCCATCATAGTTGTCTTGCCAAACCCGGCCCCATTTGTGCCTCAAACCCTGGTGTGATTCGCTTCGATGGGTAATCGCGACGACAGTCCGCATGTCGAATTCAGCGGCGTTGAAAAGAGCTTCGACGGGGTGAGCCTGGTCGTCCGGAACCTCAATCTCAGCATCGGTCGCGGCGAGTTCCTGACCCTGCTGGGGCCCTCCGGCTCCGGCAAGACCACCACGCTGTTGATGCTGGCCGGCTTCGAGCCTCCGACGGCTGGAGAGATTTTCGTGTCGGGCCGCCCGGTCAGCCGGTTGCCGCCGCACAAGCGGAATATTGGCATGGTGTTTCAGAACTATGCCCTGTTCCCGCATATGACCGTCCGCGAGAACCTCGCCTTTCCGCTCGAGGTGCGGCACATGGCCCGCTCCGAGATCGAAGATCGCGTCAAGAGTGCCCTCGACGTGGTCGAGCTGCCGAGCATGCAGGACCGTCGGCCCAGCCAGCTTTCGGGCGGACAGCAGCAACGCATCGCGGTTGCCCGCGCCCTTGTCTTCGAGCCCGAGCTCGTGCTGATGGACGAACCGCTCGGGGCTCTCGACAAGCAGCTGCGCGAGCAGATGCAATATGAGATCAAACGCATCCACGACCGGGTCGGCGTCACCTTCGTTTACGTCACGCACGATCAGGCTGAGGCGCTGACCATGTCCGACCGCATTGCCGTGTTCAGCAATGGCGTCATCCAGCAGCTGGCGCCGCCCCGAGATATCTATGAGAGACCTGCAAACAGTTTCGTCGCGCAGTTCATCGGCGAGAACAATCGCCTGCACGGCCGAATCCGGGCCATCGACGGCGAGCTTTGTCGTGTCGAGCTCGACGGTGGCGAGCAGGTCACCGCCGTTGCCGGCCGCCCGCCGACAGTGGATCAGCCGACCATGCTGTCGCTCCGACCTGAACGTGTGCTAATCAATCCACCAGCGGGATCGGTTGCCAATGCGCTGTCTGGTCGGATCGAGGAGCTTATCTATGTCGGCGACCATATCCGCGCCCGAATGGCGATCGCCGGCAGCGCCGACTTTATCGTCAAGGTTCCAAACAAGCTGGACGCCCCACCCCTTGCCCTGGGCGACGAGGTGATCGTGGGGTGGACTGCAGAGGATTGTCGAGCACTCGATCCGATGTGATCCTATGCTCGGCATGGCGCCGGCATCGGCGCGTGTGATGGGAGGAAGTATATGAAGAAGAAACTCGCGTTCCTAGCGATTGGCGGACTGGCGGCGGCTATCGCGATGCCGGCGGTTGCGGCCGACAATTTGACCGTCGTTTCCTGGGGCGGCGCCTATCAGGACAGCGTCCGCAAGGCCTTTTTCGAGCCGTTCATGAAGGAAAGCGGCGACAAGATCGTCGAGGAAGAGTTCAATGGCGAGATCGCCAAGCAGCGCGCCATGGTCGAATCCGGTAACGTCACCTGGGACGTGGTCGAGAACGACTCCCAGACGGTGCTTGCCGCCTGTTCCGAAGGCATCATCGAGAAGATCGACTGGAACAAGCTCGGCCTCAAGCGCGATCAATTCATCAGTGCCGATGCCAGCGACTGTGTCGTACCGAGCATCCTCTACGGCACCGTGTTCGCCTATGACACGACGAAGTTCAAAGAGACGCCGCAAACCATCAAGGATTTCTTCGACATCGAGAAGTTTCCCGGCAAGCGCGGACTTCTGGAAGAACCCCTTCATCAATCTCGAATGGGCGCTGATGGCCGACGGCGTCGATGTCAAGGATGTCTATAACGTGCTCGGGACACCGGAAGGCGTCGACCGTGCCTTCAAGAAGCTCGACAGTATCAAGAGCAATCTCGTGTGGTGGGAAGCAGGCGCCCAGGCGCCGCAGCTTCTCGCTGGCGGGCAGGTGACCATGACCTCGGCCTGGAATGGCCGCATCTACAAGGCCATCACCGAGGACAAGAAGCCCTTTGCCATCATGTGGGATCACGAGGCGCTCGACTGGCAAGGCTGGACCGTCGTCAAGGGATCGAAGAAGGTCGATCTCGCCTATAAGTTCATGGCCTTCGCCGGCCGTCCGGACCGCCAGGCCGACCAGACCAACTACATCTCCTATGGTCCAGGCAACAAGGGTGCCATCGCCAATGCCAATCCGAAGATCGCCAAGGACCTACCGACAAATCCCGACAACATGAAAACCGGCTTCATCGTCGACGCGAAGTTCTGGGCCGACAATGGCGACAGCCTGCGCGAACGGTTCAACGTGTGGTTGGCGAAATAGAAACAATCGGTCGGGGGAGGCAGATGCCTCCCCTTGCCTCTTCGGCAACGGTGACCGGTCTCGCGCGGCAAATCGCCACTGCCGAACGTCGCGGGCATGTGCGGGCGCTTGCACTCATCCTGCCGGTTTTTCTTTTCATCGTCGTCTCCTTCGCCATTCCCGTCGTGCTGCTGCTCAGCCGGGCCGTCATCGACCCGAGCATTGTCAGCAACCTGCCGAGAACGGTCGCCGCCCTGGCCGACTGGGACGGCAAGGAACTGCCGCCGGAAACAGCCTATGCGGCGCTGGTCGCCGACCTTCACGACGTCCAGGCGCGCAATGCCGCCGCCTTCGTTGCCAAGCGGTTGAATTACGAGATCAGCGGCATCAGAAGTCGCGTCATTGCCAGTGCCCGCAAGGCGGCGGCCATTGCCGCTCCCCCGTTCAAGGAGCAGATGATCGCTGCCGACCGGATGTGGGGCGACCGCCTGACCTGGACCAAGATCAAGCAATCGGGCCACGTCCTTACCGCATTCTATCTCCTGCGCGTTCTCGATCTCGACCGCGATGGCGAAGGCAGGCTCGTCTCCGTCTCCGCCGATCAGGCGATCTATCGCACGCTGTTGTGGCGGACCTTCTCGATCAGCCTGATCGTTACCCTGCTAACCCTGATCCTCGGCTATCCGGTGGCCTATGTGCTGGCCACAACGCCGCCGCGCGTCTCCAATCTCTTGATGGTGCTCGTGCTCGTGCCGTTCTGGACATCGCTGCTGGTACGCACCACCGCCTGGTTCGTGCTGCTGCAGGACAATGGGCCGATAAACGATCTTCTGATCTTCATCAACCTCACGGAGCATCCTCTGCACCTGATCTTCAGCCGCTTCGGCACCATCGTGGCGATGACGCATATCCAGCTGCCCTTCACCATCTTGCCGATCTACAGCGTGATGAAAACGATCTCGCCGTCCTACATGCGGGCGGCCCGCTCGCTCGGTGGCGGTCCTTTCTATTCGTTCTTCAAGGTCTATTTCCCGCTCACCCTGCCCGGCATCGGCGCCGGCTGCCTGCTCACCTTCATTCTATCGCTCGGCTATTACATCACCCCGGCACTGGTCGGCGGCCCGTCAGACCAGATGATCTCCGGCGTGATCGCCACCACGATGAATCTCGAGAACAATTGGGGCAAGGCGAGTGCCCTGAGCGCTATCCTGCTCGGCGCCACCCTGGTGCTATTCTACGTGTACAATCGCCTGGTGGGGATCGACAAAGTCAAGCTCGGCTGAGGAAACATGCTGCGCCCGCCCACCTATGCCACCGTTGCGGAGAAGATCGTCCATTACGGCACGCTCGTCTTTACCGGGCTCGTGCTTCTCTTCCTCATCTCACCGGTGCTCGCCATCGTTCCGCTCTCGTTCAATGCCGAGCCCTATTTCAGCTATCCGATGCCGGGCTTGTCTTTGCAGTGGTACCGCGATTTCTTCGGCAATGCCCGTTGGCGCGACGCCCTGGTGCTCAGTCTCGAACTTGGCGCTTGCGTCACCGTGCTGGCGACAGCGCTCGGGACCATCGCAGCGCTGGGCCTCAGCCGCACCACCCTGCCCTGGCGCACCGTCATTCTCGGGATGCTGATCCTGCCGATGATCGTACCCGTCATCATCACCGCCGTGTCGGTGTTCATGTTCTACGGCTATTTCGGACTGATCGGCACCTTCCCCGGCCTGGTGCTGGCGCACACGGTTCTGGCCGTGCCCTTCGTGGTCATTACCGTGACGGCGACTCTGACCAGTTTCGATTGGAGCCTCGATCGTGCCGCCCAAGGGCTGGGCGCCCCACCGCATCTGAGCTTTCGCAAGGTGATCCTGCCGCTGATCATGCCCGGCGTGGTCAGCGGCGCCCTTTTCGCCTTCGTCACTTCCTTCGACGAAGTGGTGGTCGCACTCTTCCTGTCGAGCGCCGAGCAGCGAACCTTGCCCAAGCAGATGTTCAGCGGCATTCGCGAGATGATCAGCCCGACCATCACCGCCGCCGCCACCGTTCAGATCGTGATCTCGACCCTGATGCTGGTGGGTGTCGAGCTGCTGCGCCGCCGCTCCGAGCGGCTCCGCGGCATCAGGCCGTAGGTCTCCGCTATTTCCGGGCGGCGGCTTCGATCTGCTCCGCCTTGCTGACCAGGACCTCGGCCTGGCGGATCGAGGCATAGTCGATCAATCGGCCATCGAGCGAAACCGCTCCCTTCCCGGCTTTGGCTGCTTCATCCATGGCGACGAGAATGCGCCGGGCGCGGGTCACCTCCTTTTCGGAGGGACTCATCACCTCATTGGCAAGCGCGATCTGCGAGGGATGAATCGCCCATTTGCCTTCGTAGCCGAGCGCCGCGGCCCGGCGCGCCGCCGCCTTGAAACCCTCGGCATCGCCAAAATCGCCGAAGGGTCCATCGATCGGGCGCAGGCCATTGGCGCGCGCCGCGACGCACATGCGGGCAAGGGCATAATGCCACATGTCACCCCAGTGGCTCTGACGCTCGGGGCCGGCGTCGGCATCGGTGAGAACGGAATAGTCCGGATTGGCACCGCCAATGTTGGTGGTGCGGGCCCGGGTCGAGGCGGCATAGTCGGCAACGCCGAAATGCAGCGATTCATTGCGCCGGCTGGCGCCAGCGATATCCTCGACGTTCTGCATGCCGAGCGCGGTCTCGATGATGAGCTCGAAGCCAATGCGCTTCTGGCGGCGCTTCATGGTCTCGATCTGGGTCACGAGCATGTCGAGGGCATAGACATCGGCGGCGGTGCCCACCTTGGGGATCATGATCAGGTCGAGCCGCTCGCCGGTCTGCTCCAGCACATCGACGACATCGCGGTACATGAAATGGGTGTCGAGACCGTTGATGCGGACGGAAATGGTCTTGGTGCCCCAATCCTGCTCGTTGAGCGCGGCGATGATGTTCTTGCGCGCGGTCGGCTTGTCGTCGGGAGCGACCGCATCCTCGAGATCGAGGAAGATCACATCGGCAGCTGACGCAGCAGCCTTGGCAAAGAGCTGCGGCTGGCTGCCCGGCACGGCCAGTTCGCTGCGGTTCAGCCGTGGCGGCGCCTGCTCGATTGTGAAGAAGCTCATGGTTGATCGGACTCCCTGTCGTGAAAATTGCGGAAAGCAGGGATCAGGCAGTCATCCCGGCCCGCGCCCTTTCCTGTCGCTTCCTACTGCCCCTTTTCCCAGTCGTTCGGCAAGCCCCGAAGAATAATAATAGGCAATCGCTTCGGCGCGATTGGCGATGGAGAGCTTATCGAAGAGGTTTTTGAGGTGGAACTTCACCGTGTTGACACTGATGGCGAATTCAGCGCCGAGCGCCTTGTTGGAAAGCCCACGGGACAGTGCGACAAGAAGCGCCCGCTCGCGCTCGGTCAGCTCATTCACCGGGTCGCGGTGGAGATCGCGGATGTCGAAAAAGGGGAAGAGCATCTGACCGCGCGCGACACCGCGGACCACCTCCAAAAGCTCCTCCGGTGCATTGGAACGGGCACAAAAACCGGCCGCTCCGGCCGCCATCGAGCGGCGCACCGCGTCCGGCAGGTCGAGGGCGCCATAGACGACAACCCTTACCGTCGAACCCATTGACTTCAGGGTCCTGATCACCTCCTCGCCACCGAGCTTAGGCAACTGCCAGTCGATGACCGCCACATGCACCGGCACCCGCTGCACCGTCTCGAGAAACGCTTCCGCGGTGGCCGTGGTGGCAATCAGGCTGAAATCGCGGTTGCGGTCGAAGAACTCGGAGAGCGCCGCCAGCATCAGCGGATTCCCGTCTGCCACGGCAACCTCGACAACCGGGAAATTCCTTGCGCTCATCTCCAACCCTTCCGGATGGTTGAGATCTGCGATACCACACTATGGGGTAGTAATATAGCCACTCTAAAGGAGGGTCACCCGGGCAGGCTAGAGGGTGTTCCCCCAGATTGCGGGGTTGCGGCAAAGTCGGATCAACAGGACTGCCGCCAAGCGCTCAAGGGAGATCAGGGGATGGACATTCACGAATATCAGGCAAAGGACATCCTCGCCCGCTTCGGGGTTCCGGCCCCGCGGGGCGGCCTGGCCTACAGCCCGGAACAGGCGGCTTACCGGGCACGCGAGATCGGCGGCAACCGCTGGATCGTCAAAGCGCAGATCCACAGCGGTGGTCGCGGCAAGGCCGGCGGCGTGAAGCTGTGCAGCAGCGAGGACGAAGTCGAGGAGGCAGCCAACGAGCTGTTCGGCAAGCGGCTGGTCACGCAGCAGACCGGGCCAGCCGGCAAGGTGGTCTATCGGCTCTATGTGGAGGCCGCGGTCGCCATCAAGCGCGAGATCTATCTCGGCTTCGTGCTCGACCGGGTCAGCGAACGGGTGATGGTCGTCGCCTCATCGAGCGGCGGCATGGAGATCGAGGAGATTGCCGTCAGATCGCCGCAATCGATCATTCGGACCGTGGTCGAGCCGGCGGTGGGAATGCAGGCGTTTCAGGCGCGCGAGATCGCCTTCGGGCTCGGCATCGAACCGGCGCTCGTCCAGGAAGCGGTCAAGGCCATACTTGGCGCCTACAAGGCGTTCGAGGAACTCGACGCGACGATGGTGGAGATCAATCCGCTGGTCATCACGGAGGACGGGCGCGTTCTGGCAGCGGACGCCAAGATGACCTTCGACGACAATGCGCTGTTCCGACGACCCCATGTTGCGGAGCTTCGCGACAAATCGCAGGAGGACCCGAGGGAAACCCGCGCCGCCGACCGTGGCCTCGCTTATGTGGGGCTCGACGGCAATATCGGCTGCATCGTCAACGGCGCGGGCCTCGCCATGGCCACGATGGACATGATCAAGGCGGCGGGCGGAGAGCCTGCCAATTTCCTCGATATCGGTGGCGGCGCCACGCCCGAGCGGGTGAGCAAGGCATTTCGGCTGGTCCTGTCCGATGCCAAGGTGCAGGCCATCCTCGTCAACATCTTTGCCGGCATCAACCGCTGCGACTGGGTGGCCGAGGGCGTGGTGCAGGCGCTCGAGAAGAACCCGGTCAACATCCCCGTCGTGGTGCGGCTTGCCGGCACCAATGTCGAGGAGGGTCGCAAAATTCTCGCCCGCTCGGGCCTGCCGATCATCCGCGCCTCGACTCTCGCCGAGGCAGCACAGCGCGCCGTCGCAGCCTGGCGAAACGATGTCAAAGGCAAGCGCGACAGATGATCAGACAGCAGGCTAACAGGGAGCAGGCAGACCAATGACCATTCTCATCGACCGCAGCACCCGGGTCCTCGTACAGGGCATCACCGGCAAGATTGGCGCATTTCATACTCAGGAGATGATCGAATATGGAACCCTTATCGTTGGCGGCGTGACGCCCGGCAAGAGCGGCACCCGCGAAGGCGGCGTGCCGGTTTTCGACACCGTCAAGCAGGCAGTGGACGAGACCCGGGCAACTGCCAGCGTCGTCTTCGTGCCGCCGCCCTTCGCCGCCGACGCGATCATGGAAGCGGCCGACGCCGGCATCAAGCTCTGCGTCGCCATCACCGACGGCATACCGGCGCAGGACATGATCCGGGTCAAGCGCTACATGCGCCGCTATGCGCGCGAGAACCGCATGCGGCTGATCGGCCCGAACTGTGCCGGGGTAATCAGCCCCGGCAAGGCGCTGCTCGGCATCATGCCAGGCCACATCTATCTCGAAGGAAGCGTCGGGATCGTCGGCCGTTC
Organism: uncultured Alphaproteobacteria bacterium; assembly: GCA_963744915.1. GTDB lineage: Bacteria > Pseudomonadota > Alphaproteobacteria > Rhizobiales > Aestuariivirgaceae > DATAFF01. Next base: position 99,055 of record CAVUUY010000008.1, read on the forward strand.
GGGCACGCTCGGCTATGAGGCTGCTTCGCAGATGAAGGAGCTCGGAATCGGCGTGTCGACGAGCGTCGGGATCGGCGGCGATCCGATCAATGGATCGTCGTTCAAGGATATTCTCGAGCTGTTCGAGGCCGATCGCGACACCCGGGCGGTGATGATGATCGGCGAGATCGGTGGGCCACAGGAGGCGGAAGCCGCACAATTCATCAAGGAAAACATGAAAAAGCCGGTGGCGGCCTATGTAGCCGGGCTCTCGGCGCCGAAGGGACGTCGCATGGGTCATGCAGGAGCGATCATCTCGGCATTTGGCGAAAGCGCCAGCGAGAAGGTCGAGATCCTCCGGGAAGTCGGCGTAAGGATCGCATCGTCGCCCTCCGAGATCGGCGAGGCGGTGGCCGATGTGCTGAGGCACGCGGCGTGATCGCGGGCCGGCACGGCGCGCTGGCGGTCGCATCGACCGGCGGTCAGGAGGGGCAGGCGCATTATATCGATCAGCTGGTCGAGCTCCTGTGGGGCGAGTTCATGGCTGTGGTCGCCGGGCGCGCGCCAAGGCTGAGGCGGATGCTCGAGGGCACTCTGCCGCTGACGGCGCTCGACGGCGAGGACCGGGTGTCGTTTCTCCAGGCCACCGGCATCTGGTTCCAGCTCCTCACCATCGCCGAGGAGAATGCGGCAATGCGCAGCCGCCGCCGGCTCGAGCAGGACGGCGGCCCTGACGCCGTGGTGGGCTCGTTCTGCAACGTCATCGGCACCATCGCGGCCGCCGGCGTCCAGCCCCAGGACATCGGTCGCATGCTGATGAGCGCCGATGTGCGCTCGACGCTGACGGCGCACCCGACGGAAGCCAAGCGGGTCACTGTGCTCGAGCTGCACCGACGGATCTATCGCAAGCTGATCGAGCTCGAACATGCGCGGTGGACGCAGCGGGAGCGCGAAAGGCTGATCGCCGAGGTCCGGGCCGAGATCGACGTACTGTGGCTGACTGGCGAGCTTCGGCTCGAGCGCCCGACCGTCGACAACGAGATCGCCTGGGGCCTGCATTTCTTCCGCGAAGTGCTGTTCGACGTCATGCCGCAGGTGCTGGAGCGGCTGGAATACGCGCTGATCCGGCACTATCCGGAGACGCCGATCGATGTCCCGGCCTTTTTCCGCTTCTCGTCCTGGATCGGCGGCGACCGGGACGGCAATCCCGGCGTCACCGCCGCGATCACGGCCCGCGCCATCGAGGAGGGCCGGCGCGCCGCCATCGAGCGTTTCCGACAGCGGCTGTCATCCATGGTAAGGACGCTCAGCATCAGCGCCAACCTCCTGGCACCGCCCGAGGATTTCACCCTTCGGCTCGACGAACTCAAACGCGACAGCGGTGCTGCCGAGACAATCGACGCCCGCAATGCAGGCGAGGTGTTCCGGCAATATTTCGCCAGCATGGAGCTCAGGCTGGCGGCATCGCTCAAGGTTGCGGCCGGCGCCAATGGCGCCAAACCCTATCTCGAGGCGGAGGAATTCGTCCGCGATCTGAAAATCGTCGAAGCTGCCCTGTTGCAAATGGGCGCCGACAGTGCTGCCGCGCTGATCGTCAGACCGCTGCGGCGCGAGGCCGAGGTGTTCGCCTTCCATACGGTCAGCCTCGACGTCCGGCAGAATTCGACGGTGATCAACCGGGTACTCGCCGATATCTGGTCGGGATGCGATGCGCCGGAGGTGGAAAGCCCGGCCCCGGAAACCACCGCCTTTGCGGCGCGTCTGAGGGATGAACTGCGGCGGCCGCCCAGCCGTCGTCCACCGCTCGAGGGCCTCTCGCAAGAGACGCTCGAGACCATCGCCCTGTTCGAGCTTCTGCGCGACAAGCTCGGCGGCCCCGAGCGCAAGGCGATCGGGGCTTTCGTCTTGTCGATGACCCGGTCGGCCGACGACCTCCTGGCGGTATACTGTCTCGCCCGTTTTGCCGGCCTCAACACCGACAAGCTGCGCATCGTGCCGCTGTTCGAGACCATCGAGGACCTGCGAGGGGCGCCGGCGATCATCCGCGAGCTGGCGAAATTCCCGGCGGTCAGGCGCAATGTCGAGCATCATGGCGGGATCCAGGAGATCATGCTCGGCTATTCCGACTCGAACAAGGATGGCGGATTCTTCTGCTCCACATTCGAGCTCATCAAGGCACAGCGCGACATCGTTGCGGCGGCGCACGAGGCTGGCATGGCGGTGAGCTTCTTCCACGGCCGAGGCGGTTCGGTAAGCCGCGGCGGGGCGCCAACCGGACGGGCGATCGCGGCGCAGCCGGCGGGCACGGTTGCCGGGCGCCTCCGCGTCACCGAGCAGGGCGAGGTGGTCACGAGCAAGTTCGCCAATCGTGGGACGGCGCTCTATAATATGGAACTCCTGTCCGCCAGCGTCATCGCCCATACGCTCAAATCGGGGCTCGAGCCCGAGCTCAAGGCCAACCCCGATTTCGACAACGCGCTCGAGGAGCTGTCGCAGTCGTCGCGGCGCAAATACCGGCAGCTGATCGAACAGCCTGGCATCGCCATTTATCTGCAGCAGGCATCGCCGATCGAGGAGCTGTCGCTGCTGAATATAGGGTCGCGGCCGACCCGCCGTTTCGGCGCGAGGGGCATTGACGATCTGCGAGCCATTCCCTGGGTGTTCGCCTGGAGCCAGAACCGCCATCTGATCACCGGCTGGTATGGCATCGGCTCGGCCTTGTCAGGCTATGGCGCCACCCATGGCGCGGGAGGCCGCCAGCGGATTTCGCAGATGTATGAGCGCTCGCGGGTGTTCCGGCTGATCATCGACGAGGTCGAGAAGACGACGGCGCTGACCGACATGGCGCTTGCCCAATCCTATGCGGCGCTGGTCGCCGACAAGGCTCAGAGCCGGTTCTTCCTCGATCTCGTCCGGACCGAATATGAGCTCACATGCGCGGAGCTCCTGCGCCTTACCGGCGAGACGGCGCTCGCCGAGCGCTTCCCTTCGTTCCGCCGACGGCTCGACCAGGTCAGCCCCCTGCTCCAGCGCACCCATGCGCTGCAGGTCGACCTCCTGGCCCAGTTCCGCGCCGAGCAGGCCGACGGTGCGACGAGGATGCAGACGCTGGTGCCGCTGCTTCTGTCGATGAACTGCATCTCGGCAGGCCTGGGCTGGACCGGGTGATCGCTCCCCGCCCTAGCCCCACAGCGCACGCAAGCCGAAATAGGCGGTGTCCTTGACGCGACGCGCGGCTTCCTGGAGACGGGAATTCCGCGGGTCGGTGCAATAGGTCATGGACACCACGATTCGCCGCTCGCCTTCGGCAAGCGCGGTGACCCGGTGACGCACTTTGGCGCCTTCGAAGACGACGAGGGTGTTCGGCGGTGTCGGTATCACCCGCTCCCCCTCCTTGCCGCGGCTCACGAACAGGCGGGCCGACGACAGCCCGTCCGGTCCATGGCCCTGATTGGCGAGCGGGAGCAGGACCGTGAAGTGCCGGCCCTTGTAGAAATTATGGTCATAGTGCCAGCCGATATGATCGCCCGGCTTGACATAATAGAGGATCGAGCAGGAGCTTTTGTCGGTGACGGGCGTGGTCTCGACGTCGAGGCCGACGATACTGGCAACCACTTTGCGCATTGCGTGAGACTTGTAGAGCGCGACCACCGTCGGAGCTTGCTGTCGCAATGTCTCATAAGCGACAGTTCCGCCCTGCTTGTGCAGCGGCAGGTAGCTGCGCTCGGTGTCGCAGAGAGCCTCGATTTCGGCGACGATCCGCCCGCGAATGTCGGCGGGAAGAAAATCGGCAATCGTGACCAGCCGACCGGCAAAGCTCGGAACGGTTTCCAGGGTGAAATCGAAGGTGGCGAGATCATGCATGATTCGGGCCTAAACGAGTTATGTGACAGCTTTATAAGGGCTCGCTAAGGTGCTGCAAAACACCATCGTGAGGAGGAACTGCCCGATGAAGCCAGGACGACGCTTGTCCCGCCGCACCGTTCTCGCCGTCTCGGCGGGACTGGTCGCCAGCGCGGTGGCCAATACCCGGTTGGCGCGCGCCAAGACGCGCATCACCATCGTCACCGGCGGCACGGGCGGTGTTTTCTACCCCTATGGGGGCGGCATCGCCAAGATCCTGTCGGAAAAGGTTCCCGACATGCAGGCAACCGCCCAGGTCACCGGTGGTTCGGTCGACAATGTCAAACTGCTGGCCCAGGGCGAGGCCGAGCTCGGCTTTGCCACCCTCGATTCCGCATGGGAAGGACTGAACGGCCTTTCCGCCTATGCCAAGGACGGCAAGCAGGACATCCGCACCGTGGCGCTCCTTTATGACAGCTTCTTCCATGTCTGCGCCGCCGCCGATGCGCAGATCGGCAAGGTCGCCGACTTCAAGGGCAAGCGGGTGTCGGTGGGATCGGCCGGATCGTCGACCGAATCGATCGCCGACCGCGTGCTGAAGGCAGCCGGGCTCGATCCCAAGGCCGATGTCGGTCGCGACAATCTGGGCGTTGGCGAGTTGGCCGGGGCCCTCAAGGACGGCAAGATCGTCGGGTTCTTCTGGACCGGCGGGGTGCCGACGGCGGCGGTCAAGGATCTCGCGGCATCGGGCCAGCCCAAGATCGCCTTCATCCCGACGAATGCCGAACTGCAGGCGATCGACAAGGAATTCCCAGGCTTGTACCGGCCGTTCACGCTCAAGGCCCATTCCTACGCCGGCCAGGACCAGGAGATCGTCGGACTGGGGGTCGCCAATGTGCTGCTGGTCGCGGCAAATGCGCCCGATGACCTGGTCAGGACCATGCTCGAAGCGATCTTCGCCAATCTCGACGATGTCAAGGCGATCCACCCCGAGGCCCGCAAGCTGACGCTCGCCGGCGCGGCGGCGAAGACAGCGGTGCCGCTCCACCCGGCAGCGACGGCGTTCTATCGCTCGAAGGGCGTGCAACTCTGAGCACGGCGGCGAGCGCCCCGGAGGAATCCAGACCGCTCACCGCGGAAGAGCTCGAACGTCTGTCGGTCGACAGCGAGGGTGGGCCCGCCGACCGGCCGCAGGGCTGGCTCGGCTGGCTGACCGGCGGACTCGCTTTCGCGCTGTCGGCCTATGCGCTGTTCTGGACGCAGTTCTCGATCAACACGACGCTCTACCGGGCCTCGTTCCTGGCGCTGGCGCTGGTCTTGATCTTCCTGCTCTACCCGCTGCGACGGACCTTCCCGCTCCACCCGCGAGCCACCCGGATCATCGATTGGGTTTTCGCGGCGACAGCGGTGGCGGCAACGCTCTATCTGCCGCTCAACATCGAGGACTACAAGATCCGGCCGACCCGGCCGACGCCCGAGGAGCTGGCGCTCGGCGGCGCGCTGATCCTTCTCATTCTCGAAGCCACACGGCGCACCATCGGCTGGCACCTGCCGGCGATCACCCTGGCGTTCCTCGCCTATTGCCATTTCGGCCCATGGGTGCCCGAACCCTTCGATCATCGCGGCTTCTCGGTTAGCCGGATCATTGGCCAGAGCTACCTGACGTTCGAAGGGATCTTCTCGACGCCGCTCGATGTGGCGGCAACCTTCATCATCCTGTTCACGATCTATGGCGCGGTGCTCGACCGCGGCGGTGCCGGGCGGTTCTTCGTCGACTGGGCGCTCGCGGTGTTCGGCCGCGAAGCATCGCCCGGAGGACCGGGCCGGGCCGTCAATGCTGCAGGCTTCCTGCTCGGAACGGTATCCGGCTCGGGTGTCGCGACCACCGTTACCGTGGCATCGCTCACCTGGCCGCTGCTCAGGCGGGCCGGCTACGATGCGGAGACGGCCGGCGGCATGATCTCGGCGGCCGGTATCGGGGCGACGCTATCGCCGCCGACGCTCGGCGCCGCCGCCTTCATCATCGCCGAATATCTCGATGTGCCGTATCTCACGATCCTGATCTACGCCACGATACCGACGCTGCTCTACTATCTCTCCTGCTGGCTGATGACCGAGGCCGATGCCCGCCGGCTCAACATCCATGCAGCGCCACGCAGCGATGTCTCGGTGCTCGGCCTCACGCTGTCGCAGGGCTATCACTTCATCTCGCTGGCGGCGATCGCCGTCATCCTGGCGCTCGGCTACACCTCTTTCATGGCCGTGTTCTGGTCGCTCGCCCTCGCCTTCCTGCTGTCGATGGTCAGGGAGAACAGCCGCCTGGTGTCACCGGCGGCCTTCGGCTTCGGGGCGGCCGCCGGCGTCGTTTCGCTCATCATCGGCCGCATCGCTCCGGGGATCCTGCCGTTGGGGCTGCTCGATGGACGCATCTCGGTTTCGGTGTTCTGGGGGATCACGGGCGCCATCGCCTTCTCGGCCGCGCAGGCGTTGACGGCGATCCGCCATGGTCGTGACCCGCCGGCCGAACAGACGCGCATGATCGAGGCGCTGAGCGAGGGAGCACGCGCGACGCTCGGGGTGGTCGCAACCTGCGCCGCGGCCGGCATCATCGTCTGTGTCGTCAACCTGACAGGGCTCGGGCTCACCATCTCCGGCATCATCGTCGAGTTCGGCCAGGGATCGCGGCTGGCGGTGATCCTGCTGGCGGCGCTGGCGATGTGGGTGCTCGGCCTCGCCGTGCCGGTCACCGCGAGCTACATCATTGCGGCGGTGATGTTGGTGCCGGCGCTTGTCAAAGTCGGGATCCCGGAGCCCGCGGCACACATGTTCATGTTCTATTACGCGGTGCTTGCCGATGTGTCGCCGCCAACGGCGCTGGCGCCGTTTGCCGCTGCGGCGCTGACCGGCGGGCGGCCCTTTGCCACCATGCGCCAGGCGTGGAAATACACCCTGCCGGCATTTCTGGTGCCGGTGATGTTCTGCCTGAGCCCGACCGGCCTGCGGCTGCTGATGATCACGCCAAACGGCACCGCACCGGCAAGCTTTGCCGATTTTGCGTTGATCGCGATGACGGGCCTCATTGCGGCGGCGTCGCTTGCCGCCTTCGCCGCCGCGCTGACCGGCTATGCCTGGCGGCCGCTGACGCGCCTCGAGCGGGCGGCTCTCGGCGTCTTCGGGCTGGTGCTGCTGTTCGTGAGCTAACCAATCGCTAACCATCAGCGGCGCCGGCCTTTGCGGTGCGGCCGTATCAACCTTAACAATATCTCCTGCTGAGAAAAACAACCCATGCGGGATTCAAGATGCGCGCCGTCAGGGGATGGTTAGACGCGACAAGGGGGACTGTCGGCGTGGCCTTCGCGCTGGCACTCGTCCCGCTCTGCGGCGTTCTCGGCCTCGCCATCGACTATCTCGCCGCCAGCAATCTGCGAAACGCCTTGCAGGGCGTGACCGATGCGGCGGCGCTTGCCGCCGGAGCCCAGGGCAGCAGCGAGGAAGCAGACGTGAAGAGCACGGTCAGCCTCTATATCGACGTCAACCTGCCGCCTCGGGCCAAGGCCGCGCTCGGGGCGGTGCGGGTCACCATCAGCAAGCCGGCAAACATCAGGATCGAAGCCGATGCGGTGTCGCCGAACACGTTCCTCAGGCTCGTCGGCATCGATCAGACCCCGGTCGCGGTGATAAGCGAGGCCGTGATGGGCAACGGGCTCGAGGTGGCGTTGGTCCTCGACAATACCGGCTCGATGAAAAAGGACGGCAAGGAACCGGCGCTGCGCCAGGCCGTTCGGGAGCTCGTCGACAGCGTCATGGCCGAGCAGGCCGACGTCAAGGTGGCAGTGGTGCCGTTCTCGCAATATGTCAATGTCGGTGTCGAAAACCGCAACGCCCCGTGGCTCAAGGTGGGTACCATTCAAGCCTCTGAAACCTGGACCGGTTGCGTCAGGTCGCGGCCGCTGCCGCTCGACGAGAGCGATCGCCGGCCGCAAACCCCCTATCCCATCCTGGCACAACAAGCCTCGCTGCCAGCCAATTACTTTTGCCCGGGCCCCCTGACGCCGCTCACGGCCGACAAGTCCGTGGTGATGTCGGCCGCCAATGCCATGGTGATGAACGGCAACACCTATATTCCGGCCGGGCTGATGTGGGGCTGGAACGTGCTGACGCCTGAGCCGCCCTTCACCCAGGCGCGAGCGAGCGGGGTGCGCAAGGCGATGGTGCTGATGACCGACGGGGAGAACTCCGTTTCCAACTTCGCTTTCGGCTACCACGACCACACGGATATTGCTGCGGCGGTCAGGACGATGCTGACCCTGTGCAGCAACATCAAGCAGGCCGGAATCCATCTATACACGGTGGCCTTTGCGATTTCCGCCGCCGACCAGGCGGTGATCGGTGAGCTCCGGCAATGCGCCAGCGATAGCGCGTCGGCATTCACAGCCGATGACGGCACGGCGCTCACAAAGACATTCCGCGACATCGCCAAGCAGCTGCAGGTATTGCGGTTGGCACGGTGATTTCGCGCGCTAGATCTCCAACTGCGTGCCGAGCTCGACCACCCGGCCGGTCGGGATCTTGAAGAAGCTCGTGGCGCTGGCGGAGTTCAGGGCCATGAAGGCGAACAGCCGCTCGCGCCACATCGCCATGCCGGGCCTGAGGCTTGGAACGATGGTCTCGCGGCTGACGAAGAAGGAGGTGCGCATCATGTCGAACTGCAGCCCGTAAAGACCGCGGCACTGCACCAGCGCTGCCGGGATGTCGGGCGATTCCATGAAGCCATAGCGCAGGACGAGCCGGTAGAAGCCGTTGCCCAGCTCGGACAGGCGGAGCCTCTCCTCGCTCGCGACATGGGGCACGTCGGCGGTCACCACGGTGAGGAAAACCACACGGTCGTGGAGAGTCTGGTTGTGCTTGAGATTGTGCAGCAGCGCAACCGGCACACCCTCGGCGCGCGAGGTCAGGAACACGGCATTGCCCTTGGCGCGCGGGATCTTGCTGCTCAAGGAGCGCATGAATGTCTCGAACGGCATGGCATGGCGGGCCAGCTGCTCCTGCACGAGCTCGCGGCCGCGCTTCCAGGTGGTGAGCACGGTGAAGGTGGTGAGCGCGACGAGGAGCGGGAACCAGCCGCCTTGGGGAATTTTGATCGCATTGGCCGAGAAGAAGGCGAGATCGACAAGGAACAGCGAGCCGGCGACGAGGCAGACGACCAGCGGCTGCCAGCGCCACATCATGCCCATGACGAAGGCGATCAGAATGGTGTCGATCATCATGGTTCCGGTGACGGCGATGCCATAGGCGGCGGCGAGATTGCTCGACGAGCCGAAGCCGACCACCAGACCGACGACGGCGCAATAGAGCGACCAGTTGATGAACGGAACATAGATCTGGCCACGTTCCTCGCCCGAGGTGTGAATGATCTTGAGCCGTGGCAGAAGCCCGAGCTGGATGGCCTGGCGCGCCACCGAGAAGGCGCCGGAAATCACCGCCTGCGAGGCGATGACGGTGGCAAGCGTTGCCAGGATGACGAGCGGCAGGAGGCCCCAATCGGGTGCCATCCGGAAGAACGGGCTGTGGATCGCCTCGGCATTTTTGAGCAGCAGCGCGCCCTGACCGAAATAGTTCAGCAGCAGCGCCGGCTTGACGAAGCTGAACCAGGCAAGGCGAATCGGCAGCTTGCCGAAATGGCCCATGTCGGTGTAGAGCGCCTCGGCGCCGGTGGCGGCAAGGAACACCGATCCGAGGGCAAAGAAGCCCTGGAGCGGATGGCTGACGATGAAGCCGATCCCGTAGAGCGGGTTGGCGGCGTAAAGAATCTCCGGCGCGTGCATCAGATTGACGAAGCCGAGCAGCGCCAGCGTCAAGAACCAGACCACCATGATCGGGCCGAACATCAGCCCGACCGTTGCGGTGCCATGGTTCTGGAGCGCGAAGAGGCCGGTGATGATGACCACGGTCAGCGGGATGACATAGCTTTCGAGCTGCGGCGTCACCACCTCCAGACCCTCGACCGCCGACAGAACCGAGATTGCCGGTGTGATCATGCTGTCGCCGTAGAACAGGGCCGCGGCGAAGATGCCGAGAAGGAGGAGAAAGCGGGCGGCGGGGGTACCCTTGGTGACCTCGCTGACCAGCGCCAGCAAAGCGAGGCTGCCACCCTCGCCGCGGTTGTCGGCCCGCATGATGAGGCTGACATATTTGACCGACACCACGATGACGATGGTCCAGACGACGAGCGACAGGACGCCGTACAGGTTCTGCGACGTCACGGGGAGCGGATGATGCCCGGCAAAGGTCTCGCGCACGGCATAAAGCGGGCTCGTGCCGATATCGCCGAACACGATACCGATGGCCGTAACCACCAGTCCAGCCAGCTTACTGCCTTCCGTCTTCATCCGGTCATGCGTTGATTGAATGGCGCTCCGAAACAAACGCCGCGAGCCATCCATGCGGTTCCCCCCTGGTGACCACCTCAATAGGTGGCGCGCCCTCCACTGAGATCAAAAGTGAAGCCGGTGGAGAAACTGCATTCGGGCGAGACAATCCAGGCGATCATCGCCGCCACCTCGTTCAAGGTGCCCAGACGGCGCATGGGAATTTTCTGAGTCATATAATCGACAGTAGCCTGCGGCAGTTGGTCCACCATGGGGGTCTGGATCACCGCCGGGGCGAGGGCGTTGATGGTAATCCCTGTCTCGGCATAGTCCTTTGCCATCGACTTGACCAGCCCAATCAGACCGGCCTTGCTTGCCGAATAGGCGGTCATGCCGGCATTTCCCTCCTTGCCGGCGATCGAGGCGACGTGAAGGAGGCGGCCGTAATTCTGCGCGAGCATGATCGGCAGGACAGCCCGCGAGATCAGGAGCGCACCCCGAAGGTTGATCCGGTACACCAGATCGAAATCTTCGAGATCGACCTCATGGGCCCTGAGATTGGTTCTCCCGGTGATGCCGGCGCAGTTGACGACGCCGTCAATCCTGCCGAAATCCGCCGTTGCCGCAGCCACCGCTTCCGTCACCGAGGCCATTTCCGTGATGTCGCAGGGCGTGCTCAGGGCATGGCCGCGGTGCGCCGAAATCCGGCCGGCCACCGCTGCGGCACCCTCGGCGTTGCGGTCCAGGCAACCGACGGTGACGCCGCGCTTGGCGAGATATTCGGCGGCAGCCATGCCGATGCCGCTCGCGGCACCGATCACCAGCACGAAATAGGGTCGATCCGTCAACGGTCCCATGCACGCCACCACAGCCTCTGGTCGGCGGCCGCCGCAGCTGCCCCGACCATGACGGGCCATGCGTCTAGCATGGCACCCGCCGGCCTGCCACAACGATTTGCTTCCCTTTTTCGGCGCCTGCCGCAAGAATGGCACGCCCCATCTTTCAACAATGCGAGGTTGCCAGTGTCAAAGGACAGAAACCGGGATGCAGCGAAGCCCAGTGCGGCGGCGCTCGATACGCCGACCGATCTCAGCGCCAATGCCGTTCCGGAGATCTCGAGCGCCCTCAACGCCCTGCTCGCCGACACATTTGCTCTCTATCTCAAGACCAAAAATTTCCACTGGCATGTCAGCGGTCCACATTTCCGCGACTACCATCTGCTGCTCGACGAACAGGCGGAGCAGATCTTCGCCGCCACCGACGACATCGCCGAGCGGGTGCGCAAGATCGGCGGGACCACGCTGCGCTCGATCGGGCAGGTCGCCAAGCTGCAGCGCGTCAAGGACAATGATGCGGCGTTCGTGCCGCCGCACGAGATGCTGCGCGAGCTGATGGACGACAACAAGGCGATGACGCACAATCTGCGCGAGGCGCGCGACATCGCCGACAAGCATGACGATGTCGGCACGACCCAGCTGCTCGAGACCCTCATCGACCAGTCAGAGCGCCGCACCTGGTTTCTGTTCGAAGCCACCCGCGGCGAAGAGTAGGTTTTGGGCGACTTCGTCAATTCGATCCTGCTGGTATTTGCCGGCCTGTTTCCGATCGTCAATCCGGTCGGCGATGCGCCGATTTTCCTGACGCTCACCCGTCACATCGTCATGGGCGAGCGCCATCGGCTTGCCAGCAAGGTGGCGATCAACAGTTTCATCCTGCTCACCGGTTCGCTGTTCCTCGGTTCCTATGTCTTGGTATTCTTCGGCATCACGCTGCCAGTGCTGCGGATTGCCGGCGGGCTGGTGGTGACGGCGTTCGGCTGGAAGCTGCTTCATGCCGGCGACAATCCCGACGATCGCGACGACGACGCCCAACCCAACACCGCGGTCGATGCCTTCTATCCGCTGACCATGCCGCTCACGGTCGGTCCGGGATCGATATCGGTGGCCATCACGCTCGGCACACAACGCCCGGCGGGCGAGCAAAACATGGCCGAGCTTGCGACACTGGCACTGGCGGCGGTGCTCGGTCTGGCGGCGATCGCGCTGTCGATCTATGTCTGCTACCGCTTCGCCGAGACCATCGTATCGGTGCTTGGCGAGCGAGGCACCGATGTGGTGATGCGGCTGTCGGCGTTCATCCTGCTGTGCATCGGCATTCAGATCATTTGGAACGGTTATTCGAGCCTGGTCCACCCATAAGGGCGCACCTCCTCACCCCCTCACCCGCCGCCCGTCGGGATCGTAGAGCGGGCGCTGATGCAGGCGCGCCGGGACGACGTCGTTGGCGACGACCAGCGCGTAGCGACCGGAATTCAGCCAATCCTCGTTCATCCCTTGCGGGTTTCGGACGTAACCCAAGCCGATGGGCAGGCCAATGGTGTAGCCATAGCCGCCGCTCGTCAGATAACCGGCAAATTCGCCATCCCTGAGGATGGTCTCGCGGCCGCTGAGAATGATTTCGGGGTCCTCGGTGGTGAAGCCGCAGAGCCGCTTGCGCAGCGGCTTGCCGGCGCCCTCCTCCAGAGCCTGGCGGCCGATGAAGGGCAGACTCCGCCCGAGCTTCACGAAGGCGCCGAGGCCGGCCTCGAACGGCGTATCGTTGGCGGTGATGTCGCTGCCCCAGGCACGGTAGAACTTCTCGAGCCGCAAGGACTCCAGGGAGCGGTAGCCGGCGAGCTTCAGCCCATGAGCGGCACCGGCAGCCATGATGGCGTCGAACAGCTCGGCAGCGGCGGCGATCGGCACGTGCAGCTCATAACCAAGCTCGCCGACATAGGTGACGCGAAGCACCCTGACCGGGGCAGCGGCAATGGTGATCGTCGCGGCATGGCCGAACGGAAAGGCCTGGTTCGACAGGTCGGCATCCGTCAGGCCGGACAGCATGGCGCGCGAGCGGGGCCCCATCAGCGACAAGGTGGCATAGGCTTCGGTGACATCGGTCAGGCGAATATCGGCGCCGTTCGGGAGGTGGTCGCGGATCCAGCCGAAATCATGGCTGCGGAAGCCGGTGCCGGTGACGAGGTAATAATGGTCGTCGGCGAGACGGGCGACGGTGAGATCGGCCTCTATGCCACCGCGACGGTTGAGCAGCTGGGTGTAGGTGATGCGGCCGGGCGGGCGGGTCACATCATTGGCGGCAATGCGCGACAGGCTGTCGCTGGCGGCCGGGCCGGTCAGCTCGAATTTGGCGAAGGAGCTCTGGTCGAACAGGCCGACCGCCTCGCGGACCGCGCGGTGCTCCTCGCCGACCGCGGCGAACCAGTTCGGGCGGCCCATGGAGGGTTGGTCATGCGCCTCGGAACCGGTGGCGGCGAACCAGTTGGCGCGCTCCCAGCCGAGCTTCGAGCCGAAGCTGGCATGACGGGCCCTGAGCCTGCCATAAAGCGGCGAAATCAGGCGCGGCCGTCCCGACTCGTGCTCCTCATGCGGATAGGCGATTCCATAGTGGCGGCCATAGGCCTCGAGGGTCCGGTCGCGGACGAAGGCCTGGTCACGGTGAATGCCGGCGAAGCGGCGGATGTCGACGACCCAGAGGTCGAGCGGGGCCTCGCCTTCATGGACCCATCGGGCGAGGGCCCAGCCGGCACCGCCGGCGCTGGCGATGCCGAAAGCGTTGAAGCCGGCGCCGAGGAAGAAATTGTCGAGCTCGGGGGCGCGGCCGAGGATGAAATTGCCATCCGGGGTGAAGCTCTCGGGGCCGTGGATCATCCGCTTGATGCCGGTGGTCTCGAGCGCCGGCACCCGGGCCAGCGCCTGGATCATGTGCTGCTCGAAATGCTGCCAGTCGTCGGCGAACAGCTGGAAGGCGAAATCGGCCGGCGCAGGATCGACCGCCCAGGGTCGCGGATCGGGCTCGTAGCCGCCCATGACGAGGCCGCCGACCTCCTCCTTGAAATAGGTGCGGCGGTCGGGATCGCGGACGGTCGCAATGTCGCGGGCGAGACCGGGTATCGGCTCGGTGATCAGATATTGATGCATCACCGCCTGCAGCGGCACGCTGACGCCGGCCAGCGCACCGACATCGCGGGCCCACAGACCGGCGCAGTTCACCACCTTGTCGCAGGCGATGGCGCCGTGGCCGGTGCGGACCGCCCGCACCCGGCGATCGGCGATGTCGAAGCCGTCGACCCGCACCCCCTCATGGAAGACCGCGCCATGCCGACGCGCCCCCTTGGCCAGGGCCTGGGCGATATCGGAGGGGCTCGCCTGGCCGTCGCTCGGCAGGAAGCTGGCGCCGACGAGATCGTCGACCATCATCAGCGGCCACATGGCCTTGACCTCGGCGGGCGACAGCAGCTGCATGTCCATGCCGAAGCTCCGCGCCGTGGTGGCCAGGCGCTTGAACTCGGTCCAGCGGTCGGCATTGCAGGCGAGCCTGAGGCAGCCGGTCATCTTCCATCCGGTGGCGAGCCCGGTCTCGGCTTCGAGGCGGCCGTAGAGCTCGACGGAATATTTCAGGAGCTGGGTGATCGAGGCCGACGACCGGAGCTGGCCGACCAGGCCGGCAGCATGCCAGGTCGAGCCGGAGGTGAGCTGGTTCTGCTCCAGCACGACGACAACGGCGCCGTGGTCGCGGGCCAAATGATAGGCGGTGGAGCAGCCGATTATGCCGCCGCCGATCACCACGATCTCGGCATGGCTCGGCAGGGACGCGGTCATGACGGGCTCCGGTCAAATGCGGTGATGAGGCGGTCGAAGCGGCCGATGAACTCGTCGCCATGGGCGACATAGTCGACGCCCGGACTGTCGAGATAGAGCTCGGAAACCATGGCCCACATCGCTTCGCGCAGGGCCGAGGCGGCCTTCATCGCCTCGAAGCTGCGGCGGAGCGCGGCACCCGGCTCGCCGTCGAAATAGGCGGCAAGCATCGCCTCCTCCTCGGCGCGGCCAAAGCTTGCATTGGCGGCAATGTTGGCGAGGTCGAACATCGCCGTGCCGAAAGCGCCATATTCCCAATCGATGAGCCATAAGCGGCGACCATCATCGAGGAAATTGGTGGGCAGGAGATCATGATGACCGAACACGATCGGCAGTGGCACCTGCGCCGCCTCGAGCCGTTCGGCCGCCCGCATCCAGCCCGCGATCAGCGGCCGGTTGCGGTGGCCGGCGCTGGTCAGCGCCGCCGCGTAATCGCGCAGCACGTGAAACACCCAGAAGATCTGGGCCGGCCCCAGGACATGGCGCGCCAGCTCGCGATGGCAGCGTTTGAGGAGCGCGGTGCAGGCTTCGACATTGGCGCGGACATCGGCCTCGCCATAGGTGCGGCCATCGATGAATTCCAGCACCAGGAGGCCTGGTTCGTCATAAATGACGCCAGGGGACAGTCCGGCGGCATGGGCGGCGCGGCTGGTCGCGGCCTCACGCTGGCGCGAGACATGATGGAACGGAAAATCCTCGCCGACCCGGGCCACCGCCTTCCTGCCGCCGTTCTCGACGACGCGGAAGCTCACATTGCTCAGGCCGCCTTTCAGCGGTTCGAGGGTGATCGGGCCATGCCAGCAGGGCAACGCTCGGATGCGCCGTTCGGCAGTGTCGCTCAAGCGAACCCTCCTGGCAGGAATGCATCGGTTGGGGCTAGACAATAAGCAATAGCCGACCGGCATAGGCAATAGCCCGAGAGCGGCGGGAGACACTCATGAAGATAGATGCGATCGATGCCTTCTACCTGGCGATGCCGAAGGTCACCGAAGAGGCCGACGGCAGCCAGGATGCGCTGGTGATGCGGGTGCGCGCCGGCGGCCATACCGGATGGGGGGAATGCGAGGCATCGCCGCTGCCCTCGATCGCCGCCCTGGTCACGCCGATGTCGCATGGCGCCTGCCGCAGCGTCGCTCAGGTGGTGCTCGGCGAGCGGCTGGAAGAGCCGGCCGACATCGCCCGGATTGCCGGCCGGATCCACTATGAATGCATGGATCTGCTGCAGGCTCCCCATACTTTCTCAGGCATCGAGGCAGCGCTATGGGACCTTCTCGGCAAGGCGCGGAGCGAGCCGGTCTGGCGGCTTCTCGGCTATCGGCAATCTTACGGGAAATCGCCCTATGCCTCGCAGCTCTTCGGCGATGAGCCGCAGGAGACCCTGGCACGGGGGCGCGCCGCGGCGGCGGCCGGCTACCGCGCCATGAAATTCGGCTGGGGGCCGTTCGGCAGAGGAGAGCTTGCCGCCGACGTCGACCAGCTGATGGCGGCGCGGGAGGGGATAGGACCGGATGCAACGCTGCTGGTCGATGCCGGACAGATCTTCGGGGAGGATGTGGCGGCCGCCGCGCGCCGGCTGCCGGCGCTCGAGGAGGCTGGCGCATTGTGGCTCGAGGAGCCCTTCGCGGGCCATGCGCTGGCAGCGCATGCCTCGCTCGCCGCCGCCTCGCCGAAGGTCGGCCTGGCCGGCGGGGAAGCAGCCCATAACGAGCTGATGGCGCGCAATCTCATCGATTTCGGCCATGTCCGCTTCGTCCAGATCGATTGCGGTCGGATCGGCGGCATCGCCCCGGCGCATGCGGTGGCGGCGCATGCGGTCCGGAAGGGCGTAACCTATGTCAACCACACCTTCACGTCGCACCTGGCGCTCAGCCAGTCGCTGCAACCCTATGCCGGCCTCGGCAGCCATCGCCTGGCCGAATATCCGGTGTCGCTGAAGCCGCTCGCCCATGAGCTGACGCTGCAGCACCTCGAGCGCGACGGAGATGGCGAGATCCGGGCGCCGGATGGCGTGGGACTGGGCATCGATATCGATCTGAAGGCGCTCGCCCGATATCTGGTCGATACCGAAATCCGGGTGGCCGGAGGCAGGATCTATCGCACGCCCGCTCTCGACTGAAGCCGGCAAAAGTATAAAGTCCTGCAAACGCATAACAACGCCTTCAGGGAGAGATACATGACCTTTGCCACATTCATCCGCAGCGCCGCCATTGCCTTTGCGGTGGTGCTCGGCGCCGGAACGGCGCTGGCCGGTTCCGAGGTGCCAGCCCCCGGCCAGAGCCCCAAGATCGATGCCATCAAGCAGCGCGGCGTGCTGAAGGCGGCGGCGATCGGCGAATTTCCCTGGCTGCCGGAGAACACCAGCGGCAGCGGGCCGCAATTTTCCGGCCCCGCCTGGGTGCTGGCCGAGGAATATGCCAAGCGGCTGGGCGTGAAGCTCGAAATCGTGCCGGTCAGCCACGAGACCAAGGTGCCGATCCTGGCGACGGGGGAAGCCGATATCTCGATCGCGCCGCTATCGGTGACCCCGAAGCGCCAGGAAGTGGCGGATTTCGTGGTCTACTCGCATTCGAGCCTGTGCATGTTCGGGCTCGCCGACAATCCCAAGCTCAAGGATGCCAAGACCGTCGACGATTTGAACCGCGAGGACATCACCATCGCCTATTTCACCGGCACGCCGCCCGAGACCTGGGCACCGACCCGCTTTCCAAAGGCGAAGCTCAAGGGCGTAGCCGGGTCGGGGGCCAATGCGCCGATCGAGGAGATCATGGCCAAGCGGGCCGACATCGCCAGCATCGACAACGTCGCCTGGCCGCAGCTCCAGAAACAGGTGCCGGGGCTGGTGTCGTTCCCCGGTGGCGATGAATGCCTGCAGAGCAAGGAGATGGCAACCGAGGTCGGGCTCGCGGTCGACAAGAAGGACCCGGCCTTCCATGCCTGGCTGCAGTCGGTCTATGACGAGATCAAGGACAAGGTCATGGCGGAAGAGATGCGGCTGCTGAAGGGACAGTAGCCGACCCCTCCCCGCAAGCGCCGAGGGGCCGGAAGTGGGTTGACCCCTCGGCCCCTCACCGCGCCATACCGCCTTGAACATCACCCTCAAGCCGATCATCGACAGCTGGCCGTTCCTGCTCAAGGCGCTCTGGGTCACCGTGTCGCTCAGCATCGGCTCGATGCTGGTCGGGCTGGTGATCGGCATCGTCGTCGGGACGCTTCGGACCTATGGCGGGCGGCTCGTCAACGCGGTGCTCGGCTTCTATGTGGACACCATGCGCTCGATCCCCCTGCTGGTCGTGCTCGTGTGGACCTTCTTCGCCTTTCCGCTGATAGTCGGGCGCTCGCTCGATGCCATGACCGCAGGGATCGTCGGCCTTGGCGTCCATCTCGGCGCCTATGTCGCCGAGACGATCCGGGCCGGTCTCACCTCGGTCCGGCGCAACCAGATGCAAGCGGGGCTGGCGCTCGGCATGAGCCGGCTTCAGGCCATCCGCACCATCATTCTGCCGCAGGCACTGATCCGCATGATGCCGGCGCTCGGCTCGCTGTTCGTCATCGCCATCAAGGACAGCGCCATCGCCTCGGTCATCGCGGTGCCGGAGCTCTTGCGCCAGACCCAGATCGTCGCCGGCAAGACCTACCGGCCGTTCGAGCTCTACACGGCAGCGATGATCGTCTATTTCCTGCTGTGCTATCCGGTGGCCCGGCTGGTCGATCGCGCCTACCGCCGGCTACAGCATCTCGGCTCGTCATGAATTTCGACTGGAGCGTCGTATGGGACAACCTTCCGCGTCTTCTGGAAGGCGCCTACATGACCATCTGGCTCACCGTGGTCACCATGGCGCTGGCGCTGCCCGGCGGGCTCGTCCTGGCGCTGCTCCGCCTGTCGCCGGCATGGCTCGTCAGCGCGCCAGCGACGGCATTCGTCGAGTTCTTCCGGGCAACGCCGCTGATCCTGCAGATCTATTGGGCCTATTACGTGCTGCCGGCCTATTTCGACATCCAGCTGTCGCAGCTCAGCACCGCCATCGTCGGGCTCAGCTGCAACATCTCGGCCTTCAACTCCGAGACTTTCCGCGCCGGCATCGTCTCGATCCGCGAAGGCCAGTGGAATGCCGGGTTGGCGCTTGGCATGAGCCGCAGCGAGGTGTTCATCAGGATCATCCTGCCGCAGGCGGTGATGCGGGTGCTGCCGGCGCTCGCCTCGACCTGGGTGTCGCTGTTCAAGGACACCTCGCTCGTGTCCATCATCTCGGTCGCCGACCTGTCCTACATGGCGCTCAAGGTGCGCTCCGAGACCTATCGCATTCTCGAGGTGCTGACGGCCATGGCGGTGCTCTATTGGTTGATGGGTTATCCGCAGGCCAAGATCGTCGACTGGATCCACCGCCGCTGGAAGGTTGTCGAATGACGGGTGAGCCGATCCTCGCCTTCGAGTCGGTTTCGAAGCATTATGGCGCGATCGTCGCCCTCGACCGGGTGTCGTTCGCCATCGGCCGCGGCGAGGTCGTTTGCCTGATCGGGCCGTCGGGCTCGGGCAAGTCGACGCTGCTGCGCTGCGCCAATGCGCTGGAGATCCTCGATCACGGGCAGGTGCTGTTCGAGGGTCGGCCGGTGGTGGCAGCGCAGCCAAGGGCAGCGCAGAAAGTGCGGCGCCGCATGGGAATGGTGTTCCAGAATTTCGAGCTGTTCCCGCACCTGACCGTCACGCGCAACATCACCATCGGTCCGACCACCGTGCTCAGGCTCGAGCGCCGGGCGGCGGAGGAACGGGCGCGACGGCTGCTTGCCAAGGTGGGGTTGAGCGAGAAGGCCGACGTCCATCCGGCGGCGCTGTCGGGCGGGCAGCAGCAGCGGGTGGCGATCGCGCGGGCGCTGGCGATGGAGCCGGCCCTGATGCTGTTCGACGAGCCGACATCGGCGCTCGATCCGGAGACGATCGGCGAGGTGCTGAGCGTCATGAAGGCGCTCGCCGACGAGGGCATGACGATGCTGGTGGTGACGCATGAGATGGACTTCGCCCGGCGGGTGGCCGACCGGGTGATCGTGTTCGATCGCGGCAAGGTGATCGAGGAAGGGCCGCCGCGCCAGATCTTCGAGGCGGCGACGGTGGCGCGGACGCGGGATTTTCTCAGCCATCTCGGCTGGCATGGCGAATCGGCTCTCGGCAGCAAGTGAGGGATTGAGGCAATGCAGCACCACATCATCGATCGTGCCGAAGTGTTCCTCGTCGGGCCGGATGTCGAACGGTACACCTGGGCCGAAGGGATGAGCGATCAGTACATGGTCAACATCATCGTCAGGCTGACTGCCAAAAGCGGCCTCACCGGCATGGCCGGCGCGGCGATGATCACGCCGCATGGCTTCGACCGCTCGGTCGGCGAGGCGCTGCGGGCGGTGCTCCCCGACGTCATCGGCACCACGCCGGCCCATCGCGAGGCGCTGTGGCACCGGCTGCGCAATCTCGGGACACCGATGGTGCCGCAGGCCCATTCGCTGATCGACATCGCGTTGTGGGACATGGCGGCGCGGCATGCGGCCCTGCCGCTCTATCAGCTGCTCGGCGGCGCCCGCGACAAGATCCTGTCCTATGCCTCGACGCCGCTGCTCGCCGACGATCAGGCCTATGTCGACTATGTCGAGGCACGGGCCGAGGAGGGCTTCAAGGCCGTGAAGTTTCATTGCTGGTGCCTGCCGAAGCGCGACCTTCAGATGTGCGAGGCGGTCAATCGGCAGTTTGCCGGGCGCGACATGGCGCTGATGCTCGATGCCGAGCAGCGCTACGATCTTGCCGGCGCGATCATGGTGGCGCGCCGGCTCGGCGAGATGGGATTCCGCTGGTTCGAGGCGCCGCTGCCCGACACCGACATCGAGGGCTATCGCACGATCCGACAAGCGAGCACGGTGCCGTTGATCGCTGCCGGCAACACCTGGCTCGATCTTCAGATGTTGCTGCAGGCGCTTCAGCGCGGCGCCTGGAGCGCGCTGCGGGTCGATGCCACGATTTGCGGCGGCATCACGCCGATCCGCAAGGTGATGGCGCTGGCAGAAGCCTTTGGCACGACGGTCGAGATCCAGTGCTGGGGCTACACGCTGACCCAGGCAGCCAATCTTCATGTCATGCTCGCCTATCGCAATTGCGATTATTTCGAGCAGCCGGTGCCCTACCCCGCCTTCGAGTTCGGAGCTCGCAATGCGATCCGCACCGACCGGGAAGGGTATGTGCACGCGCCGGGGGGCCCCGGGCTCGGCATCGATCTCGACTGGCAGGCAATCGAAAGTGCGGCCATCATGACTTACGAGGTCCGCTAAAGGAGAAATGCAATGGCAGGTCGGCTCGCTGGCAAGAGGGCGCTGGTCTATGGCGGCGGCACGGGCATCGGCTTTGCCTGCGCCCAGGCGATGGGCGAGGAAGGAGCGGCGGTGTTCCTGTCGGGACGGCGCCAGGGGGTGCTCGATGATTCCGTCAGGAAGCTTAATGAAAGCGGCATCAAGGCCGGCTTTGCGGCGGGCGATGCCACCAAGATCGAGGACGTGCAGCGGGTCACCGCCGCGGCGGTGCGATTCCTCGGCGGGCTCGACACGCTGGTGGTGTCGGCTGGGGCCGGTGGGCGGACGGCGATATTCGACGCCGACCCGGAGGAGTTTCAGCGCATCATGGACAACACGCTCAGGCCGGCATTCCTGGCGGTGCGCTATGCGGTGGACAACCTTCTCCAGGCGGGCCAGGCGTCGGTGATCCTCATCTCCTCGGCATTCGGGCTAACCGGGGTCAAGGAGCGGCTGGCCTATTGCGGCGCCAAGGCCGGCGTGATCGGCATGGCCAAGGCGATGGCGATGGATCTGGCCGACCGCGGGGTGCGGGTCAATGCCATCTGTCCGGGTTTCGTCGAGACCGAGCTGACGGCGTCGGTCGCCGCCAAGGAGCCGGATCCGCAAGCCTGGCTCCAGTCGCGGCGGGCGATGCATCCGATGCCGCGCTCGGGGACGCTGCCGGAGATGGGCGCCCTTGCCGTCTACCTGGCGAGCGATCTTGCCGGTTTCGTCACCGGCCAGGCGGTCGCCATCGATGGCGGGTTTACGGCCCGGTAGCAGCCCCGGCGGTTTTTCCGGGCCGCAAAAAGCAAGCGCCCGGGATGATTGCCGGACGCTGCCAGTTCGGATCGGGTCAGCGCAATTACGGCCCGAAGGGGCTCACGCATTCCTGGATCGCGCCGCCATAGGTCGTGAAGGTGTTGTCGGCGGGGTTGTAGCTGCGATACCGGTCGGCGCACCATTGGGCGTGCTCATCGCCACCATAACCGCCGTCATAGCCGCTGTCGTAATAGGCCGTGTCATAGTTCCACCACGGCTCGTCATACCACCAGCCATTGTTGAAGAAGACGAAATTGCCCTGGCGGTGCCGGAAACGCTCGTGACGACCATCGTCGAACCGGGCATGGCGGCGGTCGAACCGGCCATGGTCGCCGCGGAACCGTTCACGCCGGAAGTCGCCGCCATTGGCCGGGGCGAGCGCCCGCATGCGACGATCGCCCATGCGGTTGAAGTCGCGGTTGAAGTCGTTGCCGGCGTGCATGCGGGCCCATTGCCGCCCACCACCATAGGACTGGTAGGGGCCGCCTCCTCGCATGCTCATGTGGCCTGGACCGCCCATGTTGCCCGGGCCGGCCATGCGGGGATAGAAGGTCCCGCCGCCGCCGCTCAATCCGTGGCCGCCACCGCCGCTGAATCCATTGCCGCCACCGCCGGAGAACTGCCCTCCGCCGCCGCCTCCGCCCATGCCTCGGGCATTTTGTGCGAGCGCCGGCGAGGCGGCGAGTCCGCCAAGGACGCCGGCCAACAGCAAGATGCGCATTGTTCGCAACATATCTCGAATCCTCATCTCTACCGATGCCCAGGAACGGGCTCTCATGGAGATGGTTCCCGCGGCTTTTCGGTGCGTCCGGGGAGCCGTCGTTCTGGTTGCGTTCCTGTCAGATCGAGCGGTTGCGCTCGGTCTCCACCGCTTCCCGCACCACCCATTCGCGGAACAGTCGGACCAATTCTTCGTCGGCGCGCTTTTCCGGGCTGATCACGTAATAGGCAAAGCGCGGCGGACCGTGAAGCTCGACCGCGAAGGGCTGCACGAGACGACCGGCGGCAAGATCATCGGCCACCAGGCTGGTCTCGCCGAGCACCACGCCTTGGGCATTGAGGGCAGCCTCGATGGCCAGCGAGGAGTGGCCGAAATGAAGCCCGCCCCTATCATCAAAATCGCTGACGCCGGCGGCTGCCATCCACATGCGCCAATTGGGCCAGGTGGCGCCCTGGGCGTGCCACTCCACGTGTATGAGGTTGTGGTGCAGGAGGTCGCGCGGCTGGCGCAAGGGCTTCTTTCCGCTCAGCAGCGCCGGGCTGCAAACGGGGAAAACGGTGTCGGTGAACAGGCGGGTGATGTGGCAGCCGGGGTAGTCGCCGGAGCCGAAGCGGATCGCGACATCGACTTCCTCGCGCTCGAAATCGACCGCCGTGAGGCCGACCTCGATCCGCACGTCGGTGTCGGGAACGAGACTGAGAAACCGGTCGAGACGCGGCACCAGCCATTTGGCGGCGATCGACGGGGAGGTCGTCAAGCGCAGCTGGCGCTTGTTCTTGAGCTTGCG
This sequence comes from uncultured Alphaproteobacteria bacterium, assembly GCA_963744915.1. Taxonomy (GTDB): domain Bacteria; phylum Pseudomonadota; class Alphaproteobacteria; order Rhizobiales; family Aestuariivirgaceae; genus DATAFF01. The sequence goes on from CAVUUY010000008.1 coordinate 122,578, forward strand.
AATCCGCCCCAATGCGCCCCTGAGCCCTTCCATCAACTCGGTGACCGCCCGGTACAGGATCTCACCCTCCTCGCTCAGGCGGACCTTGCGGCTGGTGCGCAGGAACAGGCGAAAACCGAATTGCAACTCGAGCTCTCCGATCTGGTGGCTGATCGCCGCAGGGGTCACGTAGAGCTCGGCGGCGGCCTTGGTAAAGCTGAGATGACGACCGGCGGATTCGAATACGCGCAAGGGGCCGAACCCGGGAATGGGCTTGTTCATGATCTTCAAATCGGGTTTGACGATTCGCCAAAAACTCATCGTTTGCGGGTGCCGCAAACAAACACTAATTGAATTTGACGTGAACCGAAAGCGACCAATTCGAGGCCCAAAATGACCGTCCGTTCCCTGCCCACCTCCTTCATTGTTGCCACAATTGACCTTGCGACAGTCTTGCTCGGAACGCTGGTTCTGGCCGGGCGCCGGTGGCAGGCGGGATACCATTTGCGCGCGCTTTCCGACCTACAGCTGCGCGATATCGGGCTCAACCGCTCGGAGGTCGCGCCACACACGCCGTTCCTTCACCGGGAAGTCATGCGACACGAGCTCGGAAGGTGGTAGAAAGAACCTGCGGAGTTTGAGGCGCTTTCGAGGAACAACTTTGGGTGTGGTGCATTGGGTTCCCACGCGCCTTAAAGGCTTCGCGGAAGGGAACCATTCATGACCGATACGAGGGATAACGAAAGCCTTTCGGCGCTGGAGGCCGAAGTGGAAGCGGCACGGGCGCGACTGAGCGACAGTCTGCAGAACCTGACGCGGCCTTCGATCAGCGCGGCGGTGAAGCACGACATCCGCAGTTACGCCGAAACCGTCAAGGATCAAGTGGTGGAAAAAATCAACACGACGCGGGACGAGCTGGTGAGCAATGCTCGGGAGGCGTCGCGCCGGCGGGTTCACAGCGTGACCGATTCGCTGCGCGAAAGAGCCGCCGCCAATCCGCTCGCGCTCATCCTGATCGGTGCCGGGATCGGCTGGCGGCTCTATCATCGCCCGCCCATCGGCACTTTGCTGGTCGGGGCCGGAGCGGCCAGCCTGTTGCTGAACTCGTCGCGGCGGGCAGCGCGGCATTTCGACGAATATCACAATCCCTATCGGCGCGATCATCCCGCCGCCTATGTGCCGGGCGGCGTCGCCGGCTATGGCTATCCGGTCGAGGAACGGGCCCCCGCCCCGACATTGCGCGAGCGCGCGGCGCTGATGAGCGAAACCGTCGAGCAAGGCGCCGAAACAGTGCGCCGCCGAGCGGGCGACCTGGCAAATGCAGCCTCGGATAAGGCCGGTGACATTGCCGCCACCGTCTCCGAGAAGGCGAGCGACCTCGCCGCGACGGTCACCGACAGGGCAAGCCAGTTGGCGGAGCGAGTCGGCGATGTTGCCGAAGCCGGCCGGGCCCGGGTTGCCGATACGGCAGGCGCGGCCTATCGCGGCGTGCGGCGCGAGGTCGGCCATTATGGTGAGGCGGCGCGGCGCGAGATTTCGGATGGCGGCGGCCGTTATGGCCTGCTGCTCGGCGCGATCGGCCTGTCGCTTGCCGCAGCCGCCTTCGGCGCGGTCCGCGTGGCGGCGGCGCGGAATGAAGCCGCTCGAACGGCATCGCGCCCGGCCGCCGGAGCGCGGTCGAAACCACCCGTCTCAAGCGGCCACCAGGGTGGCAGCTTCGGCACCAGCGAGGACGCCTTCATCGCCAAGCTGCGGGACATCGATCCCGCCGATGAGCCGGGCTTCGTCGAGGACGGCGCAATCGCCACCGAGAACATCGTCGGCGACACCGAGCCGGCAACGCATGGCGGTGAGTTGCATGTGGGGCAGGAGACGGAAAGCATGAGCAAGGCGCGCGGGCGGAAACGGGCCGGCAGCAGCGAATGATCGGCGAGCGAGTCGGTAAGGCTCGCACGCCCCCCGTCACTTGATCTGATCGAAGGACTTGGCGAACCCGTCGAGCTTGAGGGTGAGATCGACGGGCTTTTGGTCGACCCTCTGGAAGCCGACCTTGATTCCGCTGGCCTTCCGCAGGCGCTGGAGAAATGCGGCATCGAGCGGCACCGGCGCGAGGCAGCCGCCGCCGACGCAGGTTTCGAATTTCAGGGTCTTGGGCGCACCTTCGTCGACCGAGAGGGTGACGCCGGCCGGCAGATAGAGGTCGACCGGCAACAACAGCTTCATCACCGGTTTGCGATCCGGCGGGGCAACGCGGAAGGTCACCGCCAGCATGAGCTTGCGGCTCGCGGGATCGACCAGGGCCTTGGACAACACGCAGGTGCGCTCCTTGGGCGTTGCCGCCTCGCTGCAGCGCGTCGCCCAGGCCGCCACCGGCCGCTGACGGTCGCTCTTGCCGCCGCCACCGGCTTCGGTGTCCGGCTGGCTTGTGGCCGCGGCAAGGGACGAGACAGTGACAATCGAGGCGGTAAAAGCGATTAGCAATTGGCGCATTCGAGAGCCTCCCGGCGCAGTTCCAGAGCTGTCAAGCAAGGCCGGCCCGAATCGTCACCGATCCCGCTGGTAGGTGTAGAGGATACAGTTTGACTGCTGCTTGAGCGCGGTCAATGTCCATCCCTTGTGGACAGCATTGCCCTCGGCGAGGGCCGGTCCGGAACCGACGATGACGGGAACGACGGCTATCTCGAGCCTGTCGATTGCGTCAAGGTCAAGCAGCCCACCAATGGTGAGGCCGCCGCCGACCACCCAGATGTCTTTCCTGGCCAGCCGACGGGCCTCGGCCACCGCCTCGCCGGGGGAAAGAACGGCAACGCAGTTGGGCGGGGAGTCCTGGTCGAGCGGCGTGCGGCTGATCACCAGGCAGCGGCGATCGCCATAGGCCCAGTCATGGCGCATGATCTCGAAGCTGGTGCGGCCGGCAATGAGCGTGTCGACATTGGCGAGAAAGTCGGCAAAACCGAATTCATAGGGGTCGTAGTCGAGCAGCCAGTCGATGTCGTGGCCCATGCCGGCGATGCGGCCATCGATGCTGACGCCGAGATAGGCGATGATCTGGCGGGATTTGCGCATGTTTCGTGACAGGACCCCATCAGCCTGGAAAGTCAGCAGTTTAGCCCCAAACCTGCTCGCGGTTCAAACCGGTGGCGGCGGGCTTCCGGCGGCAACCAGGTGGGTGTGCACGCCGACGACCGCCTGGGCCCCCTCCCCCACAGCCGCGGCGACGCGCTTGACCGAGCCCGAGCGGACATCGCCGATGGCAAAGACGCCGGAAAGGCTGGTCTCGAGCGGATGGGCGCTGCCGGCTGCCCCGCCGGTCAGGATGAAGCCCTTGGTGTCGCGGGTGACGCCGCAATCCTTCAGCCAGTCGGTGTTGGGCTCGGCGCCGATGAACAGGAACAGATGGCCGATTTGCCGCGTCACTTCGGTGCCTTGCCGCCGCCAGGTCACGGTTTCGAGCAGGCCGTTGCTGCCCTGGAGACGGGTGACTCCGGCCCCCGTCACCACCTCGACATTGGCGAGGCCCGAGATCCGGTCGATCAAATAGCGCGACATGGCGACCTCGAGGCTCGGGCCGCGCACCAGCACCCAGACCTTGCTCGCCCGGCCCGACAGATAGACGGCGGCCTGACCGGCGGAATTGCCGCCGCCGACCAGGGCCACTTCCTGCCCGTGGCAGAGCCCGGCCTCGAGCGGGGAGGCCCAATAATGAACGCTCGAGCCCTCGAAATCGGCGAGATTGTCGACGGCGAGCCGCCGGTAGCGGGCGCCGCTGGCAATGACCACGGCGCGGGCCTTAGCGCTCTCGCCATTGATCAGCCGCAAGATCCAGTGGCTGGCGCCGGCCGGTGGGCTTTCGAGCCTTGCCACCTCGTCGGGAATGGCCATCTCGACGCCGAATTTCTGGGCCTGGTTGTAGGCCCTGGCCATCAACGCCATGCCGCTGATGCCGGTCGGAAAGCCGAGATAATTCTCGATCCGTGCCGAGGCGCCGGCCTGGCCGCCAAAGGCGCGACAGTCGAGCACGAGCACCGACAGGCCCTCCGAACCGGCATAGACGGCGGTGGCGAGGCCGGCCGGTCCGGCGCCGACGACGATGAGGTCGTAGAGGCGGTCGGGATCGATGGTCTTGAGCAGTCCGAGGCAGCGGGCAAGCTCGTCCTCGCTGGGCGAGCGCGTGAACTTGCCGTTCGGGCACAACACGATGGGCAGCTGCGCGGCGTCGAGATGAAAGCGGTCGATCAGGGTTTTCGCCTCCGGATCGACCGCGGGATCGAGTTGCTGAAAGGGATGGCCGTTGCGCGACAGGAAGCCCTCGAGCCGCAGCACGTCGGCATTGTCGGCGCGGCCGATGATGATCGGGCCGCCGGCCCCGGTTTCGATCAGGCCGACCCGGCGCAGGATCAAGGCCCGCATGATGCGCTCGCCGATTTCGGCCTCGCCGACAAGCAGCGCCCGCAACCGCTCGGGCGACAGGATGAGGGCGCGGACCTGGGTAATGGCCTCGGCGTCGACCAAGGAGGGCCGGCCGGCCAATTGGGCGAGCTCGCCGAGGAAGGAGCCGGGCCCATAAGAGACGATCCGTTCGCGATGGCCGAGCTGATCGCGGCGGGTGACTTCGACCTCCCCGGCCAGGATGACGATGAGCCCCGGGCCGACCTTGCCGCTTTCGGCCATCGCCTCGCCGGCAGCAAAGCAGCTGACCTCGCCGAAGCGCAGCAGGCGTTCGATCTCCACCGCGTCGAGCTTGGGAAATCTGTGGTCGTAGCGGGAATCGAGGACGGACGGCTCGGTGCTGGTCATGGATCGTGGCACTTCCCATAGCATTGGGGCGCCTCGACTTGTATTCAACAATTCGGTCCTGATCGAGTTCTCGCTTTCATTCAGCCTGCGGTTGCGACAGGTTGGCATCGGACGCACCGGGAGAACGGCATTTGGACAGCATCATCGAGGGTGACTGCGTGACCTTCGCCGAAGGATCGGCGACCAGCAATGCGCTGATCGGCGAGACCATGGACGCCGTTTCGCATCTGCGCGATCTCAAGGTGTGGTTCGGCATCCTGACCGAAGCGCGCGGGCTGTCGGGGAGAGGCGTCGAGGCCGCAACCTATGCTGGCTTTCTCGCCGCCCGCCAACTCGTCGAGCGTGGCGAGGCGAGCGTCCATCCGGTGGCCTACAGCATGCTCGGCCGCTTTCTTGCAGGCGGTGCGTGGAAGGTGTCGGTGGTGGTCGCGAGCGGCTGCCGCGCCGGCCGGGGCATCCGGATCGGCCCGCATCTTGGCCAGATCAGCTCATGCCTGGAGCATGCGCGCCTCGCAATCGTCCAGCCGAGCGCCGCCCTGCCCGCAGTCACCGGCACGCTGATCGATGTCGATTGCCGGGTGATCGAGCTCCCGGAAAGCACCAGCCCGCCGCCGCATCTCGAGGCAGCCGAGGCGAGCGCGATCGAGATGGCAATGGCCGAACATGTCGCGGCGTTCGTCCCGGATGGCGCCACGATCGAGCTCGGAATCGGGCGGACGATCGATGCGGTGGCCCGCGGACTGAGCAGGAAAGCACGGCTCGGCATTCACACCGGCCTCGCGTCGGATGCGGCGCAGTGCTTGATGCGCGGCGGCGCCGTCACCAATTGTCGGAAGGCTTTCGAACCCGGCCGCACCGTTGCCACCGGGCTCCTCGGCACGGGCGCGCTCTATCGTTTCGCGCATGCCAATGATCAGCTCCTGCTCTGTCCGGCCGAGATGACCCATTCCGGTGCGATCTTGCTGAACGAGCCGTGCTTCGTCGCGATCAATTCGGCGCTCGAGGTCGATCTCCTCGGACAGGTGAATTGCGAGGCGGTGGACGGGCGCTATATCGGAGCGGTCGGCGGGGTGCCCGATTTCCACAATGCGGCCTATGCCCATCGCAACGGCCGCGCCATCATCGCCCTGCCCTCGCAAGCGCCCAATGGCGGCTCGCGCATCGTGGCGCGCCTGAGCGGGCCGGCGACCCTGCCGGCGTCGGTCGCCGATGTCGTCGTGACCGAATTCGGCGCCGCAGTGCTGCGCGAGCGATCGCTGGAGGAACGCCGCCAGGCCTTGATCGCCATCGCCCATCCCGACCATCGTCGGAGCCTTGCCGGATGAGCGCGCTCGAGCCCCTTGCCGAAGCACTCGGGCCGGTGCTGGCGTCGCTCGAGCCGCGGAAGCCGGTGACGGTGCCGCTGGCCGAGGCGCTGGGCAAGGTCCTGGCCGAGGATCTGCGGGCGCCGGCAGCCTTGCCACGCCGCCCCGAGGCGCTGCGGCACGGCTTCGCGGTGCCATCGCGATCGACGATCGGTGCATCGGCGGAGTCGCCGGTGATGCTCGCGACCGCGCCGGCCGCGGTGAGGATCGGCGACGCCCTACCCGAAGACTGCGACGCGGTGCTGCCGCCCGACGCCATCGGCGCCATTGGCGGCATGCCGGCGGTCACCCAGACGGCAGCGCCGGGCGAGGCGGTGCGCCTGGCCGGGCATGACATCGCGGCAGGTTCGCTCATTGGCCGGCGCGGTGCCATGGTGACGGCCGAGATCAGGTTCATCCTGCAATGCGCCGGGATCGATGGCGTGGCGCTCGTCGAGCCGCTTGTGGCGATCGAGGGCGAGGCCTTGCCGGCACCGGCAGCAGGCTGGCTCGCGGCGACCCTCGCCGCGCTTGGCTGCCGCCTGTCGGCCGGCGGCGATGCTGACCTCGCCATTGCATGGAGCGATTCGAAGGAGCCGCGGCTCGCGCTGCAACCCGGCGCAACCGCAACGATCGGCCGGCGCGACGGCAGGGTCACCATCGCTCTGCCACGACGGTTCGACGGGCTCATGGCGGGGTTCCTGGCGTTGGCGCTGCCGGTGATCGCGGTCCTGTCGCACCGCCGGATCCGCTTCGAGACGCGAGCCCTCACGCAAAAGGTCGTGACGATGATCGGGGCGACCGATTGCGTGCTGCTCGACAGGACGCCGCAGGGATGGAAACCGCTGGCGAGCGGCGAGATCACCCTTGCCGCGCTCGCCGCCTGCGATGCCTTCGCGCTGATGCCGCCCGAGAGCGAGGGCGTGCCGGCCGGCCAGCCGATCGCAGCAACGCCGCTCAATGCCATGCTCGAGGAGCAAGCGACGTGACAGCCGACGACCCCACCATTTCTCCTGCCCCGGCACAGGAGCAGTTCCTCCGCATCGTGTCGCGCGAGGAGGCGATCGCGGCTTTTCGGCGGGCGCTCAAGCCGCAGCCGCTCGGTACGGAAGAGGTGCCGCTCGGCAATCTGCTCGGGCGGGTGCTGGCAAGCACGGTGGCCGCACCGGTCGACACGCCCCCCTTCGACCGCGCGGTGGTCGACGGCTTTGCGGTGCGCTCCGATGATCTCAAGCAGGCATCGCAGACTGCGCCGGTGCATCTCAGGCTCAATCAGGAGACGATTGCCTGCGGCACGGCACCGACGATCGCCGTCGAACCCACCACCGCAACCTATATCGCAACCGGCGGCCCGGTGCCGCGCGGCGCCGATGCGGTGGTGATGATCGAGCACACCAACCCGGGCGAGGATCGGTCCATTGCCGTTCACCGTGCGATCAGCCCCGGACAGAACATCGCCTTTGCCGGTTCCGACATCGCCCGCGGGCAGACCGTGCTGCACAAGGGAACGGTCATCAGCGCGCTCGAGATCGGCATGCTCGCGGCGATCGGCAAGGCAAGCGCAACCGTCTGGCGCAGGCCGCGGGTTGCCGTGCTGTCGACCGGCAGCGAGCTTGTGGAGCCGGGCCAGCCACTGCCGCCGGCGGCCGTCTATGACTCCAACGGACCGATCATCGCGGCAGCGCTGGAGGAGAACAATTGCGTGGCGCTGCGGCAGCCGGCCATCGCCGATGACGAGGCCGAGATGACGAAGGCGGTGCGCGCGGCATTCGCGTCGTCGGACGCGGTGATATTGTCCGGCGGCACCTCCAAGGGTGCGGGCGATCTCACCCACCGCATCGTCGGGCAATTGGGCAAACCCGGCATCATCGTGCACGGGGTGGCGCTCAAGCCCGGGAAGCCGCTGTGCCTTGCGGTGTGCGATGGCAAGCCGGTGGTGGTGCTGCCGGGCTTTCCGACATCGGCGATGTTCACCTTCCACGACATCGTGGCGCCGGTCCTGCGCATCATGGCGGGCCTGCCGGCGCGCCAGGAGAATGCGGTCGCGGCGACCGTCCCGGTGCGCGTTCCCTCCGAGCTCGGACGCGCCGAATTCGTCATGGTCGGCCTGTCGCACGGACCGGCCGGCCTGGTGGCCCATCCGGTGGGCAAGGGCTCGGGCGCCGTGACGGCCTTCTCGCAGGCCGACGGGTTCTTCGCCATCGATGCCATGTCCGAAGCCCTGCCGGCCGGCAGCAGCGTGAAGGTCAGGCTGCTGGCGAGCCAGTTGCGGATACCCGAGCTGGTGATCATGGGCAGCCATTGTATCGGGCTCGACGCGGTGGTCAGCATGCTGATGGAGCAGGATGTCGGCGTCCGGATTCTGGCGCTCGGCAGCCTCGGCGGGCTCGCAGCCCTGAAGCGCGGCGAGTGCGACATCGCGCCGATACATCTGCTCGCTCCCGAGACGGGTGCCTATAACGAGCCCTTCCTGTCGCCGGAGATGCGGCTGATCAAGGGCTGGCGGCGGCTGCAGGGGCTGGTGTTCAGGCCTGGCGACAAGCGTTTCGAGGGCCGGTCGATCGAGGCGGCGGTGGCCGCCGCGCTCGCCGACCGGCAATGCCTGATGGTGAACCGCAATCAGGGTTCCGGCACCCGCGTGCTGATCGATCAGCTGCTCAAGGGCGCGCAACCTGCCGGCTATTGGAACCAGCCGCGGGCGCATAATGCGGTGGCTGCGAGCGTGGCGCAGATGCGGGCCGACTGGGGCGTGGCGATCAAGCAGGCGGCCGACGCGCTGCAGCTGTCATTCATTCCGCTGGCGGAAGAAAATTACGATTTCGCGGTGCTGCGGCAGCCGCGCGACAGCCAGGTGCTGGCATCCTTCGAAGCAACGCTCGGCAAGGCAAAGGAGCGGCTCGAGGCGATGGGATTTGCGGTGGCGCAGCACTAGAACCCGTGTGGTCGCGATCGATCACGATGCTCAGCTTTGCCATCGCCCAGCCATCCGGCCGTTCTCCAGCACGATGACGGTGTTGGCGATGCGCGAGACTTCCGCCACATCGTGAGAGACGTAGAGGATCGGCACGCGCGCCACATCCCGCAGCCGCTCGAGCATCGGCAGGATCTCCGCCTTGCGCGGGCCATCGAGAGCAGCCAGGGGCTCGTCCATCAGCAGCATGCAGGGTTCGGCAAGAAGCGCCCTGCCGATGGCGACGCGCTGCTTCTCGCCGCCGGAAAGGTTCGCCGGCCGGCGGGCGAGAATGTGCTCGATGCCGAGCAGCCCGACCACGTGGTCGAGAGTCATGTCGAGGTTGCGGCTGGCGGCGCGGCGGCGGGCGAAGAAGCGGCCAAAGAGCAGGTTCTGGCGAACGGTCAGGTGGGGGAAGAGCCGGCCATCCTGGAAAACGTAGCCCACCCGACGGCGATAGGGCGGCGTAAAGACATCGCTGTCGGTGTCGAGCATGAGCTGCCCGGCAAGGGCGATGCGGCCGCGCTCGGGACGCATCAAACCGGCGATGGCGTTCAGCACGGTCGTCTTGCCGGCCCCCGATGGCCCGAACAGCGCGGTGGCGCCCCGGTCGGCGCGAAAGGCGATATCGAGCGTGAAGTCGCCCAGGCGGTGATAAAGAGCGACGTCGAGGCCTTCAGGGTGCGACACGACGGCCAACGAACCGCGCCAGGATCTCGGAGCCGATCAGCGCCGCCATCGATATCGCGATCGAAATCAGGGTGAGGCGCATGGCACCGCTGTCGCCGCCCGGCACCTGGGTGAAAGTGTAGATGGCGGACGGCAGGGTCTGGGTTTCGCCCGGAATGTTCGAGACGAAGGTGATGGTCGCGCCGAACTCGCCCATCGACTTGGCGAAGGCGAGTATAGAGCCGGCGAGGATGCCGGGCAGGATCAATGGCAGTGTGACCGCCAGGAAGACGAAGCCCGGACTTGCGCCCAGCGTCAGGGCGGCGGCCTCGAGCTTCGGGTCGACGGCCTCGATCGACAAGCGGATGGCGCGCACCATGAAGGGGAAGCCCATCACTGCACAGGCAAGTGCCGCACCGGTCCAGCGGAAGGAGAAGACAATGCCGAAATGATCAGCGAGGAATGCACCGACCGGCGCCTTCCTGCCGAAGCTGAGCAGCAGCAGATAACCGGTCACCACCGGGGGCAGAATCAGCGGCAAGTGAATGAGGGTGTCGAGCAGAATCTTGCCGTAGAAGCGGCCCCTGGCGAGGAGATAAGCGAGGGCGATGCCAACCGGCAGGCTCACCGCCACCGCGGTCGAGGCGACGAGGAGGCTGAGGCGGACCGCCGTCCACTCCTCGGCGCTCAACCAGTCAAGCGGCACGGCAGCACCGAGCGGGCGACTGGATTGCGGGAAGGCGGCAATGACGGCGAGATGGCCATGGTTACCGATCCTTCCCTGGCTGTCCGCTATAGTTAAGCGGAAATAGCGCGGCCGGGCAACACCATCTCAGCCGCATCAGGCTTTCGCCCGACCGGCGATGCTTTCGGCCATGACGCAGAGCAGCTCGAACATCAGCACCGCGGCGGCCAAGGCGGTTCCGCCACTCGGGTCGAGCGGCGGCGAGACCTCCACGAGGTCGGCGCCGATGATGTTCAGCGGCCGGAGCAGCCGGATCAGGGCCTGCGCCTCGCGGGTGGTCAGGCCGCCGATCTCCGGCGTGCCGGTTCCGGGAGCCATGGAGGGGTCGATGACGTCGATGTCGAAGGAGACGTAGGTCGCCGCGCTGCCGACGATCGAACGGGCCTCGGTCATGACGGCGTCGAGGCCGCGCTCGAGCAGTTCCTCGATGAAGATGATCCGGATGCCGGCAGTGTTTGCGAAATCGTAGTTGCTGCGATGGGAAATGGCACCGCGCAGCCCGATCTGAACCATCCGTTTCGGATCGAGCAGACCTTCCTCGATGGCGCGCCGGAATGGCGTCCCATGATTGTAGCGGCTGCCGAAGAAGCTGTCATAGGTGTCGGTATGGGCATCGAAATGAATGAGCCCGACCGGTCCGTCGCTGGCAATGCCGCGAAGGATCGGCAGCGTGATGAGATGATCGCCGCCGACCGCCAGTGGCACCGCGCCGCTCCGGCGAATCTGGGCGAAATCGGCCGCGATCGTAGCCAGGCTATCGGCGATGCTCAACGGGTTGACCGGCGCGTCGCCGCAATCGGCGACCCGCAGCAGATCGAAGGGCGACACGCCGCTGACATGGTGGACCCGCCGCACCAGGCTCGACTGGTTGCGAATCTCGCGGGGGCCGTGGCGTGCGCCGGTGCGGTTGGTGGTGCCGCCATCGAAGGGCACGCCGATTAGCGCGATGTCGACTTCCCGCGGCTTGGCGAAGGGCAACCGCATGAAGCTGCATGGCCCGGCAAAGCGCGGCACGACTCCTGAATCGAGCGGCTGGAACGCGTCAAGGCTCATTGTGTTCACCTCCGGGATTTCGTGGCGATTTTGCTCAGAACATGACCGCGCCACCATTTGGGCTGATGCATTGCCCCGTGATGAAAGTGGCGCCGGGGCCGGCGAGAAACACGGCCGCGCTGGCGATCTCGTCCGGCTGAGCAATGCGGCCGAGGGGGATCTCGGTTTCCTTGGCCAGCGTATCCGGCGGGGTCGAATCGGCTTCGAGCATCGGGGTATCGGTCGGACCGGGAGCGATGGCATTGACGAGGATCCCGGGTGCGAATTCGCGGGCCCAGGAACGGGTCATCGAAATGATGCCGCCCTTCGAGGCGCAGTAAATGGAGGAATTGGCGCGGCCGAGATAGGCAAGCTCCGATGCGATGTTGATGACGCGGCCGGATCGCGCCTTGACCATGTGGCGCAGAACCTCGCGACCGACGAGAAACGCACCCTTGAGATTGACACCGATCACCGCGTCGAAGTCGCCGGTGGTGGTCTCGAGCAGCGGCTTTTCGATCAGTATCCCGGCATTGTTCACGACGATGTCGAGCTGGCCAAACTGGCTCGCCGCCCTGGCGACCGCCGCCACCACCTGCGCCTCATCGGCGACGTCGGCCTGAACGGCAATGGCGTTGCCGCCACCTGCGGCAATCGCTTGGACAACGGCGGTGGTCCGCTCGAGCGGCGCGCGGTCGATGAGGCAGAGGCTGCAGCCCTCCCGAGACAGCGCCATGGCTATGGCGCGGCCGATGCCGCTCGCAGCACCGGTCACGACCGCTGATCTGCCTGCAAGGGTTGCGTTCATTCCAAGAGCCGGGATGGGGGTGACATCGGCAATCTACTCCTGCTCACTCGTTTCGATACGCATTTCCTCATTGCGGATCAGCGCCAGCACCTCCCGCCGCAGCTTGCGGAAGGCAGGAAGCTCCATCACGTCCAAGGTGCGCTCCCTGGGAAGCGCGGCTCTCACCTCGATGTCCTTCAGGACTTTGGCGGGTCGGGCCGAAAAGACGATGATGCGGTCGGCCAGGAAGACTGCTTCATCGACGTCATGGGTGGTGAAGATGACGGTCTTGCGCTCGACCTGGCGCAGCCCCAGCAATTGGAGCTGCAGGCGCTCGCGGGTCAGCGCGTCGAGCGCCCCGAAAGGTTCATCCATCAGCAGCACGAGCGGGTTGGCGGCAAGCGTTCGCGCTATCGCCACGCGCTGGCGCATGCCTCCTGAAATCCGGTTGATGTAGAAATCGCTGAACGGGGCGAGACCGACGATCTCGAGATAGTGCTGGGCGATACCGTCCTTTTCGGCTTCCGGTACGTCGCGACGATAGCGCAGGCCGAAGCGGATGTTGCTGAGGACCGTCAGCCAGGGAAAGGACGAATATGACTGGAACACCATTCCCTTTTCGCGGCTTGGTCCGGTGACAGGCTGGCCCTTGAGCAGAACATCGCCGGTGGTTGGCGTCTCAAGTCCGCCGACCATGCGCATGACCGTCGTCTTGCCACAGCCCGAGGGCCCGACGAAGACGACGAATTCACCCTCGCTGATCGACAGGTCGAGTTCATCGATCACCGGGACGTTCCGACCGTTCTCCTGCTCGAAGATCTTGGTCAGTCCCCGGAATTCGATGAAATCGGCGCCGTTGGTCATCATGTGGTCAGGTAGCGGAACCAGCGGCGATGCAGGACACGGATGATCTGATCGGAAACGAGGCCGATGATACCGATCGTCAGGATGCCGGCAAAGACTTCAGGTGTCTTGCCGTAACGCCGCGCTGTCCAGAGCTCGTAGCCGATGCCGGAATTCGCCGCGACGATCTCGGCGACAATGAGGTAGGTCCAGCACCATCCCAGAGTGATGCGCAAGCTGTCCACCATGTTGGGCAGCATGGCCGGGAACAAGACATCCTTGATCAGCGGAAACTGGCGGGCACCGAGGGTGCGGCCGGTCTCGATGAACTCGATCGGGACGCGCCGGGCATCGTCGGCAACCAGCAGGACAAGCTGAAAAAAGGTCCCGATCCACAGGAGCGCGATTTTCGAGCTTTCGCCGATGCCGAGCCAGATCAGGGTCAAGGGGACGAGCGCGGGGACGGGAAGATAACGGATGAAGTCGATGAGCGGCACGGTGAACGCGCCGACGCCTCGGTAGCAGCTCATCAGGATGCCGATCGGAACTGCGATAACGACCGATGCCAGAAATGCCGTCCACACCCGGGCGATGCTGATGGCGACATCCCGGGTGTAATCGGCGGTCGTCAGCATGGTGGAAAGCGCCATGACGACCGCGCCTGGCGAAGGCAGGAATTGCGGCTTGATCAGCCCGGAACGGGTGATCAGATCCCAGACCACGACAACCAGGAGAAAGGCGCCGATACCGATGCCGATCTCGAGCCTCGGCCGCGCTGCTCCCCGGAACGCCAGCAACTCCCGCCAGCTGCTCTGCCTCCTCCGGCGGGAAACCGATGCAGAGCGGCCATGGGACGGCGAGGGACCGGTATAGTTCACCGGAACCGAAGCGGTGGTCGATACCTGCCTCTCCGTCACCTGAACACCTGGCTTCCGGCCAGCAGCCTGCTACCAGTTCTTCTGGAGCTGATTGATGAGGGTGTTGTCGAGATGGTCCTCGGGATTGAGCTTTACATCGGATGAGCCAAATTCGAGATTCAGGTTCATCGCCTCGCGGAAGACATCGAAGATGCGTCCTTCCTGGCCCTTGGCGCCCATCAGCTCGATCGCCTGCTCATAGGGCGTGTAGCGGAAATTCGGCAGCGTCCCCTTGAAGTCTTCGGGCGTGATGGAGAACTGTTTTGCGATGATCGGAATGGCCTTGTCCTGGTTCTTGTTGAAGTAGTCGATGGCCCGATAAACGGCGCGCAGGAATTTGACGTATTTCTCGGGGTGAGCGCGCAGCTCACCCGTATGGGCTATGATACCATCGAGGATCAGATCATTGTAGTCCTTGGAGGACGCGACGATATGGGCGCCGCGCTCCTTGTGGGCGGCGACAACCTGGCTCAACACCGGCTCATAGGTTCCGACCGCTGCCACATTCGAATCGGAAAAGACGCCGATCGCATCGGCGGCCGCAATGTCGGAGAGCTTGGTATCCTTGATGGACAGATTGCATTGCTTCTTGAGCGCCATCTGCATGATGAGGCGGGCCGGCAGATTGGGCTCGACAGCGATCGTCTTGCCCTTGAGGTCGCACACCGTCTTGATCGCCTGGTCGGCCGCCCAGCCGTCGCCGCCGGTCGAAACGTCTATGGTGCCGATAATGATCCCCTGGGTGCTCTTTCTGCGGCCAAGCCCCTGGAATTCACCGACGGTGCGCAGATAGCAGTCGATATCACCGCGCTCCATGGCCGCGACGCCGTTCGGCATGTCGTCGTCCAGAATCTCGGTAACCGTCAGCCCCTCATCCTTGAAGTATCCGAGCTCATTGGCGAGATGGACGGGCCCGAAACCGACCCAGACCGGGTACATGCAGGTAACCTTGTCCGCTTCGCCCACCGCCGCCTGGGCGCTGCCCCGGCCAAACAGGCCGAGGGAAACAGCCGCCAACACGCAGATGCAGCAGGTGAACTTCCAGACTCTCGTTGCCATAGGCCTAACCTCCCACCTCAAATTATCGTTTCGCTCGTCGAAAAGCCTATTCAATGCATGCCGGGTTGCCAAGATGGAGATCGTCGGGGATGGAACAGACCGGACAATCGCCGGTACTATCCTTGAAATCGATGTCGACGGCATGGGTGAGGCCATCATGCCAGCGGTTGCAGAGGATGACGAGAGCGAGGCAGGCGAATGTTCGACGCGTTGGACAATTTGGCGGAAGCGTTGCGTGAAGAAGGTGTGGTCGACACGCATTATCATGTCGGTCCCGAGCTGATCGTGCGCCGTTATGACGTCAAGATGCTGGCCGATGTCGCCGTGCCGTTCGGGGCCACATTGGTGCTGAAGAACCACACCTATCCGACGACGCCGCTGGCAGCGCTTGCCCGGGCGCAGTTCAACGCCAGATTTTTCGGTGGCGTGGTCCTCAACCGCTATGTCGGCGGCCTCAATCCGCAAGCGGTGGAGAGCGCCCGTTCCGGCAATCGGACCCATGTGAGCAGCGAAGAACCGGACCCCTCGCCGATGGTCGTGTGGATGCCGACCGTGCATGCCCGCTCGCACCTGCAGTTCCATGGTTTCGGATTCGATCCGCGGTGGTCAGGGTGCTGCACCCATGGTGACGCCGATCATACGACGATGGCTCAGACGACGGCCGAGGAACCGGTCATCGTGTTCGACGACAATGGATCCCCTGCCCCGGAGCTGATCCCGACACTCGAAGCAATCGCCCGCAACAATTGTGTTCTGGCGAGCGGCCATCTGCATGCGGAAGAGGTCAAGAAGCTGGTTCCGCTGGCGCTCGAACTCGGCGTCAAGCGCGTGATCCTGACCCATCCGCACTATCCTTCGATCAGACTGTCGGACGATGATCTCAAGATGCTGAGCCGCCATCCGGAGGTTTTCATCGAGCACTGCTTTGCCATCCACACCCAGGATGGCGTGCCGCTCGAATCCTATGCGGAATCGATCCGGGTCACCGGGTCCGAGCAGGTTCTGCTGTCGACGGATTTCGGCCAGGTGTCGAGCGATCCGTTCCCTGACGGGACGCTGCGCTATGCCGCGGCGCTGGCAAGCCTGCTCCAGGGAAAGGTGTCCCGTGCTGGATTTCTTGCGATGTTCACCGGCAATGGGAGGCGTGCGCTCGGGATCGCCTAGCGCCTCAGGCCAGAGTCCTGTTGCGGCCGCCGCTTGCAGTGATGATGGCAACGATGACCAACCCGGTCAGAAGCAACCGGACGCCGGCACTCACGCCGAAGGTGTTCAGCATGGTGAGGAGCAGCACCAGGAAGAGGGCCGCGCCCCAGATGCCAGGAACATTGGCTTTGCCGCCGGCGACCGATGTGCCGCCGATCACAACGACCGCGATCGAAGCAAGAAGATATTCATTGCCGATATCGACATTTGCGCCGCGAAAATAACCGGCGAGCAATGCCCCGTCGAGGCCGCCCAGCAAGCCGGAGAGCGTGTAAGTGAAAAACCGCACGCGACCGACCTCGAATTCCTGCAAGCCAGGCGGCCCGCGGACTCTGGCCGATGGCGGCAACCGAGCGGCCATAGACGGTTCGCTGCAGAACGAGGGCCGCCGCAACAGAGAACAGCACTGTCAGAATGGCTAGAACGGGAATGCCGGCGAACTGAAGGTTGGTGAAGTCGGCGAAGCCGGGAGGCGGCTTGATCTGCAATCCCCGCCCATAACTGATGTCGATCGACTGGATGATGAAGCTCGCCGAGAGGGTGGCAATGATCGGGGGAATGCGCAGTGCCCAGATCATCAGGTAATTGGCTGCGCCGATGGCAGCACCGGTGGCGAGAGCAGCGGCAAGCCCAAGCGGCACCAGGGCGTCGGCACCGCCCATCACCTTCATGGCCACGGCACTTGCGAGTCCGATATTGGCCGGGAGCGACAGATCGACGTTTCCCGGCCCCAGTGTTATGACGAACATCTGCCCGATGCCGACGATGACCATGAAAACGGCGAGCGAGAGCGCGGCCGTGATCATCCCCATCGCCCCGTAACCGCCGGTGAAAGCAATCGCGGCGAGCCACACAACGAGCGCGCCGAGAAACGACCAAATCCATGGGCGCGTCAGGATGTTCCGTGCCCAGGTCATTGGCTCAGGCCTCCTGCCGGCTGAGCAAGGCGCGGGCCGCCAGCACGATGATCAGGATGGCGCCATTGGCACCGACCTGCCAGTCGGGAGGAATCCGCATGAAGGTCAGGAGCGGCGAGGCAGCCAGCGCCAGGGTCAAAGCGCCCAGCACGGCACCTATCGGCGACACCCGTCCGCCGACAAACTCGCCCCCGCCAAGGATGACTCCGGCGATGGAAAGGAGGGTATAGCCATTGCCGATATTGGCGTCGGCCGAAGTGGTGGTGCCGATCAATGCGAGGCCGGAAGCGACGCCGAACACACCGGCGAGGGTGAAGAGCGTGACCTTGGTCTTGAACAGCGACCAGCCGGCGCGGCTTATCGCCAGCGGATTGCCGCCGGAACCGCGCAGGATCGCGCCATAGGAAGTGCGCATCAAGCCGACATGGGCGACGGCAGCGATGACAATCGCCGCCAGGATCGGAAATGGTATCCAGGGAGGCTTCAGGCCCATGAACTGCTGGAGCCAATCGGGTGCCGCACCGCCCGGCTTGGGCAGCAGCAAAATCGCGAGCCCCTGCCAGACGAAGCTCATGCCCAGAGTGACGACGATCGAAGGCAGCGATCGCAGGTAGATCAGAGCGCCGAGGGCAGAATACACCCCGACCGACGCCATCAGCATCAGGGCGCCGAGCAGGGGTGCCTCGCGCAGCCAGGTGGCGGTGATGCAGCCGACGAAGCCGACGAAGGTGCCGATCGAGAGGTCCAGGTCATTACCGGTCATGACGAACAATTGCGCAATCGTCGCGAGGGCGATCGGGATCGCCAGGTTGAGCATCAGCGTGAAGCCGAAATAGCTGATGGCCCGTGGATTGAGCCAGGCGATGGCGATCAGGATGAGCACCAGCGAAAGCGCCGGCAGCAGCGAGCGGAGCAGACGGCGCGGCGCCTGCCCCATGAGAATCCGCAGGCGACGCGATTTGCTTGCTAGGCTGAGCTCAGCCATGGTTCCACATGGAAGGATGACTGGATGACGGCTTCCTCGGTCAACTCATCGCGATTGAGCTTTGCGACAATGCGTCCGTCGCGAAAGACATAGACGCGATCGCAATTTCCCAGCTCTTCCGTTTCGGTCGTGTACCACAGGAATGTTCGTCCACGCCTCGTCTCGGCTTCGATCAGCTCATAGATCTCGAATTTGGTTGCAACATCGACGCCGCGCGTCGGGTCATCCATCAGGATGATGCTTGCGTCGGAAGCCAATGCCCGGGCAAACAGGGCCTTCTGCTGATTGCCGCCGGAGAGCGAGAGAATGTTGTTGCGGATATCGGGCGTCCGAATTCCGATCCGTTCCTGCCACTGGCGCGCCAGGCCAGCTTCGCGGTTCGGCGAAATGAAGATGCCGTTCCGCAAGCTGGCGATCGAGCCGATCGCAATGTTCTCGGCGATCGACCACATCGGAAAAATTCCCTCCGACTGACGGTCGCCGGCGATGATGGCGACCGGTCCAATCACCTTGACCCGGTCGACAGGCTTGGTCGATGCGCGATAGATATCGATCAGCAATTGCGCCTGGCCATGGCCCGAAAGACCGGTGAGACCGATGATCTCGCCTTCATGGGCCACAAGCTCGGCGCCATCCTGCTGGCGAGCCGGCCGGGCACGAATCCGAAGCGCTGTCGCCTTCTCCCGCGATGCGGTGCGGCGCGACGCCGTCTGCGGCGGGGCTGCAACGGTTCCCATGGCATCGATCAGCTTGTCGCGGTCGAATGCAGCCGCCTCTCCCGAAGCGACCACCCTGCCGTCGCGCATCACCACCACCCGGTGACAGCATCCCAAAATCTCATTCAACAGATGGGAGATCAGGATGCAGCTCGTGCCATCGGCAACGATTCGGCGAACGAAATGCAGGAGTTGACCGGCGCTGCGGCTGTCGAGCGAGGAGGTCGGCTCGTCGAGAACGACAAGACGCAATGGCAGCGCAGTGACGGTGAAGGCGCGGGCAACCTCGACCATCTGGCGCTTGCTGATCGGCAGATCGCGGATCACGTCCGCCGGCCCGATACCATGCCCGGGAAAGATTTCGTCCAGCTTGGTCTGGATGAGATTGCTGGCGCGCTGGCGCCACCCCAGGCCCTTCATGTCGGCATGATAGATATGGGCATTCTCCGCGACGCTGAGATTGGGGCAGAGCGAAAGCTCCTGGAACACGCAGCGTATTCCGAGCCTCTGAGCCATGGTCACGCGGTAGTCGGCCTGGTTCATGCCGGCGACGGCGATGTCGCCGCTGTCAGGCGCGAGGGTGCCCGCAACCACATGCATCAGCGTCGACTTGCCGGCACCGTTGTGACCAACCAGGCCGATGCACTCGCCCGCACCGACAAGCAGGTCGACGCCGTTCAGCGCACGGACGGCACCGAAGCGCTTCGTGATCTGTCCGAGAGCGATGATCTCTGCCGCTTTGTCAGGCAGCATTCACTTCATGTTTGTTTTGATGGCCGCTTCCGCGTCGGACTGGGTATATTCGTGGCTCGCGACACCACCCTTGTCGATCGTCGGCAGGGCTGCCTCGAAATCATCCTGGGTGAAGGCGAGGTAGGGCACGAGGAGATCGTGGGGGACGTCCTTGCCGTCGAGAATCTGCTGCGCAACCCAGAAGGCAAGGGTCGAGACGCCGGGAGCGATCGATGCCGACCAGGTGGTATAGCCATCCTTGGCCTTCTGCTCCTTCCACCATTCAAGCTCGTCCTGCCGGTTGCCCATGATGATCGTCGGCCGTGGCCTGCCGGCGGCGGCAAAAGCCTGGGCCGCGCCATAACCATCGCCGCCCTGGTCGACAACGCCGACGATCTCCGGCAGCGACGGCAGGACGGTTGCAACCGCCTTCTGAGCGGTGGTCTGGTCCCAGTCGCCGGTCACCGAGGCGACGATCTTGAACTCGGGATGAGCCGCGACGCCTTCCAGAATTCCGGCATGAATGGCTTCGTCGATCGACGTGCCGGCCAGCCCGCGGATCTCGAGCAGGTTACCGCCCTTGGGCTGAAATTTTGCCATATGCTCGACTTCCTGCCTGCCCATGTCCTTGAAATCGACCACGACACGCCAGGCGCAGGGCTCAGTGACGATGCCGTCGAAAGAAACGACCACGATCTTCTGTTCGCAGGCCTTCTTGATCGCACCGTTGAGGGCATCCGGCGAAGAGGCGTTGATGACGATTGCATCATAGTTCTGCAGGATCAGATTCTGGATCTGGGCGGCCTGGGTGGGGACCTCCTTGTCGGCGGTGGTGAACACGTCGGCCGCGGCCACCACGCCGTCGGCGACAGCTTTCTTGGTGACGATGTCGTAGCTCTTGAGCATCGCCTGACGCCAGGAGTTCCCGGCATAGTTGTTGGAGAAGGCGATCTTCTTGTCGTTGGTGCCGGCAAACGTCGTGCCGGCGATGATGCCGGTGCTCACCGCTGCCAGCAGCAGCGTCCTGGTCAGGCCACCCATCGGAATGCTCCTCCCTACCGGCCGATGATTGCTTGTTCGCGGACCGGTGTTCTTCTGTGCAAGGCGAAATCTACTGCAAGGATGCGCCTATCGACAAGCAGGAGCTCCCGCCCCGTCAGCCGAGGAGGCCGCCAAGGGTCTTCCCCCTGCCGCCGCGAGCCATCAGCCAGGCAGCGATGGCGATTCCGACCATGCTGACAATCAACATCATGACCGCGAGCGCTGCAACGTCGCCTTTGAGGCCTGCCTTCATGGCGGACATGATGTATAGCGGGAATGTCGAGGTCCCTGGGCGCTGCACGAACAGCGAAATGATCACATCATCGAATGAAAAGGTGAATGAGAGGAGCAGGCCGGCCAGGACGGCGGGGAACATCAACGGCAGAGTGATATCGCGAAAGCTACGCCAGGGTCTTGCTCCGAGATCTGCTGCCGCGTGTTCAAGGGTCTCGCCGAGGCCTTCGGCCCGGGCCCTGACGATCAACGCCACAACCGCGATGTTGAACAGGGAATGCCCGATCGACAGCCGGGTGATGCCGTCGAAAATGCCCAGGCGGTCGAACCAGATCATCTGGCCGATAGCCGACACCAGTTCCGGTATGCCCAGAATGACGAAGATCAACCCGATATAGGGCACCGTCCATCGACCCTTGCGCCGCGCCAGTGCGATGCCGGCAAACACTCCCAAGGCAACGGCAATGACGGCATTGATCAAGGCGGTGCGGATCGAGACCGAAAGCGCGCCCAAGGCGCGGGGATTGTCGATCGCCTCGCCATACCAGTGGGTCGACCATTCGGTCCATACATAGAGATTCCGACCGCCATTGAAGCTGTAGATGATAATGACGAAGATCGGCAGATACA
The DNA here is from genome assembly GCA_963744915.1 of uncultured Alphaproteobacteria bacterium. GTDB lineage: Bacteria > Pseudomonadota > Alphaproteobacteria > Rhizobiales > Aestuariivirgaceae > DATAFF01. Next base: position 144,157 of record CAVUUY010000008.1, read on the forward strand.
GGAAGATGAAGATCGCGGTCATCCAGGTGAGGAAGATGATCCTGCCCCGGTTCCTCGGCTGGTGATTTGCAGTCGGCATCATAGCGGTGCTCCGCGCAGGAGCTTGACAAGGCGCTGAACTGCCATGAGCAGGAGGGCGGCAATGACCAGCACGCCGGCGAGCAGCCCGATGAGGATGACCGCCATTGCCGAGCCGAGGGGCAGATTCTGAGAGGCCAGAATCTGCGTGGCGATGAGGTTTCCCACCATCAGGCCCTTGGTGCCGCCGAGAATGGTCGGGACGACATAGTCGCCGGCAGCCAGGATGAAGGTGAGAACCAGGCCGCCGAACAGACCGGGCGCGGCAAGCGGCAATGTCACCTGAAGAAAGGTGCGCAGGGGTCCGGCCCCGAGGTCCATGCTCGCCGTGATCAAGGATCTGTCGATCCGCTCGAGTGCGACATAGATCGGCAGCACCATCACCGGCAGGTAGTTATAGACAATGCCGAGCTGCACCGCGGCGTTGGTATCGAGGATGAGCAACGGCCGGCCGAGGATGCCGAGCGATTGCAGGATGTCGGACAGGGTGCCCTGTGGCGCCAGAATGATGCGCCAGGCAAAGGTGCGCAGGAGAAAGCTCGTCCAGTATGGAATTATCAGGAGGAAAACGAGAATGGAGCGCCAACGCTGCGGGATGTGCATGGCAATGGCGTAAGCGACAGGAAAGGCGAGAAGCGTGCACAGGATGGTGCCCACTCCGGCGGTGCGCATGGTGATCTGGAATACGCGGAAGAATATCTCGCTCAGGGCCTGCCAGTAATTGTCCAGCGACAGGACCTCCAGCGAAACCGGGCCTGCGACAACGGCGCTCGGACGCGAACCGAAGCTGTAGAGAATGATCCAGAGCAACGGGATGACGAAGAAAACGGTCCACCAGGCGAGCGCCGGCCAGGCCATCACCCAGCGCGGGATCAGACGGCGATTGATCCGGCGCGGGACTTCAGCCGCGGTCAGCGTGGCCAAACTTCACCCCTCTTCAAGGCCTTCCCGGCCTCGCCTCAAGTTCTTCGTAAGGGAACAGGATGAATGCTTCCGGCTCCCAATATGCCCAGACCTCGGCGCCGCCTGACAGATTTCCGGTGATCCGGCGCGGCATCCGGCTCAACAGCTCGCGGCCATCGGGAAGAGCAAGGACGAACTCCATCGTATCGCCCAGCATCACGGTGGCGGCGATTCGTGCCCTGAGCCGATTGCGCGCGGCTGGCTCATCGCCGGAAAGCAGCACATTCTCGGGTCGGACGGCGCCCAGCACCTGGGCATCGCGGACAAGCCCTCGAGCAGCGCGGCCGGCCTCGAAGATGACGTCCAACGCGGCACGCATGAGAAGGCTGTCGTCGATGCGGTATCCCGGGAGGTAGTTCTGTGTGCCAATGAAGCCCGCGACGAAGGCTGTTGCCGGCGTGTCGTAGAGCTCGCTCGGAGCGCCGAGCTGTTCGATGCGGCCGTGGCGCATGACGGCAATGCTGTCCGACATCGCCAGCGCCTCTTCCTGGTCGTGGGTGACAAAGATGAAGGTGATGCCGAGCTGGCTCTGCAGAAGCTTGAGCTCGACCTGCATCTGCTGGCGGAGCTTGCGGTCGAGGGCGCCGAGCGGCTCGTCGAGCAGGAGGACGGAAGGCCGTTTGACCAGGGCGCGGGCAAGCGCAATCCGCTGCTGCTGGCCACCGGAAAGCTGGTTTGGCTTGCGATCCGCGAAGCTCAGCATCTCGACCATGTCGAGGGCCTGGCGCACACGCTTCTTGCGATCTGCTGCCGGCACTCCGTCCTGACGGAGCCCATAAGCGACGTTCTCGGCGGCATTCATATGCGGAAACAGGGCATAGTTCTGAAAAACCGTGTTCACGTCGCGCCGATAGGGGGCGAGCATGGTGACGTCATGGCCGGCGATCCGCACGGTGCCGTAATCCGGCAGCTCGAAGCCACCGATCATCCGCAGGATGGTGGACTTGCCGGCGCCCGAGGGGCCAAGCAGCGAGATGAACGATCCTTCTCGGACGGCAAGCGAGACGTCGTCTACAGCCTTGAAGGAGCCGTAGAGCTTGCTCACACGCTCAAGCTCGACGTCCGCTGCCATCGCCGCGCTGGCCGATCCCTGTCTACTGCGCCGCTGCGGCCTTGAATTTGGTCAGGATCGCCACCCGGCGGTCATAGGTCTCGTTGCGCACCGTCCGCTCGCCGCGCTTCAAGGCATCGGGCGGCGGGAAGATCAGGGGGTCGGCGGCGACCTTGGGATCGAGATGGGCCTCGGTTCCGGAGACCGGGGACAGAAAGCCCGTATAGGTGATCTCGCGGGCAGCGATGACAGGGTCGAGAACGTAGTTCATCCAGGAGTGCGCGGCCTTCATGTTCTTGCCGCCCACCGGCAAATGATAGCTGTCGAGCCACAGCTCGGATCGGGGTTCAGGATAGACAAACACCAGATTGGGGTTCTTGGAGGAGTCGATTGCCTGCTTGGCATTGCCATTCCAGCATTGAGCGAGGATGACGGAGCCCGAAGCCACGTCCTGCACAGGATAGGAATTGAAGGTCTTGATGTGCTTGGCCAGCGTCTCGACCCTGGTTTCGGCATCCTTGATGGCGGCTTCGTCGGTGGTGTTCCAGGACAGGTCCTTCGACCAGAAGAGCGGCGCGATGGCGAGGGCATCGTCGAGCAGCGAGGTGCGTCCACTGCCCTCGTTCTCGATGGCCGCGAGGAAATCGGCCCAGCTCTTCATCGGCCGGGCAATGACAGATTTGTCATAGATAAAGCCTTCCGAACCAGTGCTCTTCGGCACCGTGTAGGCGTTGTCCGGATCGAAGTCGGGATGGGCGAATTCCGGCCGTATGTTGCCGATGTTCGAAATGAGGGACTTGTCAAGCTTTTGAATGAGGTTCTTGTCGATCAGCAGCTTGATCATAAAATCGGTGTTCATGCCGAGATCGTAGCCGCTGTTGCCCTGGGCAAGCTGCAACTTGGAATACATCTCATCGTTGCTGGCATAGTTGTCATAGATCAGCTTGCTATTGTTGGCCTTTTCCCAATCCGCCACGTCGGTGGGGCTGATATAGTCGGCCCACCCCATCATGCTGAGCTGCGGTTCGACCGCGGCAAAGGCCGCATCGAAGCGCGGCCACCCGCCGACCAGGGCGGCAGTGGAAAGACCGCCGAGAAGCATACGGCGGTCGATCGAAAGCCGGTGGTTCCGGACAACCGAGGTCATGGGCTTTCTCCCTGTGCTGGCAATTCTGCTTGTCGTTTTGGGGTAGAGCTTATCGGTTTTTCAGTCGCCAGTGGAAGAGGCTGAGCGGACGAGGGAACGCGTCTCAGGGACGGAAGTGAGCGGCCGGCCGGTCATGAACCATTCCGCGAGGTTGTCGACGACCAGATCCGCCATGGCACGACGGGTGTGCACCGATGCAGAGCCGACATGGGGAAGCAGGGTCGTGTTGGGAGCATCGAGCAGCGCCTGGGACACGTTGGGTTCGTCAGCGAAGACGTCGAGGCCGGCAGCGGCGATCGTACCGTTCGCCAGAGCCGCCACAAGAGCTGCCTCGTCGACGGTGCCGCCGCGGCCGATGTTGATGAGAACGCCATTCGGCCCGAGCGCCACCAGGACCTCGGCGTTCACCGCCGTCTCGGTGGCGGGTCCGCCGGGCACCACCGAAATCAACGTGTCCACAGCCGCGGCAAGCCCCTCGAGAGTCGCATAGTACGGATAGCCGACCCCCTTCACCGGCCGCCGGTTATGATAGGCAACGGGCAGACCGAAGGCTTCCAGGCGGCGGGCTATGGCACTGCCGATCCGGCCGAGGCCGTGAATTCCGATGCTGCGGCCGCGAAGCGTCAGCCGGGACAGGGGATACATTCCATCGCGGGCCCAACGCCCGGCGCGCAGCCAGGCCTCGGCCCGCGGCAGCTCGCGCAGGGTGTTGATGAGCAGGCCGATCGCCGTATCGGCCACCTCCTCCGTCAGGACATCCGGGGTATTGGTCACCATGACGTTGCGGCTGGCGGCTTCCTGTGCGGCGACCATGTCGTAACCGACGCCGAACAGGGCAATGATCTCGAGCCGTGGCAGCCCGTCGATCAAGGCCGCGTTGAACCCGGCAAAAGATGCAACGCCGCGTACGGCGGGGCGAACCGCCGGATCCACCAGAGTGGGATCCGGTCGGTCGATCACGACGACGCGGAACAGCTTCTCGAGACGTCGCAGGGCATGGTCCTGCGGCCTGGTTAGCACCATGACAACCGTCGGAAGGTCAGCGGAGGCAGAAATCATGGCCGGCCCTTTGCTTTTCTGTGGACATGATTCACTTCCTAAATTTTCTCGTTACAAACATCGCCGTCCCAGACTCTACCCTTATTTGTGGGGAATTGATTCGGTTGCGGGATGAGGCCGACCTGCACGCGTCATCGCTTATGCGGGGAGCTTGCGCGTGAATGGAATTTTCGGACATAGAGCCGTCGCGGCGATGTGGGCTGCGCTGCTGTTCTGTCTGGCCGGCAATCCGGCCCGGGCGGGCGAGCTGCGGACCCTTCAACTCTATCATGTTCACACCGGCGAAACGCTGACGATCACCTATAAGCGCGACGGGCAGTACATTCCTTCCGCGATGGCTCAGCTCGACTATTTCATGCGCGATTGGCGGCGCAGCGGCCTCATCAGCATGTCGAACGAAACCATTGATCTGATGTGGGAACTGCACCAGGAGCTTGGCTCGAAGGTGCCGATCAGAATCATCTGCGGCTTCAGATCGACGGAAACCAACGCCCTTCTCAAGCGGATTGGCCGGCATGTTGCGATACGCAGCCAGCATATACTCGGGCGAGCCATCGACATGCAGTTCCCGGACGTTCCACTGGAAAGGCTGCGCAACAGCGCATTGGTGCGGGAGGCCGGCGGTGTCGGCTACTATCCTGGCGGCAGTGGCGGTTTCGTTCATATCGAACTCGGGCAATGTGCGGCACTGGCCGTGGATCAGCAAGGCGAAGCTCACCGAGATCTATGCCGAATATACCGGCTCGATCGGCGGGAAGATGCGGCTGCCCTCGGATTCGCAGGTGGCGAGCAACGAGGAGAGAGCCGCGGCCGTTCCGGCGCCACGTCCAAAGCCGAAGCCGGAGCCTTCCCTAGAGCAGGCGGGCCGGCCCATTGCGGAACCCGGTCATGGCACACTCGTGGCTTCGGAGGCATTGCGCTCTTCATCAAGCTCCGCCAGCACCGCAATCGACACCGGCTTGACTGGCGGCCGCGGTGCCGGAAAGTCGGCCTCGGAGGGGCAGCAACCATCTTCTCGCGCAAGCATGTCGACCGCCACCGGCCCGCAATAGCGCGCCTGGCAGCGGCCCATGCCCAATCGGGTGGCGCGCTTGATGCTTCCGATGGGCGCGCCGGACAGCACGAGGTCGCTTAGAGAGCGTGCCTCGATCTCTTCGCAGCGACAGACAATGGCGCCGGCGGATGGACCCTTGGCAAGGCCGGGAACCGGCTTGAATACTTGCCACAGGGCCTGCTGAAACCGGCGCTGCCGCCGGAGATTGGCCCGGGCCGCCTGGCCAATGGACAGGGCGGCTGCAGAGGGGGTGGCACCGACATCGATGGCCGCCGCAAGTCCAGCGATCGTGCCTTCCGCTTCGGCGGCGCGCGCCCCGCCAAGGCCGGTTCCGTCGCCGATGGCGAAGACGGCGTCGATGCTCGTCCGGCCGTTTTCATCGCGCGCCGTTCTCAAACAACCCGCTGCCGAATCGTAGGCGTGACGACATCCAAGCAGCCGGGCGAGTTCATTGGAGGGCAGAAAGCCATAACCCATGCAGACCACGTCAGCCTCCAGGATTCGACCATTGGTCAGCGTTGCCGCAAGCCGGTCGCTGCCGTCGATCCTGTCGACCGCCGCGCCGTGGAAAATCGGAATCCGCGCCGTTTTGAGCCGTGCGACATAATTCATGCCGTCGATTATCAAATCAGCCGCAGTGATCGCCATTCGCACCAGCTCTCGAAGAGCTTGCAGACCAGGCGCCGGGGCCGCCTCGACAATGGCAATGATCGTCGCCCCTGCCCGGTGCAGCTCGAGAGCGACCTGGAGATTGAGCGGCCCATTGCCGGCAACGAGAATCCGCCTCCCCGCCAGGACACCGTAGCTGCGGAGCAAGGTCTGGGCTGCACCGGTGGTCATCACGCCAGGCAAAGTCCAGCCCGGCACCGGGCGACCACGTTCGAAAGCTCCCGTCGCCAGAATCAGCCGACGACCGCGAATTGTCGTCGCCCTCCCCTCAATTTCGACGAAAATGGCCGGCGGCAGCGCCGCATTGAACACGGTGCCTCGAACAATTTGCACTCCGGCTGCCCGGGCCCTGGCGATCAGATCCCGGCCCTTGCTGAACTGCCCATCGGCGAGCCGTCGCGGCGGCAGGGACAGTTCCGGAATGGGCTGCTTGTAGAACTGGCCGCCGGGAACGGGCCGCTCGTCGACAAGCACCACTCTGGCCCCCGCTTCGGCGGCGGCCGCGGCCGCAGACAGACCGGCAGGCCCGCCGCCGACCACCAGAATGTCGCCATCGCGGGGGGGCTTGGTGATCGCCGGTGCCGGTGGTTTCGGCCGGTGCGCCCGCGGCAGCTGCTGGCCCACCACGCGCATGCCGCATTCGAGCTTGGTCATGCAGGCGCGCTGGTTGGGCGTGCCGTCGATCTCGACCAGGCAATCCTGACAGACGCCCATGCCGCAAAAGAGGCCACGCGCGCTGCCGTTCCGCGTCCGGCGTATCGGGAGAATGCCGGCGGCGGTCAGAGCCGCCGCAATGGTTTCGCCCTTTCGGCCTTCGATCTCCCGGTCTTCGAAGAGAAAGGTCAGGCGATCGGAGGCGAGAGGCGCGAAATTTGCGCGCATGTCAGGCACGCTGACGACGATAAGCCAGCAGCGCCATCAATTCGCGGTCGCGCCAGGCGACCCGGTCGCTCCAGTCCGCGAGCGGCAATGCGGCACGGCGTTCGGCGATCACCGCGTCGACCGTCTTATCCGTCCAATTCCGACGCTCGCCGCGCTCGGCACCCATGCGGACGTAGGCCGGAAGCATGCGGCGTGCATGGGCAGCGATGCCGCCGCGGGTATTGAGGTCCAGCGCCTCGAAGGGGCCGACCACGGACCAGCGCAGACCAAGCCCGTCGCGTATCACCAGGTCGATGTCGGCCACGGTGGCGGCGCCATCCTCTATCAATGCATAGGCCTCCCGCAGCAGTGCGCCCTGCAGCCGGTTGAAGATGAAACCGTCCTTCTCGACGCGAACCCTGACAGGCGACAGGTCGCAGGCGCGCATGAGGGCTTCACTGTCGGCGATGGCTTTTGGGCTGGTGAACGGGGCCGGGCAGATCTCGGCAATGCGCAGGAGGAATGGCGGATTGCCGGGATGGACGACGAGAAAGCGGTCGCGCCCTGGAAGATTCGAGGCCAGCTGCGAGACCGGGATGAAGGATGACGAGCTCGCGATCACGCAGTCATCAGCGGCCAGCCGGGCCAGTGCCGCGAAAACCTCCTGCTTCGCATCGCGGTCTTCGGGGGTGCATTCCTGGACATAAGCGGCGCCGTCCACCGTCCTGTCGAAATCGGTCGTCGAGCCGATGCGGGCGGCAATGACTTGCGGCGCCTCGCTCAGCAGGCCGAAATCCGCAAGCTCTCCCAGCCGGGCCGCCACCACCTGTTCAGCTTCGGTCAGGCGCTCGGCACTGACGTCATGGAGCCTCACCGTGCGGCCGCCGGCTGCGAAGACAAGCGCCCAGCCCGCACCGATGTTGCCCGCGCCGACGACGGCGATGGGATCCGTTTTCATGTCGCTGGCTGTCTCCATGTGGCAATTTGCGTATAGGCTAAGCGATGTCTGCGGCACTTGGAACACCGCACAATGGGAGGCTCGCATGTTCGAACTGACCGGCAAAACGATCCTGGTGACCGGTGCTTCGAAGGGCATCGGAGCCGCGACCGTCGAGGCGCTGGGGGCGGCAGGCGGGCATGTGGTGGCGCATTTCGGCAGCGACCGTCGCGGCGCCGAGGCTGCCACTGCCGCCATTCCGCGCGAACGCGTGAAGCTGATCGGCGCCGATCTCGCCGATCCGGCCGCAGCCGACCAGCTCTGGCGGGAGGCGGTTGGTTGGCGCGGCCGGATCGATGTTCTCGTCAACAATGCCGCGGTGATGCGACTGGAAGGCGGAATCAGCGACAGCGACGATGTCTGGGACAGGGTGTGGGCAGAGGCGCTCCAGGTGAATGTGCTGGCCCCGGCCCGGCTGATGCGCCATGCCGTGCGGCACTACCTCGATCAGCGTGGCGGCACTCTGATCACTCTGTCGAGCTGGGCTGCCCAGCGCGGCCCCGGAAACCCGGCCCTCATCGCCTATGCGGCATCGAAGGGCGCAATCCTCTCGGCCACCAAGGCAATCGCCCGCAACTACGCCAAAGACAATATCCTCGCCTTCGGCATCGCGCCGGGCGTGGTGCGCACGCGCCTTTCCGAGCAGGCGTCGGCGGCAACAGGCGGCGAAGCAGCAGTCAGCGCAACGCTTGCCATGGGTGAATGGGTTCCCCCGTCCGATCTCGGCAGCCTGATGGTGTTTCTGGCGAGCGGCGCCTGCCGGCACCTTTCGGGCGCCACTCTCGATGTCAATGGCGCGAGCTATATCCGCTAATCCGCGGTACGATCGAGAACCGCGGCCCGGCGCTCGAGATAGAACGCATATTGTTTCGGCAGGACGGAATAGGGATTTTCCACCCCGAGGGCCGTTGCGGCATGAAAGGGCCAGTTCGGGTCGGCGAGGAACTCGCGGCCAATCGCGATCAGGTCGGCACTGCCATCCTCAAGGATGCGCTCGGCTTGGGGACCATCGAGGATGGCGCCGACCGCCACCGTCGGAATGGTGGCTGCGCGCTTGATCGCCGCCGCATAGGGGACCTGAAAGCCAGGCTTGAGACGACGGCTCGACAGCGTCACCGAACCGGCAATTCCGCCCGATGAGCAATCGATCGCATCGACGCCGACCGCCTTGAGCGCCTTGGCGAGCGCGATGGCGTCATCGATCGCAACACCGCCTTCGACGCCATCGACTGCCGAGAGACGATAGAACAGCGGCTTGTCGGCGGGCCAGAGCTGCCGCACCGCGTCGGTGACCATCAGTGCCAGGCGCATGCGATTTTCGAGGCTGCCGCCGAAGCGATCGGTGCGGCAATTCGCAATCGGCGAAAAGAAGGAGTGCAGCAGATAACCATGTGCGCCATGGACTTCGATGATGTCGAAGCCGGCAGCCTCGGCCCGCCTGGCGGCCGCGGCGAAGCTCGCGACGATGTCGTCGATCTCTGCCTCGGCAAGGGCGTGCGGTAGCGGATAGCCCTCCTTTTCCGGAAGCGCGCTCGGGCCGACGGTCGCCCAAGGTTCTTCGGTGTCGCCCGCGGCAAGCGGACGCGCCCCGTCCCAGGGCCTGGTGTTACTGGCCCGACGCCCGGCATGCGCGATCTGGATGCCGGCAAGGGCACCATGATGGCGGAGCAGATCGGCGATGCGCTTCAATCCTGCTATGTGCGCATCCTCATAAATCCCGGTGCAACCATGGGTAATGCGGCCGCGGCGGGTGACGGCGGTCGCCTCGACGAAGATTGCGCCAGGGCCACCGAGAACCAGCCGTCCGTGATGAATGAAGTGCCAGTCCTGCACATGGCCATCGACTGCCTGATACTGGCACATGGGGGACACGACGATGCGGTTGCGGAACGCGCAGCCGCGAAGCCGCAATGGCGTGAACAGAAGCGGTGTCGGCATCGAAACTGCGGCGCCGCTACCTATTCCGCGGCCGCCGCCCGTGGCTTGTCGATGTCGTCGACCACGCGATCGAGCTCGCGGACGACCTCCATGACCTTGGCCAGCCGCTGCTCACCCTCGTCGCCCAGATCGCGGAAGGTGGTGAGCGGCGGCCGGACATCGCCAACCGGATAGCCCTGAGCAGCCGCCAGCGCCTTGGAGTAGCACTGATGGCCATAGGTCGGATGCCCCGCCTGGATGATCCCGTAGATGCGGTTGATCAGCCGCTCGATGCGCTTGGCTTCCTCGAAGCGGCGTTCGGCACAGAGGTCGCAGATCCGCGTCGAAGCGCGCGGAATGTAATTGCCGTAGGGATTGACGTAGCCGACGGCTCCATAGAGATAGGATTCGACGATGCGCTGGCCGGCAAAGACGTTCATCACGCCCTGGGTTTCCTCGATGATGTCGTAGACCCGCGCCATGTCCTGGCTCGCCTCCTTGATGTAGCGGATCTGCTCGAAAGCGTTGGTGAGCCGCGCCACCAGCCTGGCCGACATGTCGACATTGGACGTAAAAGGATTGTTGTAGAGCATGATCGGGATCGAGACCTTGTCGCAGATCGCCCTGTAATAGGCGAAGATCTCGTCGTCCGTCGGCGTGTAATAATAGGGCGGGATGATCATCAGGCCGTCGGCGCCAAGCTTCTCGGCCTCGCGGCTGTAGTGCACGGCCCGCGGCGTATAGGCGTTCATGGTGCCGACCAACACCGGTACCCGCTTGGCGACGTGATTGATCGTCGCCTCGACGAAATGCGTCCGCTCGTCGTCGCTGATCGTCAGATACTCTCCCGAGGTCCCGAGAATGATCAGCCCTGGAACACCTTCGGCCAGCTGCCAATCGATGAAGCGCTGCCAGGCTTTGACATCGATGCCGCTGCCATCGGCAGTGAACGGGGTGATCGTGACGGCAAAACTGCCGCGAAACGGCTTGGTCATGGCGGTCTCCGGAGATCGATCGCACTTTCGTATGCAACTTGCCTACAAGAAAATATCACTCCACATAGGAGTGGGAAAGGTGGAGGAACCGGTGCCGCATGGCTGCTCTGCGAACCGACATTCTGGTGGTGGGGGGCGGACTTGCGGGCTGCGCGATGGCCTATTTCCTCAGTCGGGAGGGCCGCGACGTGACGCTCATCGAGCGCCACGACATCAACAGCCTGGCCTCCGGTTCGAATGCGGGGAGCCTGCACGCGCAGATCCCGTTGGAGCCGTTTTTGATCGAGGGCGAGGGCTGGGCCAGGCAGTTCGCGCCGGTCGTTCCGTTTCTGCGTGAATCGATCCGGTTGTGGAAATGCCTGCCGGAGGAGCTCGGCGTCGACCTTGAAGTTTCGACAGCAGGCGGGCTCCTGGTGGCCGAGACAGAGGGCGAGATGGAGAGCATCCGTCGGAAGCTCGCGATCGAGCGCGCCTGTGGCCTCGATATCCATCTGGTCGGGCGGGAGGAACTCGCCGCTCTCGCACCCTATCTGACGCGGGATGCGGTCGGTGCCGCCTTCTGCCCGATCGAGGGCCGTGCGAACCCGCTGCTCGCTGCTCCGGCATTTGCCAGGCGCGGTCAGGCCATGGGGGCGCGCATTCTCTGCCGGACGGAGCTTCGCGCCCTCGGGACGACGTCGGAAGGGTTCATCGCCTTGACCGACAAGGGGCCGATAACGGCCAGTCGGCTGGTGAACTGCGCTGGCGCCGAGGCCGGTGCCATCGCCCAGCAGCTGGGCCTGGCCTTTCCCATCGAAGGGCATGCCATCCAGGTGAGCGTCACCGAGCCGGTGGCGCCGCTGATCGACCAACTCATCTATGCCGCTGGCGACAGGCTCACATTGAAGCAGAGCCAGCATGGCAGCTTCCTGATCGGCGGTGGATGGCCGGCGCGTCGCGACGCCGGCACCGGCATGCTGCAGGTCGATCCGGCATCGGTGGTCGGCAATCTCAAGGTGGCCGTGCGCCTTGTCCCCGATCTGGGCGGCGTCCAGCTGTTGCGCACGTGGCCGGCGATCGTCAATGGCACCCCCGACTGGCGGCCCATTCTCGGCGAGGTGCCACGGGTCCGCGGCTTTCACATGTGCGTGGTCCCCTGGCTCGGCTTCACCGGCGGGCCGGCTGCCGCACGGCTCGTTGCCGACCAGATCATGGGGCGCAAACCAGAAGCCGGCCTGGCGCCGCTCCTGATATGAGCCCTGGAGGGAGGTTGCCGCTGTTGTCAATCGTGGCTAGGTTCTCGCAAGCTTATCAATTGGGTCCGGTTCGAACGTGAACAAGCCAACCAGCAAGGGAGTGGGCAAGAGTTCGAAGGCGGGGCGCAGGCCGCGCGGCACCGGCGCGAGCTCGGTCTATGAAAGCCTCAAGACCAAAATCCTCAATCTCGAGCTCAAGCCTGGAACGCTGCTCGACGAAACGGAGCTGAGCCGCCAGTATCACCTGTCCCGTTCGCCGGTCCGTGAAGCCCTCATCCGGCTGTCGGCGGAAGGGTTGGTCGAGACCCCGCGCAACCGCACCTCCATGGTGTCACAGCTCGATTTCTCCGCCCTGCCCGCCTATTTCGACGCCATGCAGCTGCTTTACCGGCTGTCGGCGCGACTCGCCGCCAAGAATCGGACCATGGCGGGCGTCGGCATCTTGAAGGATATCGAAAGTGCGCTCGAACGGGCCCACGAGCAGGTCGACGTGCTGAGAATCGTGCAGCTCAATCGCGATTTCCACGCCGCCATCGCCGACATGACCGGCAATCCGTTCATGATGGGCTGGATGAAGACGCTTCTCGATCAGGGCCAGCGGGTGTTCCGTCTTTACCTCGCGAGTTTCGGCGACCGTGTCCCCTTGCCCAAGCTCAGCCAGCATCATGCGATGATCCAGGCCATCGAGCGCGGCGATGCCGCCGCCGCCGAGCGGGCCGGCAAGGCCGATGCGCAGGGCCTCATCGAGGAGGTGGTGCATGCGCTCGGCAACCTGCCTTCCGCCGATCTCGATCTCGAGGACGTTGCGGTGCGGGCGGTTCGCCGCGTGGTCTGAGGCGTCACTGGCGCAAGATCTTGCCGAAGAATTCGCGTGCCCGATTGGTCTGCGGCCGGTCGATGACGTCGCGCGGCCGGCCTATCTCGACCACCTGTCCCTTGTCCATGAACACCAGGCGCGAGGAGACCTCGCGCACGAAATTCATTTCGTGGCTGACGATCAGCAGCGTGATGCCCTCGGCAGCCAGGCCGCGTATGGCGTCCAGCACCTCGTTGACGAGCTCGGGGTCGAGCGCCGAGGTGACTTCGTCCAGCAGCAGGATTTCCGGCTTCAAGGCCAGAGCCCGGGCGATGGCGACGCGCTGCTGCTGGCCGCCGGACAGCTGGTCGGGATAGGCCTCGAGCTTGTCGCCGAGGCCCATCCTCTTCAGGATCTGCACCGCAGCCACCTCGACCTCGGGGCGGGAACGGCGGCGGATCTCGACCGGCGCTATGGTGACGTTGCGGAGAACGTCCATGTTCTGAAACAGATTATACTGCTGGAACACGATCGCCATGCGATCGCGGGCGCGGCGGAGGCTGGCCTTGTTGGAATAGTTGACGGCCTCGCCATCGAGAACGACCTCGCCGTTCGAGGGCAAGGTCAAGCCGACCAGGACACGGAGCAGCGTCGACTTGCCGGAACCGGAGGGACCGACGATCGACACCACCTCGCCGCGTCCGATCGACAGCGAGATGTCCGACAGGACCTGCGCTCTACCGTATTTCGCGCTCAGATTTTTGATGTCGAGGTGCGGCAAGGCGGTGCTCCAGCCAGACGCCAAAGCGGCTGAGGGGATAGGACATGACGAAATAAAGCAGAGCGACCGTCCCAAATACAAGCAGCCCGGAAAACCCCTGGTTGTTGAGCTCCTTGCCACGAAAGGTGAGCTCGAAGACGCCGATTTGCGAGACGAGCGAGGTGTCCTTGACGAAGGCCACCATGAAGACCACGGCGGGGGGCAGGATCACCGGCCATGATTGCGGCACGATCACCTTGGTCAGGGTCTGCCAGCGGCTGAAATTCATGGCGGTCGCCGCCTCGATCTGCTGGCGCGGAACCAACTCGAAGCCGCCGCGGATGATCTCCGAGGCATAGGCGGTGGAATAGATCGAGATGGCGATTAGGGCGATGGCGACCAGCGATGCCCCCTTGATGAAGGCGGCGATGAAGAACAGCACGAGATAGGTGATGACGAGGAACGGGATGCGCCGGAAGGTCTCGACGAACAATATCGCCAGAATGCGCCAGGGCAGTCCGAGCCAGCCCGGGGACATGCGCATATAGACAACGATGAAGGCGAGAAGAAAGCCGAGACCGCAGCCGAAGAAAGTGAGGGCCAGGGTCAGCCCCATGGCCTGGGCAAGGAACTCCAGGTTCAGCGGGCTGAAGAAGCGCGGCAACTGCTCGATCACGCGGTCCATCAGAAGATCCTGGCGCGGACTCGAAAAGCCCAGCGGCCGAACAGCGCCAATGACAGCGAGGCGATGAATGTCAGGACAATATAGATGCCGGCCACCACGGTAAACATTTCGATATGCCGATAATTGTCCGATGCGATGTTGTAGGCCTGCCCAGTGAGCTCATTGACACCGAAAATGCTTGCCATGGAGGTGCCGAGCATCAGCACCACGAAATAATTCGCGAGCGCCGGGTAGATGACCCTGGCGATGTGCGGCAGGATCACGTGGCGAATCTGCTGCCAGCGCGCAAAGCCGAGCGTCTCAGCCGCCTCGAGTTCGGTCAGTCGCACCGAGATGAAGCCGGCGCGCATGATCTCGGCAAGATAGGCTCCGGTGTTGAGCGTGAGCCCGACGATGACGCAGGTGATGTTCGACCACAGCACGCCGAGCTCGGGCAGCCCGTAATAGAGAAAATAGATCTGTATGACCGCCGGGGTATTGGTGAAGAAAACGATGAAGGCGTTGGCGAGCCAGCGCACGGCTCCGGCACCATAGACCTTGAAGCTCGCAAGCAGGAGGCCGAGCAATGCGCCGCCCCAGAAGCTCAGCACGCCGATCTCGAGCGAGAGCAGCGCGCCGTGCCAGAGCTCCGGCAGACGGGCGAAAACCACCCCGAACTGGAACGTATAGTTCATGCCACCTGCGGCATCCCCGAAGCGGGCGGCGGCAACATTTTGTCCCGCCGCCGCTGGTGATCAGAAATAGGGTTGCGCCGGCACCTTCACCAGCGGGTCGGAGCCAAAGGCCTTCCGCCATGCCTCATCGACGAAACCCGAAGATTGCAGTTTGAAGAGGGTGATGTTGAGGACATCGCGGAGCGCATAGTTGCCCTTCTGCACGCCAAGGCAGTCCCAACCCACATCGATCTTGTCGTCGAGCACCACCCACTTCACGTCGCTGTGATTCTTGGTGAAGGCGGTGAAGAAGTCGAGCATCTCGACCAGGGCATTGGCGCGGCCCTGGGCGATCGCGCGCACCGCATCGGCGCTCGAATCGACGATCTCCATCTTGGCCTTGGGGAGGTTCTCCTTGGCCCAATCGATGGTCCAGGCGCTGCGCACATCGACCAGGGTGTATTTGTCGTCGTTGAGCTCCTTCCATTTGCCGACCGGGTTCTTGTCGGTCGTCAGCACACCCATGACCTCGGTATGCAGCGGCACGGTGTACTCGATCAGCTTGGCGCGTTCGGAATTGCGGGTCAGCCCGCCAAGCGAGATGTCGATGGTGTCGGCGACAAGGAAGGGCACGCGCTGCGCCGTCTCGGTCGGCACCCATTCCGGCTTCAGCTTCAGCTCCTCGGCGATCTTCGCGCCGATGGTGACGTCGAAGCCTTCGA
Source organism: uncultured Alphaproteobacteria bacterium (assembly GCA_963744915.1). Classification (GTDB taxonomy): domain Bacteria; phylum Pseudomonadota; class Alphaproteobacteria; order Rhizobiales; family Aestuariivirgaceae; genus DATAFF01. The sequence goes on from CAVUUY010000008.1 coordinate 159,799, forward strand.
AATCACCGGAGGCGCTGCGCTGGCTGAATGGCGGCGAGTTCGGGTTGATGCCGATCCTGAGCGAGCCGTCCTTGACGATGTCGTCGAGGCTCTTGGCATTGGCGGGCGAGACGAAGAAGCCGGCAGCCACCAGCGAAGACAGGGCACCCAAACCGCGGCGCGAAAATTTCACACTCATCGAGCACTCTCCCTATTCTCCCGCCCGCCTGGGCAGCGGGTCGTTAAGGCAAATGTTGGATGAGTATGGCGGGGGCGTCAATGGTATACTCATTGTATACAAAGCCCGATGCTAGGCCGCCGACGCCCGCATGACGGCCTCCAGGCCAGGGCCGGTGACGATGCGCAAATAGCCCTGGAGCGACTGGTCGAGGGCGGGGTCGCCGGTATCGAGGAGAAGCCGGCGGTCAGGCAGGCCGGCGAGCTTGCGCGGGCCTGCCAGGACGATCAGGCCGGCACGCCCCGCCCGGCGGATCAGGGCGGGGCTGATCGGCTGGTTGCCGCGCCCGAAGATGAACCCCTGGCCACCCGTCACCCCGACGATGATGCCGACCTTGCGCCCATAGGTGAGACGCATCAGCTCGGCCTCTGCCAGATCGGTGCCGAGGAGCCTGCGGTCGAGGACCAGATCGACGCCGAGCAGCGGGGTCTCGAGGCCGAGCGCCGACACGACGGCCTTGGCGCTCCGCCCCGGTCCGATCACATAAGCGATCCCCGACTCCATCGAGCGGGCAATCTCGCCGGCGCCGGCCGCGATGGCGGCGTCGTCTTCCGGCGGCGCGCCGGCCTTGGCGCCCTGAACCAGGCCGCGCTCGCAAGGGACGGACCCATAGCCGTAGAGACGTGCCGCGGGACGGCCGGCGCGGAGCGCGCTCTCGTCGACATCCATGATCTCGGAAGATCGAAAGGCCAGGCGCCGCTCGCCATCCTCGACGAGAAGGGCGGCGAGAATGCCTGCCGCCTCCGGGCTCACGGCGAAGACTGCCGAGTGCATCTTGACCCCGGTTGGAATGCCGAGCAGAGGAACGCCGCCGCAAGCCTGGTGGACATCGCGGGCGGTGCCATCGCCGCCGGCGAAGAGGATGAGGGCGCAGCCCTGCCCCGCCATCATCGCCGCGGCTGCCCGGGTGTGCTCGGGACCTGTCGTCGCCCCGGCACCCACCGCGATGACGGACGGCGAAAGACCGGCAGCCAAGGCGGCGTCCTGGCCCATTGCCCCGGCAGCGACCACCAGGTCGAGACGATCATCGAGGCGCAGGAGCTTGGCCAAAGCACGCTCTGTCCGCTGCTGCGCGAGGGGCACGGCGCCGCGGCGGCGCGCCGCGGCGAGGATCGCCGGACCGTCGGTACCCTTGAGGCCGACCGAACCGCCCATTCCCGCGATCGGGTTGACGATCAATCCGAGGCGCCGGCGATGATCGCTTCGCATTCGATTTCCACGCGATAGCCGCCGATCAGATGCGGCACCGGGATCAGCGTGTTGGCCGGGCGGATCGCGGCAAAATACCGGCCATGCACACGGGCAATTTCTTCCCAATGATCGGGGCTGGTGAGATAGATGCGGGTCTGCACCACATCCTCGAGGCTCGCGCCGAGGGCCGACAGGGCGGCGGCGATCTTGTCGAGGATGTAGACGGCCTGGCCCGCCGGATCGTCGGGGCAGATCATCTCGTCGGCACCGTGGGTTGCGGTGGTCCCGGACACCACGACGCGGCCGCCGCGGCGAACGGCGCGGGCAAATCCGGCGACATCCTCCCAGATGCTGCCGGAATCGACCTGAAAGCGGGCAGTGCCCAGCTGCTTCGCCGAGAAGACACGCGGCAAGCTCGCGAGATGATCCGAAAGGTCGCCCGAAGCGGTCAGGAACGGCGGCTTGCGATATTCGTCACCGCAATCGCCGGGGATGCGCCGCGCGCCGGCGAAGGCCTCCTCCAACGCGGCGAGATCCTCCGAATCGAGCGCGAACGAGAAGAGGCGCAGATTGTCGTCCCGGTGCTCGCGCTCGCCGAGCCGGGCGCCGACGATGACGGCGGCGACCGCTTGCTGCTGCAGGACCCAGCGCGTCGCCACATTGGCGAGCGACACGCCGTGGCGCCTGGCAATGGCCGCAGCGGCGCCGAGGATGCGCTGGAGGGCGGGCCAGCCGCCGCCGGCGGCAATGAAGCGGCCATATTTCAGCTTGCTCCAGTCGTTGACGGCGGCGGGTTCCGGCACGTCGAGCCATGCCTCGGAGAGGAAGCCGCCGCACAGCGTGCCATAGGCGAGGAGCGCGATGCCGTTGCCGACACAGAATTGCTGCATGTCCTCGGTAGCCCGGCGATCGATGAGCGAGACGCTCACCTGGTTGCTCGCCACCGGGACGCCGCTGCCCAGCAGCACCCGCAAATGATCGGTGTTGAAATTGGTGACGCCGACGGCGGCAATCAGCCCTTCATCGGCCAGCCGCGCCAGGGTCCGCATGGCGTCGATATAGGCCGGATGCTCGTACATCCACCAATGGAACTGCATGAGATCGATGCGCTCGACGTCCATGCGCCTGAGCGCCCGCTCGACCGCGCCGCGAACGCGCCCGGCATCCATGGCGCCCGGTTCGGGGCACCATTTGGTGAAGGCGCGAAACGGGCCGACCGATCCGGCCCGGTGCCGGCGCGAAAGGGCGCCGATGATCAGCTCGGCGCTGCCATAATGATCGGCCAGATCGAACGTGTCGAAACCGGCGGCGACATAGCGGGCAAGATCATCGGAAGCGGCTTGCGGATCGAGCGCGGTCCCATCGCGTTCCATATCGGCCACTTGCCATAGGCCGGTCACGACCCGGCTGATCCCGAGACCGGGTGCAAGCTCGGTGCGCTCCGGACGCATCGGCGTCATCGGCGATGCTTGCGCCGATAGGCCCGCCAGGTCATGGCCCAGCGGGCGGGGTCGTCGAGCACATCGCCCTTGATCTTGCGGACGGCCTGGCGGTGCGGCGCGGAGCGCACGAGGTCAGGGGTCTCATAGGCCTCGCGCACGATGCGGGCGACCACGGCGATCCAGTTGTCGATGTCCTCCTTGGAGTACATCTCGCCGGCTTCCGGCGTGAAGGGCTCGGGCACGACCCAGGGCTCGTGGCTCATCCACCAGGGATCGATGCCGTAGTCGGCCATGCGGTTCGCGACCTCGACGGTGCCGATGCCGGTGTCCTCCTTGAGCGGGCCGAGGCCCCAGCGCGTCATCTCCATGCGCCATTGCCGGTTGTCGGGATTGGAACGGCCGAGGCCGCGGATCTCGGCAAGCTTGCGGTCCATGTAGTTGTTGGCGAGCACCGAGAGGTCGGAAGCCTCGTCGATGCCGTCGGCGCCCATGGCACGCGTCCAGGCATAGGCCTTGAGGACCTGCGGGACATTGCCGAAGAACTCGCGCACCTTGCCGGCGGCAAGCGGGGCGCTCGATTGTCGAGACGGTAGCGCGCCCTCCCTGGCGACCACCGGGCCGGGCAGGAACGGCGCCAGCGCGGCCGTGCAGCCATAGGCGCCGACCGCCGGGCCGCCGCCGCCCTTCGGCGCGCCGAAGGTCTTGTGCAGCATGTACATGCAGGCGTCGAAGCCGAGCTCGCGGGCGCGGAGCTTGCCCATCACGCCGTTGAAGTTGGCGTGGTCGTAGAAGCACAGGCCGCCCGCCTCGTGGACGATCCGCACCCATTCCTTGATCTCCGGATTGTAGATGCCCATGTCGTCGGGGTTGTTGATCATCAGCGCGGCGGTGCGGTTCGAGACGGCGGCCTTCAGCGCCTCGATCGAGGGGTAGCCGTTCTCCTCCAGCGTCAGGGTGACCACCTTGAAGCCGGCCGCGGCCGCGGTGGCGGCATTGCAGGGATGCGCCTGGATCGAGGTGATGATCTCGTTGCGCTGCGCGAGCTCGCCGCGCGATCGGTGATAGGCGCGGGTCACCACGCAATGGGTGTAGGCCGCATCGGCGCCGCCGCCGGCCTGGAAGATGAACTGGTCCATGCCCGAGAGCTCGCGCAGGATCAGGTCGAAGTCGTGGATGATCTCGAGGATGCCCTGCAGCGTCTCGTCGGGCTGCAGCGGGTGCACCTCGCCGCAGGTGCCGCGCCGCCTCCTCGCAGACTCGCGGGTTGTACTTCATCGTGCAGGTGCCGAAGAGGCAGATGTTCATCATGCCCAGCGTCTGCTGGCAGAGGTGCAGGTAGTGGCGCTGCACCTCGGGCTCGGTCAGCTCGGGAAGTGCGGGCACATCGCTGCGGCGCATGGCCTTCGGCACCAGGTCCGAGGCCGAGCCGACAAGGGCGGTCACCGCCGGTTCGGGCGGTGGAAAGAGCTGGCCGCGGCGACCCGGCTGCGCCCAGCTCCATGACGACCGGCTCGTTCCAGACCGGCGCGTGATAGTCGCGAAGCTCGGGCGCGCTCATGCCAGCACCTCCGTCAGCTGCCGCAACCAGCCGATCGATGTCGGCAGCGGTGTGAATCTCGGTGACGCAGTAGAGGGCCGACTGGCCGAGCTCGGGCAGGTCATTCGAGAGGTCCTTGCCGCCGAAGATCCCGTGCTCCCCGAGCAGGCGCCGATTGATCTCGGCGACACTGCGGCCGGTGGCGTCGAAGTTGACGACGAACTCCTTGAAGAAGCCGGCGGCGAAGGGCAGCCTCACGCCGCCGATGGCGCCGAGGCGGCGCGCTGCGTAGTGGCTGCGGGCGATGATCAGCTCGCCAAGCTCGCGGAACCCTCCGGCCCGAGCAGCGCCATGTAGACAGCCGCGGCGATGGCCCAGAGATAGACCGAGTTGCCGGTCCAGTCCTTGCCGTCCTCGCGCATGCCGTAGGAGGTCTGATGGGACGAGGCGAGCGCGAAACCGTATTCTCGCCTGGCGCTCGGTTTCAGTGATGCGAAACGAGAAATCCGTTGATACTCGCGGACATAGCGCTCCTCGTCGCGCGTGGCGATGATAGCCGCCGACACCACCGCCGGCATTCATGTGGACGCCGAGCGGCTGGGTCGGACCGACCACGATGTCAGCACCATATTGCGCCGGCGGCTTGAGGATGCCGAGGGACAGCGGATCGACGCCGACGATCAGCTGCGCGCCCGATTGCCGGGCGAGCGCTGCGATTTCTGCTCCGTTGGCTTCGATCATGCCGAGAAAGGACGGGTTCTCGAAATAGACGGCGGCGGTGCGCGGCGAGATCTTGCGCTCGAGGTCGGCAACATCCATGAGGCCGTCTCGCATCGCTCTCGACCAGCACAATTTCGATATGGCGCGGCATCTCGCGCGGCTCGCAATAGGTTGCGATGACCGACAATCGCTCGGGATCGCCGTGGCGCGGCACCAGCACCTGGTGCCGGCCGGTTAGCCGCGAGGCCATGCGGATGGCGTGCCCGGCGGCACAGCCCCAGGAATAGACCGGCAGCTGGACCACTTCCATGTCGAGGAGCTCGCCAAGCTGGGAGTTGAACTCGAACCACGCCTGGTTGCGACCGTGGTCGGACTGGGGCGAGCCCCAGACGGGGGTGAGGAACTCGGTCCTGCCGACGATCTCGTCGACAACGGCTGGAACGTGGTGCTGCCAGCAACCGGCGCCCAGAAAGGACAGGCATTCCGCCGAGGTCCGGTTGCGGCGCAGCGTGTCGGCGAGATGGCGGCTGAGCTCGGTTTCGCTGGCCAGCGCCGGCGGCAGGTCGAGCGGCCGCTCGAGCCGGTGGTCGGCCGGTATCTGCTCGAACAGCTCGGCAATCGATCGGGCGCCGATGGCGGCCAGCATCGCCTGCTGGATCTCGGCCGTCGAATTGGCCATCCACGGATGGGCTTGCGGCTCGTTCGTCTTCAATCGCATCCTCCCGAAACGACACCATGCCGGCCGGCCAAGCCTAGCAAGCTCGGGGCAACAGTCCAACCTCGCGCAGGTTCGGATTGCGCTATCATGGCCGGCCTTGCGAAAGGAGCGAAACGGTTCATGAGCACGCCAATGCCGAAACGAGGCTTTACTTCGGAGGAGTTCGCCCGGCGCACGGAACGCGCCCAGGCGATCATGGCAGAGCACGAATTCGACGCATTGGTGCTCTCGAGCCAGGCCAATGTGCGGTATTTCTCAGGGTTCGAACTCGCAATTCTGGGAGAGCCCGACGCGCCCGTGGTTCATCGTGGTCCCCGGACGCGGCAGTCCGATCGCCGTCATCCCGGAAATCGGCGTGCCGGAGATGGCCGCGACATGGGTCGAGGACATCCGCAGCTGGCCGTCGCCCCGATGGGCGGATGACGGCACCTCGCTCCTGGCCGCGATCTTGACCGACATGCCGCGCCGGTTCGGCCGGATCGGATTCGAGCTCGGCCGCGAACACAGCCTGCGCATGCCTGTCATGCAGTTTCTGGAGCTGCGCAATCAGGTGCGGGGCCTGTCGCTCGACAATGGCTCGCCCTGCATCTGGCAGATCCGCATGGTCAAGACGGCGGCCGAGATCGCCCATATCGAGCATATCTGCCAGATCGCCAGCCGCGCCTATGAGGCGGTGCCGCGGCTCGTGTCGGGCGGCGACAGCGAAAGGGAGGCCTGCCGCAAGCTGCGCATCGAACTGGCCCGGCTGGGCGCCGATTCAACGCCGTTCCTGCCGGCGGTCGCCGGCCCTGGCGGCGTCTCGCAGATCGTCTGCGGACCGCATGACCGGGTCCTCGAAGCAGGCGACGTGCTGTTCTTCGATACGGGCTCGACCTTTGATGGCTATTGGTGCGACTTCGACCGCAATTATGCCGTCGGCGCGATCTCGGATGCTGCCAAGCGGGCGCATGAGGCGATGTGGCAGGCGACCGAGGCAGGCCTCGCCGCGGCGGTGCCGGGAGCAAGCTGCGCGGCGGTGTTTGATGCCATGGCCCGGATCATCGAGGAGGCCGGTTCGGTCGGCAACAATGTCGGGCGGCTCGGCCACGGCCTCGGCATGCAGCTCACCGAGCCGCCATCCCATATGCCGGGAAATGGAACCATTATCGAGCCGGGCATGGTCCTCACCATCGAGCCCGGCATCGAATATGAGCCCGGCAAGATGATCGTGCATGAGGAAAACGTGGAAATCACCGAGAGCGGCGCCCGGCTGCTCACCAGCCGCGCGCCAAGAGAGATGCCGGTGATCGGCTGATCGGCGGCATGGCACCCGGCGGATCAGGTTGCGAGGACAGTCTGGCTGTCCGGGGCCCAGGACAGCGCGACCTCCTGGCCGCGGCTCATCGGGGCTGTCGAGCCGGGGTTCACCTGCACCATGATCGGGGGCGGACTGCCGACGTCCACGGCGTAGCGGATGTGAGCCCCGAGGAAGACCATATCGCCGATCTTGCCGCGCAGCGTGCATTCCCCGTCGGCCCGAGCCTGGTTGATGGCGATCGATTCCGGTCGGACCACGACCATCACCGACGATTCCGGTCCCTCGGAGCGGAAGCGCGCGCCCGCCTCGAGGGTGACCACCCCTGCCCTCCGGCTGCCCCTCAGAATGTTCGCATCGCCGACAAAGGCTGCCACAAAGGCGCTTTTCGGTCGCCGATAGACATCCTCGGGGGAGCCCACCTGGATCATCTCGCCCTGATGCATGACGCCCAAGCGATTAGCGAGGCTCATGGCTTCGCCCTGGTCGTGGGTGACGAACACGAATGTTCCGCCAATGTCGCTGTGGATGCGGCGCAGCTCCTCCTGCATCGCCTGGCGAAGCTTGAGATCGAGGGCAGCCAGAGGCTCGTCAAGCAACAGGACCGGCGGCCGCATGATCAAGGCCCGCGCCAAGGCGACGCGCTGCTGCTGGCCGCCCGAGAGCTCCTGCACCATGCGCGATTCGAGCTCCTCGAGATGAACCAGCGCCAGTGCCTCGCGGGTTCGTTCGGCGATTTCCGGCTTGGGGAGCCTGGCGATCCGCAAGCCATAGGCGACGTTCTGCTTCACCGTCATGTGCGGGAACAGGCCATAACCCTGGAACACCATGTTGGTGGGGCGCCTTTCCGGGCCGAGCGCCGTCACATCCTTGCCGGCAATCTCGATTGCTCCGGAAGTAGGCTCGACAAAGCCGCCAATCATTCGCAAGAGTGTTGTCTTGCCGCAACCAGACGGCCCAAGTATCGCAAAGAAATCGCCGCGCTTGATCTCGAGATCTACCGGCTTGACAGCAATTGTCCTGCCGAAGGTCTTGGAGACGTTGCGCAGCCTGAGAAGCGCGTCCGCGTTCCTGGCCACCATATCCATTTCCTGTGTTTCGGGGCAGAATTGTAGATTGCAGACAAATCTTCAAGGTGCGCATATCCGCTCGGAGGACAGCATGGAACCGGTGCGTTTCGGAGTGATGGGGACGGCCAAAATCGCCCTCGAGAAGGTGATTCCGGCGATGCAGGCGAGCCGGCAGTGCCGCATCGCGGCGATCGCCTCGCGCGACCTTGGACGGGCCGAGGCGGCGGCAGCGGCGCTGGGCATTTCGCGAGCTTATGGTTCCTATGAGGCGCTGCTGCAGGACCCCGAGATCGAGGCAGTCTACAACCCGCTGCCCAACCACCTGCATGTGCCGCTGTCGATCGCTGCCGCAGAAGCCGGCAAGCATGTGCTGTGCGAGAAGCCGATCGCCCTCAGCGCCGCCGAGGCGCTCAGCCTGGTGGCGGCGCGCGAGCGCACCGGCGTCCTGATCCAGGAGGCATTCATGGTGCGCTGCCATCCGCAATGGGTGAGGGTGCGCGAGCTGGTCCGGAACGGCGCCATCGGCACGCTGCGCGTCGTCCAGGGCAGCTTCAGCTACATGAATTGCGACCCGGCCAATGTCCGCAACCAAGCCGATATCGGCGGTGGCGGCGTTTATGACATCGGCTGCTATCCGATCGTCGGCTCGCGCTTTCTTTTTGCGGCGGAGCCGATCCGGGTGGCGGGCCTCATCGAGCACGACCCCGATTTCGCGACCGACCGGCTGGCCAGCGTGGTGATGGAATTTCCGGCCGGGCAGGCGCTGTTCTTCTGCTCGACCCAGCTCGTTGCCTATCAGCGCATGCAGATCCTCGGCAACGACGGTCGAATCGAGATCGAGATCCCGTTCAATGCCCCGCCGGACCAGCCATGCCGGATCTTTCTCGATGACGGCTCGGCGCTGGGCGGCCGGTCGGCGCGGGCCGAGATTTTCGATGTGGTGAACCAGTACACGCTGCAGGGCGATCTCTTCGCCGGCGCCATCCGCAGCGGCACCAAACTGCCCTTCCCGCTCGAGGATTCGGTCCTGAACATGAAGGTGCTGGACGCCGTGTTCCGGTCTGGCAAGAGCGGCCGATTCGAGACGGTATGAGCCGAAGCCAGAGCCGCAACGGCGGTCGACCCTCGCCGCCGCGGCGCTATGCGGTCACCAATGCGCGCGTGCTGGCGATCGCGGTCCCGATCACCTTGTCGAACGGGACGACGCCGCTCATCGGCGTGGTCGCAACCGCGATCGTCGGCCGGCTCGGCCAGGCGCACATTCTCGGCGCCGTCGCCCTGTCGTCGGTGGTGTTCGATTGCCTGTTCTGGCTGTTCGGATTCCTCCGCATGGGCACGGTGGCGCTCACCGCGCAGGCGCTGGGCGCGGCCGATGTGAGCGAGGAACGCGCCACGCTGGTCAGGGCGCTGCTGCTTGCCGCCGTCATCGGGATCGTGCTGATCGCGGTCCAGACGCCGCTCGCCGCCACCATCAACGCGCTGATGGGCGCCAGCCCGGCGGTGCAGGATGCCGCCCAGGCATATTTCGCGATCCGCATCTGGTCGGCGCCGCTGGCGCTCGCCAATTACGTGCTGCTCGGCTGGTTCGTCGGGCTGGCGCGGGCCAACACCGCGCTCATGCTGCAGGTGGTGATCAACGTCGTCAATGCGGCGATGATCGCGCTCCTCGTCATCACCTACGATCTCGGCGTTGCCGGCGCGGCGCTGGCGACGGTGGTGGCCGAGGCGGTCGGCGCGATTGTCGGCCTTGCCCTGGCTCTGCGCGTCCTCGGCATGCGGCTGCCCGACCTGTCGCAGGTGTTCGACTTGACGCGGATCAAGCGCCTGTTCGTGATCAACCGCGACATCCTGATCAGAACCGCCGCATTGATCACCGCCTGGCTGTTCTTTGCAGCGCAGGGCGCGCGGGCCGGCGACGTCGTGCTGGCGGCAAATTCGGTGCTGCACAATCTGGTGCTGGTCGGCGCCTTCTTTCTCGACGGCTTCGCGTCGGCGGCGGAGCAATTGTGCGGCCGGGCAGTCGGGGCGCGCGATGCGGACGCGTTCGGGCGCGCCGTGAAGCTGTCGCTGAGCTGGGGCTTCGGCTTCGGCCTCGGCGCCACGCTGCTCCTCCTCGCGGCCGGCCCGCAGCTGATCGATCTGATGACGGCCAACGAAGCGGTGCGGCTGGCGGCGCGCCAATTTCTAACCTATGCGGCGCTTTCCTCGGTGATCGGCACCTTCGCCTTCACCTATGACGGCATCTATATCGGAGCCACCTGGACGCGTGCCATGCGCAACTTGATGCTCGTGACGCTTGTGGTCTATGTCGCTGCATGGTGGGTGACGAGGCCGCTCGGCAATGCCGGATTGTGGCTCTCGATCCTGACTTTTCTGGCATTGCGGGGCATGCTGCAGGCGCTCAGCTATCCGGCACTGGCGCGGCAGAGTTTCGCGCCTGGCTTGGGGATGAACGCTGGCTGAACGGCGCGTTCAGAGTGAATTCAGCGCCATTCTCCTAAGGTGTGGTTACGTTCAAAGAGGGGCCCCAAACAATGTCCACACCTCATGCCGATGCGCCGTTCCTGCGCCGCGTGCTGGTCGTTCTCGTCATGGCAACCGTTCTCTCGGGCACCATTTCCGGCGTTGGGGCTTTCAGGTTGTCGCAAGCCGCGGCAGCGGCTTCGGCTTCGACCGTCGCTTATGCGAAGTGAAATCGCAGCCGAGCGCGCTCGAGCGGCCGGCTGCTAGCGAAAGCTCCGGACGGGTTCGGATCGAGGGCGGGCCTTCGGGAAAGGAAGCAGGCCTTCCTTCTGGGCCTTCCTGCGAGCCAGCTTCTTGGCCCGGCGGATGGCCTCCGCCCTTTCCCGAACACGCCTCTCGGACGGTTTCTCGTAAGCGCGGCGCCGCTTGATCTCGCGGAAGATGCCCTCGCGTTGCATCTTCTTCTTCAGCACTCTCAGCGCCTGATCGACGTTGTTGTCTCTGACCACGACCTGCATTCGGCGCCTCGCTTTTTGGAAGTGGAGACGTCAGGCCAGGGCGATGTTCCTGACCGCGGTCTTTCCGTTCTTACGATCGATTTCGGTGTCGTAGGAGACTTTCTGGCCTTCTGCCAGGCTGCGGATCCCCGCCCGTTCGAGGGCCGTCACATGGACAAAGACGTCCGGACCGCCGCCGTCAGGTTGGATAAAGCCGAAACCCTTCTGGCTGTTGAAGAATTTAACCGTGCCCGTGTTGGTGTTGGTGCTCATTTAAGCTCCTCGTCGATAGGACTGCACGAAGCCGCGCGCAGAAGCTCTGCGCCTGGCCGATTTTGTCGATCGTTGGAAAGAGTGTCTGACGCGTGCTTGACTCAAGCCAAGCATGACGGCCCGATTGTCCGGCCAATGGTCGATGACGACGTCTTACGCCCTCGCCGGGTCATAAGCAAGCGGATCGTCCGGTGCAGCTTGCGGCCGCAAAGTGCCGAGCGCCTTGGGCAAATCGCCCGGGCCGGCCAAATAGATCTGGTAATCGATGCGCTTCGGCACCATATTGCCGTCATCGGCAGCTTGGATATTCGGGCGCTGCCGGCAGAGAGACGCCTGTGCTCCCGCCTGGAAGCGTGGAGCCGAACATGTCGGAACTTGTGGTTTTCGCGGCATTTTTCGGCGTCATTAGCCTATGATCGACAAGCTCTGCCCGCCCTCGGTGCGGGCACAGGTCAAGACCTGCCCAGTTTGCAGCTTCGCATATACGGGTTCAACCTGCGGCCATTGCGGGCGCACCGGCGCCGGCACGGCGATCGTGCGGAACACGCGACAGAAGATTGCGAACTCGGCGGTTCCCTCGCGCCGCTCGGTGCCGCCCTCCCTCAGGGGGCCGGCCCGATCGAGCGAAGCTCGATGAGCTTGTCGGATCAGCCCGTCTCTCCCGTTCGCGGAGGTGAGTGATGACCAACAGCTCGAAAACCCGGCAGCATGCCGAGGAAATGTTCAAGCGCATTCAGAAGCCGCCGGATGAACCTCCCGACCGGTCCAACGCGGAACCCGAAGCCAAGAAGCAGGGCACCAAGACAGCGCGGCTGAGAGAGCTTCGGCTCGCCAAGGAGGCGACCGAAAACCCCGGATCGGACCAAGATACCGGATCGGACCAAGATACCGAATCGGACCAAGATAAGAGTTCGCAATGAAACTTTTCATGTTCAAATCGGAGTCCAAGAACGGGCTCCATGCCTTCACGAAGGATCCGGCCGGCGGGCAGTTGCCCAGCCGATACCAGCCATGGACGGCGGTCGGAGTGGTAAGACAGGACGGCGACCCGCCGCATGGGCTGTCGCGCCAGAGCATCGAACTGTCGATCGAACAGCACGGCTTTCAGCTTTGGCAAATCAACGCGCTCGGTCATTCGCGGGCGCCGTCACCCAAGGCCTGAATCCCCGCAAAGCGGCGATTTCGCGAATTCATCCGGCCGGCATCGCCCGCTGTTCTCCTCCCCCTGCTCGCGAAGTCACAAAAATCCCCTCACCGGGCACTCCGGAAGGAGTAGAAAGGGTGCGAAGGGAACTTCCAGCCGGTTGGAGACGGCCATGTTGAAGAACCAGAACTTCCCCATCGAACAGATCTATGTTCCGGTGAAGCGACGCAAGACCCTCAATCCCCAAACTGTCCAGGAAATCGCCGAAAGCATGCTCCAAAGTGGCCAGACCACCCCGATACTGGTCCGCAAGGACGGCGAACGCCTGGTCCTTGTTGAAGGTCTTCATCGGCTGGAAGCCTGCAGGGCTCTCGGGGAAACCACGATAGTCGGTCTCCTGGTGCAGGCGCGGCACCATTGATCAAGGGGCGGCTCGCCATGCATTTGGCTCAGACGCTTATTGTGCAGCCGGCACTTCCCTGACGGAGCGATTTTCTCTGTAATCGGCGGCGGCAAGGCACCGGAACCGTTATGGAGGGACCAATGATCGACATGACGGCATACAAGATTGATGCCGTGGGACCCCCTTGGCGTTATGTCCTGAGGAAGGACGGCGAACCTGTCTATGTTTCATCCGAGACGGCGATCACCAGGGGCGACGCCGTGCGCCAGGGCGTGATCGACAGGCCAAGACTGGTGGCGTCGATCGAAGGGCACAACAAGCAATCATATCTCTAAAGATCCCCTCTTCCGCCCCTCCGGGATCATAGAGATCGGTGGTGGGCACGCAGCGACCATCCTCGCGAACCGTGCTGCCCGTTTCTCGTTCATTGGCCGATGCTTTCCTTCAATGCTGCATAGGTCTGGTATTGCCATAGCGCCACGACTGCCAATGCCACCAACATCGGCGCCGGAGAGAATTTGCCCCGCCATCGCTGAAACAATCGCCATGGCAGAACGATAGCCGTCGCCACGAGAAATGGAAAAGCCGCTTGAGCGACAATGTCGCTGATTGTGCTCGGCTCGAACGGCAGCTTCCCGACGAGCACAATCTGAACATAGGCGGAGAGGGCAAGAAGCAACAGCAGCAATACAACCAAGAACGTGACGGCAGACCTCATGCCCGATCTCCTGGATGAACGCGTCCAACCGTCAAAGAAATCATGACGCCGACCACTGTGGGATTCGCCACTGTCAAAGGGGGGCGCCCATGATCTACAATGAATCTGTGGCCAGTAACGAGCGTCACGAAACACCATGATCATTATGAGGAAAACCGATGTCGACCAAAGACGCAAATTACAAGCCGGAGGTCAAACTAAGCGACGAGGCGCTGAAACGTTTCCGTACCGTGGAGGACGCTACCTTCAAGGGCCTCAACGAGATGGCTGCGCTTATCGTCGAAACAATGGAGGGATCTTCCAAGGGGCGCGACGGCCTGAAGACGGCGCGCTTTTATTTCGGAGTCCACGTCCTTTGCGTGATGACTGCAGATGGTGGCTGCTATTGCTATGATGGCAAGGCGGGAGTTTGTCGCCCATGCACCGGTGACGAGTTAAGTTCACATTGAACCAGGCAGATACAGGATTTCTCGAAAATTTCGGCTTGGCGAGAAAGACCCCCCATCCGCCGCTGCGGGGCACCTTCTCCCCGTCAGCACGGGGAGAAGGGAAATGGGGATCTATCAAATTCGATTAATTAAAGGGTCCTAACCCTATAGCCTTCGACATTGGCTGCCTGATCACCGCACCCCAGGACGCTTGGGAGCTTGTGCAGCCCCGTCAAGGCCGGTCGACTTCGATGCGAATGCGCAAATTGTGGCAAAGGCCACAGCCTGTTGACCCGGATCCTGTTTGATTGATGCATCCGCCCCTCTCCGCAGGAGATTGCAATGCATCAGTTTATCCTGCCAAATTTTGCGCTTCTCTTCAGGCCTACCGAATTGACGAGTGAGGCTTCGTCGGTCTCGTCTGTGCGATATCGTCGGCTGATGATCCGGCAGACGCTTGAGGCATATGGCCATTGGCTCGACCAAGACACCATGCGTCGGATGTTGGAGGAGCTCGAAGCGGACCCGTGACCCATGTCCGCGCGCGTCGCCGCCATCGTGACCTGGCCGGTCCGGCTCATAAAAGATGCTCGATGCGAATCGGCAGCTGACGCAGGCGACGCCCGGTGGCATGAAACACCGCATTGGCAATGGCGGGGGCCACCCCTGTCATCGAAACCTCACCCAGGCCCTTGACGCCGGCATTGTTGAAGGTGAGGTCCGGCTTGTCGATGAAGGCGACCTCGATCGAGCCGATATCGGCATTCACCGGCACGACATATTCGGCAAGATCGGCATTGAGGAACCCGCCATATCGCGGATCGACCTCGCTCGCTTCGCGCAATGTCGCGCCGATGCCCCATACCACGCCGCCTCTCACCTGGCTGGTCGCAGTTCGTGGACTGACCACTCGGCCGCAATCGACGACGCTCACCACCCTGGGCACGCGGATGCGGCAGGTCGAAGGCTCCACCCGGACCTCGACGAAATGCGCGATGAAGCTGAATGTCACATAGTCATGATAGACCGGACCACCGATGGCTGGCAGACCGGCGCGCAAGCGATCGAAGATCTGGTCGGGCTGCCCCGGCGCCTTCTTCTGAACCTCCACCTCGAGGGAAGGACGTCCGGCGTCCTTGAGGATCTGTGCCGGGTTACGATTGGAGATCCCGCCGGGCGCCAGCTCCGACAGCGCACGCAACATCACGTCGGCGGCATAGTTGGCGGTCGGAACTGCCGATGCCGTCCCCCAGGAGCCGGCGGTCAAATGCTGTGGAACGACGCGCGTGTCGCCGATCTCCGTGACAACCTGAGCGGGGTTCACGCCGAGCTTGCGGCTGACGGCGTTGACGAGCGCGGTGCGAATCCCCTGCCCCATTTCATGTCCACCGATGCTAAGGCGCACCTCGCCGTCGGCGGTGACCACGAGCTTGGCGATGACCGGCACGATGATGCCCGGATAGGTGCCGAGCGCCACGCCCCAGCCGATATGGGAGCCATCGGATCCGCGCATCGATTGCGGCGCCATGCTTCGCTTGCTCCAGCCGAACAGCGCAGCGCCGCGCGTCAAGCATTCGCCGACATGGCGCGAGGAGAATGGCAGCTTGGTCGCGGGGTCGATCTCGGTGTCATTGGCAAGTCGCAGCGCCACCGGATCCTGCCCAACGGCATAGGCCAGCTCGTCGACGCAGCACTCCATGGCGAAGCAGGCGGGGTGCTCGAAGGGCGCGCGCATATAACCCGGCGTCTGAACATCGGTGCGCACCAGGCGCTCATGTCCTCGGAAATCGGCAATCCCATGAAGGCGCGAGCTGGCAGCGGTGTATTCCCCAGGAAACAGATCATGACGCGAGGTCTGGGCATCGACCTCGTGGATCGCAGCCACCATCTTGCCGCCGCGATCGGCGCCAAGCCGGATGCGATGACGGCTCGCCGGGCGGAAGCTTGCGTCGTGGAAAACCTGGGCACGCGGCACCACCAGCTTCACCGGACGCCCAGCCAGGCGCGCGGCGACAGCCGCCAGAACGGTCTGCATCTGCAAGGAGTTCTTCTGGCCGAATCCGCCGCCGGCAAAGGGCGAGATGACCTCCACCTGCTCGGGCGGGAGGCCAAGCGCCTTGGCAAGGCCATGACGGATGGCTTCGGCATTCTGAGTGCCTTCGTGAATGATGAGCTTGCCGGAGGTCCATTCCGCCACCGTCGCGATCAACTCGATCGGATTCTGGTGCTGTGGCGGACAGTTGAAAACGGCGTCGATCTTGACCGCCGCCGCATCATAGGCCTCATCGGCAAAGCCGGCATTGATCTCGGGAATGAAGTGGCTGAGCGGCGTATCGGCCTGATTGACGATCTCGGTGCCTGCGGAATCGAGGGTGACGCTGAAAGCCTCCTGCTCATAGGTCGCCTCGACCAGCGCTGCCGCCTCGATTGCCGCTTCGATGCTCTCGGCGGCAACCAGCGCAATCGGTTGCCCGCGATAGGCGATGGCCGGCGACAGCATCGGCTGGAAGCTCTGGAATGCGTAGCCCCCGCCCATGATGAAGCCTGCCGACTTCACGTCGCCGATCGTCTGATGCGTCAGGACCAGCTGGACGCCGGGCACGGATTGCGCAGCTGTCGTATCGAGCTCGGTGATCCGGCCCTTGGCGATGGTCGCGACCGCCAAGGCGGCATGAAGCAGAGATGGGCGGGCATCGTCAGCTCCGAAGATCGCTGCGCCGCGCACCTTGTCGTGAGCATCAATCCGAGGAATATCGGGAAATGCCATGTCGGTCATGGTTGACCTCTTCGGCTGGCGATCATCAGGGCGTCGGCAACGGTGCGGGCGCCGAGCGCGATGCGAAAGCCATTGTCGTGACCCTTCACCGCTCCTTCAAGCGCGGCATCGCCGGCGGCGCGCGCCGCTTCCGGCGTCAACCGGACACCGGCCAGAAGCTGCTCCGCCTTTCGGGCGCGCCAGGGGCGGGTCGCAAGACCGCCAAGGGCGATGCGCGCCGCTCGCACCACGTCGCCATCCATGTCCAGCGCCACTGCGGCCGATGCGAGAGCGAATGCATAGGATTCGCGATCACGGATCTTGTGATAGGTCGATTTGACGCCCATCGGCGTGGCCGGCACGCGAATGCGCAGGATCAGCTCGCCGGGCAGGAGCGTGGTCTCGATCTCGGGCGTCGCCCCCGGCTCGCGGTGAAGCGCTTCCACGGCAATGGTGCGCTGGCCGCCTGGACCGAGCACGTCGATCTCGGCATCGAAGGCGACGAGAGCAACCGGCCAGTCGCCGGGATAAACGGCGATGCAAGCCTCGCTTCCACCCAAAAGCGCATGCCCGCGGTCGATGCCGCCCTGGGCCGCGCAACCGCTGCCGGGCTTGCGCTTGTTGCAGGCGAATGGTTCGCCGCCGCGGAAATAGGCGCAGCGGGTGCGCTGCAGAAGATTTCCTGCAACGGTTGCCATGTTGCGCAACTGTTGCGACGCCGCCCGCCACAGCGATTCCGACAGGGCCGGATATTCTGCAACGAGGCGTCGATCGGCCGCCACATCGCTCATCCGCGCCAGGGCCCCGAAGGTCAGCTCCGACGACCCGCTGGTATTTATTTGGGTGAGCTCGCCGAGACCGGTGACATCGATGACATGGCGTGGCGTCTCGATATCGAGCTTCATCAGATCGTAAAGCGTGGTTCCGCCCGCCAGATAGCGCGTTGCCGCACCGCCCGCGACGGCAGCCTGCACGGCTGCTGCCGGCGTATCCGCTCTGCTGTAGGTGAAGGGTCGCATTCCTCAACTCCTCGCCATTTTCGCGGCTGCATCCGCGATTGCAGCGACAATTCCGACATAGGCGCCACAGCGGCAGAGATTGCCGCTCATATATTCGCGGATCTGCTCGGGCGAGGTGGCGTGGCCCTCGTGGACGCATGCGACCGCCGCCATGATCTGCCCAGGCGTGCAGTAGCCGCATTGCAGCGCGTCATGGTCGATGAAGGCCTGCTGCATCGGGTGAAGCGCGCCATCGGGTCCGGACAGACCCTCGATGGTCATCACGGCGCGCCCGTCTGTCTGCACCGCCGGCGTCAGGCAGGACACGATGCGACGGCCGTCGAGATGCACCGTGCAGGCGCCGCATTGCCCATGGTCGCACCCCTTCTTGGCACCGTTGAGCGCAAGCTGCTCGCGCAGCACATCGAGGAGCGAGGACCGTGGATCGAGGCTCAGCACATGATCCGTGCCGTTCACCGTGACGCGGACCGGCACACCAACCCGCGCCTCCGCCTGCGTGCTTTCATGATGGCTCATCAGGCACTCCCTTTAAAGGTTTCCCAAGGGGCCGTCGAGGGACCGCTCGTCCAATCGTTGACGCCGCTATCGTTAACTCGCAGGGAGACTGGAAAAGCTCTATTATACTCGCATGAAGATCATAATCCCCGATTGGGAGATCGAAGAACAGTTCGTCCGATCCTCCGGCCCGGGTGGACAAAACGTCAACAAGGTCGCGACGGCGGTGGAGCTGCGCTTCGCCGTCACCCGTTCACCAAGCCTCTCCCCGGCCATCCGTGCTCGGTTGGCGCAGCTCGCCGGGCGCCGTCTTACGCGTGATGGCGTGCTGGTCATTCGGGCCGATCGCTTTCGCACCCAGGAGCTGAATCGTCAGGATGCCCGTGCCCGGCTCCAAGCGTTGGTCGAACGCGCAGCAGTCCCGCCGCGGCCGCGTGTGAAGACCCGTCCCACCAAGGCCAGCAAGGAGCGCCGCCTAGAGGCAAAGATCCGTCGCGGCGTCATCAAGCGCACCCGCCGCGTCCGTCCGGCGCTCGACTGAGACTTCGACCAATGGGGTGACGATGGAAGAACAATATAGAAAGGCCTTTGTGTTGACCGCGAGCTTATTTGCGCTTCTCGTTACCGTGTTCATTGTTGTTACGGCTTGGTTGAAATTCGTTCTGGGGTTTTCAATCGGCGACCAGCCAACCGAAGCCGTCGTGTTTCGTCTTCAACCTTTCTGGCTATGCGAAGGAGAAGTCTTGAACGGGAAGCAAACCATATGTTGGAAAAAAGAGCTTCGATGTTTGGAAAATTATAAGTTGGTAACGGCTGATGGCACTTTTGGATGTGTTCCTCTCCCAAAATGATGCAGTGGAGGGAACTTTCCGCCGCTTTCCGGCCGAGCGTCCCACCGGGAATTGGCTCAAATCCCGCTTGCCCTTTTTAGGGTTCACGGTTGGGCTTTTGCTGCCGACCCCCCGCTGTCTTTTGATCGGTCTCCGGCGTTGGCCGGGTCTCCTCGTCGGCGCTTCCCCCTGCCAGCGCTTTGGCCCATACGGCTATTCCACTTAATGTCAGCAAAAAACGCCTAAGCAGAGTTTTGACGATTGGTTTCATAGCGTGTTCCAGCCTCTTCCGGGTCAGGTCTGCATCTGTTTCGAACCCGCAGGATCGGCTCTTTGAGCTCGGCCCACAAGCGGAGATTACAGCGCCTTGGCTTCGCGCTTTTTGCTCTTCACCGGCGCCCGTAACAATCCTGTATTGCTAGCGTCTTTGCGCTGCCGCATCATCGACCGGCCATGATTTGGTGTCCCCGGAATGTCTGATGACCTCTTCAACCAGGACGCTTGGCTCGAGCGCATTGGCTATTCAGGTCCAATAACTCCAACTCTGGAGACATTGAACCGTCTGATTTTTGCGCACGCGCATACCATCTCCTATGAAACGCTGGACATCATGCTTGGGCGCATGCCCAAGCTCGACGTGGTGTCGCTCCAGAACAAAATGATCAGCGGCAAGCGCGGTGGACACTGCCTCGAGCAAAACATGCTCTTTCGCGCTGGCCTGCGATCTCTCGGTTTCCGGATTACAAGCTTTCAAGGGCGCGTCGTCCGTGGAATGGCAATCGATGCGCCGCGTCCCGCCATTCACATGCTATTGCGAGTAGACTTGCCCGGAGGGTCGTATCTGGCGGATGTCGGCTTCGGGAATCTGGCTCCGACACGGGCTCTCTTGTTGGAGCCCGAGATCGAGCAGGAGACACCCCACGAGCTAATGCGGTTTGTGGATGTTGGCGGTGAGCTGACACTTCAAGCAAGGCTCAAACACGGTTGGGAACATATCTATCGTGTCATTCCATATCCGAGGTACGACGGCGAATACGAGATCACCAATTGGTACATCGCAACGCATCCGGACACTCCGTACCAAGGCAATATCATTGTCGCCAGGCCGGGTCCGAACCGGACGCGGATCACAATGTACAATTCGCGGGTGACAGTGCGCGACGCCGATGGGCGTGCGGATAAGCGCTGGCTCAAGAATGAGAGTGAATATTTCGATGTGCTGCGAGGAGACTTTGGGTTGAATATGTCTGATGACGAGATCAGGCAGTGCGTCGCAGTTATGAAGTCAAAAGGCACAGGTGACGCACCACATCCTTTCTTCGCTTGAGTTTTTTGGTCGCCAATCCGCACCACCTGTGACGCCGTAGACCCATAATTGCGACGGGGGTGGTGGGCCCGGTAGGGCAGCCCTGATCGAGCGAAATCAGAGACTTAGTTGAAAGTGGGACATTGGATTTTCCCGTAGCTTTCCGGCTTTTCTAAGCCGAGTGTCCCACCATTCTCATGCTGGTATGATGGCAAATCGGTAGTGGGCGCTTGAGAGGAGGCATCGATGCGCAAGGACATCGAATTCACGTCCGAGGACGGCGTAACGCTGCGAGGGTGGCTGTATCTGCCCGACAACACTCACGGTCACGTACCGACGATCGTGATGGCTCACGGATTTTCAGCCGTGAAGGAGAACTATCTCGACAAATATGCCGAGGTATACTCCGGGGCTGGTCTTGGCGCGTTCGTCTTCGACAATCGGAACTTCGGCGCCAGCGACGGTAACCCCCGTCAGCATATAGATCCGTGGCGACAAGTCGCCGACTATCGTGACGCGATCACCTATGCCAGCACACTCTCCGAGGTGGACGGGGACAGAATAGGCATCTGGGGTTCTAGCTACAGCGGCGCGCATGTCCTTGTCGTTGGAGCGCTCGACCGGCGGGTCAAATGCGTCGTTGCGCAGGTGCCTCTGGTCAGCGGCCATCGCAACGCGCGTCGCCTGATCCGAGCAGACATGATTGCCACGGTGCAAGGGATGTTCGTCGAGGACCGCAAGGCGCGCTATGGCGGCAAGCCTCCTGGCATGATTGCGGTCGTATCGAACGATTCGACCGTGCCGTGCGCCCTGCCAACTCCGGACTCATATGAATGGTTCACCGAGACAGCCAAGCTGCGCGCGCCGGCGTGGCGAAACGAAGTCACGCTGCAATCGGTGGAGCTGTTCACCGAATACGAGCCCGGTGCCTACATCGAGTATATCAGCCCGACGCCGCTTCTGATGGTGGTCGCGGCGGGTGATCATCTGACCGTGGCGGATGAGGCGATAGCAGCATACAACCGCGCGCTCGAACCAAAGAAACTGGCTTTGTTGCGCGGTGGACATTTCGATGCTTATGTAAAGGACTTTGCCGCGTCTAGCGGAGCCGCGCGCGACTGGTTTGCAGAACATCTCCTGCAAATTTAGCCAATGCATCGCCATTGAAGGGGGGTGCTGTCTTTCGCATAGTTAGAAGGCCAACGCCCGCGCCTGTACAAGCAGCACCACCCCACAGCCGACCAGCACAACGCCCGCAACCCGGCCAAGCCAATGGCCGAGCGGGATGGTCTTCTCCAGCAGGACGAACACTGCCAGCCCAACGATCCAGTACAGGTTCATTACCCCGCCAAAGAACAGGAGCGCCATCAGGGCCCAGCAGCACCCGAGGCACCAGACGCCGTGACCGAGTCCCATCCGGAGCGCGCCGTAGTGACCGGCGCGCCATTGGCCGATGAGGAAGCCGAGTGGCGTGCGACAGTGGCGCAGGCATACCGTCTTCACCGGCGTCAACTGCCAAAGCCCAGCAGCGATCAAGATGCCGGCACTCAGCCAGACAGTGGTTGTCTCCATCATCGGCGATAGCAGTCGCGCACTTTCGAGCCCCCATTGCAGCGCGACAGCCGCGGCGCTGAAGGCGCCCCACGCAATTAGATAACCGAGGGCAAACAGACCGGTCGTAGACCAGCGGTGGACCGGCCGCTTTGTGCTGGCTGTTCACACGGGCGAATAGCAGCAGCATTGGTGCCGCGCTGGGGAGCATCATCGCCACCATCATTACCCACCACATGGAGAACATCAGCACCGCATAGCCGGCGCTCCACTGCGCCGGTTGCATTAGCCAGCCGTCCATCCCGGCCATCCTGGTCATGTCGATCGGGGTCATGCCCGTACCGGCGCCGAGCAGCAGCCAGAACCACGCAACGCCTACGACCGTGACCACGCCAGTGATAAGCACCAGCCTGTCGCGGCGCAGCACCCCTTCCAGCAATGTCCAGGCTATTGTCAATGTTATGGTCTGCCGAATTTCTGCTTGTACTCGCCGTAGCTGTGAACCAAGCCCTGCGGTCCCCAAGCGACGTTCGCCATCGAGCTGTGCCGTCGGTTCAAGTCGAAGCGGATCGGACCGAGGCTCTTGGCGAAGCCGGCGACGGTCTCGGCCTCGTGGAACACCCAGCCGTTCGGCAGCACCGTGAGTATCTGATGCTCCTCATCAGTGACGGGGTTACGGATTGGCTCGCTGTGCGCGCGCAGCGCACCCGGTATCTCGATGCGGGCCTGCCTCTTGTCCAAATCCCAGTCAAAAGTGATCGGTGCGAACAGCGGATCCTTGATGGTCTCGATGATGACCGAGAAGATCTGGAACATGGTGCCAATCGGTTGGTCCGCGCCGGAAAGGATATAAAACAACGCCTCTTTCTGCGCTTCGCTGGCGCGCTCGTCGATGATCGGATGCATGACGCCCTGGCCATGGTGAATCGCGCGCGGGAAGTAGAAGGTGGCGATGACCTTCAAGCCACTCAGATCCACGTTGTCGCAATGACCTTTTTCGATCTCGAAACCGACCAGGCCGGTACAGTGGCCGTAAGTCGGGTCAGCCATGGACTCGCAAGGGCAGCCAAGGTCGCAGCTACAATACTCGATATATTTGCCTTCAATGCGCCAGTTTCGGGACATGATTTCTCGCCTCTCGCTTCAATTGCCATAGTGCGGATTCTGGTACATTCCGGCGAAGTTGGATACTCTTTCTCGTCTGAGATGCCCACACGACGATGCTGGTGAAAAACGCTAGGCCCAAAAAAATCATCGATCAATGCCAATTCCCGCAGCGGCGAATCTCGTACTAGCTCGATCAAGGCGATTGGCGACAGGGTCCGATACGGGTCAAAGCCATTCGGCGATGCGCGAATCTACTTCTACATCCAAAGCAATGAAAAGGAGGAGCTAGTCGGCATCAATGACGAAATCCACACCCAGGATACCGTCATTCCTTGGCAATGGCCGGTGATGGTGAACCAAGGTTATCCCAGGCGGTGGCGGTTCCTTAGTCTTTCCGGCGCCGGTGATCAGACCAGCGACGGGGTGGTAATCGGCGACTTCAAATGTGCTGCGGGGCGATGATGCGCGAACTTATCCTCATTCCAAATCGGAGGGGACATCGAAAGCCGAGATTTCAACCTAAGGTTCTGGTGCCCCTGAACCCAGCACTCCCATGAAGCATCCAATCGTCAGTCTCGCCTTCAATCTCAATCCCCAGCAGATACCGCAGCGGATTTTAAGTTGGCGGGCGAGTCAGCGGAATCAACGCGGGTTCTGACATTCCCTCAGCTTTTCAGGCCATGACATCTCAATAGCTTACATGCCCTGTCAGAATGAATCGCTTGCGTGCGAGACCGACAGCAGGACCGAAGGAATTCCGTGGACTTGCGACAGTCGGACTAGCGGTTTGATCTAAGTCAATTGGGTAGCTCCGTCATGTCAGCTAAGTTCAAATCCGGTATTCGGCTTATATCTCGAACGAAGGAGGCTTTCATGCGCACCCCCTTAGTGCAACGGCTCGTGTAACTATGGTGCTACTCAACTTTGTCGAGTGGTGGTCTGGGTCAGGAGGTGGTCAAGGGCGAGTTTGCGTCTCCCAAGACCGACGAGGAAGTGATCGCCAATGCTCTGTCTGCTGCTCCCGAGTCGATTGCAAAGAACGCAACGGTCATTGGCTTCGATGCCAATGGAAAGGTCAGAACGCTGCGCAAGGGGAGCAACAACTTCACCTGCATGCCGCGATGATCCAACCAATCCAGCCAACGATCCGAATTGCGTCGATGCGAACGGTGCCGACAACACAGCTGCTGCGGCTTGTTCAATGACCGCAGCTTCCACTGGCGCGTTCTCTCGTTTCGAAACAATGTCACTTCTGACCGCGAAGGAAGCAGAGGCTGCGATGAAGCGCGCTCACGACACGAAGACGGGATACAAATCGCCTTTATCGTGATACCGGGCGGCAGGTCACAGCAGTCGGTTGGTGTGGCTGGTGGTGACCCCGGCAGGCCAACTCTGATTGCCCATACACCGAGTCGTCTAACGGTAGGACAGCCGGTCAGGGCGCTTTTTCCCGGAAATCCGGCAATCTCTTTGGCATCGCGTTTGCCGAATTCGCTCGGATTGCATCGGATCAAAACGGAATTTGGCATCGGGCTCCTGATCGTCAGCACACCCGAAGAAGAACGGCTAAAGGCCCATCACCGAATATGAAGACCGCCGTGCCGGCAGCCATGGACGACAGCACCGGATTGAAGTCCCCCGAGAGCGGCGATCAAGAACGCTTCATGCCTCGATCATTAGATCAATTCGGGCCAAGCCGAACTCATTGACCGCTCATGAATCTCTGAATTTCTTCAAGCGTGACCTTGCCGTTCTTGTCAGCATCCATGGCCTTAAATATTCTTGCATGGACCGATTGCACTTCATCAAGCGATAGAGCGCCATCGCCATCGGTGTCCATCATCACCATCATCATCCGCATCATGCCGGGCCGCATCATCATGCCGGGTCCACCCATGCCATGACCCATGCCGTAGCCCATCATGCCGGGTCCACCCATGCCGTAGCCCATCATGCCTTGTCCCATCATGCCTTGTCCCATCATGGGATTTGTGGGCGCTTCCTGTGCGTTCGAACTGGCGATTCCTGCAAGAACGAGTAGGGACGCAACCAAGAGCGAAGAGGAGTATTTCATCACCAGTGCTCCTTTAACGACCCGCTCCCCACTTCCAATTTATCTCACCCGGCGAGGCACACGTACGGCTACAGATGTCGCGGTTTGCTGAGGACGTCCGCAAACCTCCGGGACGGAAAGACATGGGTTCGCACCTCCCCAGAGTAGTGTATCCGTCATAAGCCATTGAAAAGACAGGCGAGACTGGAACGAATTGCCCCGATTTGTTCGCTGCCGGTTCTGGGCAAATTGGGGCAATCTGGGGCGCGAAGCTGGGGATTCAACGAGCAGGATGCGGAGCTAACCTAAGTGCTTGAAATATATCGGCGACGTACCTGGGCCGGAGAGCTAGCTGCCGATCCGAACCAACAGGCTTTCGGGGAGGTATCGAACCTCAAGCACCGTGTGAACGGATGAATCGAGAGGGATGTCAAAGGGCTAAGTTCGTGATTCACTCCTGGTGTGGGGAGGTAATTCGCGATGGTCAAGCCGCTTTCGAATGATCTGCGTGAGCGCGTTGTTGCGTTTGTCGAGGCGGGTCATTCGCGGCGTGCGACGGCGGCCCACTTCCGGGTCTCGCCGTCTTTCGTGATCAAGTTGATGATGCCCTTTCCGTTGTTCGGCCTCGATCTTCCGCAACCGAAGCAGATCCGTGAACATCGAGCCGGAGAATCGCAGCGTTGGCCACGAGCGCGGCAAAGCCAACTGCACCGTTGTTTCCGACCTGGGAGCAGGGTTCGGGAGCAACACCCGCCTCTCTCTTCGCCGAGCATCGGCGCTTTGTCATGCGAAAAACTGACTAGCTTGGCGGTCCAGCAATGATGAAATGGTGACTAGCGGCGGGCCTTTGTGGCGCAATGACCAATTTCCCTTGGTGCGTGAGAATTCGAGTACGTGACTTTGCTCACCAAGATTGCCAGGCACAGAGATTGAGACCTTTTGGGTTTCGGTCAGAGTAGCCTCGAAGCGTACTGGCAGACCCGCTTCGCCATCCGCGATTGTAGCGACAATGTGATATCCATCAGGTTCGCTGGTATAAAATACGACGCCGTGAAAGCTGCCAATTTCGATGCTGCCGCCCTCTAAAGCATTAAGTTCGCCAGCATATGTGGGGGTCGCTGCCAGGCAAAGAGCAGCAAGAGAAATGTACCTGAACATGTATTGCCCTCCCCTTACTGTCCCTGAGTCGAGCGTCCAAGAAAGTGATTGGCTTGGATAAATTCAACTTACGCCCCCCACACCGAAAAAGCTACAACTTTTGGCGAAAATTGTGAGTTTCGCTGGCCTTGAGAATCCAATCGCCTTCCCTATAACTGGGAGCGGAAGAGCTGAGGCCATTGCACATCATGCCCGCAGGCCGGCGAGGCGGAACGCCCCTCCTGTGTCTTCAAGCTCAGCGAAGGAGACGTCTGGTATCGAGAGGACCGTCAAGTATGGTGCCCCTGACGGTCCCCCAGCACGCCGCTCTCCTCGGGAGGATCGGAGCGGCAATACAGGATACCTGGAAGGCTTCACCTTTGATGTCGGTCCCGATTATCTTTTGGTATGGTAAACGACCAGTGGGGCGCAGGTTCAAGGCTCACGAGCCATCTCTGGGCGGTTCGGGCATGTCACACGATGCTTCACAAACGGATTGACTAGACTAGGGGACATTCGTGCGGAGTCTGCCGCGTGTGGGACGCGATCACCGTTTTCACAACAGAGGGCTCAGCAGTCGCTGGGCCCTTCAGAAAACGTGTTATTCCCGCAGTGGGTCGGCACTCAGCGTTTTAATACCGTACCGTCCCGCAGCGTCACTGAGAGAACCTCAGTGATTGCACCAGCCCCGGCCGTGGCAGTTCCGTTGCTCGCCAGCCTGTTGCTAGCCAGTCGATTGCTCGCCAGTCTGTTGCTCGCCAGTCTGTTGCTGCCAGTCGATTGCTCGCCACCGTTAGCAACTGTTGCGCCAGCCGGTTAGTGGCCAACTCGTTGCTAGCCAGCCGATTGCTTGCCAACCTATTGCTTGCCAGCCTTGCCTCAGCAGGAATGCTTAATGTGGCTATTAACCCGACTGCCATCAAACAGAATGCAGTCTTCATCGTAATCATCGTATCCCCCTAGCGGCTTGCGCTCCTGAAGGATTCAATCAACGCGAGCGATTATACAGTAAGGCGGGACCAAATCTACCAGATTCCGCAGCGTCTCGGCTGCAAACCGCCTCTCCTAGGTGGCCCCGAAGCCGAGGGCACTCGGCGGCCAATCTCTCCAGAGTGATGTTCTCAGGGACACGGGTATGCGCAACGCAAACTGCGCCATTCACATCCCATGCTGCCTCGAAACTTCAAGTTGTCCTGATCGGCGGTATCGCTAATGGTTGAAATACCGATCTTGTCGTAGATGTCGATCAGCATACCGTCCCTGGTCGTGCCTCTGGTCCCGCAATAGTCTGCGCGCACGAGCCTGACACATGCTTGGTGGTAGTCGGCCAAGGCGACGCCATTCGGAAGTGTTTTCCAGGGTTTGTATCCGAAACGGACGCACTTTCCTTGCGCTCCCGTTGCACACGTCAGTGTAAATCCTTCATCTGAGATGCGGCGACCGTTAGCGTCCCACTGGCCACGCAAAGGAAATGCCCATCGGTCGCCCTGCTGATCCGGTTCGCAAAGTTCCTCCGATTTACCCCTAACGTGATCGACTACAGTCATTCGGTACAGGAGAACCTCCCCATCGGGGTCCATAGAATCCGGAACTATCGCCGTGATCCGCACCTGCTTCGGCTTTGTCTCACCGGGCAAGACCACCGCGAGTGTTGCACCTTCTAAGTCGGACTTTTCGATGATGCTCCCGTTGGCCAGCGTGATCCGAAATGCTGTTCCGATCACTTCCACCGAAACGATCCGGTCGCTCTTTTGGCTGTTTGCGCCCGCAGCGGGTACAGAGGTCAGGCCAACCCCACCAGCAATGCCGCATAAACAACAAAGCAAAATCACGCCGCCACAGAACCTATGACTCACGGACTGCGTCTTACCCTTGTTGCTTTTCATAACACTCGGCTGACACCTTGGCCCGTTTATAGGCTCGCGAATTGAAGACGGTTTAACTTTGACACGACCTTAGCGTTTTCCGCACGCCGAAACCGTACCGCTCAGGCCGGAACAGCTATAGCTCGAGAAGTTGGCCGGTAGCTTGGCTGGCCATTGCTGAGAGCTATCAAAAGCTTCACGATTGCCACGAGCAACCGAAGGATTGGCTTATTTGATTCATCGTAAATCTTTTAAGGATTCGAAACACCGATGCTCGACCCATCCCAAGCTGCCTCGCGATATCCGTCGCCTTGACGCCTTGGTTTCGAAGTCTGATAACCTCACCAGCCTTACGTTGAGCAGTTGGTGCACGCCCCTTGAACTTCCCTTCCTTCTTTAGCCCGCGCGATCCCCTCTTTCTGCCTCTCCAACATTATCGACCGCTCAAACTCGGCTACCGATCCCATGATGTTGAGCATCAGTTTTCCTGTGGCGGTGCTTGTATCCAGTCCCATGCCGAGGACCTGAAGATCAACTCCTTTGGTCGTCAGCTTGGTGGTGATGGCAACAAGATCGGCCATGCTTCGCGCCAATCGATCGAGTTTCGTCACCACCAACACATCCCCTTCCCTGCAAAAATCCAAGGCGGCTTCCAACTTCTCTCTCTTGGCAACTGAGGAAATCCGCTCACTGAAAAGCTTCTCAACTCCCGAAGCCTTCAGTTCTTTCTCCTGAGCTTCAAGACCGGCAATCTGCTCAACCGTCGAAGTTCGTGCATAGCCAACCCTCATCCCACTCCTCCCGTCTCACTCAACACAAAGACGATGTGGGATTCGGCGACTCAATGATCAAGATCGATTTATGTGAGACTTCAGAACCGGGGTTGTCCGAGACTCACTGGACCATGCTCGTGTGAGACTGTGGAGCAGACCGCTGTCAGAACGAGACACCCCCGACGCCTCCACCTCCCATCGATCCTCCTGCTCCGCTTGAGTTCTGCAGAGTTGCATCAATTTTCGCCATGGTCAGGATGGGTGATTGGCTTGGTTCAGGGAGAGGAAAACACCCACTGAACAAAATCATGGATGTCTTCAAGTTCCAGATCATCAAAGGCCCATATCTCAGCAATCGACCCTCTGCCCATCTCTCCCAAACACTTCGAGAAATGAGAGAACTGGCATATGGGTCGTGTGCTGAGTCATGATGGTGCTGGGTGAGTTTGAATCGACGGTCAGGGATATAGGCAAGTTCAAACTCGATACTAGGATGGCGGCAACTCTGATCAGTTTTCCTTTTGCTCCCTCTCCCATTTTCGGATCACCACGACAGGGCATTTAAGGCGTGGAACTCATAAATCCGCCAGCTTCCCGTGGCCCACCAAAGTCCGCTTCCTGCACCATAGCGGCGATCAGTCTCGACAGCCCGTTGCCACAGGCGGACATCGACGCACTCAGATGGCATCTCCGATTGGGGTCAGCACCATGGCTAACGACAGGCCGGCAGGCTAGAGAAGGCTAATGATTTACACGAAACCCCTTCGGCTCTGTTTCCTGCGGCCACCGGTCAATGCGATACTGAGCCGGTCCTGGTGGTGGAAATGCGGACGATTGGGCTGGTTGTGGTAGCTCTCGTGCTGCTGATCGCGGCACCGGCACCATTGGCGCCGATGCCCAAGCAAGGCGGGGCTGCCGTAATTACCTTTAACAACGACCTGACGACGCTCGATCCCCAAGTCGGCTATGACTGGCAGAACTGGTCCGTGATCAAATCGATTTTCGACGGGCTTATGGACTACAAGCCTGGCACCACGGAACTCGAGCCCGACCTGGCCGACAACTATACTGTTTCGGACGATGGGCTCACCTACACGTTCAAGCTGCGCGACGGCGTAAAATTCCACAACGGCCGTCCGCTGACGGCGTCCGACGTGAAATATTCACTGGAGCGAGCGGTAAACCCGGCGACGCAGAGTCCTGGCGGCGGCTATTACAGCATGATCAAGGGCTTTGACGACCTGACCGCCGGTCGGGCCAAGGAGCTTTCCGGTATCGCAACGCCGGACGACAGAACCGTGGTTTTTACGCTCACTCGGCCCGACGCGACCTTCCTTCACCTGCTGGCACTCAACTTTGCCCATGTCGTGCCTAAGGAAGAGGTCGAAAAAGACGGCGCAGACTTTGGCAGGAAACCAGTCGGCACCGGCGCCTTCAAGTTCATCGAATGGGTTCCCGGCCAGCGCATCGTCCTGGAACGCAACACCGAATATTTTCGCAAAGGTATTCCCTATCTCGACAAGCTGACATTCGAATTTGGCCAGGACCCTACCGTGGCAGTTCTTCGGCTTCACAGAGACGAAGTTGACATCGTTGGAGACGGTATCCCGCCTGCGCAATTCACGACCATCATGGCCGATCCGGCCAACAAGGATCTGATCTCTGAAGGTGCTCTGCCCCACACGAGCTATGTCGCCATGAACGTCACCCGGCCACCATTCGACAACCTCAAGGTCCGCCAAGCCGTCAACATGGCGATCAACAAGCAGCGGATCGTTCGCTTCATCAATAACCGCGCCACGCCGGCAACCCAGATTCCTCCGCCAGCGATGCCCGCCTACAATCCGGATAACAAAGGCTATGCATATGATCCCGAAGCCGCGAGGAAGCTGCTCGCCGAAGCCGGTACCGGCGAAATCACAACCGAACTCTATGTGATGAATGTCGATCCCAATCCGCGCATTGCCCGGGCTATCCAGCAAGACCTTGCAGATGTCGGGATCAAGGCGGAGATCCGCTACATGACGCAGACCGAGGTCATTGCCGCTGGCGGCTCCGGCAATGCGCCGATGATCTGGTCCGGTGGTATGGCCTGGATCGCCGATTTCCCTGATCCGTCCAATTTCTACTATGGCATCCTGGGCTGTGCAGGAGCCGTTGAAGGGGGCTGGAACTGGTCGAAATACTGCAACCACGCCATCGACGCGCGAGCGGCGAAGGCCGATGTCATGGTCAAGACCAACGAGAAGGACGCCCGCATCGTTGAATGGAAAGCGATTTTCGACGATGTGTTGAAGGACGCACCCTTGGCACCGATCTTCAATGAAAAGCGATTTACCTACCACTCAGCGAGGATTAGATCTGACCAGGGGTCGTTTACAGATCCAACGCACCTCCCGGTGAACTACGACCATATCTTCTTGCCTGAAAATTAGCCCAGCGCGCCAGCGCACTTCCGAAATGGGTCATTTGCAGCCTTCAGAGGTGAGGTTCAGCACGTCCGTTTTCACCTCGAATGTGTTGCAAAACTCTCGTTGAGACGATTGGCGAACCGTGATTCCGTTGGATTGAGACGATGATTCGCGGGAGCCGGGTTCATGATGGGACGGCAAGAGGGTGGACAAGGCCAATTCTTTTATGCGTTTGATCTCGACGAGGTCGTGCCAGGTGATCACTTGGTCCGGCAGATCGATGCGATGCTCGACCTCAGTTGGGTGCACAATGAGCTTGCGCCGTACTACTCGCACACAGGCCGACCCTCGATCGATCCGGCGCTCATAATCCGGATGCTGATTGTCGGTTACGTATTTGCCATCCGGTCAGAGCGACAGATTTGCAGTGAGGTTCAGGTGAATCTGGCTTACCGGTGGTTTTGCAAGCTCAGCATTGAGGACGATATCCCCGATCATTCGGTATTCAGCCGTGCACGGCATGAGCGCTTCCGTGAGAGCGATGCCCTGCGGCGGGTTTTCGAGGCGGTCGTGGCGAAGTGTATCGCGGCTGGACTGGTCGGCGGCGAAGGGTTTTCAATCGATGCGAGCCTGATCAAGGCGGACGTGGACAAGACGAAGCGGGTGCCTGGCGATCAGCCGATCGCCTGGCCGAAGGCCGAGACGGCATCGCGTGCGGTTCGCGAGTACCTGATGGCTTTAGATGCCGCCCGCAGTGATGAGGAGAGCGGCGGCGGAGACGACGGCGGTTCAAGCGGTGGCGGCAGTCGACGCAAGCCGCCGAAAGAAGTCTCGCTGACCGATCCGCAGGCGGCATGGGTGGCAAAGACCGGCATCAATCCATTCTTCGCTTACGATGCAAACTATCTCATCGACAACAAGGCCGGCATCATTGTCGACGCTGAGGGCACGCGCGCCAACCGTATGGTGGAGATCGCCATCACCGAGACCATGATGGAGCGCGTCAAATGCCGCTTCGACCTTCGGCCCCAGAGGCTCGCAGGCGACAGTGTTTATGGTGCGGTCAGGCTGCTGAAGTGGCTGGTGGATCGCCAGATCACGCCGCATGTTCCGGTGTGGGACAAGTCGGCACGCCCCGATGGCACCTTCAGCCGAGCCGACTTCGTCTTCGACCATGAGCGCAATGTCTACATCTGCCCAGGTGGCGCAGAGCTCACCAGCACCGGCAACATCGATCAGGGCCACATTGTCTACTACAGAGCCAGCAAGAAAGACTGCTCGGCCTGCTCGTTGAAACCGAAGTGCACGACGGCGCCCATGCGCAAGGTCACCCGCGATGTCAACGAGGATGTGCGCGACCGCGTCCGCGCGCTGGCCAACACGGAAGCCTTCCAGCAGTCACGTCGCGAGCGCAAGAAGGTGGAAATGCGGTTTGCTCATATGAAGCGAATCCTCAAACTCGACCGGCTTCGGCTGCGGGGCTTGAGCGGCGCCAGGGACGAGGTGCTGCTCACCGCAACTGCTCAGAATTTGAGGCGGCTTGCCAAGCTCCTCTGCCGTGCCCCGCCAGCTGGCGGCAACTTGCGCCGCCTAAGCCTCGTGTCAGGCGTCGGTGCCCGGAAATCCATGAATGGCGGACGGCACAAATGGATGGCTAAAACTCATAGCCCAACCCGGCCGCAAGAAGCGATTGAGTTTTGCAACACATTCCCGCTCTGCAAGCGGATACAAAGCGCGCGGCAAGCGAGCTCGGAATTGCTGCGATCATCCATCAGGTCAGAGAGGAAGGTGACCTCGAGATCGCGTTCTCCCAAATGAAGTCCGAGGGTGTTCAGGCTGTCTTTATTTTACCCGATATGATGTTAGCCAATGCAGCCGTACCCCTGGGGGCTTTGACAGTCAAGTATCGTCTCCCGACGATGGCCTGGGGTGGCTGGTTTACCGAAAGGGGATGTCTGATGGCCTATTCGGCAGATTACGATGAGATGGACCATCGGCTTGCCTATTATGTCGACCGCATTCTCAAAGGCACAAAGCCAGGCGACCTGCCGATCGAACAACCCACAACCTTCAAGCTGTCGATCAATCTGAAGACCGCCAAAATCCTTGGCATCGAGGTACCCGGAAGCATGTTGCTGCTGGCCGATACGGTAATCGAATGAAGCAGCCGATCAATCCACTGACCCCAGTCACAATCGAATAGCCATGGATTATCCATGGGGTCAGCTGCACCGATCCCTGTTCCTGAAATACTTTGTTGCCCTATTCCTCGCTGTTGTTGTCCCACTGCTAGCCGCTGGCATCAGCAATGCGTGGTTCGGCTATCGCGATCAGCGCACCATGCTCAGCGCGCTATTAAGGGTCGAGGCGGCATCCGCCTCTGGCAAAATTCAGAGCTTCCTTACCGGCATTATGGATCAGCTCGGCTGGACCGTTCAGCAACCTTGGACGCCCGGCACCGAGGAACAGCATCGGCTCGATGCATTGCGGGTGCTGCGTCACGTTCCTGCAGTGGTAAGCATCACGCTGGTCGATGGAGCCGGCATTGAGCGACTCCGTGTTTCGCGTGTCGAGTTGAACAAAGCCGCCGGCCAGCGAGACCTTTCTACAGACCCTGCAGTGGTTGGGGCCCGCGGGAGGCAAATCTGGTACGGCCCTGTCGCCTTCTATAATGGCTCTGAACCCTTTATGACGCTGGCCGTGGCAGGTAATCGCCAGGCTGTCGGAATCGCTATTGCTGAACTTAATTTGAAACTTATCTGGAATTTGATTTCGGCCATTCGCGTCGGTCACACTGGACACGCGTTTGTTCTTGATCAACCTGGTCGGCTTATCGCCCATCCCGACATCAGCAAAGTGCTGCGTGGAGCAGACCAGGAGACGGCGGCGAGCCTCCGCAACTTGCAGGGGGCAATTCTCGACTCGGGGCGGAGACATTTTCTCAACCAAAGGCGACCAAGGTCGAGCAGTGGTTGCTGCCGCGGCGACAGTCCCCGGCGTGGATTGGACAGTGGTTGTAGAACAACCAACAGTCGAGGCCTTCGCACCTCTCTATTCAGCCTTTTGGCGAACAGGAGCCTTGCTGCTAGTCGGCATAATACTGGCGGTTGGGCTGGCCTATTGGCTCGCGCGGCGCATAACGAGGCCGATTGAAGTTTTGGAGGAAGGCGCCGAAAAGATCGGCGCCCAACAATTCGACCACCGTATTGAGATTGCCACGGGCGACGAACTCGAGCGATTGGCAACACGGTTCAATCAAATGGCTCACGAACTCGCCATTTCGCATGAGCGGTCGGAACGGATTGCTCGATTGAAACGGTTCCTCGCGCCGCAAGTCGCTGAACTTGTTGAAAAGGCCGGTGACCAGAGTGTGCTAGCAGGCCAGCGCCCCGAAGTGGTTGTCGTTTTTTGTGATTTGCGAGGGTTCACGACCTTTGCAGCGCATGCCGCACCCGATGAGATCATGTATGTCCTGGGCAGTTATTACGAAGCCCTTGGTCTCATCATCACACGATATGAAGCAACTTTAACGAGTTTTGTAGGCGATGGGCTAATGGTGCTTGTGAACGCACCCGTACCGCGTCCCGAACCTGCCTTACATGCCGTAAAGATGGCGATGGAAATGCAGACGGCGGTTCAGAGCTTGGTCGCCGGTTGGCTCTTGCGAGGTCACGCGATCGGATTCGGTGTCGGTATCGCTATGGGTTTGGCGACGGTAGGGCGGATCGGAAGTGAAAGCCGTATGGACTACACCGCCATCGGCAACGTTGTGAATTTGGCATCGAGATTATGTTCGTCTGCGCG
The DNA here is from genome assembly GCA_963744915.1 of uncultured Alphaproteobacteria bacterium. Lineage (GTDB taxonomy): Bacteria > Pseudomonadota > Alphaproteobacteria > Rhizobiales > Aestuariivirgaceae > DATAFF01. The sequence continues at coordinate 195,020 of CAVUUY010000008.1, forward strand.
CGATCGGCAATTATCATCGATTCAACCGTTGCCGACGCAGTGCGTGATGATCTGTTTGTGGTCGAGCTGGGCACCCGCCAACTCAAGGGGTACGACGAGGAAGTTTACGTGTTCGATGCTGGGGACTTGGGGTCAGTGGAGCATGTGTTGCAAACCAGTGTCTCCGCGAGCCTCTCGTCTACTTCGACCAAGGCCCGGTGATGGCCCGAATGCGAAGTGATTGAATGTCCGCTCTTGTGCCGCTTCCAGGGCATAAGCGGACCTCAAGCGGACATGGTCGGATAGACGCGATTGACCCAAAGCTGACGTCGTCCCCGGCCACAAGCCGATCTCGCCAAAACATGATGTCGCAGAACAAATGGTTTTATCTTGTGCGACAATAAGGAATGGCTTTGTTGAGCCATTCCTTACTCCGGCTGCCAAGGACGAATGATGAGCGCCGACCGCATTGAGATACGCCGCCTCGTACAAACCGACGCCGTCCTATATCGGGGCATTCGGCTGGAGGCCCTCCAGGCTAACCCGGAAGCGTTCGGTAGTACTTTCGAGGTTGAAAATGCACAACCTCTGAGTTGGTTCTCGGATCGGCTCGGCGCTTCTACAATGCTCGGCGCGTTCCGTAACGCAGAGCTGGTCGCCGTTGCCGGCTTCGCCGTCCAGCAGGGCCAGAAAAGTGCGCACAAAGGCATACTTTGGGGCATGTACGTTCGACCTGGCGCAAGGAAGGCCTCGGTCGGTCGCCGGCTAGTTGAAGCGATATGTGATCTCGCACGTCAACAGGTTGAGCTCATCCAACTCAGCGTCGTGCGGGACAATGAGCAAGCACGAAACCTGTACGCGAGGCTGGGCTTTCTGGAGTACGGCGTGGAGAAGAACGCACTAAAGCAAGACGGTCGCTACTACGACAATGTTCTTATGGCAAAGGATCTATTGCGATAATCCTAGCAAAAGCGCTGTTGAGGGCGACTACCGCGATTGCACTTTATTGCAACCGTTACTTTCGTGACGTTTCGATATGATTGTCTGCGCAGGGGCTGATTGCGGAAGTTGACCCTGGTCACCGAGGTCCGGAATTGGCCCAAAAGGGACCTATAGGCATGTCGGCGAATGTCAACACATTGGGGGTGAAGCGGACTCTATCGGAAAGCTGCTCATCCGGCGGCCGTTGACCCTGAGCGGTCATTCCGGTAGCCCGGCTTTTCTGAGGCCCTGGTCAGACGATTCCGGACTTCAGACGGTCTCTGGCAGAGTATCAACCGCGCGCCGATATGGGCTTAGGCGTCGCTCAACCTCGGCTGCTCAAGTTCTTCATGGCGGTGCGAGCTTCATGAGAGCAAGAGCGGCACGACCATTGGGCCCATATGGGTTGCCAAGTGACTCAGCCATCTCGTCGTGAAAACAATGCAGACCGCTTATCAGCTTGGCCGGCTTGCCAGCTGCCGACACTGCCGAAGCAAAATCACGGCTTTGCCGCTGAAACTCTGGCGTTTCGAAGGTGCCGTAAGTAACCACTACAGTGGCATTCAGCTTGTCGATATGACGCTGCGGGCTCATGGCATCCTCCATCTTATCGGTGAAAGCCACGTATGACCGGCGCCAAGAAAGTCTGACTGGCTTCATATCGAACATACCGCTCATGCATAGACCACCCTTTACCGTGTCGACAGGAAGTCCGAAGTCCTTTTGCCAATCGGTCACCAAAGCAACGCCGCACAGGTGGCCGCCGGACGAATGCCCGCCGATATAAAGTTGCGATGCGTCCCCATCAAAACTTGGAGCATTATCGAAGATCCATGCGATGGCGCGGCGAATCTGACCAGCCATTACTTCAAGATCGCCCTTGACGCTCCGCAAAGAGGTGAAATCAAGCACTATGAAATGGACCCCCGCATGAACAAACATCTCTGCCGGATATGCGGATACTCTGGCCGATCCACTCAGCCAAATTCCTCCATGGATGAAAACAAATATCGGCGCCTTGGACCGGCGCGACTTGTAGATGTCGAGTTTCTCAACCCCCGTTGGCCCGTAAGCCATCCGTATCGGCTCCCCGATCCTCTCTCGCACCTCATCGCTCTTTGCTGCCAAGCGCTGCGCGATCTGGTCAAGATGCGGTTCGTAGTAATACTGATTGTAGGCCGCATCGAGTTCGAGCTGATCGTAGTCCATGAAAACTGCTGGCCCTCTTTGGTGCACCGGCGGGCCGATTTGACATTTTGGCTGCTGCGCGAGAGTTGGCCTTGAGCAGAAGGCGGTCGCGCCGGCTAAGACCGCCCGCCTGCTGAGGTAGCCTAGTCGAGATGCAACCGAGAGCGACATGGCTAACTCCTGCAAAGGGTTTGTCACAGAAAGCAAGGGATACGCTAGCACCTCGCAAAAGACATGCGTAGGCAGCAATGGCGAAGTCGGCATTGATACTTCACGACGAGAAGGCGCAGTGGCTTCATCAAGAACTGCGGGCACAGGTCAAGCATCTGAAGGCAAATGGCCCATCGCGACAGCCTGCATGTCAGCGTTTTCCGCTGCTTTCGGGGCATGAGCGGACATACCCCAACATTCGCGGAATCGACGAGAATGACCCAAACCGGAACTGTCCGCGATAAACTCCCCAGCACTCAGCCAATACAATCCAGCTGACCACCTCCTGAGGTCACTAATTTCTATGGTCGAAGAACGCGTCCAACGCCGGCTTGCTGCAATTCTGGCCGCCGATGTGGTCGGCTATTCGCGCCTGATCGGACAGGATGAGGAAGGAACGCTACGCGCTCTGAAGGCTGTTCAGGACGAGGTGATCGCACCGCAGATCGCGAAGCACCAGGGACGCATCTTCAAGCTGTTAGGCGACGGAGTTCTCGCGGAGTTCGCGAGTATCGTCGAAGCGATGCGCTGCGCCATGGCAGTGCAGGAGGCAATGGCGGGGCGCAATGCGGAAGCGGCCGAGAACCGACGCATTCGCTACCGTATTGGCATTAATCTCGGCGACGTGGTCGCCGAGGGCGACGATCTCTTCGGCGACGGCGTCAATGTGGCGTCAAGGCTCGAGGGTCTCGCCGATCCTGGTGGCATCTGTGTGAGCCGCACCGTGCGCAACGAGGTGCGTGACCGGCTACCGGTCGTCTTCGACGACATGGGCGAAATCGCCGTCAAGAATATTGCCAGACCGGTGCGGACCTTTCGTGTCCGGCTAGAGGGCGCACCGCCACTGCCGGTGCGAGCTCCGACCAAAAAGGACTTTGCAGCGACCAAGTTGGCCGCAACGGCTGTCGCCGTACTGATTGCGATAGCGATTGCCGTCTTGTGGTGGCGGCCGTGGCAGACTGTACCTGCGATTGTCGCAAGTGGATCCTGCAGGCCGGTCCCCGACCGACCATCCGTGGCGGTGTTACCATTTGCCAGTCTCAGCGCCGAATCCGATCAAGCCTATTTCGCCGCCGGGCTCGGCGATGATCTGATCACCCAACTGTCACAGATTTCGGGGCTGTTTGTCATCGACCGCAATTCGGCGGCAGGCTACAAAGACAAACAGGTCAAGCCGCGCGAAGTGGCCTGCGATCTCGGTGTACGCTACCTTCTTGAAGGCAGTGTGCAGCGTTCCGGCGGTCGCTTGCGCATCAATGTCGAACTCGTCGACACCGAGGCCGGTAATCATTTGTGGTCCGACAAGTACGACCGCGACGCCTCCGATGTCTTCGCCGTGCAAGACGACGTGATCTCCCGGGTCGTGTCGGCGCTCAGGGTGACGCTCAGCAGCGGCGAGCGGCAGCAGATCGCCCGCATTCCAACCACCAACCTAGAAGCTTACGACTATTACCTGAGGGCTGAGGAGGAAAACTTCTACAAGGCGGACTACCAGACCATCGGCCGCTCCCTAGGGTTTTATCATAAGGCGATCACCCTCGATCCGAACTTCGCTGATGCTTATGCCGGCTATGCCCGGGCGGCGGTCGAAATCTGGCGCCTCGACTTCGATTATGTGATGAGCCCTCCCGTAGCCCGCAAGGCGGCCTATGACGCGGCAGGCCGAGCGTTAGCTCTCGATCCCGGCAACGCCCGCGCCTTTGCCGCTCTGGCCATTCTGCAGCTCGGCGATCGGCGCTTCGACGAGGCAATTTCATCTGCCCACCGTGCCGTAACGCTCAACCCCAATGACGCCGAAGCGGCTGCTAACCTCGCTTTCGTACTGGCCTATTCCGGGCAAGCCGCGGGGGCCGTCACTGCCATCGAGCAGGCGCTGCGGCTCAATCCGGCGCCGTCACCCGGTTTCCAGCTGCTGGCTGGTAAAGTCTTCTACATAGCCCGGCAATATGATCGTGCCATCGCTGCGCTGGAAACGGTGCGCACCCTCTGGCCTTCCGTCGAAACCGTGCACGAGTTCCTCGCCGCCAGCTATGCCCGGACCGGCAAACTCGACCTCGCGCGCCGGGAAACTGCGGCGCTGACCGAAGTCTATCCGGACAACAACCTTGCCCTCTATCGGCTGCACTACAGCAGTTACTACAAGGACGAGCAGGACCTCGGTGATCATCTCGATGCGCTTAAGCTCGCGGGCGTGGCGGCCTGGCCATTTGGGCTCGATCCCAAGTCAGTGGACCGGATTGTCGCCTCGGAACTCAAAGCGTTGGTTTCCGGGCAGATTTGGAGCGGCCGTATATGGGCAGGCCCGACAGGCCCAGGTGTAGAGTTCGTTCAGCAGGTCGATTCCGAGAATCGTATCGCTTACCGTACGCCCGACACCTTCATGACCGGCAATGTTCGCTTCGACGGCGAATCACTATGCGCCCGCTTCGAGGGCTTTCAGCGCGACCACTGGGCCTGCGGGGAAGTCTACCGAAATACTGCTAATCCCGAGCGCGGCGGCGACTATCTCTATCTCGCACCGGTCCTACCGCGGTATTTCAGTCTCAAGCGCTAAGCGTTACTGCGTCGTAAGCTCGGCGCTGATGCGCTGCCAGTTCTTGTCTCCCTGATCCCGCGGCAACGGCGGATCTACGAATTCGGCGCTCGCCACCAGATAGAGTTTACCGTTGACGATCTGCCACTTGGTCGGCCAGATGTTCACTTGTGTGTGCCCTTTCCCGTCGGAGACACCATCGGCGCAAAAGCCGCCGTACTGCGGCGCATAAGAAATGGGACTAGCCGCAAAAAGCTTACGATGCTCCTCGCTCGCAAAAAGCCAAGTGGCACCCAGCCAGTTGTAGGAATATTTTTCCGAGCCTTTCATGGCTTTATTGTCAGTGAAGTAAGCTACGGTGTCATAACCTTCGATCGCCACATTGCCGAAATAGCCGATATTGACCTCGCCAGCTTGCGCCGTTGCGGCGGCGCCTGACAGGAGGCCTACTGCGGCGACAGTCCGTACAACCCATTCGATGTTCATGGAATTGCTCCTTCGACGCATGACACGATGTGTCATTTCCTGCGTTTGTTGCATTCCTTCCACCACCATTCGCCAGCGACTTCCTTCGGCTGACAGATGGCGCCAGCTTTAATGAGGACGTCCACAGTGTCCCATTTTTCGACCGCGCCGGCCTGGGAGAGCGCGGTGAAACCATTGGCCTCCGCCGCTTCGATATTGGCGCCCTTGTCAATGAGAAGACGCACGATGTCAGTACGGCCATCTTCTGCCGCAACGATGAGCGGTGTGGTGTGATAGCGATTCTGGTTGTCATCGATGGCGGCGCCATGTTCGATAAGCGCCGCGACCGTATCAACATGTCCACCGTAGGCAGCGGCATGCAGGGGTGTCAGTCCGCGGTCGTTTCGCGCCTCGATCGCCGCGTGCCGGTCGAGAAGCAGGCCAACAATCTGGGTTTGGCCTGCCAGCGCCGCGGAGATGAGCGGGGTCTCGCCGGTTGGCTCGCGGTCCTCAATATTCACGCCTTGATTGAGCAGGTTACTCACGACATTGACGTTGCCGGCTCTTGCCGCGTCATGGATTGGATTGGCCATGGCCGAAACGGCAAACAGGCTGCCCAGCCCGATTGCCGCAAAACGGATCATAGCGAGCGCACCAGTGGCTCTCTTTAAACGTAGATTGTACAAGAATTGATGCGGGCTAATCATCCCGTCTAACCCTGACCATCCGAAAGCTGGACCGGCCGGTCGTAATATTACGCCCGATCCGCGGTTGGGAATAGCGAATAATCTTACCATGTTGAGGCAGGGTAGATGTCCGGACTTGGCCCTTCTGCGAAGGTAGGACGACAGCCACGGATTGGCCGCTTCCAGGGTGGAGCGGACTAACTGCGGACGTGGTGGGACCAACCCTCATGACCCAAGGTGACGCCGCAGCAAGAGCACCGCATTGAAGCCGCCTATAGACAGGAGTAAAATCAGACGCCTTGGTGACCGCGTAGTCCCGCGGCCCTATTTCGGGTCGCGGCTCCCACTACCCAAGCTCGGAGGAGGCGCCATTATGTATGAAATTCCGCGCAGAGAATTTATCATCAACGGCAGTGCGGCGCTAACTGCGGTAGCGTTGCTTCATGCATCTCGGGCTTATGCCTATCCAAGTCGGCCGGGCGACGCCGTTGTTCCCTGGCTCGACCAGCCCACGGAAAATCCCAATAAGGTGGGGATTCAGACCCAACTTGTCTGGGAGGATCTGGATAGCTGGATAACGCCAAACGAGAAGTTCTTCAGCATCTCGCATTTCAATCGGCCAACTATAGACGAGAAGACGTGGTCTCTTGAGATCGGGGGGTTGGTCAAGAAGCCCTTGAAACTGACGCTCGCCGATATCAAGGCGCGTCCGCGGCAGGAGGTCATTTTCACAGTGGAATGCTCGGGCAATCACGGCTTCCCCTTTTTTACTGGCGGCATTGGCAACGCCCGCTGGGCGGGCACTCCGCTCGCCCCTATCCTGACGGAGGCCGGCGTCCTTGAGAATGGCATCGAGGTGGTCTTCTGGGGCTCCGATGAAGGCGAGATCGCGCTCCATGACGATATCCGCGACATCAAGTTCAAGCAGAACTTCGCCCGCAGCATGTCGCTCGCGGACGCCATGGATCCCAAGAACATCCTTTGCTACGAGATGAACGGAGCGGCTCTTCCGGCGCCGAATGGCTTCCCGCTCAGGTTGATCGCGCCCGGCTGGTATGGCATCGCCAATGCCAAGTGGCTGAAGAGAATCGAAATTCGTGACCGCCGCTTCATGAGCCTCCTGATGGGTCGCAACTATGTCACCATTCGCGAGGAAGACCACAACGGCGAAACGATCTGGGCGGAGACATCGGTTGGCCGTACTCGACTTAAGTCAGCGCCGGCAAGGATTACTCGGGTAAACTCAAACTACAGAATTATCGGGGCCGCGTGGGGGGCTGCGATTGATCGGGTGGAAGTCAAGATCGACGGCGGGGCGTGGGTACCGGCGGCCATTGATCACAGTGAAGAGGCGGAATTCGCCTGGAAATTATGGTCTCTCGATTGGCCGAAACCCTCTCCCGGCGAGCACACCATCACATCGCGGGCCATTGATACGGCAGGACAAATTCAGCCTGCGATGGACGATCCGTGGATCGCGAAGAAGCGCACCTATTGGGAGAGCAACGGCCAGGTGACGCGCCGTGTTCGCATCGCCTGACAATGTTCGCCGAGATTGCCAGCAGATAGCCCTATCTAACCTACTGACCTATGCCGTTGCGATGGCGATGCACTTCGTCATCGCCGATGAGAGTTCTGCTCGAGTAGTTCTATCCAGCCCATGATCAGGCAGATGGCTTCTTGCCGCGGCCCAGATCTTAGTCTGGCGATGGGTAGGGTTTATCAATTCGGCGGGACTGTCCAAGTATGACGTGCCCGAGTACTTCATCGCGCTCGACGCGTTCCCTTTGACCGCCAGCGGTAAAGATCCTGAAGAAAAGCGGACGCATCGCGCCGGCGCCCGTCCGCTTTGCCGCGCCGAACTGGTACCCGGGGGTCGCCCAAGTCTGCTAATGGCCCCATCGCTGACTTGACGCAATAAGTGACGGATGGCCGCTTTCGGGGTGAAGCGGACGTGCGGCGAATGTTCGGTGCCTGTTGACCGAAACAGACCTCATCCAATTTGCCCATTTACCGATGTGTTGGCGGCTACGGCCAGATAACAGCGAAACGCTCAAGCACCACCTTCGAATACTCGTCAAAAACAAAACCCTCTGCTGCCGCCTGGCGGCCAAAATATCGCATGTGCGCGTCGCGCCACCATGTCAGGGTGCGATCGCCCTCGCCCTCATAACAGGCGAATGCTGCATCGACTTCACCGAACGCGACAACGTCAACCTGGGTTGTTCGCACCACGCTCAACGGATCGCCCGTGCCATCGATAAGGACCCAGAGTTGTCCTGGCTCGGGAAACACCGGCTCTGCTCCTGTCTCGAAATCCCGCAGCAGGGTCGCTGTTGCGCGTTTCGGTCCACTGACAACGAGATTCGCCAGTTCGGTCGCAAGCGCAGCATCCGAGCCGCCAAACCTAAGTAATCGGTATTCATCCGGTATTTGAGGATACTTGCCCTGGAATGTTTTCCAAAACGCGTATGTTGTTGCCGATTTCCTAACCTTTTTCGCTCATCAGACGCCTCGTGGCTCGCGCGCAGAGAGAGGGCGCGCTATCCATAAACGACGGCTCCCGTGTCACGGTAAACGCTGGCTGGCTGATGGCCGGTCCAAATGGTCAGGAACTGCGGAACCGTCATGACCATGGTCAAAACAGATTATGCTGCCCATTAGAGTGCGCAGCCTCGTGTCCGAGGGCGAGGCATGAGCGGTTCTATGGGGCGACTTTAACCTTTCCAAAGTGCGGCGCCGATGCTCCTGCCCCTGACTTCCTTCGCTTCATGTAGACGCGGCTGATGAGGCAAGACCACTATCCTCGCATTCTCAAGCCCAGCACCTGACTGGGTCGAGGAAACATGTGCTGGAGCTGGTAGAAGATCGTTGCCCCCCAAACGAGCACCGGATATTGCGCGTAAGCGGGGAGTGTTTTCATCGAAACGATAGGAAATGGAATAAGCTTCGGATCAACGCCGCTGGCCAGCTTCGCCAACAGCCCGCCTGCTGCTGTCGAAAGGGCGAGGCCTCGCCCATTGCACCCTACAAACGCATAAACCCCTGATCCAAAATCATGAAGGTGGGGCAGGTGGTCTACCGTGAGGGCGACTTCGCCAGTCCAATAGTATGTTATTCGGTAACGTGCCGTCAGTTGGGGAAAGAGTTGATCAATTGTGCGAGCGAGATGACGGACTTGATGCGATCCAGTGAGCTTCCGCAATGTACCGGGCCCGCCCATTATCAGACGACCTGCGGAATCTCGCCGAAAATAACGAACTAGCGGGTGAGTGTCGGAAACGCATATCCCGTTCGGCAGAACTGACTGTTCGAACTCACATGGCAAAGGATCAGTCGATACCTGAAGGGTGGAAACCGGAATGGAGCTTTGCCGCAAACCAGGCCAGGCGTCATTCGCATAGGCCGCCATACACAAAACGACCTTATCAGCTGCTACCGATCCCGTGGTCGATTTAACCACCCATCCGCTCCTGTCAGGAACGATGGCATTGACCTCCGTCTGGGTGAAGATGCGGCCACCGCTATGCTGAACCACTCGGGCAAGGCCTAGAGTGTAATTTAGTGGGTGAATGCGACCGCCCCTGCGATCGCGCCAGCCGCCGGTATAGAAGGAGGTGCCTGTAAGTCGCAAGATATCGGCGCCTGTGAGTTGATCAACTGGCGCACCTCGTTCAGCCCATTGGCGCGCGCGGTCATGAACGAGACGAACGGCAGATGCATTATAAGCACACTGAACCCAACCGTGACGAATTGGGTCACAATTGATCTCGTATCGAGAAACCAGGTCAAAAAGATTATCAGCGGTTCGCGCCACGAACGCGATCCATGGTTCAGCGATATCTGCACCAAACGTTCGCAAGAGATCGTCCGGGTCGCGCTTCAGGCCTGGAATAACCTGTCCACCGCTTCGGCCAGAGGCGCCTGCACCTAGCTTACCTCGCTCGAGGACCACGACATTTGCGCCCTCCTGGGCAAGGTGAAGGGCTGTCGACAAGCCGCTGAATTCCTCCGCCAACCACCGCAACATCGGCCCGCAAGTCGCCAATCAGAGTTGACGTTTCAGGTGCTGGGCTCTCGGTAGCCTGCCAAAGCGAGATTGGCTCCTGAGTAAGTTCATTGGCGTGAGATGACATGCGGCTTTTTGCTCGAAACAGCTAAGAGGATTACAGCGCATTCCAGCGCAGCATCTCATGAAAAATCTCAGGCTTGCAGCTACTTTCAATCCGCTTCTGGGCTGCGTCAAGTCTGCCTTCCTATATTTACTCCTAATGTATCGGTTTGACGTTCCCGACCCCACATCGGCCGGGTCCGGAGGTGCCGTGCTCGGCGACGGCAGATCTACCTGATTTTAAGGCGACGGCGTTCAAAAACCACTTGCTTTCCGAACGCCGAAATCCCAAAGCTGGAATGACGGAAATCCGCTCAAAAATGCGACGCGATTTGGACAGGGTTTTCGAACGCCTTAGGAGCCCTCGATCTCATTCGAAGATCCACTGCAAAACTGACACGCAGAGCATGCCGGCGTTTTACAGCGATGGCGCTCAATTCATTTTTTCTGTTTGTAGTAGTCATACCGGGCCACCAGGCCTTGCCTTCCTTGAATCTCCACGCGTTAGTGCGTAGTTGGTTACTCGAGCAAAATACCTCAAAAATCGAAATCCGATGGTCCTTGGGTTTGGGGCGGGCGGTGCACTACAATATCCGCTCTGTCGCCAATAAGCTCTGTTGAGCGGCGGTCAAATTTTCTGGTTTATGAAGGGAGGAAGAAATGACGAATGTCGGTCGTTGGCGATACATGTTAGGCGCCATAGTCGCCTTGTTCCTTACCGCCTTCTCAGTGACACCCCTTTCGGTCGTCCTGTCCACCGTAGCGTCTGCCGAAGACGCGCCGGTCAAAGTGACCTTCATCATCTACACGGCCGCAGGAGATCCATTTTGGAACCCGGTCATTCATGGCGTGGAGGAGGGCGCCAAGGATCGCAACGTCGCAGTCGACATCCAGTACGCCGATAGCGATCCAGTGAAGCAGAACAATCTCATCGAGACTGCGATCGCAAACAAGGTGGACGGGATAGCTTTGGTCAACTGGATTCCTGATGCATTCACGGCGAACATTGCCAAGGCTCGGGCCGCTGGTATTGCAGTGATCACATTCGACACGGATGATCCTAAGCCCAACGCCACACAGAGCCAAGCCTATATCGGACAGGATTTCTTTGCTGCCGGCCAGCGTATTGCGAACAAGATGATCGAGGCGGGAAAGCTCAAGAGCGGCGACCACGTTGTTTCGCCGGTCGAGGATCCGGACGCGTTCTACGGGGTCGAGCGCTACCGGGGTATCAAGGCGGTACTGGACAAGGCGGGCATTACGTCAGAGCGCTTGGATGCCTCTCCCACCATGGCGACCGCGTTGACCCGGATTTCGCAATATCTTGTGGGTCACCAGAACACTAAAGCCATCATTGGGCTGGGAAGTGTGGTTACCGAAGTTTCTCCGCAGGCGGCCGCCGAAGCAGGCGTAAATATACCTATTGGAGGGTTTGATCTCAGTCCCGGGATCGTCGATAGCATTCTGGCCGGGAAGATGATCGGCACGGTGGATTCTGGAGCCTACTACGAGGGATATATGCCCGTGGTGATGCTGCATTATTTCGTCAAGTATGGAGTTCCGCCTGCCAGTGTTCCAATCGGTGGCACGGTTATTGACGCGAGCAATGCCGCTCTGGTCAAGAAGTGGGCAGGCACATACCGTTGAGGTTTGCCTATAACATCTGGATCGCGGCATTCGACGCGCCGGGGTTTGATGGACGAAAGTACATGAACGAGGTGACATCAGCGCCAGAAAGAGCCGATGTTGCAGCCTCGCGTCGAAACTTCTGGAGGCGGCTTTTCAGCGAACCGATCGCAAGCATCTGCGCTTTTTTCATTTTGATTCAGATCGTTTGCATTGCTGCCTCGCTCCTCTACCCAGACGATTTTCGTTACGTATCCTCCACAAATATCGGGCTGCTGCTTCGCGCTATCCCTGTGCTTGGGATCATTTCGCTGGGTGTGGGCCTGCTAATGATCACGGGTGAATTCGATCTGTCTGTTGGGGCAGTCTATACCCTGGCGGGTTACAGTGTGGCTTTGCTCTTCCTGGCGGGACTGCCGGTCTGGTGGGCTTTGCTTGCGACTTTAGCAATCGGCGTGATGATCGGGATTGCGAACGGAATGGTGACAGTGAAGGCGGGCATTCCATCCTTCATTGCCACAATGGGCAGCATGTTGGTTGTAAGAGGCCTAGTGCGATGGCTTTCGGAAGGTCGTACGGTGTCGTTCCATCCCGACACCATCTTTGCGAGTCGTGATGACCGGGTCCATTGCCGGCATTGAGGCGGCCTTTATCTGGTTTGTTGTTCTTGCTGGCCTGGCGGCTGTTTTGCTGCACAAGAGCAAACTTGGCAATCACATGTATCTTGTGGGAGGGAACGAGAAGACGGCGATAGCAGTCGGGATCAACAGCCACCGTGTCAAGGTCATCGCGTTTGCGCTGTCGGGTTTGACTGCTTCCATTGCCGGCATTCTGAGCATCACAAGGGTCGGCACGGCAACGCCCGCCCAGGGCATTGGGCTGGAGTTGAAGGCCGTTGCGGTATGTGTCATCGGCGGCCTCTTTCTGTCGGGCGGTCGCGGGACCGTTCTCGGCATCGTTGTCGGCGCATGCCTCATGTACATGGTCGAGGATGTTTTGCTGCTGTTACGCGCCCCGGGGTTCTATCTCGACGTGTTTGTGGGAGCCATTCTTGTAATAGCTGTCATTGTCAATTCGTGGCTTGCCAGGAAGGGCGCCAAATGACGAGCGATCAGTCCGTCAGGGACTCGCCGCTTCTTGCGCTCAGAAACATCTCGAAGCGGTACGGGCATGTACAAGCTCTAAGTAGCGTCGATTTTCAAATCAACAGCAATGAGATCGTCGGTCTGCTTGGTGACAATGGTGCGGGCAAATCAACGCTCGTTCGTATCATGTCTGGAATCGAGTCGCCAGACAGCGGTTCAGTGCTGCGAAATGGCCGCGAAGTCACCATTCGGTCTCGAAAGGACTCCGAAAGGCTTGGTATCGAGACGATCTACCAGGACTTGGCGTTGGTCGGCTCGGCTTCGATTATGCGAAACTTTTTCGCCGGCCGAGAACTTACCTTCGGCTTCGGCATCTTGAACACGCGCGCGATGAATGCTGTCGTGATGGACGTCCTTTTAAATACGGTGCGCATCGCAGGCATCGACTCACCTGATCTTCTCGTCGAAGCGCTTTCGGGAGGTCAGCGACAGGCTGTTGCGATCGCCAGGGCGGTTTATTTCAAGACAGCGATGCTGTTGCTTGATGAACCCACAAGCGCTCTCTCGGTAAGAGAGACTAACAAACTGCTTTCGCACCTCGGTGATTTGAAGCGGGAGGGAGTATCGGCGGTCTTCATCACGCATAATCTCTATCATGCGTTTGAGAGCTGCGATCGCTTTACCATTCTTTCGCGTGGTCGGGTGATTCGGTCCGTCGCAAAGGCTGATACGAGCCTTGAACAATTGAACGAGCTCATCGTCAAATATTAGTGGAGCAGATGGAAATTCGTCGTGTTCTCGACTCACGTGCGGTGCTCGCCGAAGCGGCGTTGTGGTCCCCGGTCGAGGGTGTCCTTTATTGGGTTGACCAAATGCGGCCTGAGATCCATCGGTTTGATCCCGTTACTGGGCTCGACAGCGCGTTTGAGCTCGATTTGCCCGCGCAGCTCGGAGCGCTCGTGCCACGGGCCTCCGGAGGCTTCGTCCTCGCTGCGTCCGACGGCATCTCCGTCATTGAGCCGGATTTTCGCAGCAGGAAACCCTTCGTCAACCCAATTGCCGCACTCCCGCGAGCCAGTTTCAACGATGCCAAGTGTGACCGTCAGGGACGGCTATGGGCGGGTACAACCGACCGGCAGGAAACCGAACCAATCGGTCAGCTCTACCGGGTAGATGGGGTCGGCAAATTGCAACTCATCGTGGATGGCTTTATCTGTTCGAATGGACCCTCATTCAGTCCCGATGGGCGTGTGATGTACCACACCCAAACCCACGATCGCGTCATCTACGCCTATGACATTGACGTTGATACGGGTGAGGCCCGGAACCAGCGGATTTTCGCAATTATTGAACCCGATACCGGCGCTCCGGACGGCTCGACGGTTGACAGCGAAGGCTGTCTTTGGTCCACCCACTGGGGTGGAGCTCGAATAAACCGCTACACACCGGAAGGGCAGCTCGATCGTGTAATCGAAATGCCGGTCAAGAGCCCGACGAGTTGTGCCTTTGGCGGCCCGGACATGCGCACGCTTTTCGTGACCTCGGCATCGATCGAATTCGTGGACGGGAAATGGGTCTATCTTGATGAGGCTGGGTTCAGATCAGACCCCAATGCTGGGGCAATCTTTGCGATCGATGTCGATGTCGATGGCTTGCCCGAGCCGGCATTCCGGGGTTGACGATGCAGAGAGGTGGGTCGATGACAGAGAGGCTGCAGGGGAAAAGCGCAATCGTCACTGGCGCAGCGCGTGGCATCGGGCTTGGAATCGCCCGCATCCTAGCCCAGAACGGGGCGAGGGTTTTACTGGTCGATCGTAACAGGGATGGCGTCGAGCGTGCCGAAAAGGCCCTGCACGACGAAGGTTTCGATGCTGCCCACGCCGTGGCCGATATCAGCTCATCTGAGGAGATGAAGACTGTCGCACAGGAGGCCAGGCAGCGATTTGGAGGTATTGATATTCTCTGTCCAAATGCGGCGATCTTCGATTCCTCCCGGATCGTCGATATGCCCGAAAGTCTGTGGGACAAAGTGCTGTCCATCAATCTCAAAGGCGTCTTTTTGACTGTCCAGTCGTGCTTGCCCACCATGCTCGAGCAGCGTTATGGGCGAATCGTCGTCACATCATCAATCACGGGAAACCGCACTGCGATTGCGGGTATGGCGCATTATGCTGCGAGCAAGGGCGGGATTAACGGGTTCATTCGTGCCGCCGCACTTGAACTTGCAAGAGAGGGGATCACCATTAATGGCGTCGAACCCGGTCATATATGGACCGAGGGAGCCGCCCCGGACTACGATCCCGAATTCAAGCGAGCGGTTGAGAATTTTATACCCATGGGACGGTTCGGAGAGCCCGCGGACATTGGAAGGACAGTTCTATTTCTCGCCAGCGATGACGCTGCCTATATCACGGGTCAAACTTTCGTTGTTGACGGCGGCGTGACGCTTCCCGAATATCCGCCAAGGCAACCTCGTTAGGGATCGCGCTGCCGTGTAATGCCCGTCCACGCGTATCCGGTTCCGGCGACCTCTGCATCGCTTCAAGTGCGATCGACAACGAAGGATGGGCTTCTGGCTGGCGGAAAGAGATGGCCAGGCATTGTGCGACAACGGCCTGCGCCAGTCGCGGGCCACCTCATCCCATGGGGTCGCGCAGATAGGTCGGACGGATCAGAACGTCCTCGATACAGGCACGTTGCGGCAACGAGGTCACGAAGACGACGGCCGCGGCCACATCCTCCGGCTGGAGCATCCTGCCTCGCTCCTCAGTGCTCGGGGGCGAGGCCCGACGGTCGAGGATCGGCGTGGCAGTCTCGCCCGGCGAGATGGCCGTTGCGCGGATGTTGTGCCGGCGCTGCTCGAGGTTGGTCGACTGGGTCAGCGAGAGGACGGCCGCCTTGGAGGCGCTGTAGTGCGCGCCGCCGAGCAGGCTGGCGCTCTTGCCGGCGACCGAGGCGATGTTGACGATCGTGCCTTCGCCCTGCCGCTGCATGACGGGCAGCACCGCGCGCGTGCAAAGATAGGCGCCGGTGAGATTGACGTCGATTACCAGTCGCCAGTCCTCTGCGCTCGTCTCGAGCAGATTGCGTCGTGGTGTGTTGGTGCCCGCGTTGTTGATCAGGATGTCGACCCGGCCGAAGGCCTCGACGGTCGCCTGCACCGCCTCCTCGACGGCTGCAGGATCATCGACGCTCAGGGGGCGGATGAGCGCCTGCCGTCCGGTCGCTTCGACTTCGGTGGCCACAACCTTCAGCGCCTCCTCGCCGCGGGCAACTAGCGTCACGTCGGCGCCCGCCTGCGCCAGCGCCACTGCCGTCGCCCGCCCTATCCCCGAGCCGGCGCCGGTCACTATGGCCACCTTGCCTGACAATGCCGCCATAGACGCCTCCTCCGCGATCGATCTCATCGGCCAGTATAATGGAGCCGGCTCGCCCCTGTCAGCCCGATCCGAGTGCGCTGACCGTCACATCGACGCCGTCCCCTGTGGCATCGAGTAGACTAGGACCGGCGAGCGCGAGCTGAGCAGAGATGGTGTCCAGCACCACGTCGCTCACCGCCAGCGTCCGATTGCGCTGCCGGCGGTTGTTCACCAAGGCACCGCTCCGAAATGCCGAGGGCGGCCGCTTGGTGACGAAAGTGCCACGACCGGCCCGCGGATTGAGAAAGCCGTGTTCAGCGAGAACGTGATATGCCTTGCTGACTGTGTTTTTGTTGGCACCGAGCTCCTTGGCCAATTGCTCGCAGTGCGGGATCCGGTTGCGTGCGCGATTTCTGCCCGTCGAGATGCGCAGCAGAACGACTCGCTCGATATCGGCGACCGAATTTCGTCGAGGGTTGTAAGTGTGCTTCGGCATTATCCACTCCAGAATGCACTAACGATGTCACCAAGCTGCGTCGGCGTACCTTCGCGCCGGTTCTGCCCCAGGTCTATGATATAGACGTAGTCAGCGATGCTGAGCGCGCGTGTGATATCCTGGTCGACTAACACGATGCCAACGCCTCCATCGCGCAGGGATCTCAGGGTGCCGTAAACAGCGTCCGCGGCGAGTGGCGCGACGCCTGCGGAAGGCTCGTCAATTAACAGGTAGCGCGGGTCACTCATGAGCACGCGGGCGAGCTCAACCATACGGCGCTGTCCGCCGGACAGCACGCCGGCCGGGGTTGCTCGCCGCTCCTTCAGCATCGGGAAGCGCAGGTAGTTCTGCTCTAGTTTGGCGCGGATGCGTTTGGTGTCACCTCGGAACCGCCAGCCACCGAGAGCGACATTTTCCTCGACACTCATCTCGGAGAAGATGCCAGGCTGCTGCGGGCCGTAGGCGATGCCCAGATCGATCATTCGGTGAGGTAAGGTCCCCGTGATCTCTGCATTGTCGAGCAGAATCCGGCCCTGCGTCGGCTTCAGCATACCGAACATGGCCTTCAGCAAGGTGGATTTACCGACTCCGTTTGCTCCGAGTACAGCGGTCGCGCGGCCGGGCGGTGCGATGATGTTCACTCCGCGCAAAATGTGGAGTCCGGGATTGTACCCGACATGAAGGTTATCGACGGTCAGCATCTTCCGCCTCCACTCCAGTCGGGTGGACCTGCGGCTGCGCGCCACGGATCCCGAGATAGGCGGCGATGACGGAGGGATGGCGCTTTACCTCGTCTGGTGCACCATCCGCGATCAACGCGCCGCGATCGAGTACGATCAGGCGGTCACACAGCGAGAACACGGTGGTCAAGTCGTGCTCGATCAACACAATTGCGCGGCCTTGGTCGCGCAAATGTTGGACGAATTTTCCGATCGATTTTTTCAAAATCGGGTGGACACCGGCGAACGGCTCATCGAGCAGCAGGATGTCAGTGTCAAGCATCAGCAATCTCGCCAATTCGAGTAGCTTCTGCTGCCCCCCGGACAGCGCGCTGGCATTCTCGTGGGCCAGATGTTCGAGGCCAAGCGCGCGTAGAGCTTGACGCGCGTGCTCGATCGCGCGCTCTCGGATCTCGGTGGGGCGCATGGCGAGCTCCGGCACCAAGAGATTTTCCATGACGGTCATTCGCCGGAACGATCGCGTGATCTGGAATGTTCGCCCAAGCCCGCGCACAGCCATTTCGTAGGGGCGAAGGCCATCGACTCGTTCCCCCGCCAGCAAAACCGCGCCCCCGGCCGGGCGGTAGTAGCCGCTGATCAGGTTTACGAGCGTGGTCTTGCCCGCGCCGTTGGGTCCAATCAGCCCGCAGATCTGCGGCCGGTCGAGCGCGAAGCTGACGCCGTGAAGCACTCGGACGCCGCCAAAATGCATCTCAAGCGCCTCGACTCGAAGATCGATGGCGCGCTGCTTAGTGCGCACCTCTGGATAGCTGATCGGGCCGATCACGCTTTCGATTCCTGTCGTTCCAATCGTGCTGCGGGGCGGGGCACCCATCAACCAACGAACCAGTGGCGCTATGATTCCGTTGGGCGCCAGACGCAGGGTCAGGACCAGGATTGCGCCGAAGGCGGCATAACGCCAGATCCCAGGCTCGAAGCGATAGGGACCGATTTCGATGACCCGTAGCACCTCCAGCAGCACCACGAGCACAACCGCGGCGATTGCCCCTGCTATGGGACTCTCGAGGCCACCCACCACCGCGTAGACGACGATAAACCCCATCTCCAGTAGATCGAAAATGCCGGGAGTCAAGCGTGGGACGGTGTGGAAATAGATCGCGCCGCTCAATCCAACCAGGAATGCGGTAAAGCTGAAGATAAGGATTTTGAGCCGGGTGGTATCGACCCCCATTGCCGCCGCCACATCGAAATCCTCGCGCATGGCGCGAAGAAACAAGCCGATCCGCGAGCGGATGACCCAGTAGACCACGGCGAGCAGCGCCGCCAGCAGGCCGAGCATCAGGTAATAATGCTGCCGTGGCCCGCCCGGAAGCTGGACGATCCCCAGCGACAACCAGCCGCCGGTGACCTCCTTTTCAGCGATCACCACCAGCCGTGCGATCTCGCCGAACGCCAGTGTGAACAACGCCAGATAGGCGCCGCGAAGGCCGAGCACGACCGCGCCCAGGATGGTGCCGGTGACCAGGGCCGCGACTGCGCCGACCGCGATGCTGAACCACACGCTGCCCACGACCGGTATCGTTGCGGGAATGGCGCGGCCCCAGAGCGCCCCGGAATAGGCAGCGATTCCGGCGAGCGCAACGTGGGCGAACGAGAACTGCCCGGCGACGCCGGCGAGCAGCGACCAGGTAATGGTCAGGCAGGCCGAGTAAAGCGCCAACCGGGCAATATCGAGCTGGTACTCCGATTTGATCCACAGCTGCGGCACCAACACCAGCAACACGGCCAGCCCGACCAACGGCAGCACGGCCCGCATCCTCATGTCTCGGCGCGTCCGAAGAAACCCTGCGGCCGCACCAGAAGCACGGCCAGGAAAACCAAAAGGCCGGAAGTCACTTGGTAGGTCGCGCCCTTGCTCGGATCCGGGTAGCAGCCGGCGGTCAGCGCCTCAACCACCCCCAGGAACAGCGCACCCAATAGGGCGCCACGCAACGAGCCGAGGCCACCCAGCACGACGATGACGTAGGACCGGATCGCGGTCTGGGCGGCCATCTCGGGCACCTGGAAATTGAATGCCGGCACCAGCGCTGCGCCGGCCAGGCTCGCAAGTGCAGTGCCGATGCCGAATGCCCACAAAAAAACTGCGCCGGGGTCGATGCCGACCACCGCAGCCGCCTGTCGATCCATCGAGACCGCCCGAAAGCTGCGGCCGGTCCAGGTGCGGTACAGAACAAAGGACAGCGCCGCGAAAATCATAAGCCCGATGGCGCCGGCTATGAGCAAGTCGGTGCGCATACGCATGCCGGCGAATTCAAAGATCGCACGATCGATGCCGAACAGCGGCCGGTCGGTATAGCGTGCCGCGCGCACCGCGATCGGATTGCCGAGCATACCGACCAGCGCATAGGTAAGAAAGATGCCGACGCCGAAGGTCATCAGGATCGCGTACTCGTCGGGGCGCTCGATCGTGCCGGCCTGGACTGGTTTGAGGAGGACCTTGGCGATCACCACCCCAAGCACGAAGGCAGCAATCGCCACCACCGGCATCATGAAAATCGGATTGAGGTCCAAGTTACGCAGCAGCAGGAAGGCCAACACCCCGCCGAACATGACGAACTGACCGTGGGTGAAGCTGATGATTCGCTGCACCGAGTAGATAAGCGTTAGTCCGGCGGCCATTGTGGCGTAGAGAAGCCCGACAGTCAGTCCGGTCTGGACCTGGTTCAGCACATAGAGCGGGTCGGTGATGCATACATTGCCAGGATTGGCATGAGCGAAAAGCGCCAACAGCTCACTTGAGAGCAGCACCGCCGGCACCACCACATGGAGGCCGCGCCGCAGCACCGGCACGGCAACATAGAGAGGCGCCAGGGCAAACGGACCAAGTGCTGCGCCCCAAAACCCGCCTGCCAATCCGGCGAGCTGCGGATCACTGCGCGCGGTGCGATAACGACGCGGCAGAATGATGGCCCCGAGCGCCGACCAGACAGGACCGGCCAAAAGCAGCCATATCACCCCGGGGACCATAAGCTTTTTCGACTGATTGCGGCAGCAACCGGGGAATCCTCCGATCGCTGCCGATCCTTCAGCTTATTGGACCGGGACATATGCCTTGCCGGGTTGGGTTTGGCGGCTTGCTGGCCACACGGTGGCCGCCTCCTCCGCCGTCTGGCCCTTCTTGGTGAACTCGAGCAGTTGCAGCGGTGGATCGACATATTGGTGCCAGAGCCAGGACGGCTTCCCGGCCGGCACCGGGTTTTTCGAGTTGTACGGGAAGGAATACTTGCCCTGCGTACCCACCAGGGACGTGGTTTCGAGGGCTGCGACGATTGCCTTCGCATCGGTCGATTTCGCCCGCTCGATCGCGTCTGCGACCAACAACACGGAGTCATAGGCCTCGAAGGCATAGTTGCGTGCGCCATGCCCAAGCGCCGTCTGCGCCCGCTTGTCGACCGATTTGGCCATCTCGTTATATTGGACACTCGTCAGCCCGACGAGCTGAAACAGGCAGCCGACACCGTTCGGGACCGCCCGCCAATAACTTTTGTCGTCGCGGAAGCCTGGGTTTCCGACACAGATGGTCTTGTCGTTGACGAGCCCGACATCGATCGCGTTCTGAGTGACGATGTACCCGGTCGCGGTCTCAGAGATGTCGAGATAGGCGACATCGGCGTTCGGGAACTCCGTCTTGATGCGCGACAGGATCGAGGCGTAGTCAGGCTGGGCCAGCTCGACTGTCACCTGCTTCAGCTCGATGCCAGTCCCGTCCAACGCCTTCTTGACTGCGTCGGCCGCGCCCGTGCCGTAGTCGGTGGTGTCCGTGACGTAGGCGACCTTTTTGGCCTTGACGCCATTGACGATCCAGTCGACCACGAAGCCGGAGTAGTAGGTCGAGGCTGGCGCGATGCGGAAGATCGTCGGCGGGTTCTGAGGCAGGTTCGGATCGGCAGGGTCGCCACCGGTGATCTTGTCGTTGTAGGTCTCCGAGAACACCACCGGCGTGCCGGCCTGGTTGTAGGTCGGGATCTGGGCCAGCGCGCAGCCAGAATGGAACTCGCCGACCACCGCAACTACCTTGTCGTCGTGCACCATCTTTTTGGCAATCGCGGCACAGACATCAGGCTTGTTCTGCGTGTCATAGAAGTTCAGCCGCAGCTTGCGCCCCATGACGCCGCCCTTGGCGTTGAGATCGGCGACGGCCTGTTCCATCGCCCATTTCATTTCCTGTCCTCCGGCGACGTCGCCGGGCTGCGAAAGCGGGCCGACCCCGCCCAGGAGGATCTCTTGGGCGCGACTTGCGGTCGTCGCACTCATCAGGGCAATCGCGGCAATGCCCGCAGTCAATGCCGACCTAATCCATTGCGAATGATGCGCGACCATGACGTCCTCCTCCGTGAGGCAGTGTTATGTGCACAACCCTATCGCCTGGTCCCGCGGGCTGACAAGTCCATCCTTTATCCCGGGATAATTGACAAACTCAGACGCGGCTCCTATCACTCGCGGCTGTGAAGCTCCTTGGTTATAGCGACCCGCTTACGGCTCGGCCCGGCGACTGCGTACGCTTCATGGTGAGTTCGCTCGCCCCACGTTTCGCGGCTCGGCTCGTCCGGCTGATCCACGGCGACCCCGACCCGGCGGGACCGGGGATCAAGATGCAACAGCTCCCGTCGGCGTTCGAGTGCGAATATGACGGGATGAAACAGTCGATCCCGCTTGGTTCGGAGGCGCACTTCCCCGACGCCGAGTTCGATCCGTGCACTGACCGTCTTCACCGTCACCTTGTGGGTATATCCCACTTCAGTCGGCGGTCGTCCGCAGACGATCCTATCGAAGGGATCTCTCTTCTCGCTCGGCTTGGAGCCGGGCGGTGCACTCGTCCTGCAGGCATCGGAAGGGAACAAGCGCTTCCTGCTCCATGGCGCACATCGGCTCCCACAGTCGGTATGGGTCCATATAACCGTAGATGTGAATTCCGCTGGCGAGGTCACGCTTGCCGCCGCACCGCGCGGGTTGAGCCCACCAAGCGCGATGTGGCGGGTCTCTGCACTTGCTGACGTTCGTCCTAGCCTCGCAACCGCCGGACCGCTCGTGCTGGCACGATCGTTCAATGGGAAGCTGGGTGGCCTGGCGCTTCGCGACGGCCGAGGCGAGATCGTGGCTGCCTGGCATTTCGGTCTGGAACCGCATACCGACCGAATCATCGACACCGGCCCGCTCGGGCTGCATGGCACAGCCGTGAACATGCCGATGCGGGCTGTCACTGGGGCCGGCTGGACAGGGCACGTGCTGAACTGTGCCGAAGCTCCCGACGAGTACGACGCGATTTACTTTCACAACGACGATCTGGAAGACGCGGGCTGGCAGCCGAGCTTCGAATGGCAGATCCCTGACGACATGCCGAGTGGCATCTACGCGGCCGCCTTGGAGGCTGACGACGCAAAGGACTGGGTTCCCTTCTTTGTCTGTCCCCCGCGCGGCCAGGCCAGGCATGATGTGGCATTCCTCGCGCCGGTGTTCAGCTACCTGGCCTATGTCAACGAGCATTACATGGCGGACCCTGTCCGCCAGACCGAGGCCTATTCGATCGAGCGCGCCCTCGCTCGTGCAACCCCGTATGAGCGGGAGATCGTGCACGCGGTGCTCGAGAACCGCCTGCACAGCCTCTATGACAGCCATTCGGACGGCAGCGGCGTCTGCTATTCCTCGGCCCGGCGCCCGCTGCTGACCATGCGGCCGGGTTACAACAAGGCCTCGCTGTGGTTCGACGCCCCCCATCAGCTCAACGAAGATCTGTGCATCACCGATTGGCTGGAGCAGCAGGACCAGGGTTACGACGTGCTGACCGACCAGATCCTGCACCACGACGGTGTGGCGGCGCTAGCGCCCTATGGTGTCCTGATGACCGGCAGTCATCCGGAATATTGGTCGGAGCCGATGCTGGACGCGGTGGAGGCGTTTCTGGCCGGCGGTGGCCGGCTCATGTATCTCGGCGGGAATGGATTATATTGGGTCACCACCGTCGACCCGGCCCGGCCGCACGTCATCGAAGTCCGGCGTGGCATCACCGGCACGCGGATGTGGGGCTCGGCCCCCGGCGAGGGCTATCACAGCACGACCGGCGAACCGGGCGGGATATGGCGCCTGCGCGGCCGTCCGCCGCAGAAGCTCGTGGGCGTGGGGTTCACGGCGCAAGGGCAGGACCGATCCGCGCCCTATCGCCGGCGCCCGGAGAGCTGGAACCCGCGCGCCCAATTCATCTTCGAGGGTGTCGAAGGCGATGTCTTCGGCGCTGGCGGTCTGCACCTTGGCGCAGCAGGCGGCTACGAGATGGATCGCGCCGATGTCGCGCTCGGCACCCCTCCGCATGCGCTCGTGCTGGCTTCGAGCTTCGGGCACTCCGACAACTACCAGCACTGCATCGAGGAGATGTTGGAGACCGACGGCCTGCAGGGCGGGACGCGCCATCCCGCCGTGCGCTCCGATCTCGTGTTCTTCGAACATCCCGGCGGCGGCGCGGTATTCTCGGTCGGCTCGATCAGTTGGTCGGGCAGTCTGTCGCACCAGTCCTACGATGGACCCGTTTCCCGCATCACCGGCAACGTGCTGCGCCGATTTCTCGATCCTCAACCCTTCCCGTTCCCTGACCTCCAGGAGGAAAGCCCATGACCCTGCCCCCGATCGCCGATCGCGACGCGCTCGATCTCGCGGGCAACATCATGGTCGATTTCATGCCCATGAAGGCCTTCGCCGAGCACCCGCTGATCCTGGCGGAAGGGTATGGGGTGCGGGTGCGCGACGTCCATGGCAAGGAATATCTTGACGGTATTTCCGGCACGTTCTGCCTCAGCCTCGGCCATGGCAATGAAGCCTTGATCGAGGCGGCGAGTTGCCAGACCGGTCGGCTTGCGATGGCCGCACCGACCTTGGCCGCCAATGACCGCAGCCTCGAGGCGGCAAAGCTCTTGCTGTCGATCCTGCCTCCCCAGTTCACCAACCTCAAATGGGGTGGGGGTGGCTCAGAGGCCAATGAGCAGGCCATCAAGATGGCCCGCCAATACCACAAACAGGCCGGTAATCCGCGCAAGTTCAAGATAATGTCACACTACCGCGGCTTCCACGGGGTCACCGGTTTTGCGCTCGCCGCCACCGGATGGCCGCACATGAAGGCCCAATACGAGCCGATGCCCGGCGGCTTCGTTCACTTGCACACGCCCGACCCCTTCCGCCCTCTGTTCCCTGCCACGCCCGAGCAGGCCGGCGAGATCTATGCAAAGCTGGTCGAGGAGACCATCCTTCTAGAAGGGCCGGAGACGATCGCGGCTTTGATCACTGAACCGGTGCTGATGTCCGCCGGCGTGGTGGTGCCGCCGGTTAATTATATGCACAAGCTCCGCGAGCTCTGCGACCGCTACGACCTCATCTTTATACTCGATGAGATCATTACAGGCTTCGGCCGCATCGGGCGGCTGTTTGCCGCCGAGCATTTCGCTATCTGGCCCGACATCATGGTGCTCGGCAAGGGCATCAGCGGCGCCTATGCGCCGCTGTCGGCGACCGTGATTACCGAGCGCCTGGCCAAGGCGTTTTGGGGCGATGCACCGGTGCACTTCCAGGCCGGCCATACTTTTGCCGGCAACCCGGTGAGCTGCGCTGTCGGTATCGCGGCGATGACCGAGATCACGCAGAAACGCCTGTGGGAAAATTCATACGCGCTCGGCCTCCGTGCTCGAGAGCGTCTCACCGCGATGAAGAGCCGCTACCCCGAGATTGGGCTGGTGCGTGGCGAGGGCTTGCTGTTCGGCGTCGAGTTCGTTCGCGATGCGAGGACTAGGGAGCGCTTTTCGGCCGACACCGCGTTCGGCATTCGGGTGCGGGATCGTGCCATCGCACGCGGCTTGCTGAGCCGCGCCAGCCATTGGATGCTCGCGCTGGCGCCGCCCCTGACGACGTCCGAGATTGAGCTCGACAGCATGCTGGACATCCTCGAGGATTCGATCGCTGACGTGCTCGCTTCCAAGGAGATCCTGGCGCTGGTCGCCGCCTGATGCCTACCTCCCAGAATTCGAGAGCGCTTGGCCTAGATGGTCCGTGTCTGGCCATTCGGGACGGTCGCTTGACCCTGGAGGGAACCGACCTCGGTGCAATCGCCGAACGCTTCGGCACACCCTGCTATGTCACCTCCGAGGGGCAAATCCGGGCGAACTATCGGCGCCTTCGCGATGCGTTTACTGAGCTCTATCCCACAACCCGGTTGCTCTATGCCAATAAAGCTAACAACAACTTCGCAGTCCGGCGAATCCTGACCCAGGAGGGCGCGGGCGGCGATTGCTTCGGCCTCGGCGAGCTGACCCTTTGTCTGCAGGCCGGCGTGCCGCCGCAAGCGATGGTTTTGAACGGGAGCAACAAGGGCGAGGAGGAACTGACCGTCGCGGTGGAGCGCGGTGTCCGGATCAACGTCGATCATCCAGACGAGCTGGTGTTGCTAGAGCACGTCGCTGCCGGGCTGGGGCGCAAGGCGGAAGTGAACCTGCGCATCCTGCCATTCTCCTATGCCGATCTCGGCGCGTTGAGTGGCGACCTAGTCGAGATCGCCCGCGACACCAGCCACGACAAATGGGGCATGGACCGCGAGACCGCGCGCGAGGCGCTCGCGTGGTCGCTGCGGTCGGATTGGGTGAAGTCGCGCGGACTGCACATGCATGTCAGCCGGCTGCGGCCCGATGCCGAACCCTTCATGCTGGCCTGTAACCTCCTGACGCAAGCCATGGCGGAAATGCGCGACACGATCGGTTGGACGCCCGAAACGCTCGACGTTGGCGGCGGTTACGCTCATCTGCGGGATCCCGAAAGCGGTGTGCCGGCGGGCAGCCACGCGGTCGCGACCTTCGAGGAATACGGTGCGGGGATGATCCGAACGCTGCGCGAGGGACTTGAGCGCTATAGCTTGCCGGAGCCCGAACTGTGGCTCGAACCGGGACGCTCGCTGGTGAGCAACGCGTCCCTCCTGTTGACCAGGGTCGGCATAGTCAAGCGCCTGCCCAACGCATCGGTGACCTGGGTCAATGTCGATGCCAGCACCAATCATTGCCTGCGGGCATCCTTGCAGGGCTATCACTACACCGTGCTGCCGGTGGAGCGGCCCGACGCGCCGCCAGAAGTAGCCGTGACCGTGACCGGGCCGACTTGCACGCTGGACGTGATCGCAGCGGACCGCCAGATGCGGCCGGTGCAAACGGGCGATCTCCTGGCGATCCTGGACGTGGGGGGATATGCCGAGGTGATGGCAACGCAATTCAATTTGTTGCCTCGCCCAGCTTCCGTGCTCGTTCACAATGGCGAGGCGGAACTCATCCGTCGCCGCGAGACCTACGCCGATTTGACCGCAGGCCAGATGCTACCAGCGCACCTGACCTAACCTCAATCGACTGAGGTCATTTCGGCTCAAGTCATCGGGCTGCCGCTAGAGCAGCACTTCAGATTTCACGGTTCAATAGTCCATCCACCCATCCCACCGGGGGGCATGGCAGGCGGACGTGCTCCGCGCTTTCGATTTCGAGAAGGAGCCGTGTTCTAGACAAATGCGATGTTGTGCAGAACACCTTCAAAATGGGAGTTTGTGCTTGACGATGTTAGGTGGCAGGCGCCGACATTGGTGCGGTACTTCAGAGGGCAAAGAGGAGATTAGAATGCCAAGGACAGCCACTCGTCAGGCGGCGAAAGGACGGAAGCCAAGCCAATCAGAAAGTCAGCCTCAGCAAAGAAGCCAGCGAATAAGCCCTCAGTGACACGCAAGCCGGCAAAAAAGGTCGTCGCGCGGAGGAAGAAATCCTAATACAGATTGTCTGGGGAGAGCATTCTCGGCGGCGGCTTGCAGCGCCACTCGGCCGTCTCGGAACAAAAATGTGCAGTCCGCATGCAGTCGGAAAGCGGACTTTGGGTGGGATTTGACAGTGTTCGGAAAACCGTGTGCGGAGGCAGTTGGCTTTGTCGCGGAATTCCGTGCTTTGTTCATTTGAGTTTAGCGCTTCAAAAACCAGATGCTTCTTGAACAAGTATCAGGTCCGTTGCCAGATCGCGTCTGGCCCGGCGCGCGATGGCGATTTCCGCACACATTAAGAACGGTCCGAATTAAGAACGGTCCGAACGTGATATTTCACCAACCGTTTGGCTGGCGGTTCGAGTCCTGCGGGGTCCACCAACTAGTCCAGAAGCAGAAAAAATGAGTTGCGAGGTGCTCGCTACTACGTGGCCGTTTTCTGCGGTCCAGAGGGTTGTCGCTTGGATGTGAGACTTGGTCAAACGTCGTCGAAGCCCTGAAATTCTCGTGTGTGTCTCACCCGGCCGATTTTGGCATCCAATTTGTTGAATTGGAGATTGGTGATCTCTAGGAGAGGGGCGAGGGAATTTCCCGCAGAAGCTTGGCACGGACCGCGCGGGCGAGTTTTTGGAGTGCGGCAAATATAATATCGCTATAATTGGCGCAGCCCCGAATGCCGGATCATGCTTTCCGTGAGGTGACCATGGCTAAGCTCAAGCTCCCCAAACGCTTTGCCGGCTCGAAGGTACCCAAAGGGTGGCGTCGGTCAGCCAATCAGCTTGCCAGGCGTTTGGATGGTCCGCTCTGGCGGGAAATCGTGGCCGAGACCCTCGTCGCGGCTGCCAGTGCTCTCATCGGCGGCCGCTATGTCAGGGAGACCACATCCCAAGCCAGCCGAGAAGTCGCAGCAGGCACTGAAACTGCGCTCGGATGTTCCAATGACGGTGCTTCCGCCAGAAAGGCAGAGAAGGAGAAGAAAGATAAGAAGCGCAAGCGGAAGGGAGTGGATGCGCGAAAGGAAAGGCTGGCCCATCGCACGCAATAACTCGGCCAAGCGAGTGCTTCGACTTCGTTCGCTGCAGTCGCTCATCTCTCCGCGACGTTTCGCAGCAGCCGGTCGGTCAAGATCTCCACGCGTAGACTCGACAAGTAAGAGCGGACGAGGTTGACGGTTTCGGGTGTCGCTCCCGAAACATCGAAGCCTATTGCACCGGGACAGCGAAGATCCGTCAGCCCGAGAAATGGCGCGAGAAGGGCGACCCAGGCCAGGCCGCCAGTCAGTACAACTTCATCGGCATGGTCTGCCGAGGAGGAGTCTTGCCGAACAACACCATGTGGCAGCAGCGGCGAGCCCGTCCTCGAGAGCACGCCCGGCGGCGCCGCGGCGGCGGGCGATATCGCGAAGCAGCAGAATACCGCCATGGCCAAATGAGATGCAGCGGATCATCCGCGGCACCGGCGGCACCGACCTCGCAAGCGCGACGCCATCACGGTCGAGCAGAGGTCGCTGCTCACAGCAGTCGCGTGATGCCTGTCTGGGGTAAATATTTCGGCGAGCAGCATCGAGGCGCTCAACCAGGCCAATCGGAAACGGAGATGGCGACCAAAACCAAGATCGACGCTCTCGTCAACTACCTGAAGTCTATCCAGTCTAAATGATGGTGATCTCGAAACGTCTGTGGATTGACCATGATCCGGAACGGCCGGGGCTAGTCGTCGTCGCAGGGGATAGTGGGCACGGTTTAAAATTTGCACCGGTTCTGGGTAGTATCATCTCCGATGGCCTGCTGAACAGGGTCAGGGGATGGAAGTGTTTGTTGAGTTTGCTTGGATTTCGGATCAGTGTTACGTAACTCTGACTTCCGGTCGCGCCATTCCTTCTGTCTGGTCTTAATAGTTTGTGGGAGTCGGGCATCAGGGAATCATTGCCATGAATGACTCACGAGAAGACGCGATCTCGCCGGACGACTTTGTCGATGGCGTGCTGGGGTATCTGAAGACCGCCGCGCTCAAGGGGGCGCTGGATCTCGATCTGTTCTCGGCGATCCCAGAAACGGACGGCACGGCCGAGGCGATCGCCGCCCGCGTGCAGGCTTCGCCGCGCGGGGTGCGCATTCTCTGCGATTTCCTTACTGTCCACGGCTTTCTTCGAAAAGAAGGGCAGCACTATCGGCTCGCACCGTCGACGGCCACGTTCTTGACGCGATCGTCGCCCGCTTGGCTGGGTAGCGTAGTGGATTTCTTCGCCGCTCCGGAATTCTTGCGATTGTGGCTCGACGATCCGGCGTCTTATGTCCGCAACGGCGGTTCGGTGGGACTTGCGAACACGGCCCCCGACAATCCGCTCTGGGTGACGTTCGCCAAGGCGATGGTTCCGTTCATGGCGGCGCCCGCCGACGCCGTCGCGGCCGAGGTGCGCGGTTGGAACCCGCCGGTGCGCCGCGTGGTCGACATTTCCGCCGGTCACGGTCTTTACGGCATCGCGATCGGCAAGGCCGTTCCGGGCGCGGAGATCATCGCCGTCGATTGGGCGCCCGTGCTCAAGGTAGCGGAGGCGAACGCCGCGGCGGCGGGGCTGGTGGGCCGCTACCGGCTGCGGCCCGGTTCGGCGTTCGAAGTGGACTGGGGCAGCGATCTCGATCTTGTCATGCTGCCCAGCTTCCTCCATCACTTCGATCGGGACGGCTGCGTCGCCCTTCTTGCCAAGGCCCGGCAGAGCTTGGCCGAAAAGGGTCGGGTTATCGCGGTTGAGTATGTCGTGAATGAGGACCGGACCTCGCCGCCGTTCCCGGCGAAGTTCGCGTTTATCATGCTCGGCTCGACCCCGAGCGGCGATGCCTATACGGAGCGCCAGCTCGAGGAGATGGGGCGCGCCGCGGGCTTTGTCCGCGCGAGCTTCCGGCCGCTGCCGCCGACACCCCATACTTTCGTCACGTTTGACCGGTCATAGAGCCCTCTCGGGCTTGTCAGGTTCACGCCCTTGCCGGGGGTGCCTGCTTTTATGCGTTCGATCTCGACAAGGTCGTGCCATGTGATCATTTGGTCCGGCAGATCGACGCGATGCTCGACCTCAGTTGGGTGCACGATGAGCGATCAAGGTCGTAGAAGACCCCATGACGGCCGGAGCCTCGACTTCGTCGCCGACCTGGCAGCCTACTTTTAATACAAACATGTCCTTCTACATTGATCGAGATCAAAGCTCAGACACTTTAAACCTCGTCATAGTGGAATGCCGGCGTCGCCAATTGGGAGCGGAGAACATGCTGCACTTTATCTGGACCGTAGTTATAGGCTTTGTTGCGGGGCTGATTGCTAGGGCTGTCACGCCGGGTGATAAAGGGCCGCAAGGTTTCATACTGACAGCGATCCTTGGCATCGTTGGCGCTCTCGCGGCAACCTACCTCGGGCAGGCCATTGGCTGGTATGGGCCGGATCAGAATGCCGGATTTATCGGAGCTATCGTGGGCGCAGCGCTCATACTGTTGATTTGGGGATTTTTTGATCGTCGTCAACGAGCCTGATGATAACGCTCCCCAGTTAGGCCGAGTCTTTCTCGGCGTCCGCTCTGGGCCTCAAATGGCGAAAACTTATACAGAGCAGATCAGTCCGCTACTGTCGTCATGGTGGACGTGGAACCACTTCAAGAGGTCTAATCATCGTCGGTGCGCCCCCGACCGCAGCCTCTCGCCACAGAGCCGAAGAACTTGCCATGCGCAGCGTTGCAGCAAAGGGCAGAGTGGATATAGGTTTTGGCAGTCATTGCGTATCCATCAAGGTCTTGCTGGCGAATGGCGCGCCCATAGCAGAGGTTCGTGTCATGGGGTTCTTCGAAGCTGCTTTCCTGTGTGCCGTCGCTCTAGTGATGATTACTGCGATCCAGATGGAGAGCTGAGGATAAGTTCTTGCGATTTGATCGTTGGCGAAGCGGTTCAAACCGTCACCGGTGCTGGCGCACCGGGATGAGCTCGCTCGCCAACCCGGGGCGATCTCGGCGACGAGCATGGTGCGGGCGCGGCGGCCGACGAGCTGTGGGAGAACAGAGTAAGGAGGCTGGCGTGAACGAGATCGCATCGTGGCACCATAATTCATAGAGCGGTGCCGATTAACGATGCGAAGTGTCCGTTGTCAGAGACCTATAGAGCAGCACAGCAGAATTCGGTGTGGGGATGCCGGTCCCGCAGCTCCTCGTCGCCTTTGTCACGAACTGTCTGGTTGCCCTGCTCAATGCCTTTGGCGTCCGCCACATGCTTGATCCGCCACCGTGGCTTGATCGGGCACCTGACTGAGTGAGCGTCTGTCGCTCTGAGAAAGTGGCGCGCGGCGAGGCGATCTCGAACAGCTTGGGAGCTAGACAGGTGGAAGTGCATGGAGCGATGGTGGTTCGCCTGAGATTCCGCTAGCAGAAGGCGGCCCTGCCGGCGGGCTGTCAGTTTCGGCAAGGCTTCTTATGGCCTCGACAACCGCGGTGAAGCTCGCTGCTGCCGCAGAACTCATATTGCGGACGCGCAAGAATGCGTGCACCAAGAGCGGCTCATGGCGCACTTGCGCGAGAACGCCTGCAGCTTGGAGTCGAGAGGCGTAGTCGAAGCAGTCGTCCCGCAAGGGGTCCCATTCAGCCGCGACCAGAAACGCTGATGGCAGACCGCGGTATTCCGTCTCCTTGAGCGGATAAGCGAACTTGCTCCGGTGATTGGGGTGATCGGGCGGCCCGATATAGACGAGCTTGTAGTACTCTGTATCGGCGGTCGTAAGGCCGGTTCACTGGTCTCCGAAGATATCGTCGCCCTCGACAAATGATGTCGACAAGGTTTATCCGGCGACGGAAAGGACTAGATTATACTTTGCGCGAGCTTCCCACACCTAGTCTGCCCTCTAAAATCATATTTGTCGGCGTCTCAGCCACCCTGCGAACCCGTGTGAAACCAGCATGGTTCAAGACTTCTGTAAGACGTTTCTGACCAGCTTGGGCGCCGAGGCCAAGGCCAACCTCCTGCGCGAGCGAAGCGGGGGTGCAAACTGTGGTCGAGAAGGAATAGTAAATCTGGCCAATGGGATGCAGATTATCTTTCATGGTATCGCCAGCTAGGGGCTCGACAAGCATGAACGTCCCGTTTGGCTTCAGTGCCCTTTGAATGTGACGAGCAGCTCCCACTGGATCGCCCATATCGTGCAGCGCGTCAAAGATGCAGGCAAGGTCAAAGTCCTTTCCAGGAAAATCTTGCGCTCGAGCAACCCGAAATTTTACATTGGCCACACCAGCAGCCTTTGCCTTCTTCCGTGCCTCGATGATTGAGGGCTCATGGAAATCGAAGGCGTAGATTTCGGATTTCGGGTAGGCCTGCCCTAGAAGGATTGATGACGATCCGTGTCCACAGCCGATGTCGGCAATCTTAGCGCCGGACTTTAGCTTGGTTGCAACACCGTCAAGGGCCGGTATCCAGTGATCCACGAGGTTCGCCGCATAGCCAGGGCGGAAGAACCGGTCGGTTGCGCAAAAACAGCAACTGGACTGTTGGCTCCATGGCCGACCCTTGCCCGATTTTTGAAGGTTTTAACAGCTTTAGCGTGAGTTTCGTACTGTGCGACAATGGCCTGGAAGAATCCCTGCATGCATGCGGGTTGACCCTCCCTTGTGAAGACGAGAGCTTGTTTAGCTTCTCGGGGTCGAGCAGGGCCACGCGCTCTTGACCAGCGAGCTGACAGGCCGATATGAGCAGGTCGATCACTGGCGAAGCTGGATCCTCGCGCTCTTCGCGATGGCAATCGCGGATAGCGGATTCCTGAGGCGGTGTCACGCGAGCACCATAGAGCCTCGAGTCCAAC
Organism: uncultured Alphaproteobacteria bacterium; assembly: GCA_963744915.1. Classification (GTDB taxonomy): domain Bacteria; phylum Pseudomonadota; class Alphaproteobacteria; order Rhizobiales; family Aestuariivirgaceae; genus DATAFF01. The sequence goes on from CAVUUY010000008.1 coordinate 228,059, forward strand.
AAGTTGGATGTCGAAATCGGCAAGTGAGATAAGGGCAGGCGTTGCTGGCGTCGGCAAGGATTCGTTCGAAGTCTCACATCCAAAACACCTTTCCCGACTGGCAGGAGCGCGTGCTCGATGTGTATGGCACAGCCGACAAGGTTGCCAGCCGCTATGTCTCAACAGGAACGCATCGAGGCACCTGCAGCCCTCACGGGCACTGCTGTCGTATAGCCGCAGAAGATCCCTGTGTGGCGCCGACCTTAAAGACCCTCTTGTCGCGCGCCGCGCCGGTGCCAAGGGGGCGGGTATCGTCCTTTGATTGATGGAACGATCCTCCTGTCGGGGAGAGAGAGGAACTGAGAACGAACTTTTTCTCCACCAATGTCGAGATCCGTTGACGTCGAGATCGTTAACCCCACTCCCATCGTCCCTTTCGACATGGAACGATTTCTGCCGGCGCGGGGGGGCAGGACGGCCCGAAGATCGTCGCCCGGCATCGGGGTCAGGCACCGGTGAAGTCGAAATAATAGGTCCTGCCCATCGTGCTTTGACGTCACGAAGCTCGCGCGGTTCCAGTTCTCGCAATCGCTGGCGATGTCACTCCGGCCAAACGAGCAGAAGTAGAAGCACAAACTGGATAATACGCGATCGCATGCGAGGATTCAGGTCGCGACTGCCGGCTTGCGAACAGGTATGGTCATCGCGGCCACGCCCGCGATGACACACGCCAAACCGATCAACGCGGTCGATGTCAGATGTTCTTCGAGAAACACCACACCGATCGCCACGCCGATCGGCACGCGCAGATAGGCTTGTGCAGTCGTGCCGACGGAGCCGAGCGTTTGAACCAGCCGGAAATAAATCACGAAGGCGAGCGCCGTGGAGAACACCGACAGCGCCAGCAAGGCTAGGATCGACTCAAGTGACGGTGTTAGGGTCAAAGGCTGTTCGGTGATCAAGCTCGCGGGAATGAGGACAATCGCTCCGCAGATCATCGACCCCGCGGCAGGCATTATGGGATCGAGCCCCTTGAAGTTCCTGCCGAAAATCGCGGCGCCGGCATAGCAGACGGTGGCGGCGACAATGGCAAGTTGCGCCCACAGCTCTTGCCCAAGACCGCCGAGGGCCTGAACGCCGACGATCAGACAGATACCGGCGATACCAGCGCCCACCCCGAGCAGCTTGCAACCTGTCACGGCCTCATGGCGCGTGACGAGCGCGGTGAGCAGGAAGGCGAAGATCGGCGAAGTGGAATTTAGGATCGTCGCGAGCGCCGCGTCCGTGGTTTGCTGTGCCCATGCGATCAGCGTGAAGGGCACTACGCTGTTGAGGCACGCCTGGAAGAGAAACCGCCGCCAAGTGGTCGCATCCTTGGGGAGGGTCAGGCCACGCCACTGAATGATGGCGATCAGGATCATTCCGGCGATAAAGGTCCGGGCTGCAATCAGCGTCACCGGCGGAATCGTCTGAACGCCGACTTTTATAAAGGTATAGGATGCGCCCCACAGGGTCGAGAGCACCAGCAGCAGGACCAATTCTTTGGCTAGATTCGGTTTTTCGTTTGTCATGCCTCGCTCGCACCTAAGGTGGAAATAGTCGAGGCCCTTCTATCCCGGTCCGTGCCGTCGATGTTTCGGTATGGGCCGAAGTGTAAGAGGCTGACGGTCGTGCGAATGGCCGATATGCTTGCACTACGGCCAACGGCGCTTCGGGAAACACCATTGCAGAGATCGCCTCGCTGATCGGGGATGCGGCCCGCGCCAATATCCTGTCGGCACTGATGGTGGACACGCGCTCATGGCAGGCGAGCTGGTACGCTATGCGGAGTGGGGGGAGAGGGACTGAGAGAGCGAAAATTCCATTGATCCCGCCCCCATCGTCCTCCTGTCGATGGAACGATCCTGCCGGCACGTGGGGAGGTCGAGAGGCAAAATTTCTTCAGCTGACGAGATCCTCAAGCCCGCCCCCATCGTTCTTTTTGGCGATGGAACGATCCGTGCCGGCGGGGGGTGGGGAGGTCGAGAGGCAGGGTGGGGAGGTCGAGAGGCAAAATTTCTTCAGCTGATGTCGAGATCCGTTGGCGTCGAGACCGTTAACCCCACCCCCATCCTCCTCGCGGAGTTGGAACGATCCTCGGGGATGGGGTATGTCCCGCTTGTCCCTTTGACTGATAGGGCGATTCGCCGCTGTGTGGAGGGTGGGGGAGTGGGCGATGATATTCGCTCAGCCGCGTACCTCTGCCGAGAGTTCAAAAAGCAAACAGTTTGTTTTGTCACCTTCTTGGGGCCGCGATGAGTTGATACGCGTCAGATTTCCACCCCGCGGTTGCGCAAATTCAAGCGGCTAGTGCCTTTTAATCTTTTCCTGCAGGGAATAATATTGCCTCGGATAATATAGGAGGCGGACCATGACCGACGAGAGTTTCAATGAAAAACTGGTAGGTGAAATGTTTATTGCTTACGTGAGTAATAACAGCGTCGTGCCATCGCAAATCGCGGATGTCGTACGCGCTATCAGTCGCGCGCTGTCTAAGGACAACCATGAAGAACTCGCGCCGAGACAGGACCCTGCTGTGCCTATCGATGAGTCGATCACGCCGAATTACTTGACCTGCTTGGAGGATGGGAAACAGTTCAAGTCACTGAAGAGGCATCTCGGTATGCATGGAATGACCCCAGATGAGTATCGAACCAGATGGGGTCTCGCTGACGACTATCCGATGGTGGCTCCGAGATATTCCAAGGCGAGATCAAGGCTGGCAAAGAAGATCGGGCTGGGACGTAAGCGGTCGGCCGCCTGAACGGCCAACAATTGAAATTTCGTTCAGGGGTGGGACTATTACGTGACTATTGCACTGGGTCACCGCGGCTGTCCGTGTCCAGAAAAAATCTGTGCTGCACCCCGCATGCCACTGCGAAACGCGTCGTCAAAGTTAACGTCTCGGATTTGCCAGCGATAGACACGGCCTCCATTAACAAGGCGCCAGTCCGCGGCCCACCCCAAGCTTTTCTTGTCCCAGACTAGACTTCCCGCAAGTGCAAGATCGCCGCCAAACTTCTTCGCCGTCACATCTAGGTCCGCCAAATGGGTCAACGGCAGGGTTTCGAACGTCAACCCGGCGACACCCAAATCGACGTTAGTCGGCAATTCGACCGGCAATCCCATTTGCCACGCCGCGGCGGCGAGCGAGTCGCGCTGGTCGAGCCCATGATCACCATCCCTGGCCAGCATATAAGTCGCCGTCCCGAGGCGAACACCGAGAAAGACGACGAGGCGCGGTCGCGGCGCTGTCCACGGCTCGCGACCGAGCGAGCGTAACGCGGCATCGATTTGGTCAGCCTGGAAATCGACCGTGAGATCATAGGGCCTGTCGCGCGAGCCCTGTTCGTCATGGATGGGGATGCCTTCCATCCGGTCGCCATAGCGAAACTCGGCCACATAGGAAGCCGCGTGTCCCTTCATCCCGGCGATAGCCGGGTCGGTTAGCACAAGAGGATCGCCAGAAACCTTGACCAGGACATCTTCGAGGCATTGTTCGAAGCCTGGCCCGCGGGTCTCTTCGCGTTGACCGGTGACAATGGTGCGAGCCTGGTAAAGATTGAGCGCCGTACCTGCTGCCGCGACATCCACGCCCGGCACGTGTACCGCAGCAAATATCAACAATAAAACGGCGATCATACCGGCATCGTCCGCAAGCAATGGCCGTTCCGGCCGATGTCCATCCATGACGGCATGCTAAGCTGAGATTGAGATGAACTCTAGGGCCACAGGTTGTTTCCGGTCGTGTGGACACAGAGCATGAGCGATTTTCCATGGACATCAAGAAGCTGGTTGGAGGGACCGGCTCCAGCCGACCGGCTGGGCCGCTCGCGCATTTTCTCAGCCGCGCCGGCTGCTATCGCTTTCTCGGATCGCCGATCTGGCGCTATGAGGGGATGGATCGTAAGACCGGGAGCGGCCAGTGCTGACCGTTATCTGGATCAAGCTTGTTCAGTGAGGACGCGCAGAACCGCCATCAAGCCCCGTTTGAAACTCTTCACTTGCATTCTATTTCTTGCAGCCCGACAACCTACCCAATACTGAGGCCGCGGCGCTGTGAATTTCCTGTTGAGAATGTTGTTCCGTCCGTTCTCGCTCGCGCTCTTCGTGGCGCCGTTCGCGATTCCTCTTTTGATGCTTCAGCGCGCGCCGCTGGTCGACGAAAACCAGCAAGCGACGTTCGACGACGTTAGTCGCGCGAAGGACATCCTCAAACGTTTCGATCCGCGCTTGATGGATTCGACGACCACGACGAAGGTCAGCGTCACCGACACGGAAATCTCGATGGCCATCGGCGCGGCCCTGCAGCACATCACGCCCGTCAAGGGCCGCGTCAACGCAACGCCGTACGGCGTTGCCTTGCGCGGTACGGCGAAGCTTCCAATTCCCGACACGTTTGTCGGGCGCTACGTCAACTTTGAAGCGGTGATTGCGCCGTCCGACTCAGAACTCGAAATCTCAAGCCTCTCGGTCGGAAACACCCCGGTCCCGACCTGGATCATCAAACCCGTCACGATCTATGCCCTCGATTGGTTCATGGGCGCAAGCAAAGGCGCACCCGTCTACGCCAGCGTGCGCTCCGTCGCCGTCGCCGGCGACGTGATCACGGTGGCTTTCCGGCCGCCGCCCAATCTCTTCGCCGATGTGAAAGCCGCGGCCCAGCGCGTGACGCAGCTCGATAACATCGAATCCATCCGCGCCTATTACGCCAATCTCATCGATACGGGCCGAAGCGGCGAACGATCGCTCGCGCCCTACCTGCGCAACGCGTTCGCACTCGCCAAAGTGCGCTCGCAAACCAGAGACCCGGTCAAAGAAAATCGCGCGCTGATTCTCGCGCTGGCGCTGCAATTCGGCGACTCGCACTTCACGATGCTGCTCAGCGGCGTAAAAACGCCCAAGCTCAAAGCCTCCGGCATTGACGGCGAAGACGTCACTGTGCAGAACCGCCGCGACTGGGTGCAGCACATGACGACGTCGGCGGGTCTGCAGGTCGCTGCCAACAGCGGCATCAGCGATTTCATCGGCGTAGCGAAGGAAATCAAGGACGCGCAAGAAACCGAAGGCTTCAGTTTCGGCGACCTTTCGGCCGACCGCACCGGCGTGCGCCTCGCCGAAGTCGCCACCGCGTCGAAATCGTCCGCGCGCAAAGTGCAAGACAGGCTCTCGGCGGCTGTTACGGAATCGCAATTCTTCCCAAGCAACCACGGCCTGCCCGAAGACCTTAAGGAAGAGGAATTCAAGGCGCGCTATGGTGATGTGAACACGCCCGCCTATAATGCCCAAGTGCGTGTTATCGACGAGCGTATCGCCAAAATCCAACTCTACCAGTGAAGCACATCACTCCCGGGGACACCGCACCCTGCGGCGCACGCCGGCCCACGCAGCGTCTGGGATGCGCGCGTTTTCGGGGTTGTGGTCGGGCGGCTTCAGGTATGGTTCCGTGGGGCCGGCTGGTCGGCCAGGAAGCGCCGGCATTCCGATGAGGCGCGGGGACGCGCCCGATGGTCTGCATCTACACAACAAACACGCCCCCGCGGTCGGCCTCGGAGCTTGGAAGCTAAACCGGAACGACCCGGCCGTTGCCCGGTCAGCCCGCCGGTCCACCGCCGCCCGGGCCACCGCTTACCTATGGGTGAGCGGCTCTCCTTAGATTCAGGACATCCGCTCGACCCATTGCCCGCGCGAAGGCCCCGGCTCGAACGGATCGCCGAAATACTGGGTCTCGCGGGCCACCTTCCCATCGAGGAACTCCATGATGCTCACGGTGTAAGACGGCCGCCCGTCATAGGTTAGGACATATTCAGTGACCCAGAGGTCGCCCGCGCCGATTATCCGCCGCACTGTGAAGCGTTTCCGATTCGGCTGCGCGGTGCGAGACGACTGAATCTTCCGCCGCCCGTGGATGCGCTCGCCCGATTGCGGATATTCGAGCACCGCGTCCTCTCGGTAAATCTGGTGCTCCCCCTCGAGGTCGTTCGCATCGGAGGCGGCCCAGTGGCGATCCAGAGCCGCTCGAATTCTCTCGGTCTTCCATATCGCAGCTCCTTGACCATCACCGTCGACGTTGAGTCATCGTACCATGCCTCTGGACAAGACTGGATTCACGAGATCAAACATAACGGCTATCGCACCCTGATCATCAATCGATGGTGGCCAGGTCCGCGCCTTCACCCGCAACGGCAATGACTGGACGAGGGCCTATAAGCGGGTGGTGATGCTTGCGTCAGGCTGGCCTGCAAAACCGCCGTGATTGATGGCGAGATGGTCCGTCCAGGACGAGTCTCACTTGCGGTCGCGAGTGGCTTACTCGGTACCCAATCCCGATGAAATGGTCTGAGCCGAGGAGCAGCCAAGCCAATCACTCTTGGCTCCGCAGTTCTGGTCTGCTCCTTCCGACACTTGGCTCGATGTGGCCATTTTACAAGATCGCCCTTGTGGCACATTTGCTACATTTATGTAATCCGGTGAGGCGTACTCCAATGGCGAAATTGACCCGAACCAACAGCAAGGCCGCCCTGGTCGAAGGCAAACCGACGTTCAGCGCCGGCAATGACAGGGCCTCGATCGGTTTGACCAGCCACGAGACGGGCCTGACCTATCATCTGCACATGAGTGAAGCCGAAGCTCACCGCTTTGCAGTTTTCCTTGCCGAGCGCAGCAAGGTTCGGGCTTAGTCGCTCCTGGCTCTGGAGGGCGGACCAATGGCTGTCATTGACGCCCCTGCGGTGCTGGGGGCGGTCATCTCCGAGAACGCGCTCTTCCCTTTGGCGTCATAGGCCGGATCGCATTTACGACTAACACCTTTGTACCGCGGTCGGCTGCCGAAACCATTCCCGCGAAGACCCCAACGCATATGAGACAGGCGATCGATAACAGCATAGGAATGATTTGTCTCACTGGAACTCTCTCCAGAGCGATTGGGTTTCCCTTTTCCCCTTTTAATTCTGCAAGCGCCATCCCTATATCAATCCGCTGTTGCTCGGCCTTCCCAAGCGCGTGCCGGTGCCGGAGGTGGCCAGGCATCTGGTCTGCTCGAAGGGCGGCGCCAGGAACAGCGTGACCGAGAATCCGACTTGGGCGAGGCCAGATACGCGCGTTCGCGGCTTAGGGTATTATCTGGATTTCATCGGCAGAAAAGAGCCATGACTGCTACGCTGCTCTTTGACACCTCCCATTTCACCGTGATTCGTCACCCCTCTGGTGGAATCGAAATCGCGCCAAAAGGCGACCCGGGTGCTACCCGGATCTTTCATAAGCATGCGAAGCGCTATGCCAGTGATTTGCAGGCGGCTTACAACCGCGAGGGCCATCCCGCGGTTGATCGCCGGTGCGGTCATCTCCTCGCAGGCTGGCCGTCGACGGAACTCAACGCCGATTGGGATCCATGATCGACTGAACGCAGACCCGGTAGCCAGGCACATTCGGTTCGAGCGCAATCATGCGATTGCTCGATAGATCTGCGAGGCCTACATTTCTTGTATTCATCCGACTATTTCGACGAGCTTGAGCAACTCCGAGTGGAAGGTCCCTTGGCATCTGAGCCTCTGTTCATCAAAGTAGTCTCTTGGTGTTGCAGAAAAATTTTCGGCGTATTCTCTACACCGGGGTGGGCCGCGCCTTATTTTTGCCGACCCGTTACCTGAAGAGCCGAGATTGGCGGGAACGCGCTCGCGAAGGCGGTCGCGATCATCCCGCGGCTCCCGTCAAACATGCCGCACGCACAAGCGAACTGGAGGCAGAGATTTGGGGCAACGTGACTGTAGTTCACTCGCGGTTGCGGTCGGTTTGCACTTTAATGATAACGGTCTCACATTGAGCGCCGTTTGCCGGAGCCTTATAGTTTCGTAAGGGGGATGTGCCATCCTGATCGCATCCCCACCCCCGCGAGATCTCCAGCGCCTTGGTCGACGCCGAGAAAAGGCCGCATTGCGGCAGTCTGCTACAATCCTCACTGATCGGGGCTAGAGTGGGAGCACGTTCCCATGAGGCGCATGTTTTGCTGGATAGTCGGTCACCGATGGCGACCTCTTCGTCGTGGCGGGGACATGTGCACACGATGCGGCCTCCATACACTGTAGAGGACCAGCGCGGGGCCCGCATCACCACCGCTCTTCCCGCTCCCGCCGGCGCCGCACGCGACTTTGCATGTTGAAACCAGCTGTCGCGATATGATGGCCATCCGCGGATCTTCCCGCGTCGCAAATGCGACCGGATCGAGGGCAAACCGTTAGAAGCAGCCCACGCTCGGTGGTGTAGTGCTTGCGCCCATCAGGTCTTTTGACCGGCTCGATCCAGATCTGCGTCGCCATCGTTGGTGGTAAACCCCGAAGGTGCCTGGAACGGTTATGTAGTGGTACCGGTACCGGGGTACCGGAGTCTCATTCCGAAAAAGCCCTCTGGGGGTGGGGTAGCTCTCACGCTAGAGCACTGAGTGGGAATGATCAGACCGGTGGAAGCGTAATGGCCATGCGTAAGGGAGAGGACTATGATCCGGCGTGACGATTGGCTTCCAATGATGGTTGAAACGGAGGACCAGCGGCACCAGCGGCAGGAATTGTTCCTGGTTTACGCTGGTCCGTTGATCGCACTCCTCTGTCTCGGCGTTGTCCTGAGCTATGCAATCAGAGCGATCGGATGAGGGTCGTCGCCCCGTCCCACCACAACCCCCTCGAACACTCGTCGGAAGATGTCGCTGTCGCGGAACCGTTCGTTGCGCGCCCGCGAGAATGCCGAGTGATCCGGTAGCTTGTCGTCAATGCTCAGACCGCAAAACCAACGATAGTTCAGGTTGTTGCAGTCTCGGCGGCGGCGCGCGAGGACGATGGGATCGGCAGGAGGGTAGCCGCCGCGCAGTCGCGCGTTCTAGACTAGCGCGGGGGGAGCAGTTGGTCGAGGCTCGTGAATGGGCTGAGTGACGGTGGGTGCACAGACCGTCCATGTACTCGGGAACGCAGTACGCACCGGTCCCTGTCGAAACGCCCGAAGCAGAAATTTCCGGTTTAATCCAAGGCGACGCTGCGGTGTTTTTTAACGGTCCGCCGGCCGCCATTCCCACACGTTGAGGGAGTGGATGTCGCCGGCGCTTGTTGGGTTCTTTGGGTCGTTGAGTACTCCATTGAAGTGGATTTCAGCTCGCTTGTTGAACATACCCTTATAGATACTCTCGTTATCGACTAGTTCCTCGTGAATTTTCGCCGGGATTTGTGAAAGCGCGACAACCAGCACCCGGCGTGTAGCTGCGACGGGGTCATCCAGAAATTCTCGCCCCGAAATTTGCACCGTCATTGTGAATTTACGAGGCACCTCTGTGCCAGCCAGGAGCTTTTCCACTTGCCTGGGCTTAGGGACGGCGGCCTGTTTCTTTGGGGCGACCTTCTTTGGGGCCGCCTTCTTTACGCTCGCCTTTTTGAGGGCCGCCTTCTTTGTGGCTACGTTCTTTGAGGCGGCCTTGTTCATGGCGGCCTTCTTTGCGACGGCCTTCCCTGGTGCTGCTTTTTTGGAAGCCGCTTTCTTCCCCTTCACTGTTGCACTCACTGCTACTTTTCCTCTGCTGAATAGATCCACGGTCGCCTTCTCACTAAGTCGCGCAGGCATAGCCGCCTCGAAATCATGGTGCCATTTTCGGCCGCCAACAACTCCGCTACCCCCTCGGCTATGCCTTCACGCCGCTCTCCCAAGCCCTGGACGGTCGAACCGATACCCAGTGGATACCGGATCATTGATGCCAATGGCGTTGTCCTGGTGCATGTCTACGGCCAGCCTGATGGAGCAGTCACAGTCTCCGATGCCCGTCTGACCAACGCCGAGGCGCGGCGGATCTCCAATGGAGCTTCAATGCCTCTTGAGCTGGTGCCGCCAACCAGCTCTCGATCTTGACGTTGTCAGAAAGACTGGTGTGGCCTCGGCGTGAATTGGCGCTACAACGTCGTTTTGCTTCGGTGGTGACGAACCCCAAAGATCTGTCGTCTCGCCTTCCTTAACCTTTCGGACCGATGTGCAACATGTGATGTGACAAGGACCACTCCGAAGAGTGGTCCTTGTCATCGATGGCTTAGTAGTCCATGCCGCCCATGCCACCCATGCCGCCGCCTGGGGGCATGGCGGAAGCCGATCTCCTTCTTCGGCCTTTCGGCCACCATGGCCTCGGTGGTGATGAGGAGCGAGGCGACCGAGGCGGCGTCCTGCAGCGCGATCCGGACGACCTTGGTCGGATCGATGATGCCGGCCGATGACCATGTCGACATATTCCTCGGTCTGCGCGTCGAAGCCGAAATTGCCCGACTTCTCCAGCACCTTGCCAACCACGATCGAGCCTTCGACGCCGGCATTCTGCGCGATCTGCCGGATCGGCGACCTCGAGCGCCTTGGAGACGATGTTGATGCCGGCCTGGATGTCGGCATTGTCGGACTTCAAGCCGTCGACCGCCTTCTTGGCGCGCAGGAGGGCGACGCCGCCGCCCGGGACGATGCCTTCCTCGACCGCGGCGCGGGTGGCATTGAGCGCGTCATCGACGCGATCCTTGCGCTCCTTCACCTCGATCTCGGTGGCGCCGCCGACCTTGATCACGGCAACGCCGCCGGCCAGCTTGGCAAGCCGCTCCTGCAGCTTCTCGCGATCGTAGTCGGAGGTGGTCTCCTCGATCTGGGCCTTGATCTGGTTGATGCGGGCCTGGATGTCGGGCTTCTTGCCGGCGCCGTCGACGATCGTGGTGTTCTCCTTCTCGATCCGAACGCGCTTGGCACGACCGAGCATGGCGAGCGTCACGTTCTCGAGCTTGATGCCGAGATCTTCCGAGATCACCTGAGCGCCGGTCAGGACGGCAATGTCCTCGAGCATGGCCTTGCGTCGATCGCCGAAGCCCGGGGCCTTCACCGCCGCGACTTTGAGGCCGCCGCGCAGCTTGTTGACCACCAGGGTGGCAAGCGCCTCGCCCTCGACATCCTCAGCGACAATCAGCAGCGGTCGGCCCGACTGCACCACCGCCTCGAGGAGCGGGAGCATCGCCTGCAGTCCCGACAGCTTCTTCTCATGGAGGAGGATGTAAGGGTCCTCGAGTTCCGCCACCATCTTCTCAACGTTGGTGATGAAGTAGGGCGAGACATAACCGCGGTCGAACTGCATACCCTCGACAACGTCGAGCTCGGTGGCGAGGCTCTTGGCTTCCTCAACGGTGATCACGCCCTCATTGCCGACCTTTTGCATCGCCTCGGCGATCATTTGGCCGATCTCCTCCTCGCCATTGGCGGCAATGGTGGCAACCTGGGCTATTTCCTCGGACAACTTGATCTTCTTGGTCCGTTTTTGCAGGTCCTCGATCACGGTGCGAACCGCCAGGTCGACGCCGCGCTTCAGGTCCATCGGGTTCATGCCGGCAGCGACCGACTTGGCGCCCTCGCGCACAATCGCCTGGGCGAGCACGCAAGCCGTGGTGGTGCCGTCGCCAGCGACGTCATGGGTTTTTGAGGCAACCTCGCGGACCATCTGGGCGCCCATGTTCTCGAACTTGTCCTCAAGCTCGATTTCCTTGGCGACCGTCACGCCGTCCTTGGTGGTGCGTGGCGCGCCGAAGGACTTATCAAGAATGACATTGCGGCCTTTCGGACCAAGCGTGATCTTCACGGCGTTGGCAAGAATGTCGACACCGCGCAGCATGCGCTCGCGGGCATCGGTGGAAAATCTAACGTCCTTGGCAGCCATGGTATTGGCTCCTTTTGTTATATTTATATTCCAGAGCCGGTGTCCGGCAGGCTTTTAGGCGGCGGCCCGTTTCGGCATCTTGCCCTCGATCACCCCCATGATGTCGGATTCCTTCATGATCAAATACTCGACACCGTCGAGCTTGACTTCGGTGCCCGACCACTTGCCGAACAGCACCACATCGCCAACTTTCACGTCGATCGGAATCAGCTTGCCGGCCTCATCGCGTCCACCTGGACCAACAGCGATGATTTCGCCCTGCATCGGCTTCTCCTGGGCAGTATCGGGAATGATGATCCCGCCCTTGGTCTTAGTGTCTTCTTCAACGCGACGCACGACGACGCGATCGTGCAGAGGACGGAATTTCATGGGATCTCTCTCCTTGTATTTTTCTGCCAAGGATGGACGGCGTGTGTTCCGCTCTCCTTGAAAGCTATTGCTGCAGGACATTCAGTGCCGTGTCTAAATCGCCCGTGGTCTCAAAATAGATGCCATGGTTGGTTTGAGACCGATTTTCCATCGAGCAAGATGCCCGGCCGTGACTTTATTAGCCGTGATCAAGGCATTCAGCCTCGTGGCCAGCGCGTTCAAGCCTCGCAAACCCGGCGGCGTACGGGCAACTCAACCTCAATCATGGTTCTAACCCGTCGAAAGAATTGATGGTCGTACGCAGGCGGCAGACTGCCGGCAGCGGCTCGTGCGTTCATCAGAGACAAGGTCGAAGCCTGCCGCAGACCGCTGCTGGAATGCCAGTCAGTGACTCGCCGCGCTATGGTGTTCGATCATGGCGCAGCAATTGCCAGGCCCTCATCGGCCCGACTGCAGTACAGGCTCTGAACCAATAATCCAGGCCGACAATGGAGAAAGCCAGCAGAAGGGATGAAATCGCAAAGAGCTGTACCATCCTGGCCTCCCTGAGTAGCAGGCGGAACGTCGTGTGACCTCCCGTCAGTGGCCCGTGAGTCGATGAACAGTTAAATTCACATGGGATGGCGAATAACCGAATACAAGTTATTTTTGTGCGGGAGCAGATAATCAACCATGACGTGCTTCGCGGATAAAAGGCTGGCACAACGAGCTGATCACCTGCGATGCATCCGGCTGGTCATCATGAGGAGACTTTCAGCAGATATGTTGCGCTCTCGTGGGCCAACGCCTTGTACTCACGTCCCGTTGCCAAAGGAGGGGAGGATTCGCAGGCACTCCGGGAAATAGCGGCCAAGCTCATTGAAATAGCGGCCAAGCTCATTTCCATGGCTGTTCGTGGTGACCTCCAGGCGATGAAAATTGCGGATCAAATTGAGGGCAAGGTACCTCAAGCACAGATCATCCAGGGCTACGACGATGGTGGACCGATCAGGCTGTTCGCCGCGGTGCCGTTCAAGTCAGCCACCTCAGAGCAATGGTTGGAGGATATTGGCAGAAGGCCAAAGCTGATCGATGTCGTTGCTCGCGAGAAGGCGGAGTGACCCACCCCGGGGGCTTTGTCGGGAATGAGAACTCCGGTATCTGTACCCATCACCATGACAGCTTTATTGGGTCCCATACACCCCCACCCCGGCATCGATCGTGGGAAGTACCGGTACCGGAATCAGTGTTCGAAGCAAAAAGGCCCGGCTCCTCAAGCCAGGAGGAGTTCTCGGTGGGGCACAGGAAGACAGCACCGCATCAAAGGACTAGAATGATCCTGCGGCCCGAAGTCGGGGCCGGTAAAGCCGAACAGCGGATGCAAAAGACATTCCCCGTTCAGCCCAGGGAGGATCCAATGAAGAACATTTTCATGAAAGTGCTTCTCTCCGGGACAATTATCAGCATCGCCCCGGCGATGGTGTTGGGAGCTGGAATCGAAAAGAAGGGTTCGACGTCCTACGTGACGCATTTCGTCTTCCACCCCTTGTCAAGCATCGACATTCCGAATGTTGGCAAGGCGACTGCCCTGGAAGCAGTCGGGCCAACTGAGAACATGAAGGGCGAGACGATGCTTGACAAAATGAAGGCGAAATGTGCTGCCGTCAGCATCGAATCGGGTGAAAAGAAATATATTGATGGCGCTTGCGCATTAACCGATGCAGATGGTGATGTCGTATTCTCCACTTTCGATACGCGCGATCTGGACAAGTCGCAGCCCAAAATGGACTGCGGCACTCACACGATCACGGGTGGAACTGGCAAGTACAAGGGAATAACCGGCCGAGAGGCATTTGCTTGCATTTCGAAGCCGACACCAGCCGGCGAGCCCGCAGGTTCGTTTGCCATTGACATCCCGCACAACTCGACCTGGGAAATCAAATAGGTGATGATTCGGATCGGCTTGCTTCGTGATGCGACGATGCCGTGCCGCCTACCGTGAGGCGCCGGCACATAAAGTTTGAGAGGCCAGCACAGCCAAGCCGGTAAGGCGGCCTCTAGACTAGCGGCACGAGGAAGGTTAACCACCCCTTCCCCCGTCACACGGGGCTTTGTCGGAATGAGACTTCCGGTAGCGATACCTGGACCATTACATGGAAGGAGAGCCATCCACCCCCGGGGGTTTTGTCGGAAAAGGGGGGTCAAGGTAGCGGTACGACAGTCAAACAGTTCATCACGGATTAAGCGGTTTCGGGACCTTGCGGATCCGCTCTTGCCGTAATCCGGATATTGCCCGGTCGCGCTGGACGACCGAGAAACGGTTTCTTCCCTTTCAGCCCGGCAAATGCGGCACCTACAGAGCTAGAACGCGTGAGACGTTTTAGGTGTAGTCAGGTACCAGCCGACCCACGATCGCGCGCGGGTGAGGTGTATCGCCCCGTTTAGCCGTCCTTTACGGCAAACGGCATCGGGCCTCGCCCAGATCGGATGATAGGTGTCGCTGTTCCTGGCACCACAGACGCTGCAGAATAATCTTCGTCCTGAACCGTCGAAGCGCCTAAGCTCTTCGCCATCCACTCACCGCAGGGAGGTCCAATCATGAAGTGGACAATCACCATCGCGGCCATGAGCATCGCCGCCGTTGCCAGCGCTCCGGGTGCGTCGGCTGAAGGTCAGCTCAACATCTTCAACTGGGGCAATTACACGAGCCCCGAGCTCATCAAGAAGTTCGAGGAAACCTACAAGGTCAAGGTCACGGTCACCGACTATGATTCCAACGACACCGCGCTCGCCAAGGTGAAGGCCGGCGGGCATGGCTTCGACATCGTGGTACCGTCGGCAAGCTTCGTGCCGATCTGGATCGCCGAGGGCCTGGTGCAGGAGACGCGGCCGGACCAGATGGAGAACTTCAGGAACATGGATCCGAAATGGGTCGATGTTCCCTTCGATCCGGGCCGGCATTATTCGGTGCCGTGGCAGTGGGGCACCACCGGCATGACCGTCAACAAGAAGGTCTATCCGGGCGATCCCAACACATCGGCCATCTTCCTCAATCCGCCCGACGCGCTCAAAGGCAGGATCAATGTCGTGCCGGAGATGACGGACGTCATGAACCTGGCCCTGTTCTATGTCGGCGGCGAACCCTGCACCAGCGACAAGGCGGTCCTGAAGAAGGCCCGCGACGCCCTGATCGCTGCCAAGCCGAACTGGGTGTCGATGGACTTTGGTACTGCGGAGAAATACGCCAAGGGGGACTTCGCCGCGGGCGTAAACTGGAACGGCTACTCATTCAGGGCACGGATGCAAAACCCCGACATCGTCTATGGCTATCCCAAGGAGGGATATCCGATCTGGATGGACAATGTCATGGTGCTGAAAGACGCCAAGAATACCGACAATGCCAAGCTGTTCCAGAACTTCATCATGGACCCGAAGCATGCGGCGATGATCTCGGCCTTTGCGCGCTATGCCAACGGCATCAAGGGCTCGGAAGCCTATATGCCCGACGACATGAAAACAGCGCCCGAGGTCAACATCCCGGCCGAGTTCGCCGGCAAGGGCAAGTTCTCGCTGACCTGCCCGCCCGAGGTGAACGAGCTCTATACGGCGATCTGGACTGAGCTGCAGAAGTGATGTGGCAGCAAATTTTGGGCTTGCTCGATACCCTCGACAGCGAGGAGATTTGGCCGCTACTAAATTGCTATGCACCGGCAACGGAAGGCGCACTAGCCAGTTTGGCGATGGGTTGATCAAGCGGCTGCCTCAGCCAACTGCTCCGGCCGCGCGAGAACGCGCGATCGCCCTCCTACCGGTCCCATTGTCCTCGCAGGCTGGCGCCAAGACCGCAGAGCGGGAAACGGATGAGATCGTTTAAGGCCAAGGCCCCAAAGGCTCTGGAAGTGCTGACCCGGTGTCTGCAGTCAGGTGACGACCGCATCGCCATGATGGCTGCTCAAGCCATTCTCGACCGCGGCTATGGCCGGCCGGTGCAGTCCATCGATGCCAATATCAGGGAGGATCACGGTTCGCTACTTACGCCGAGATGCCCGAGAAGTCTGCAACGACGGAGGAATGGCTGGAAAGCATCAGGCGGGAGGATGCCGGGCGAGCGTTGGTCACCGGCGTCGCTGCTGCCGTCGACGACGAGCAGACGCATTACGCAGATGGTCCGCCATGAGCAGGGGGTAAGCCATTGATGCTGAATTAATATCTCATCGGCCCTGGCTTCGTGCCCAACGCTTGCCCAACAGAAGGCAACGGAAACAAAGAAAAGCATGCTCATTGGGTCCCATCTACCCCACCCCCGCCATCGATCGTGGGAAGTATCGGTACCTCGACGGCTCCGTTCTTAGTTTACCTTTGAAAGCAAAATCATCGATTTTCGTGAGCCGGCAGGAACCGCTAATGCTTCTTTGAAAGCAGCAGCAGGTGGGTCTTACCATTTCTTACTGTGAGGTCGAACGCCGTTCCCCTGACGCCGATTGTGCCTTGGGGCGTGACGATCTTGTAAGCACGTTTGTCGCTTGTCCCGGTCACGAAGCGCGCAGATCCGGAGATCAGTTTCAGGGTGACGCTCTTGGCCTTACTGCCGCCGCCGATGACATAGCGATCGATCACCAGAGAGGCATTGCGACCGAGAACGAGCTTGGTTCCGTCGCCTAGCTGAAATTCACCTAAACCGGTGAGATTAGAGCGTAGCCGCTCATCCCGATAGATCGGGTCAGCCGTGGCTATGACCCTTTCGCCGACCACGCCCTCGCCGCGGACCGTGCTTTGAGCTGCGATGGTGGAGCCGACCCGCTCAGCGCCGAAGGCGCTTCCGCCAATCACTGCCAGTGCCGAAGCAATTACGACCGTACGAACGAACATGACCGGGACCTCTCTCGCAATCGAACAATTGACCAGTTTGCAACAGTAGCGTGGTTGCCATGAATTGCCTCTGAACGCTTCATTTATGCCGCATTCATCGCCACCTCCAAAACTCGGCCGTTAGTCAGCCTCAGAAGTGTCGGCGGGGCGGAGCATTGGGTCATAGGCAGTCCCAAGATCGGCGTAGGCGCAAGAGCGGAGAGGCAGCGCGGTCCAGCAGTTCCTCGGTCACTTCGGTGATCCGGATGAAGGCGTTTCTGTGCGATGGTCAAAATTCTGTTCCGAGCCCCACAAGGTGTTAACCCAAAGGTTCACGGAGTATCCCGCCACCAACTCGAGTCGTGCCGTTTCGAGTGCAGCATTAAGCGTCAAAACGGAGCGAGCGACATGCTCGCCTGACCTCGAGGCATCCCAGACATCGAGAACAACGGTCCTCATTCGAGAGCTAAGCTTGAATGAGGATGGATGCTTTTAAGTAGCTTCTTCGCGGTATCGGTCAGGTAATAGTCTTCAGTCAGCCAACCACGGTCGATGCAGTCGAGACCATCGGTTCTTTCGATCACCCAGTTGCCTCCATCTTCGCGCGTTTTGGCGGCAAGCAGGACACTGAGCTGACGATGAGTTGGATATTTCAAGACACTTCCCCTACTTGACCGCTTGAACCGCCGCTGCTGGGACTGTCCGGATCAGCGGAATTGCGAAACCCCGACACAGGCCGGCGCAGATTGCAAATTCATGCATGGCTGGCCCGAACAGTTCTTCAGGATCGAACGAAGGGTCTTGAAAGTCCAAATGCGTCGTAAAAACGACCTCTAGAGCAAAGAGATGCAAATTCGCCCCAGTAAATTCAATTCTTAGCGGAAGGCAACTATAAGCCTGGACAGACCGATGTCGCGCAGCACTGCATCTGGCACCGGACACGGTTCATCAAGCCGGGTCAAGCGTTGGAGGAAACATATTAGGGTGGTCATGGCATTTGCTCCCAATCCGTGAGCAGTAGACAATTCCAAGGCGAAACGAGTGCTGAACGCGGCGTTCATCTGGCGTTCACCGCAATTGGGTTCGATTGTATCGTTGGCTGTTGGATTGTATAATTGTTGAGCGATCCGCTGCTTAACATCGGCAATACCATGCTGTTCCGCTTAACGCCAAAGGTCGGGGTGCTATCTGTCGTCTTGCTGTTCGCTCCCGGAGTGATCGTGCCGGCCACTGCTTTGTGTTCCAGCGACGCTGGTGTGAACATTGACTGGTCTGGCTGTTCAAAAACGAAGCTGATGCTCAGCGAAACCGATTTTGGTTCATCCAATTTTGATGGCGCAAACCTCGCCGGTTCTGACTTTCGTGAATCGGTTTTTGCCGGATCAAGTTTCATCAAGGCGGACCTTTCGAGGGTATCTTTTCGCGAAGCGAATATTATGAAGGCCAGTTTCGAAAAGGCACAAGGACAGCGTACGATATTTGATGGGGTTAAGGCTGACCGCGCCAGCTTCTTTAAGGCGGAACTGACCCGGAGCACGTTCAACAATGCCGATCTTGCTGAAGCTGTGATGATGAGGGCCAATTTTGCACGCGGCTCCTTCATCAAAGCGAACCTGGAAGGCGTCCCTTTCGTTTTGTCAAACCTGTCACGTGCAGTGTTCGCGAAATCGCGATTGCGGGGCACAGATTTTAAGGAAACTTTCACTTTCAACACCAACTTTAGTGATGCGGACCTGTCGGAAGTTAAGAACCTCACCCAGAAGCAAGTCGATATGGCGTGTGGGAATGCGGCAACGCTGCTGCCACCTGGCCTGACCAAGCCATCGCCATGGACCTGCGATGAATGACACGGCGCGGGGAACGTTTGCGGGATCCTCGGCCATGCCCGCACGCCGCTGTCATCTATGCCAAAGGCATTGTCCAGGCGCAGGGCTTTGGCCAGCCTGACGGCGCCATTGTCGTTTCCAACAGCCGGCTCACCAATGACGAGGCGCGGCGGATCTCGAAGCTGATCTCTCGCCTCCCCGAGCTGGTCGAGCTGGAGCGGGATCGGAATAAGGCCAGGAGCCGTCGCAACCCGCAGCCGCGATGCGGCGCCAGGAACAGCAACACCTATCACCCGATCTGGGCTAGGGCCCGATACAAGGGTCGGTGGAGTGGGGCACTACCGTGCTGCAATCGAACTGGAGGTCGTAATCAAACTTGCAGGCGGCTCTAGATACATGACCGTTGAAATACCCGCGTGTAGCACCTGCGCATCTGCTTGCGCAGTAGTAGCGCTGATGAATAAATATAAGGCAAGAGTTGGTCGAAGCGGGCCCGCGGTTGGTCTGCATCGCCCAAATATCGTCAAGCCGGACGGGACCAAGGAGGAGGCCCCCGAGGGCATCGTCACAATGCTCTCGGCATTTGGGTTCCTGTGAGGGCTGCACGCTGGATGGTTGATACGCTCTCCGATCAGATGCACTGATGAAACTCCGCGTGGAACCGTGCTCACATTCTGGAGAGCTTATTGGGTCCCATCTACCCCCGCCCCCCGCCATCGATCGTGGGAAGTATCGGTACCTCGACGGCTCCGTTCTTGCCCGTTTATGATTTGCCGTTTTCCACAGGCCTGGGCAACTCGCCACGCGAGGGTCACTATTACAGGCAAGGCTCACCAAACTGGCTCCTGCGAACCCAGTTTGCCCCATTGGAGCCAACCAAGGGCTGCTATAGGGCAACAACCGTGCCCGTCCTATGGTGGTGCTTGGTACCTTTGGACCTGAAGATCCCGGAGAGCGCCTGAGTTACACTCTCACGAAGGTAAACTTTCCTGGTTTGCAAGTACCGGCGGGGCGAAATCGTGGGGACGTCATGAAAAGCGCTATTTCTGTCGGGGCAATTGTTGTGAGCCTTGCTTTCTCGACCACCTCCGCATATGCCGGCCGCGTCGCTAACACGGCTATCGGCACGCTCGCGGGGCTAGTGGTCTTCGGTCCGGTGGGGGCGGTTGCGGGTGCTGCGGTGGGCTATACGGCCGGCCACGGTATTGCACGCTCTTGGGGTCTATCGCAACCGCGGTACACGTCGTCTCGTTACGTCCAGCGCAAACCGGAGGGCGCGGTTTCGTACGTCCCGGTGCCGAGAAGCAAGCCAGTGGACTCGGGGCCGGTCGAGAGGCGGGCATATTAGAGCGGCCGGGCACATGCCATTACCAGGGTTGCGCGGCACCGGGCATAGTTAAGCCAAGTCGATCGCGTACGGCTTGAGGTTGGCAAGCTCGATGAGTTCAAGGGTCGCCTCATGGGTTGCGCGGAGAATAACCTTCGGTGCTTTTCCCGCTTCGAAGGCCTCTCGCCATCGCGCAGCACAGAGACACCAACGGTCCCCGGGCTTAAGACCCGGGAAGCCAAACTCCGGCAGCGGCGTCGAGAGATCGTTCCCCCTTGCTTTTGAAAAAGAGAGAAAATCCGCCGTTACCTCGACACAAACCGTGTGCAGACCGACATCTTCCGGGCCTGTGTGGCAACACCCCGAGCGATAGAACCCGGTGAGCGGCTGTTCCGAGCAGCTCGTAAGAGGTTCGCCAAAGACATTGCGCTGGGCCCTCGGTTGTCTACTGGTGCGTTCTTGCATGGGCACATATTGCCTCAGTTGCGGTCGCACTGCACTCCATGCTGAACCCGGAGACCGTCGCAAAGTATGATCGATCATACTCTACGAACTCCAACGGTCTTCGTGCGTTCGGTCAATGAGAGGGAAGACCCTCATATCTTCCTAGTTCTTTCAAGCCTATACCTCGGCGCGTGAAGACGCCAGTCTAAGACAGAGGTCGCCCGTCAGCTAATCATTCGCAATGAATGATCTATCTACCCACGCCGGCACAGGTCCGCGAAATAGATCCTCACCAGCTCCATTCCCCGGAAACGGCAACTACACTAGCGGGTGATTTTAGGGCCCAAGGTCCTTCAGGGTTTCCGGGAGGGTATCTACACCAAGTCGGACGAAGGCCATACCAGTGTCGTTGGCTTGCAGGATCCTAATGTCGATCAGAGTTCCCGCGCTCAGCTCGACTTTAACCCAGCGGGCATGGTGTGCCGCCTTTAAGGGCTCGACCGGGCCGCTGAGGAGACCGTAGGCTGGCGATCGATCTGTCTCCAGAGCAAGGCTGAAGCCGTCGAATTTCCTGCCGTCGACAACCAATCTACAGGTTCCAGCCGCCATTTATTTTTTCCGAAAAGTGTGCCCACCAGTCGCCTAATGGGCTGCGCTTCCCTTGGGCTCACCAGCGTTTTTTCGCGCCGCATACGGAAGACGAAGTGCGCATTCCGGGGTCAATTCCGAGCCGAGCCGCTCGGGATCGCGGGTATAGCTGATGGATGGTGGCCTGTCCTTGCTCGATCGTGCCAAAGATTTGCTATTTGAACTCCTTTGTCGGCTGCTGAAGGCCAGGGATTTGAATTGACCCGGTCTAACGGCGTGACGGACGCAAGCACTACACCACCGAACGAGGGCTGCTTCTGATGGCTCGGCTTGGCGGCCTCGACGGCGAGATTCTCGTTGAGGGAGCGCACAACGTGGTCTGCCAGGCGCGTCGCGTCCTCATGAGCCGCGGCATTGTCGGTCCATTCGAGACCTGGAAAGAAAGCGTTCCCTATGCCTGCATGCGGGGCGACATCGAGAGCAAAGTGGAGGACGTCTCCGCCTCCCGTGCTGATAAGCATGCCTTGCGGGTCCCATCTATCCCACCCCCGGCATCGATCGTGGGAAGTACCGGTACCTCGACG
>CAVUUY010000009.1:0-474313 GCA_963744915.1 uncultured Alphaproteobacteria bacterium
CACATGGGTATCTTCAGCGGACTTTCACGCCGGAAGTTCATGCAATATGCGGCGGCAGGTGCGGGCGGCTCGGTGGCGAACGGGATGTTCAGCCGACGGTCGGGCGCGGAATCCGGCATCATATTGCCGCCGGGCGGCAAGAGATTTGCCGATGTGCAGCTCACCTACTTCCAGGATTCCAACTGGCTGCATGCGCCGCTCTGGCTGTCGCCGATGTTCCAGAAGGACGCCGGCGTGGGCATCAAGAGCCGCGAGCTCTATGAGGGCGGCGACACCATGGCCAAGGTGCTGCCGCAGTTGCTGTCGAAAAATCCACGGTTCGACTGGGTGCAGTATCCCTGCCTGTTTTACGGCGCGTTTGCGGAGACCGGGCAGCTCGAGCCACTGGACGATTATCTCGCGCAGTACGAAAGCGCGGCGGACTATCTGAATGGGTGATGCCGGCCTACAGCGAGTTCTACACCAAGTGGAATGGCAGCACCTATGGGGTGATGCTCGACGGCGACATCCATGTTTTCCACTATCGCAAGTCGCACTTCGCAAATCCGGATCTGCAGAAGAAGTTCTCGGCCCGGTTCCAAAGGGAATTGCAGCTGCCAAAGACCTGGCATGAGTTTCTCGATTGCACCCAGTTCTTCACCGAGGAGCTGTCGAGCCAGGGGATCTACGGCACGTCCATGGTGGTCAATCCACCAAATTTCGGCTGGGGCTTCTGGATGGATATCGCCGCCGGCAATGGCGTGAACTATTTCGACGAGAACATGAACCCGACGATCAACACGCCGCAGGCGGTCGAAGCGCTGGAGATGTCCAAGGCCATCATCAATTTCGGGCCTCCGGGCAAGGAGTCGATGGATCTCGCAGCAGACGATCCAACGCTGGCAGTCGGGTGCGGATGTCATGTCGATCTGGTGGATCGACCTGGCCGAGTTCACCGTGCAGCAGCAGGGGTTGGAGCGGGCCGAGGATCAGGGCGCGGATATCGTGCCTGGCTGGAAGCGGCCGGACGGCAGCATCGTCAATCGGGCGATCTCGCTGTGGTGCCGCACCGCGTCGATCCCGAAGAACCTGCCGCAGGATGTCAAGGACGCGGCCTTCTATTACATCTATCGGATGTCCCATCCCTCGGTGTCCGACTATATCGTGGCGGACGCCTACTGCGGCTCCGATCCGTTCGGCGCCTCGCATTATACGGACGAGGCGGCGAAGCACTATCTGGAGCCGAACCCGCAGCGCGGCACCGACAATCAGCTGTGGCCGACCAACAGCGGCATCTTCAAGAACTTCGACACGGCCCGCAATCATCTCGACGGCGGATTGAAGAACGTCAAGGTCGGCTATCCGCAGTTTTATTGGGAAGGCACGCCCGAATACGCCGATGCGCTCGGCCGCAATATCTCCAAGGCTGTCACCGGCGCATTGACCCCGAAGCAGGCCCTGGATGAAGCGGCGGAGGCGTGGGTGAAGATCGTGCAGAAACTCGGCATCGACAAGCAGAAAGCCCAATACGCCAACTTCCTCGCAGGCGCACGGAAGCTCGGCTACCAGATCTGATTGGAGGTGGTAAATCCCGCCACATTTGTAACTCTCACATTCGACGGCGGGCGACCAAATCAGTCGCATGAAGGCGGAAGGACACATCCGGCCAATGGAGAGAAATCATGATTGACCACCGGAAAGACGAACAGTCCGTCATGCACACGCCGCGGTCGTATCGCCGGGGCCTGGGAGGCGGCGCGTCAGCAGATGCTGGTGAAGGAAAAGGCCGTGACCCGCGCCCGCGACGCGCTGGCCGCCGAACGCCGGCGGATGCCGTGGCTGGCCGTCGAAAAGGCTTATGCATTCGAGGGACCGAACGGTAAGGTGACCCTGCCCGACCTGTTCGACGGCCGCCGGCAGCTGATCGTCTACCGCGCCTTCTACGAACCCGGCGTGTTCGGCTGGCCCGAGCATGCCTGCCGGGGCTGCTCCATGGTGGCCGACCAGGTCGCCCATGTCGCTCACCTGAACGCCCGCGACACCACCCTCGTCTTCGTCTCGCGGGCGCCGCAGGCGGATATCGCGCAGCTGAAGGAGCGGATGGGCTGGGAGATGCCGTGGTTCACGCTCACGGACAGCTTCGACCTCGACTTCGGCGTTGACGAGTGGCATGGCACCAACGTGTTCTATCGCGACGGCGATCGCCTGTTCCGCACCTACTTCATCAACAACCGCGGCGACGAGCAGATGGGGAGCACCTGGAACTACCTCGACATCACGCCGCTGGGCCGGCAGGAGGTCTGGGAGGATTCGCCCGCGGGCTATCCCCAGACGCCGGCCTACAAATGGTGGAACTGGCACGACAGCTATGTCGAAGGCGCGGCGCCCGACCGGAAGTGGGTCGCGGTATCGGACGCCGGAGAAGCGGCGTTTCGGAAGCAGGGGGCCAAGGCATAGGTTTCGCCATGACTCGCGGTCGGGCCACTTTTCCAATCCGTAAGGTTCCCGGCTGGCTCCGGGAAGGCTGCGTGTGACAGCGTAGCCTGCGAGGCTCAAGAAGGATCGGCCTCGCAACCGAGGAGGATGAGAATGTTTCGACGTAGCGTCATTGCCTTCGCTACTCTTTCGATTTTCGCCATGCCGGCGTTCGCCGCGACGGAGTTCTGGGTCGCCAGGAACGCAAGCACGAACAAATGCGAAGTGGTGGCAAAGAAGCCGGATGGGAAGATGCTTGTCGAGATCGGCAAGGCTGGGTACAGGACCAAGCAGCAGGCCGAAAAGGCCATGAAGGCCGCCGTCGATTGCAAGTGAGCCACGCTTCCGTCTACTGGACCGAACTTCGCGAGAGTGCTTCCCAGGTCAGATAACCCGGGGCACTCTCGCTCCGCCAGCCGCCTTGGGGCAAGCACGCGGCTTCGTGCCTGCCGGTCAGTTCGGCTTGAGTTGCCGCAGCAGGGCTGCGAGGCTCTGGGGCTGCGATGCCGCCTGGTTGCGGATGGAGGAGGGGGACTGCGACTGGGCGGGGATCGGCTGGCCGGAGAGCGACGGCTGCGGCGGCGCAGCCGGCGGCTGATCGAAGCACGGCGCAGGCGGTTGCTGGACAGGCGGCGGCGGCTTGCCATTTGCCTCGCCGTGGCTCATCGAATTGATCGACCCGAGTGCCTGGTTGCGCCAGCGCGCCACCACGTCGGCGAGGAAGCTCTCGTCCTTGACATCGCGCGACCAATTGCCGGTGAAGGATGCCGTGGCGCTGCGCGGCAGGGCCGAGGGCGGCAGCATGTCGAATTTGATGCGGGTCGGGAGGGCCACGCCTTCGCCGAAGGAGATGGCCTCGCCGGTGCCCATGGTGGGCATGAATTCGAGCAGGCTCGCCGCGGTGTCGGAGATGCCGGCCTTGAGGATCTCCTGGTCGCGCTCATTGGTCAGGCGCATCGAGAAAATCGTGTTGCATTGCGACAGGATGGTCGGGTCGAGCTCGGCCGGACGCTGCGAGACGATGCACAGCGAGACGCCGTATTTCCGGCCCTCCTTGGCGATGCGCGAGATGGCCCGCTTGGTCGGCTCGAAGCCGGCCGCGTGATCGATCGGGACGTAGCGGTGGGCTTCCTCGCAGACGAAGGTGATCGGCACGCGGCCGCCGCTCCACAGCCCGAAATCGAAGGCCATGCGGGCGAGCACCGACACCACCACATTGATGACTTCGGATGGCAGGCCGCCAAGCTCGAGGATGGTGATCGGCTTGCCGTCGACCGGGATCCGGAACAGCCGGCCGAGCACCTGCGTCATGGTGTCCTGGACGGTCAGGCTGCCGAACATGAACTGGTAACGCTGATCGCGCGACACGGTGTCGAGGCGCGCCTTCAGCCGCTTATAGGGCGCAAGATCGTTCTTCATATCGAGCCGGCCGAGCTGCTCGTCGAGCAAGGCCATGAGGTCGGAGGCGCGATAGGGAACCGGCGTATCGACGCCGATGGTGCTGGTCTCGTCGCGCTGCCGGATCGAGCCGGCCTTGAGGTCGCGGCGGGCATTCGACATGTAGCGTTGCTTGGCGACCGGAATGAGCTCGCGCAGGATCTCGATGTCGGTCTCGCGGCTCGGATGCACGCCGATCAGGATTTCGCCGATTTCGTCGAAGTTCAACAGCCAGAACGGCAGGTTCATGCTGTCGGGCTGGACCAGCTCGGCATATTCGCGGAACGAAGCGGCATATTCGCGGTGAAGATCGAGCAGCAGGATATGGGCCTGCGGATTCTTCTCCAGGATCCGCCTGAGGATCAGGGCGACGGCACATGATTTGCCGGTGCCGGTGGTGCCGAGCACGGCGAAATGCTTACCCAGCAGCTCGTCGATCTTGACCATGGCCGGTATCGAGCTGTCCTGCTGGATCGCACCGATGCGGATCGAGCTCTCGGCATCGCAGGCATAGGCCATGGCGAGCTCGTCCTTGCTGGCCCGCGACACGACATCGCCGAGCGAAGGATAGCAGGAAATGCCGCGCCGGAAGAATTGCGGGGCGCCGGCCTCGTCCTTCGGCAGCTCGCCGATGAACTCGACCTCGACGATCCGAAGCTCCTGGTCGCCGTCGCTGTTCGACGGCATCGGGGCGCTCAACGCCGAAACCAGCGCGAGCGCGATCGAGGGCGCCGTATCGACCTTGAGCAGCGTGCCGATTTCCGGGCTCTTGACCGGGGCTCCGCCCGGCAGGCCATCGCCATTGTCAAGGAGCAGAATGGCATGACCGCCGGTGACCGCAACGATGCGGCCGAGGCGGGCGAACCGGTCGGGCGGGTCTTCGCCCCTCACACCCATCAGCCGCTCCATCGCGCGTTGCTTCATTGGTCGCCTCCTGTCCCGTGCTCGAGCGCGGCGGCGCGTGAATGAGGCCAGACGGGGAGGTCGATGGCGACCCGCGTGCCCAGCCCCTTGGTCGAGTGCAATTGCATGTCGCCGCCATGCAGCCGGGCCAGGGCGAGCGAGATCGGCAGCCCGAGGCCGGTGCCCTCGTGGCGCCTGGTCCAGCCGCCATTCACCTGGCCGAAGGGGCGCATGGCAGTGTCGATTTCCTCACTCGTCATGCCCGGTCCGTTGTCGCGGATCTCGATGCGGGCGCAGCCGGTGCCGAGCGATGTCGCCTCGAGCTCGACCCGGCCGCCCGGCTGGGTGAACTTCACCGCATTGGACAGGACATTGATGAGAATCTGCTTGAGCCGCATCGGATCGACATTGAGCCGCGGCAGATCGGGGGCTAGACGGCTCGTCACGGTAATGCCGCGTTCCCGGGCGCGTGCTTCGATGATGATGAGGCAGCTCTCGACGGCCGGCAGCAGCGGTATGGACTCGCGCTCGACGGTGAGCTTGCCGGCCTGGATCTTGGAGACGTCGAGGATGCTGTTGATCAGGCCGAGCAGGTGATCGGCGGCTTGGCGGATATAGCCGGCATAGAGCGGCACCTTGTCAGGATCGCTCAGCTTGAGCGTGGCCAGCATCTCGGAAAAGCCGATGATGGCGTTGAGCGGCGTCCTGAGCTCATGGCTCATATTGGCGATGAATTCCGATTTTGCCTTGGAGGCGAGCTCGGCCTCGACCTTGGCGGCATGAAGGGCGAGCGCGGTCTTGTGCCGGGTGACGGCGCTGCCGAAGCTATCCGAGAACTCGGACATCAGCGAGCCATCCTTGAACCACCGGCGTCCGAATGTACGCATTACAACCGTTCCTGCGGTGCCAGTGGTAGCAAAAAGGCGATAATGACCAGTTAAGGGGCAGCCGCACTCCCCGCCGGACGGCGCAAGCAGGACTTTACCTAATCCTTCAAGCTGCTTAGAGTTGCCGCCAAGGATGAGCCAGGGCGCCTCGGTTCCCTCGGGGGTTGCGGTAGGGCGCCCCTGGTCGGTGGCGGCGCCGGAGAAGTGAATAGTGGATGAAACCAGCGGTTCGTGGTTGGGCACGCGGGGGACGAAGCAGAGCAGCGCCGTACAGGCAAAAAGTGCAAAACTCGCGGCCCAGCATGTGAGAGTGCATCGCGACGCGCAAAGCTCGGCCGAACTGCGCAGCCGGGCCTTTCCCGACGGCAGCCGCGAAACCCTCTATGGCGCACTCGACCTCGGCACCAACAATTGCCGTCTGCTTCTTGCCATCCCTGCCGTCGGAGGCTTCCGGGTCATCGATGCGTTCTCGCGCATTGTCCGGCTCGGGGAAGGCGCCAGCATCTCCGGCGCACTGAACGAGCGCGCCATGCTGCGGACCATCACGGCACTGCGGATCTGTGCCAACAAGCTGCGCTGGTGGAAGGTCGACCGCTTCCGGCTGATCGCCACCGAGGCCTGCCGCATGGCTTCGAACGGCCAGGCCTTCATCGCCAGAGTGGCCGAGGAGACCGGGCTCGAACTCGAGGTCATCGACCGCGAAACCGAGGCCCGGCTGGCCGTCGCCGGCGCCTCGCCGTTGATCGCGCCCGATGCCGCGAGGGTGCTTCTGTTCGACATTGGCGGCGGCTCGACGGAAGTGAGCTGGCTGACGGTCGAGCCGGGCAACTACACGATCGATGCCTGGACCTCGGTGCCGGAGGGCGTCGTGACCATTGCCGAGCGCTTCGGGGGTACCGACGTCACGCCGGAATGCTTCGCCGCCATGCGCGGTCACGTCAGACCGATGCTGCGCGATTTCGCCAGCCGGGTGGCGGCGATCGACGATTGCACCGTGCCCGACCACATGCTCGGCACCTCCGGCACCGTCACCACCATCTGTGGCGTCCATCTGGCGCTGCGGCGCTATGATCGCTCGCGGGTCGACGGCTGCTGGTTGCATCGCGACGATGTCGGGCGCATCACCCGCGATCTCCTGGCCATGAGCTATGCCGATCGCGCGGCGCATCCCTGCATCGGCGCCGAGCGGGCCGACCTCGTCCTCGCCGGCTGCGCCATCCTGGAGGAGATCAAGGACTGCTGGCCGGCGGACCGGGTGCGGGTTGCCGATCGCGGTCTTAGGGAGGGAATCCTCACCGACCTGATGATCGAGGACGGGACCTATGGCCGGGCCGGGACCGGGTAGGCCAGGGGGGCCGCGGCGTCCTGGCGGTCGCAAGAGCATCGCCGATCGCAGCAGCAGCTCGACACCGGCGGGGCGCCGGCTCAAGCAGCGGGTGGTCACCGCCAAGGGGCGCAGCGTGTCATCGAAGCTGTGGCTCGAACGCCAGCTCAACGACCCCTATGTCGCGGCGGCGCGCGATCGCGGCTGGCGCTCGCGGTCGGCCTTCAAGCTGGCCGAAATTGACGATAAGGCAAGATTTCTCAAACCGGGGGCGGTGATCGTCGATCTCGGCGCCGCCCCGGGCGGATGGTCGCAGGTCGCCGCCGAACGCGTCAGGGCGGGCGAGGGGAGGGGCCGCGTCATTGCGCTCGACCGCAGCGTGATGGACCCGCTTCCAGGGGTCAGCGTTCTCCAGCGCGACTTTCTCGAGCCGGAGACGGTCGAGGCGCTCAGCGCGGCGCTCGGCCCCGACAAGGCCGACGCGGTCATTTCCGACATGGCGGCGTCGGCGAGCGGCCACCGGCAGACCGATCACCTCAAGATCATGGCGCTGTGCGACGCCGCTCTCGACTTTGCCAAGCAGGTCCTCAAACCTGGCGGCACCTTCCTGTGCAAGGTGTTGCGCGGCGGCACCGAGCGGGAGCTCCTCGACGGCATGAAACGGGATTTTGCCATGGTTCGGCATGTCAAGCCCAAGGCGAGCCGCAGCAATTCGGCCGAGCTGTTCGTGCTGGCGAGCGGATTCCGGGGACATTGAACACTTGGCGCGGCTTCGCGCAGGTGTTAAAGACAGCCGCCAACCTGAAGCCCCCACCGATCGAGGTTGGAACATGGCGCCTGTGCCGCCTGACACGCACTCCTTTCCCGAGTATCTGACCTTCGACGATGTCCTGCTCAAACCAGGAGCATCCTCGGTCATGCCGTCCGAGGTCGACACCCGCACCCGCCTCACCCGCGGCATCGAGCTCACGATCCCCATCATTTCCTCGGCGATGGATACGGTCACCGAGGCGCGCCTCGCCATCGCCATTGCCCAGGATGGCGGGCTTGGGGTCATCCACCGCAATCTCGATCCCGAATTTCAGGCCGACCAGGTGCGTCAGGTGAAGAAGTTCGAATCGGGGATGGTGGTCAACCCGATCACCATCTCGCCGGAGGCGACGCTCGCCGATGTGATGGAGCTCAAGCGCCGCTTCCGCATCTCGGGCATCCCGGTGGTGGACAGCCGCGGCGTGCTGGTCGGCATCATCACCAACCGTGATGTCCGCTTCGCCACCGAGCTTGGCCAGAAGGTGTCGGAGCTGATGACCAAGGAGAATTTGATCACGGTCAGGGAGGATGTCGACCGCGACGAGGCGCGCCGCCTGCTGCACCGGCACCGCATCGAGAAGCTGATCGTCGTCGACGACGATTATCGCTGCGTCGGCCTGATCACCGTCACCGACATGGAAAAGGCCGCGCTCCACCCCAATGCTGCCAAGGACGAGCAGGGTCGCCTGCGGGTGGCGGCGGCCACCGGCACCGGCGAAGGGGGGTTCCGCCGCGCCGAGCTCCTGATCGATGCCGGCGTCGATGCGATCGTGGTCGATACCGCGCATGGTCACTCGATCCATGTCATCGAGCAGGTGCGCCGCATCAAGCGGCTTTCCAACAAGGTCGAGGTCATCGCCGGCAATGTTGCGACCGCGGAAGCGGTGGCGGCGCTGGCCGATGTCGGGGCGGATGCGGTCAAGATCGGGATCGGACCGGGCTCGATCTGCACCACCCGCGTGGTGGCCGGTGTCGGCGTGCCGCAGCTCTCGGCCGTCATGGACTGTGCTGCCGCAGGCGATCGCCATGGCCTGCCGGTGATTGCCGACGGCGGCATCAAATTCTCCGGCGACCTTGCCAAGGCGCTCGCCGCGGGTGCTTCCTGCGCGATGATCGGCTCGCTGCTGGCGGGCACCGACGAAAGCCCGGGCGAGGTCTATCTCTATCAGGGGCGCAGCTACAAATCCTATCGCGGCATGGGCTCGGTCGGCGCCATGGCGCGTGGTTCTGCCGACCGTTATTTCCAGCAGGAAGTGCGGGACGCGCTCAAGCTCGTGCCCGAGGGGGTGGAAGGGCAGGTGCCCTACAAGGGACCGGTGACCACCGTCGTCCACCAGCTGGTCGGCGGTCTCAGGGCTGCCATGGGCTATACCGGCGCTGCGACGCTCGCCGAGTTCCGGACCAAGGCGCAGTTCATCCGGGTGTCGGGCGCCGGCTTGCGGGAAAGCCACGTGCACGATGTGGAGATCACCCGCGAAGCCCCCAATTATCTGCGCCGGGACTGATGCGGCCGGGTGGCCGGGCAGCGGCAGCGATCGATGTCCTTCAGGTCGTGCTGGAGCACCATCAGCCGGCATCGCGGGCGCTGAAGGATTGGGCCCGCGACCATCGTTTCGCCGGTTCGGGCGACCGCTCGGCCATCGGCAACCTGGTGTTCGACGCGCTGCGCCGGCGCAATTCGCTCAGCCATCGCATGGGAAGCGATACGCCACGCGCCCTGATCCTCGCCGCCGCCAGGGAAACCTGGCCGATGGGCGAGGCCGGCTTTGCGGCGGCGATGGAGGAAGAGCACGGTCCGGGCGCTCTTTCCGCGGACGAGGCCGGCCGGCTCGCCGCCAGGGCTGAAAGCCCGGAGCTGCCGGTCCATGTCGCCGGCGACATCCCGCAATGGCTGGTGGCGTCGTTCGAGCGGGCCTTCGGCGATCGCGCCCCGATCGAGGGGGCAGCGCTGGCCGAGCGCGCGCCGATCGATCTCAGGACCAATACGCTCAAGGCGCCGCGGGACAAGTGCCTCAAGGCGTTGGCCAAGTTTGCCGCCGTTCCCGGTCCGCTGTCGCCGCTGGCGATCCGGCTTGCCGCGCCGCGCGGCGATGAGCGGGCACCCAATGTCGAGGCCGAAGCCGGCTTTCAGCGCGGCTGGTTCGAGATCCAGGATGCGGGATCGCAGGTTGCGGCCCTGCTGGTCGGAGCGCAGGCCGAGATGCAGGTCATGGATCTCTGCGCCGGTGGTGGCGGTAAGACATTGGCCATGGCGGCTGCCATGCACAATCGCGGGCAGATCCATGCCCATGACCGCGACCGCCAGCGCCTCAAGCCGATCTATGAGCGGCTGCAGCGTGCCGGCGTCCGCAATGCGCAGGTCGTTCCCGCCGACGAGCCGGAGCGGCTTGCCCGCCTGGCTGGCCATCTCGACCGCGTTCTCATCGATGCGCCTTGCTCCGGCTCGGGCTCCTGGCGGCGCAAGCCCGACGCCAAATGGCGGCTCAGCGACCGGCAGCTGGCACTGCGGTGTGCCGAACAGGCAGCGCTGCTCGACCAGGCAGCCGACCTCGTGAAACCCGGCGGCCGGCTTGCCTATGTCACCTGCTCGCTGCTGCCCGAGGAGAACCACGACCAGATCGCAGCCTTTCGTCAACGCCGGAGCGATTATGTCGGCCTCGACATGGGCGAGGTGTGGCGCGAAACGATCGGCACCGAGCTGCCGGGCGACGCGGCCGGCGCCGGGACGGTGACGCTGACGCCGGCGCGCCACGCGACCGACGGATTTTTCATTGCGGTGCTCGCCCGCCAGCCGGCGTGAGGCTACGGGATCATGGCAGCCGTCGAAAGGCCGCGAGCTCGGCGGCGCAGGCGGCAAGCTTGCCTTCGAGCTCGGCGAGGCTGGCGCCCGAGGTCTTGAACGCCTCCCAGGCGCGGGCAGCCGCCAGATGGACGCTCTTCTTGGCCGGCGCCGGTTCGATGCCGCGGTCATGGCGGAGCTGCCCGGTTCCAGCCTCGATATAGGCTTGCATGGCGCTGGTGAGGCCGGCAATCCGCTGCGGCGGATCGTGGCTGTCGACGGCGCGGTCGCGCACTGCCAATGCCAGGCCGCCGCATTGCGCAAGCTCGCGCCACCAGGGAGCGCCGCTCGGCGATGTGAGGTCGCCGGCCGGCGCCGGGGCGGGCAGGGCCGCGAGCGCAAACACCATGGCGAGCGGAAAGACGAGAGCGGCGAGGGGGATGCGCGAATGAGACATGGCGCGGTTTTGATAAAGACTCGGTAGTGCTGTCAAGCCGCTGTGGCAGGAATTCGTCGAGCGGTTGCGGATGTCCGGCTTGCGCCATGGACGGCGAATCGGTAATGGCTGCTCATGACGATCGCCGAGCGCATCCTGATCATCGATTTCGGGTCGCAGGTCACCCAGCTGATCGCCCGGCGCGTGCGGGAAGCCGGCGTTTATTCGGAAATCGTGCCCTATCACCAGGCCGAGCGGGCGCTCGATCGCGAGGGCGTGAAGGGGATCATCCTCTCCGGGGGGCCGGCCAGCGTGCTGGAGGGGGAAAGTCCGCGGGCGCCCGAGCGGGCGTTCCGGCTGGGGCTGCCGGTGCTCGGCATCTGCTATGGCCAGCAGGTGATGTGCGCCCAGCTCGGCGGGGCGGTCGAGTCATCGGCCCATCGCGAGTTCGGCCGGGCCTTTCTCGAGGTCGCCGATCATTGCCCGCTGTTCGAGGGGGTGTGGGAGAAAGGCGAGCGCCACCAGGTGTGGATGAGCCATGGCGACCGGGTCAGGGCGCTGCCGAGCGGTTTCCGGGTGGTGGGGGTGTCGGACGGCGCGCCGTTTGCAGCGATCGCCGATGAAAAGCGCGAGTTCTACGCGGTGCAGTTCCATCCCGAGGTCGTCCACACGCCGGATGGCGGCAGGCTCTATCGCAATTTCGTCATCGACATTTGCGGCTGCCGCGGCAATTGGTCGATGTCGCATTTCCGCGCCGAGGCGGTGAGCCGCATCAGGAAGCTGGTGGGCTTCGAGAAGGTCATTTGCGGCCTGTCCGGCGGGGTCGACTCGGCGGTCACCGCGGTGCTCATCCACGAGGCGATCGGGGCGCAGCTCACCTGCATCTTCGTCGATCACGGCCTGATGCGCGCCGGCGAGGCGGCGGAAGTGGTCAGGCTGTTCCGCAACTCGTTCAACATCCCGCTGGTCCATGTCGATGCGTCGGGGATGTTTCTCGAGGCGCTGGCCGGCGTGAGCGATCCCGAGCAGAAGCGCAAGACCATCGGCCGGCTGTTCATCGAGGTCTTCGATGCCGAGGCGAGAAAGGTCGGCGGCGCGGGCTTCCTGGCGCAGGGAACCCTCTATCCCGACGTGATCGAGAGCGTATCGGTGAGCGGCGGCCCGTCGGTCACGATCAAGTCGCACCACAATGTCGGCGGTCTGCCGGAGCGCATGAACCTCAAGCTCATCGAGCCGTTGCGCGAGCTGTTCAAGGACGAGGTGCGGGTGCTTGGCCATGAGCTCGGCATGCCGGATCACTTCATCCGCCGCCACCCGTTTCCGGGCCCCGGCCTCGCCATCCGCATTCCCGGCGCGGTGACCCCGGACAAGCTCGAGGTGCTGCGCAAGGCCGATGCCATCTTTCTCGACGAGATCAGGAAGGCCGGCCTTTATGATGCCATCTGGCAGGCCTTCGCCGTGCTCCTGCCGGTCCAGACCGTCGGCGTGATGGGCGACAGTCGCACCTATGACAATGTCTGCGCGCTCCGGGCGGTGACCTCGACCGACGGCATGACGGCCGATTGGTTCCCGTTCGATCATGAATTCCTGGCCAGAACCGCAACGCGCATCATCAACGAGGTCAGCGGCATCAACCGGGTCGTGCTCGACGTGACCTCGAAACCGCCCGGCACCATCGAGTGGGAATGAGGCGTTTTTCTTCCTGCTGTCATCACCGTTATAAATTTCCGGACCGGCGAATCAGCACCTAGATTTCACGCCATATCGTGTTTCAGGGGGAAAACTTGACCACCTCGTCCATGTCCTTCGCATTGACAAATCGCTTTCGTTCCATTCCGCCTGTAGCCAACGAGGAACCGATGCCTCGGGTCGCGCCCGTGATGGTGCCGATGAGGGCTCCTCCGGCCCTGCCGCCGGCGGGTGACACTGTTCCCCTCGACCTCTGGCGCGGCAAGGCGCTGGTCACCGGGGGGAAGATCGATGTTTGTGAAGTCGAATCTGCTGACGCGGAATGGGTTCTCAAGCTTGATCTGCCCGACACAGGGGTCGGGGAATATGTTGATTTCTATCAGGCGGTCGGATGCCTCATCTGGTCTCACTGCCCCAATGCCGTTCTCCATTCGGAAAACGGTTGCATGGTGATCGACACGGGTGGCGTGAAGTCGTCGCACGATGGAGTTGGCAAGGCGGTGCGCGAGGTGAAAACCCTGGTCGGCTTCATGCAGCTGATCGGGGGGGACCTGTCGCATGTCTGTGCCTGGCTGAACGAGCCGCTACTGGTCGGCGATCTGAATGAAGTGCTCGGGCCGGCCGGGTTCCGCGCGGTGCCCCCCACCCCAGGCGATGTGGGTTTGCCGCCTGACGTGGTGCTCGGGCTTGCAGCATGTTTTGCCAATCGGCCCGATCTTCTGCTGGCCATGCTCGACGTCGCCTTGCCGCGCTGCCATGAGCCTCCGAAAGAGCTCGAGGATCGATGGAGCGCCCTTGCAAAGGAGGCGCCGCCCGTTCCGATTCTCGCCCGCATGGCGGAACCCAACCTGCACCCGCCAAAGTCGCCGCGTGGAGCACTGGCGTCGACGTCGTCGCTTTCCGACGATGCTCGTTCAAGGCTCAGCCCGGAACCGGCAAAACAGGATTGCCTGTCGGAGGATGGTGAGGCGGCTTGCTCAACCCTGACGCCGCCCGTTCCGATTCTCGCCCGCATGGCGGAACCCGACCTGCACCCGCCAACGCCGCCGCGTGGAGCACTGGTGGCGACGTCGTCGCA
Source organism: uncultured Alphaproteobacteria bacterium (assembly GCA_963744915.1). Classification (GTDB taxonomy): domain Bacteria; phylum Pseudomonadota; class Alphaproteobacteria; order Rhizobiales; family Aestuariivirgaceae; genus DATAFF01. Next base: position 13,798 of record CAVUUY010000009.1, read on the forward strand.
TTCCGACGATGCTCGTTCAAGGCTCAGCCCGGAACCGGCAAGACAGGATTGCCTGTCGGAGGATGGTGAGGCGGCTTGCTCAACCCTGACGCCGCCCGAAAGAAGTCCTGATGTCATAGGCAGGAAGGCACTGCTGATTGACAGAGTTTTTCACCCCGAAAAATATGGGCCTAAGGCGAAGGCCACCGTTCTGCCGGAGAAAGATGCGAGCAGCAGTCTGGTGGGGTCCAGGGGGTGGAACGTGGCACTCTCCGGCTTTTCGCCAGCGCCAGCGAATGGCGTCGATCCCGAGAGCAGCGTCGATCCCGAGAGCAGCGTCGATCAGGGTGAAAGGAGGTACGAGGCGAACAGGACGGCGCTGATGCTTGCCTGCGACAAGGGCGACCGGAAGGCGGTACTGGGTTTGATTGCCGATGGCGCCAAAATCGAGGCCAGAGATTGGTACAGTCAGACGCCGTTGATCCTTGCCACCCGGGCCGGGCATGCGGAAATCGTGGAGGGTCTCCTGAGCGTTGGCGCCGAGATAGAGAGCCGCGATGCAGCCGGCAACACCCCGCTGTTGCTCGCGAGTGCAGCGGGGCAAACCGGCATTGTCAAGCGGCTGCTGTCCGGCGACGCCGATATCGAGGCCAGAAACATGGTCGAGATGACCCCGCTGATGCGGGCAGCTCGGAATGGTCATTCCAACGTTGTGGCGATCCTGCTCAAGAAGGGTGCAGACCGCAGTGCCGTGGATGAGCGAGACCAGACCGCGCAACAGCACGCCATCTTGGCCGGATATCCGAAAATCGCCAAAAAGCTCGCGCCCACGCGCAAGCGCAATTTCCTCAAGCGCAAGCGTGTGTAGGGGTCGTTCCGACGCCCGGGATCGACGATCCAGGGGACGTCGCCGCAGGCATCTTCCGTTGCGGAAACAAGGGGATCGGCGGGCCGTCGGCTTGTGCTAAGGTCTGCCGCATCCGTTGCGGAGGGCAGGCATGAGTTTCTTGATCGCCGGCATCGTGGTGTTTTTCGGGATCCATCTCCTTGCGATGTTCGGGCTGCGTCCGGCGGTCGAGCGGGTCATCGGCGAGGGCCCCTATCGTGGCGTGTTCAGCCTCGTGGCGCTGGCGGGCTTCGTGATGATGATCTGGGGTTTTCGCACGGCGCGGGTCGAGCCGCAGCCGATGGTCTACGACCCGCCGAGCTGGGGGCGGCACGTCGCCATGCTGCTGGTGCTGCTGGCGGTCATTTCGCTGATGGCGTCCTTTCATCGCGGCCGGCTCAAGCTGTGGCTCCGGCAGCCGATGTCGATCGGAATTGCCCTTTGGGCAGCTGGCCATCTCTTCGCCAATGGCGGCCTGCCGGAAGTGTTGTTATTCGGCAGCTTTCTGGTGTTTAGCCTGGTTGACATCATCCGCAGCACCGCTGTCGGCAAGGTTCCGTCCTACGTTCCCAAGCCCATCCATGACGTCATTGCAGTGGTTGGGGGCGTCGTCGTCTATGGTGTTCTGCTATATCTGCATCCCTATGTTATCGGTGTGCCGGTTGTCTGATGTTTTTTCTTGTCGTTGCCGTGTTTGTATTCGTTTCCATTCAACTGTTGCCGTTTTTGCCCGCGTGCAGCGACCGGCTGGTTCAGCGCCTCGATTCGCGCTGGGGTGTGGCTTATGGGGCAGCCTCAGCCCTGAGCGTGGTCCTGATGATTGCCGCCTGGCGTGCATCGCCGGCAATCCCGCTTTATGATCCGCCACTTTGGAGTCGCATGGCAGGGTTCATCTTGGTGTTGCTCGCCTTCATCGCCATGGGCATTTTCCTGTTCCGCGGCCGGCTGCGCCAGCTCATCCGCTGGCCCTGGCCGCTTGCCATCACGCTGCTCGCGCTTGGCCATCTCGTCACGGTTGGCGATCTGGCCGGCGCGGTGCTTTTCGGCGGGCTCCTCCTCTATGGCACGGCCATGCTCGGGCTGTCCTGGGCGCATGGTGTGCGGCCATCGCCGGAATGCCGGGCCGGCCATGATCTTTTGTCGGTGCTGGCCGGCGTTGCGCTCTATGGCGTCGGCACCCAGCTGCACGGCATTGTGGCCGGCGTGCCGGTCTTGACCCTCTCCGGTTAAGGAGAATTCCGATGTCGGTTCAGAGAGCGTCGCCGCGGACCACGGCCCCCGAGATCAGCGCCCGCAAGGGGGGCGAGCCGATTGTTTCGCTCACTGCTTATCATGCCCATACGGCAGCTATTGCCGACCCCCATGTCGACTTCCTGCTGGTCGGCGATTCGCTCGGCATGGTGATGCATGGTTTCGAGACCACCCTGCCGGTGCCGCTCGAGCTGATGATCATGCATGGGCGGGCGGTCATGCGCGGGTCGAAGCGGGCGCTGGTGGTCGTCGACATGCCGTTCGGCTCCTATGAGGAGAGCCCGTCGCAGGCCTTCCACAATGCCGCCAAGGTGATCAAGGAGACCCAATGCGGCGCCATCAAGCTGGAAGGCGGCGCCCGCATGGCCGAGACCGTGCACTATCTGAGCCAGCGCGGCATTCCGGTGATGGCCCATATCGGCCTGACGCCGCAATCGATCAACGTGCTCGGCGGCTTCAAGACGCAGGGACGCACCCGCGACCGCTGGGCGGCGATCGAGAACGACGCCAAGGCCGTGGCCGAGGCCGGCGCCTTTGCCGTCGTGCTCGAGGCGATGGCAGAGCCGCTGGCGCGGCGCATCACCGAAAGTGTCCCCATTCCGACCATCGGCATCGGTGCCTCGGCCTATTGCGACGGGCAGATCCTGGTCATGGAGGACATGCTCGGCCTGTCGCCCCGGGTGCCGAAATTTGTCAAGGAATTCGGCAAGGTGGGCAAGGCGATCGAGCGTGCCATCCGCGACTATGCCCAGGAGGTGCGGTCGCGCAACTTCCCTGCTTCGGAGCACACCTACGATGTCAAGGACTGACCGGCCTCCGTGCTGACTCGTCGGGCGGCTCTCGCGCAGCTTCTCGCCATGCCCTGCGCTGCCCTGGCGCGGCGGGCTGCTGCCGCCGCGGTCGGCGCAGACGGCTTCATCACCCTCAGGGCGATGGAGGCGCGGAGCCCGATCCTCGGCGCCGACAAGGAGCCGGTGCCGGTCTGGGCCTATGAGGGGCAATGTCCCGGCCCGCTGCTCAAGGTCAAGCAGGGGGAAACGCTCAAGGTCCGCCTCATCAATCAGCTGTCGAAGTCGACGATGATCCACTGGCACGGCGTCCGGGTGCCGAACGCGATGGACGGGACCGAGCTGACGCAGCGGCCGGTGGCCCCCGGCGAGAGCTTCGATTATGTGTTCGCGCCGCCCGATGCCGGGACCTTCTGGTATCACTCGCATCACCGCCTGGAGGTGCAGGTCGATCGCGGGCTCTACGGGCCGCTGATCGTCGAGGAGCCCGAGCAGCCCGATGTCGAGGAGCTCGTGCTGACGCTCGACGACTGGCTGATCGATTCCTCGGGCCACGTGGACGATGCCTCGCGCGGCGACCTCATCGCGGCCGCCCATGAAGGGCGGCTCGGCAATTGGCTGACGCTCAACGGCAGCGCAAAGCCGCGCTTCCACGCCGCGGCCGACCGGCGGGTGCGCGTTCGCCTGATCAATGCCGCCAATGCCCGGATCATGTCGATCGTGCTGCGCGGCGCCGATGCCTGGCTCGGTGGTCTCGACGGCCACCCGGTCGCACCGCTGCGGCTCGCCGGCCATCCGGTCGAGATTGCGCCGGGCCAGCGGGCCGACCTGATTTTGCCGCGATCGCAGGAGGAGATCACGATCATCAACGAAATGCGCGGCGAGCCGCTCGAGATCGGCTCGATCATTCGCACCGGCCGCACCGACGGCGATGCCGCCGGGCCGCCGCCGGCGCTGGGCAAGATCACCGCCGCCACGCCCCAGTCCACGAACATCCTCCGGACAACGCTCAGGATCGAGGGCGGTGCCGGAGGCGGTCTTCAGGGAGCCCGCTATGGCGGGCGACGCCTGACCATGCGGAAGCTCGTTGCCGAAGGCAAGGTGTGGGCGATCAATGGCGAGGCGGGGATGACCAAGGTGCCGCTGTTCCGGGTCGAGAAGGGGCGCGAGGTCCACCTGCTGCTCGAGAATCGCAGCCCATGGCCGCAGAGCATGCATCTGCACGGCCATTTTGGCCGCGCCATCGGCCGCCTCGGCCCGGCGTCGCCGCTCGATGCCTACCGCGACACGGTGCTGCTCCATCCGCGCGAGCGGACGACGCTGGCCTTTGTCGCCGACAATCCCGGCAAATGGATGCTCGCCTCAAGCATTCTCGAACATCTGAGCACCGGGCTTGCCACCTGGTTCGAGGTCGTGTGAGCGAGGATTTAAGGCGCGATGTCCTCCCAGTTCGCCGTTTCTCCCGACCGCCTGCTGCCGCTCATCGCGCTCATCCTGATCGCCGGCTGGCTGACGGCGGTCCTGCTGCGGCAGCTTGCGCAACGCTTCGGCGCCGCGCTCGTCCGTCCCGGCGTGACGCTGTGGCGGGTCGGTTGGGAGCGGCCGAGGACGGTGCTGCGCCGGCATGCCCCTCGGTTCACGGCCTTTCTCGAGCGTCGCTTCGATCCCGGCCGCGCCGACGGGCTGATCGTTACGCTGATCGTGATTGCGGCGATTTATGTCGTGAGCCTGGCGGCGGGGCTGGTCGAGGAGCTGATGGAGATCAAGGAGCTGGAAACCTTCGACAAGAGGGTGTTCGCGGTGACCGAGCGGTGGAACACGCCGGCGATCGTGACGGTGTTCCGCTGGATCACCCTGTTCGGCAATTTCCAGACGCTGCTGGCCGTGGTCGTGGTGACAACCGGATTCCTGCTGGCTTATGGGCCGCGGGCCTTTCTCCTGCCGATGTGGGTCGCGATCCTCGGGTCTGAGCTCACCACCTGGGGCGGGAAGTTCGCCCTCAACCGGGCGCGACCGGAGTTCCTGTTCGACGTGACGGCGTCATCTCCGTCCTTTCCGAGCGGCCACTCCGCCAATTCCCTCGCCGTTTACGGCATCGTCGCCTATGTCATCGCCAGGGATCTCGGGCCAGCCCGCGCCCTCCATGTCTACTATTGGACCTTTGCGGTGGTGTTGCTCATCGCCCTGAGCCGCGTCATGCTGCATGTCCATTATGCGAGCGATGTTTTGGCCGGACTTCTGGTCGGGGCTTTCTGGCTGCTTCTGGCCATCGCCATGGCCGAGCGCCATCGCGGGCGCGCCGCGATTGCCAATCAGTTCGATTAATCAAGCATTTACCTCAAATTGCAAGGATCGGAACGATTTTCCCCCACCGCGATTTCGGGGGGCGAGGGTTGGAGCGAGGGAACGAGGCGGATGGCCAATTTCGAGGACGGTTGGATGGTTCGCTTGCCGGGCAGCATTGCCGCCGCCGCCATATTCCGCAGGCTGGGGGTGCTTTGCGCGCCTGGCGCTGCAGAGGCCCTTCCGCCGGCCATGGCAGCACTTGTGGCGCGCCTGGCGGCCGCAGCGCCTGAAGGCAATCTTACACCGACCAGCAGCGAACCATCATGAGACTGGAGGTCGTTGAATGAGGATCGACGGTGCATGTCATTGCGGTCTGATCACCTACGAGGCGGAAGTCGACCCTGAACAGGTCGAGATCTGTCATTGTACAGACTGCCAAAATCTCTCAGGGTCGGCATTCCGGGTCGTCGTGGCCGCTGCTGCGGACAAATTCCTGATGTCGGGTGAACCGACTGTCTATGTGAAAACCGCAGAGAGCGGAGCAAGGCGCGTTCAGACTTTTTGCCCAAGATGCGGATCGGCGATTTACTCGACGAGCACCAATTCGCAACCTGCATGGTATAATCTGCGGGTGGGAACCATTCGTCAGCGCAACGAACTCTCCCCACGAGCTCAGTACTGGGCCCGGTCCGCCCAGCAATGGGTCGATGGCCTCGCCTCGCTACCACGAAGAGAGAAGCAGTAACCCCTTGATTCGCAATGAGCCCTGGGAACGGATTGGGGACTTCTACGACTTTGATTCGGCGCGGAAAGCCGCGTTCGCCTTGATTTCGTCACGCGTCTGACTTACCCGCCCACCGGTGGGGTGATCGCTGCCGCTCCGCTGGGGCGCAACGGGAGGTCATAGGGCTGTGAGCGATGAGTCGCTGTTTCGCGAGGTGGACGAAGAAGTCCGCCGCGAACAGGCCAAGAAGCTGTGGGACCGCTACGGCACCTATCTCGTCGCCGTCAGCCTTGCGGTGATCGTGGGGGTTGCCGGCTGGAAGGGCTGGCAATATTGGCAGCTGAACCGCTCGCAGGCGGCCGCCAAGGTGTATTTCAGCCAGGGTCCGGAAGCCGCCGGCCCGCGCGACAGCGAGCTCGAGGGGCTGGTGCATAGCGGCCCCGCCGGCTATGCGCTCCTGGCGCGCTTAAGCCTCGCCGGGGAACTGGCCAAGACCGGCAAGCGCGACGAGGCGGTCCAGGCCTATGACGCCATCGCCGCCGACCGCTCGGCGCCGCAGGCCTTCCGCGACGCGGCGACCATCCGCGCTGCTTATCTTTTGGCCGACACGGCGAGCTCGGCCGACCTGTCGGCGCGCCTCGCCGCTCTCGACAAGCCGGACTCGGCGTGGCGCCTGCCGATCAAGGAGATCTATGCGCTCGCCGCCTGGCGCGAGGGGCGCTATCAGGACGCCTTCCAGCGCGTCAGCGAGATCGCCACCGACCCCGCTGCGCCGCAGGGCATGCGGCAGCGGGCGCAGATCATGGCGGCGGTGCTGCAGCCGCTGCTCAAGGCCAAGCCGTGAGGAACGCCATGAACAGAGGCTCGCTGATCGTGGTCGCCCTGGCGGTGGCTCTTGCCGGATGCTCCGGTGCGGCCGAAAAGCTGCTCGAGCCGATCACCGGCAAGAAGGACGAGATCCTCCCCGGCACCCGCGAGAGCGTGCTGCAGAACACCTCGCCGCTCGACAAGGGGAAAACCAAGGAGGCGGCGACCGATCCGATCGCCATTCCGGCGGCCGTCAGCAATGCCAATTGGGCGCAGCCCGGCGGGGTGCCGTCCAACGCCATGCACAATCTCGATCTCGGCATGCAGCTGAAGAAGGTTTTCGCGGTGTCGGCGGGTGCGGGATCGTCGGGGCGCGACCGGCTGCTGTCGGGCCCGATCGTGGTGGGCGGGCGCATCTATGTGCTCGATGCCGAGGCGAATGTCCGCGCCTTCAACGCCGCCAATGGCAGCCGGGTGTGGGGGCGGCCGCTGGCGCCCAAGGGCAGGGACCCGGAGGGCGCGTTTGGCGGCGGTCTCGCTTCCGACGGCAACAACATCTACGTCGCCACCGCCTTTGGCGAGGTGGTGGCGCTCAATGCCGCGAGCGGCAATGAAGTGTGGCGCAAGAAGCTCGACTCGCCGGTGCGTGCCGCTCCGACCGTGTCCGACGGCAAGGTTTTCGTGGTCACCGTCGCCAACGAGGTCGCCGCCCTCAACACCGTCGATGGCCAGCAGGCCTGGAAGCACCAGGGAACGGGCGAACAGGCCTCGCTGATGGCGGTGTCGAGCCCGGCGGTGGCCGACGGCGTCGTGGTCGTGCCCTCGACCAGCGGCGAAATCATCGCGCTCAGCGCCGGGGCCGGGCTGTCGACCTGGGACGAATCGCTGGCTGCTTCCGATCCCACCACGTCGCTGGCCAATCTCAACGACATTGCCGGGCGTCCGGTGATCGACAATGGCATGGTGTTCGGCATCGCCCATGCCGGCCGGCTCGGGGCGTTCAAGCTCAGCGACGGCAGCGAAGTGTGGAGCCAGGAAATCTCCGGCAGCCAAACGCCGTGGGTGGCCGGCGATTATGTGTTCGTGATCTCCAATCGGGCGACGCTTGCCGCGGTCGCCAAGCGCAATGGCGCGGTGCGCTGGTCGGTCAATCTGCCGGGCGGGGGCACCTGGGCCGGGCCGGTGGTCGGGGGCGGCCGGCTGCTGGTGGTCGGCTCCGGAGGGCAGCTTATGTCGATTTCGCCGCAGACCGGCGAGACCCTGAGCACGATCAATCTCGGCGAGAAGCTGTTCATTCCGCCGATTATCGCCAGCGGAACGATCTACCTGCTCTCGGATGCAGCGACGTTGATCGCGCTGCGCTAAGCTGCCCAGCATGATACCCGTGGTGGTGATTGCCGGCCGACCCAATGTCGGCAAGTCGACCCTGTTCAACCGGCTGGCCGGCCGACGGCTGGCGCTGGTCGACGATACGCCGGGCGTGACCCGCGACCGCCGCGAGGCGGATGGGCGGCTGGGCGAGCTCAGCTTCCGCATCGTCGATACGGCCGGGCTCGACACCGCGCCGTCCGGGAGCCTCGCCGACCGCATGCGGCGGCATACCGAGGCGGCAATCGGCGATGCCGACGTCTGCCTGTTCGTCATCGATGCGCGGGCCGGCGTGACGGCGCAGGATCGGCAGTTCGCCGAAATCGTCCGTCGCTCGGGAAAGTCGGTCCTTCTCATCGCCAACAAGTCGGAGGCATCGGCCGGCGAGGCGGGGCGGCTCGAGGCCTATGAACTCGGGCTCGGCGAGCCGATTCCGCTGTCGGCGGCGCATGGCGAGGGTCTCGATGCGCTCTACGAGGCGCTCAAACCCCTGATCGGCGAGCCCGACGGCGAGAGCGCCGAGGCGGAGGATGCGGCGGAAACCGATGAGGAAACGGAGGAGGTGCCGCGCGACCGGCCGCTTCGGCTGGCGATCGTCGGCCGGCCCAATGCCGGCAAGTCGACCTTGATCAACAGCTTGATCGGATCGCAGCGCCTGCTCACCGGTCCCGAGGTCGGCATCACCCGGGATGCGATCGCCGTCGATTGGGAATGGCAGGGCCACAAGATCACGCTGTGGGACACGGCCGGCATGCGTCGCCGTGCCCGGATCAGCGACAAGCTCGAAAAGCTGTCGGTGTCCGATGCGCTGCGGGCGGTGCGCTTCGCCGAAATCGTGGTGGTGGTGGTCGATGCCACGCAGCCGCTTGAGAAGCAGGATCTGCAGATTGCCCAGATGGTCGCCGAGGAGGGCCGGGGTCTGGTGATCGCAGTCAACAAATGGGACCTCGTCGCCGATCCCGGCCGGCAGCTGCGCCAGATCGAGGAGGAGGTGCAGCGGCAGCTGCCACAGGTGACCGGCGTCGCGGTGGTCGCGCTGTCGAGTCTGACCGGGCGCGGCGTCGACAAGCTCATGCCGGCGGTCATCGAAACCGCAAGGATCTGGAACCGGCGGATCCCGACGGCGAAGCTCAACCGCTGGCTCGAGGAGCAGGTGGACCGGCATCCGCCGCCGGCGCCGGGGGGCCGGCGGATGAAGCTGCGCTACATGACGCAGGCCAATGCCCGGCCACCGTCCTTCGTGCTCTTCTCATCGAGTGCGCCGGAGCTGCCGGACAGCTATGTGCGCTACCTCGTCAATGGCTTGCGCGAGTCGTTCGAGCTGTGGGGGACGCCCATCCGCATCCACCTGCGGAAGCCCAAGAACCCTTATGCCGGGAAGCGGTGACTATTTGGCCGGGCGGGCCCCGATCCGCCGGCGGTCGACGCGGCGGGCAGCGAGCGAAAGGCCGATTACCGCAAGGTAAAGGGCGATCCGACCCAGCATCTCGGCGATGATCCACGCTGCTCTCAGCATGGCACGATCTCCAGCTCCGGATTTGAGTCTGCCGGATTCTGGTTAACCAATTATTATGGAATGAAGACAGTTCGAGTGCCCGCTTTTCCGCGCCGGCGTCTCAAACGCGCTGGTGGAACGCGCCGCCGCGGAAATCGAAGATGGCGCCGGTTACGGTCAGGGCGGGGTCGAGCAGCGGCAACAGCGCTTCGGCGATGGCTTCGGGTGGCGGCAGGTCGAGCGGGTCCTCGCCCGGCATGGCCTCGGCTCGCAGGCGGGTGCGGACGGGGCCAGGATTCACGATATTGACGCGCAGCGGCGTGGTCACCGTCTCGGCCGCATAAGTCTTGACCAGGGCTTCGAGAGCAGCCTTGGAGACGGCGTAGGGCCCCCAATAGGCGGGAAGCTGGCGGGCGATTCCCGAGGAGACGAACAGCGCCCGACCGCTGTCGGATTGCCGCAGAAGCGTATCGAGCGACCGGATGAGACGCCAATTGGCGGTGACATTGACCGCCATCACCTCGTCCCAGAGCCTGGGATCGACATGGGGAAGCGGCGTCAGCTTGCCAAGCATCCCACCATTGCCGATCAGGATGTCGAGCTTGCGAAAACGCTCGAACAGCGCGGCTCCGAGCCGGTCGAGCGCCGGGTAGTCCTTGAGGTCGGTGGGGACCAGGGTGGCGCTGCCGCCCGCCGCGCGGATGGTGTCGTCGAGCTCCTCGAGGCCACCGACGGTGCGGGCCAGTGCGACGACATGCGCCCCCTCGGCAGCGATGGCGCTCGCCACCGCATGACCGATGCCGCGCGAGGCGCCGGTGACGAGGGCGACGCGACCGGCCAGCCGCCCGGCCATGGTCAGCCGGCTTCGGCGAGCAGCGACAGCTGGCGGGGGCTGCGGGTTGCCGCCTGATCGGTGAGCGGCGTCGGATAGTCGCCGGTGAAGCAGTGGTCGGTGAATTGCGGCCGGACCGGGTCGCGTCCCGGATAGCCGACCGCCCGGTAGAGGCCGTCGACCGACAGAAAGGCCAGCGAGGCGACGCCGATGAAGGCCCGCATCTCCTCCAGCGAGTGGTTGGCGGCGAGCAGCGCCCGCTGCTCCGGCGTATCGATGCCGTAGAAATCGGGATGGGTGATCGGGGGGCTCGCAATGCGCATATGCACTTCGCTGGCGCCGGCCTCGTACATCATCTGCACGATCTTGACCGAGGTGGTGCCGCGCACGATCGAGTCATCGACCAGAACGACGCGGCGCCCGGCGATGACGGAGCGGTTGGCATTGTGCTTCAGCTTGACGCCGAGCGCGCGGATCTGCTGCGTCGGCTCGATGAAGGTGCGCCCGACATAGTGGTTGCGGATGATGCCGAGCTCGAAGGGAATGCCCGAAGCCTCGGCATAGCCGAGCGCCGCCGGGACGCCCGAATCCGGAACCGGGATCACCACGTCGGCGTCGGCCGGCGACTCGCGGGCGAGCTCCCCGCCCATGCTCTTGCGGACCTGGTAGACCGAGCGGCCGCCGACCACGCTGTCGGGCCGCGAGAAATAGACAAATTCGAAAATGCACGGCCGCGCCGGCACCCGCGGAAAGGGGAAATGCGATTCGATCCCGTCCTCGGAGATCACCACCACCTCGCCATTCTCGATGTCGCGGATATAGCGGGCGCCGATGATGTCGAGGGCGCAAGTCTCGGAACAGAGAATATGGGCGCCGTTGAGCTCGCCCAGGACCAGCGGCCGGATACCGAGCGGGTCGCGGGCGCCGATCATCTTCTTGTTGGTCAGCACCACCAGCGAATAGGCGCCCTCGAGCTGGCGCAGGCAATCGACGAAACGGTCGACCATGCGCGGCTTCTTGGAGCGGGCGACGAGATGCAGGATCACCTCGGTGTCGGAGGTGGACTGACAGATGGCGCCGGTGGCGACGAGCTCGCGCCGGAGCGTCAGGCCGTTGGTCAAATTGCCGTTGTGCCCAACGGCAAAGCCGCCGGAAGCGAGCTCGGCGAAGAGCGGCTGGACATTGCGCAGAATGGTCTCGCCGGTGGTCGAGTAGCGGACATGACCGATGGCGGCGCGGCCCTGCAGCCGGGCGATGATCTCGGGCTTGGAGAAGCCGTCGCCGACCAGGCCGAGGCGCCGCTCGGAATGGAAACGCCGGCCGTCGAAGGCGACGATGCCGGCCGCCTCCTGGCCGCGATGCTGGAGCGCGTGCAGGCCGAGCGCCGTCAGGGCTGCGGCATCGTCATGGCCGAAGACGCCGAAGACGCCGCATTCCTCGCGCAGCTTGTCACCGTCGAGATCGAAGTCAGGTACTCCCGGCGCGATTCCCATGATCAATTGCCGCCTTCTTGACCACCGAAATTGGGTTGATCCGTCGGCCCCGGTGCAGGCGCGGGCGCCGGATTGGCCGGCGCGGTGGTCGGTGCCCCTTGGGTGCTCTCGATCATCTGGTCGATGGCATTGCGCTGGGTGTCGCGATAGCCGCTGCCCTGATCCTCCTCGCCGGGCTCGGCCGGCGAGGGCTGGGTGGCCGCCGAGGGCGGGCCGGACTCGATCGAGGTCATGTTCTGGATGCGCTCCTGGATCTGGGCCGGCAGCATCGACACCGCGGTGTTGCGGACGGACTGGACGATGGGCAGGAACCGCGCCGTGCGCACCACCTCGTCCTGCTTGTCGCGCGGCACGAACAGGTCATAGAAGAAATAGGCGATCACCACCAGCAGCAACCCGCGGACCAGGCCATAGGCGAAGCCGAGCGTGCGGTCGAAGGGGCCGACCGGCGCATCGAGCACCCAGTCGGAGATCTTGATGCTGATCAGCGACATGATGATCAGCACGACCAGGAAGACGCCGGCGCCGACCGCGATCTTGGCGGCGATCTCCTGGGGGATGTATTGCTGGGCGGCGGCTACGATCTGCGGATTGAGGGCGCTGGCCAGGCCGGCAAGCCCGGCGACGCCCCAGGCAATCAGCGACAGCACCTCGCGGGTGAGGCCGCGGGCCAGGGCGAGCAGACCGGAGATCAGCATGATCGCCGCGACGACAAGGTCCGTCCATTGAAAGTGCATGAGGGCTCCGCAGTCGCCAATGCCAAAACGCGCACACTATATAGGCGGATTCACCCCTCTGTCACAGGGCGGCGCAGGGGTTTTACCGCCGTCGCCTGCTGGCGCGGCAAGCCTGCCACCCAAGCGACGAGGTCGCCCACGTTTTCGACGCGTTTGAGCCGCAAATGGCGCGGCGCCGCAGGCTCGCCGCCATTAGCGGCGATCACCGCCGACGTCAACCCGAGCTTTGCCGCCTCCTTGAGCCGCTGCTCGCTCTGGCCGACCGGGCGGACGGCGCCGGAAAGCGCAATCTCGCCGAACAGCACGGCCTGGGCGGGCAGCGGCGCCCCGTGCAGCGACGAGACGAGCGCCGCTGCCGCGGCGAGATCGGCGGCCGGCTCGCGCACCTTCAGACCACCTGCGACATTAAGGTAAACGTCATGGGCGCCGATGCGCAGCCCGGCGCGGGCCTCGAGCACCGCCAGGATCATTGCCAGGCGGTTGGAATCGAAGCCGACGACGGCGCGGCGCGGGGTGCCCAGCGGCGAGGGCGAAACCAGGGCCTGCAGCTCGGTCAGCACCGGCCGGGTGCCCTCCATGCCGGCCATGATCGCCGAGCCGGGGGCATCGGTCTCGCGCGCCGAGATGAAGAGCCGCGAGGGGTTCTGCACTTCGCGCAAACCGCGGTCGGACATCTCGAAGACGCCGATCTCGTCGGTGGGGCCGAAGCGGTTCTTGACCGCCCTGAGGATGCGGAACTGGTGGCCGCGGTCGCCCTCGAAATAGAGCACGGTGTCGACCATGTGCTCGATGACCCGCGGGCCGGCAATCTGGCCGTCCTTGGTGACATGGCCGACCAGCAGCACGGCGCTCGCCTTCTGCTTGGCAAAGCGGATCAGCGCCTCGGTGCCGGCCCTCAGCTGCGACACCGTGCCCGGGGCCGATTCGACGGCTGGCGACCACAGGGTCTGGATCGAGTCGATCACCGTCACCGCCGGCGGGCGGCCGTCGCCCAGGGTGGCCAGCACGTCGGACAGGTTGGTCTCCGCCGCCAGCAGCACCGGGGCGTCGGTCAGGCCGAGCCGCTCGGCCCTGAGCCTGATCTGGGCAATCGCCTCCTCGCCGGAAATGTAGACGGTGGCATGGCCGGCCCGCGCCAGCGCCGCCAGCGCCTGGATCAGCAGCGTCGACTTGCCGATACCGGGGTCGCCGCCGATCAGCACGGCGGAACCCGGAACGAGCCCGCCGCCGGTCACCCGGTCGAGCTCGGCAATGCCGCTCTCGATGCGCTGCAGGGGCGGCTCGTCGCCCTTGAGCGGCACCAGGCGGCCGGGCTTCCCTTTGGGCAGGCCCGCGCCCTTGGCGCCGGACAGCGGCGCCGCCGCGGCCTCCTCGACCAGGGCATTCCATTCGCCGCAATTGTCGCAGCGCCCGGCCCATTTCCCGACGGCCGAGCCACAGGCCTGGCAGACAAAGCGCAGCTGACTTTTTGCCATGCCCGACTCGCTCGCAGTGTTTCCGTTCCGTTCTGGCCTTGCCGCGGCGATTGTGTCAAGACTGGCGCCGGGGTTGTCGTCACAATACCGTCCTGTTCCCAATTGATTGTTCGAGCGACCGACCGAAGGAGTGGACGATGAACAGATATGCGACAGCCGTCTGGCACGGCGGTATCAGCGACGGGCACGGCCATATTACGGTGCAGAGCGGCGTGCTTTCCGACCAGGGCTATTCGTTCAAGTCGCGGTTTCAGGACGAAACGGGACAGCTCGGCACCAATCCCGAGGAGCTGATCGCCGCCGCCCATGCCGGCTGCTTCGCCATGGCGCTGTCGCATGCGCTGGGCAGCGCCGGCTTCACGCCGGAGGAGCTCGACGCCAGGGCCGATGTCAGCATCGAGCCGAAGGACGGCGGCTTTGCGATCACCAAGAGCCGGCTGACGCTGGAGGCGCGGGTGCCGGGCATCGACCAGGCGAAGTTCAAGGAGATCGCCGAGCAGGCCAAGGCGAACTGCCCGGTCTCGAAGGCGCTGGCCGGCGTCGAAATTTCGCTGGACGCCAAGCTCGCCTGACGCCAAATTGGACCGATGGCGTTCAACAATTGAAAGGAGGTGATCCGATGTCGAGTGCGATCGCAATTGCCGGGAAGGTTTCGGGAGCGGTCATCGGCAGGGAGCAGCCTCCTCGCCTTGGTTGATCTTTCCCCGGCCGGTCGCCGGGCGCGATCGGCGAGAGCCGAACGGCATGCATCTCACGGAAGGGCCGCCATGGAGCGGCCCTTCTTCTTTGCGGGGGCTGTGCCGAACGTGACAGGGGCTTTTGCGCCGGTGCGCTATGCCGACCGCGCGACAAAGACCAAGGAGATTCGCGCGATGACGATGCCGACGGTACCCTACAACGGAACCGCCTCGACCCCACGGATCATCGATCAACCGGTGTCGGGAATGGTGGGACCCTATCGGGTTCACACCGCGCCTGCGCCTCCGCCCAAAGGGAAGGGGCACTCGACATTCGGCCACTACAAGCGCCCGAATGCGGATCCGGCGCGAAGGGGTGCCTACGGATCGCTCAAGAAGGCGGGCATGCTCCCCGTCATCAAGCCCGACGACATCGGCAGGTCGCAGACTTCGCAGGGGGCACCGCTGCAGCGGGGGATTTTCGGCTCTGTCTACGACAGCATTGTCGGCGCCTTGGAGCCTATGGCGACCATCGTGGAAGAAGGGCCAGCCGAATTGACGAGGGCCGAGAGGGTGCCGGCCCAGCCCGCGGCCCCGCCACCCGCGCCGCGCAAGACCATGGCCGAGCTATGGGACTTCATTGCCGGCAATTTCATGTGCGAGCATGGACCTGACCAGCCCTGCTTGCGTAGTTCAGCAGATCTCGGGGGCAAGTTGATCCTGATCTCAAATGTGCATGCCGAACTCGTCGGCATGGGTCAGATAAAGGATCTGCTTCGCCGGTTCATGAGGGACGGAGATGTGTTTCTCGCCGAGAGAGATCCACGCTATGTGGGGCCGGAAATGGTGCCATTCGGACCCTGTTTTGGCGTGCCCCAAGAAAGGTGCATCCCGATCGATTTGCCAGGCCTCAGCGACAAGCTGACTCCGCTGCATCGATCGGCCAATCTGGCTGCCTACGAGCGTCTCGCACTCCTTGCGCCCGAAAAGGCCGAGGCGATCTTCGAGACAAGCGCAAATCCTGCGCAGGAGCTTCACGCGCTAAAGGTCGCCACCGAGGAGCTTCGTCCAACGGCATCCCCGAGCCAGCGAACCAAGCTTCGCAAACTCGACAGGGCATTCAATGCGGCCGAAGCCATGCTCGTGGAGCAGGTGGATGCTCTGCGGACGAAGCGGGATGCGAATTTCGCCTCACAGATAGGTAAGTTCTGGCAGGAGGCCAAGGCCAGGGGAGGAACGGTCTATTGCTCTCTCGGTGTCGCTCACCTTTGGAACTTGCGCGGCATGTTTACGGGTCCCCAAGTGCTGCAGATGATACCGATCACGAGCTTCGCGAATATTTTGCAATATGAATGAACTGGGGATGACCGTGGCGGCAATGATTCAGGGCCTGAGCACTTCCATCTGGATCGGGCCCTGGGCGCTGCCGTGGATGAACTGCTCGACATAGGGGTTGCCGCTGTCGTCGACTTCCGCAGCCTTGCCCTGCCAGATGATGCGGCCCTTGTAGATCATGGCGATGTCGTCGGCGATCTTGCGCGCCGAGGCCATGTCGTGGGTGATCGAGATCGTGGTGGCGCCGAGGCGCTTGACGCAGTCGACGATGAGATCGTTGATGATGTCGGCCATGATCGGGTCGAGGCCGGTCGTCGGCTCGTCGAAGAAGATGATCTCGGGATCGGCGGCAATGGCGCGGGCGAGGCCCACCCGCTTCTGCATGCCGCCCGACAGCTCCGCCGGATAGAGCTCCCCGACCTCGGGGCCGAGCCCGACCTGGCCGAGCTTGGTGAAGGCGATCTCCCTGGCCTCGCGGCGGCGCATCTTCTTGCCCTGGATGAGCCCGAAGGCGACGTTCTGCCAGACGGAGAGCGAATCGAACAGCGCTGCCCCCTGGAACAGCATGCCGAAGCGCGACAGGACCTTGTCGCGCTGCGAACCCGACAGGCCCACCACCTCCTCGCCGCCGATGCGGATCGAGCCGGAGTCGGGATGGATGATGCCGAGAATGCATTTGAGCATCACCGACTTGCCGGTGCCGGATCCGCCGATCACCACCAGAGAATGGCCGCGCTGAACGGCAACATCGATGCCGTTCAGGACCGGCTTCGGCCCGAAGGCCTTGCGGACGTCCTTGAGCTCGATATGGGCTTCCGTCATGGCGGTCACTCGTTGAACAGGAGCGACGTCATGAGGTAGTTCGCCGCCAGGATCAGGATCGAGGCCGAGACCACGGCATTGGTGGTGGCGCGGCCCACCCCTTGGGCGCCCCCCTTGGAGTTGAAGCCGTGATAGCAGCCCATCAGCGCGATGATGAAGCCGAACACCGCCGACTTGATGAGGCCGGAGGTGACGTCATGCGGCTCGAGGAAGTCGACCGTGTTCTTGAGATAGGCGGCCGAGTTGAAGCCGAGGGACCTGGTGCCGACGATATAGCCGCCCATGATGCCGATGGTGTCGGCGACCACCACCAGGAGCGGCAGGGCGATCACCGCCGCAACAAGCCGCGGGCCGACCAGGTATTTGAACGGGTTGGTCGACAGCGTCACCAGCGCATCGATCTGCTCGGTGACGCGCATGGTGCCAAGCTCGGCGGCGATGGCGGCGGAGACCCGGCCGGCCACCATGAGGCCGGCGAGAACCGGGCCGAGCTCGCGGGTGATGCCGAGCGCCACGATCGAGGAAACGAGGCTCTCGGCGTTGAACCGGGAGCCGCCGATATAGATCTGGAGCGCCAGCACGCCACCGGTGAAGAACGCCGTGAGGCCGACCACGGGAAGCGAGAAATAGCCGATCCGGAGCAGCTGGTCGCCGATCTGGCGCAGGAACAGCGGCGGCGTGAGGCCCTGCACCAGGGCGTCCCTGGTGAACAGCGCCACGCGGCCCAGCTCGGCCAGCAGTCCGAGCACAAGCCGACCGGTTTGCACAAGAAAGTCCAAGGGATAATCCACCGTCGATTGCAGGGGAGGGGGAACGAACTCTACACGTCAGCGCCGGAGTATAGCCGCGAGTAGCGCGATCCCAAACTGGTCAAAATTTCATAGGGAATGGTGCCGGCCCAGCGGGCCATGTCGTCGACCGTGACGTGGTCGCCGATCAGCTCCGCCCGGGCGCCGCGGCGGGCGAGGGCGGGGGACACGTCGGTGACGTCGATGGCCAGGAGGTCCATCGAGACCCGGCCGACGATGGGGGTGAACTGGCCGCCGAGATAGGCATGGGCCGGGCCGCCGCGGGCCGGCGAGGAGAGCGTGCGCGGCAGGCCGTCGCCATAGCCGGCGGCAAGGATGGCAATGCGCGAGTCGCGGTCTGCCGTCCAGGTTGCACCATAGCCGACCCGGTCGCCCGCCTTGACGTCGCGGACCTGAAGGAGCGTGGCATAGAGGTGAATGACGGGACGCATCGGATTGGGGCGCTGGGCGTAAGGATTGCCGCCATAGAGCCCGATGCCGGGCCGGACCAGATCGTAGATGAAATCCTTGCCGATCAGGGCGCCCGGCGTGTTGGAGAGGCTGGCGGGGGCATCGGGAAGGCTCGCCCGCATCAGCTCGAAGGCCTCGCGCTGGCGCCAGTTCATCGCATGCGAGGGCTCGTCGGCGCAGGCGAGATGGCTGACGAGGAGGGTGATCTCGAAGGCTTCGAGGAGGTCGCGCTCGACGCCGAGCCTATGGACCTCGGCCGGCGACAGGCCGAGGCGGTTCAAGCCGGTGTCGAGATGGAGCGCGGCCTTGGCCCGCACCCCCTGGCGGGTGCTGAAGGCGGCCCATTCCCTGACCTCATCGAGGCTGGACAACGCCGGCCTCAGGGCGTGGCGGTGATAGGTCGCGGCGAGCCGTGGCAACAGCCCGTCGAGAACATAGATCACCGCGTCGGGAAGGATGGCCCGGAGCGCCATGCCCTCGGCCGGCAGGGCGACGAAGAAGATCCGGCAGCCAGCCGACCACAGCGCTTCCGCCACCTCGGCCATGCCGAGCCCATAGGCATTGCTCTTGATGCAGGCACCGCAGGCTGCCGGCTGGACCACCTTGACGAGCTGGCGGTAATTCGCCTTGAGCGCGGCGAGATCGATATGCAACAGCCCGCCGACAAGCGCGTCCGGCGTCAAGGCCTCGACGGCCGCCGCTTCATTGTCCATTGTTCCCCACTCTCGGCAACGCCGCTCCCCGTCATGTACGGCGCCGTCCCCAAACGACCCATCAGACCGTGCGATTCGGGCGAAGTTGCGGTTTAGAGTGTCGGAACGGAGGCGGCATGCATCCGTTGGACGGTTGAGAGATCACGATGGACAGTGCAGCCACGCAAAGGGAGAGGAAAGACGGCGGCGCCGACGCGGCGCTCGATCTGTGGCGTCTCGGGTGGCGGGACTGGTGGGCGGTGCTGAAGCGCGTCTTCAGCTTCATGGCGACGGAACGGGTGACGCTGACCGCGGCCGGTGTCAGCTACTACACCTTGCTCGCGCTGTTTCCGGCGCTCGCGGCGCTGGTGTCGGTCTATGGCCTCGTCAACGACGTCAACAGCCTCAGCGCGCATCTCGACACGCTGTCGGGCATCGTGCCGGAGACAATTCTCAAATTCATTGCCGCCGAATTGGCACGCCTGGTTCACAGCAACCCGAGCAGCCTCGGCATCGGGGCGGTCGTGTCGCTGCTGGTTGCCTTGTGGAGCGCCAATGGCGGGGTGAAGTCGATGTTCTGGGCAATGAACATGGCCTATGAACGTCCGGAGGAACGGAGCTTCATCACGCTCAATCTCCTCACCCTGGCCTTTACGCTCGCCGCCATGCTGGTTTTCGTGGTGGTGATCAACGCCCTCGTGGTCATGCCCCTGATCGTCGACGCGCTCGGGCTCGGAGCGGCCGGCAGGCTGCTCGGCACGGTGGTACCGGGCGCCATCGCCGTCATCATCGTTTATGCCGCCATTGCCTTGGTTTATCGCTTCGGGCCCAGCCGGCCGCCGGCCGGGTGGCGCTGGTTCACGCCGGGGGCGGTGGCGGCAGCAATAGTCTGGCTGATCGCGTCGATCGGCTTTTCCTTCTACCTCAGCAATTTCAGCAATTATGACGCAACCTACGGAACCCTTGGAACGGCAATCGGATTGCTGATCTGGCTCTATATCTCCGCCTTCATCGTGATTGTGGGGGCGGATGTGAATGCCGAATTGGAGAAGCAGGCGATCGGCACCGAGTCGCTGCCCCCTTCCGCTTGAGTCAATTTTGGCGGAAATTGGGAACCAGCTTCGCCATGTCGCGTTATCAA
Source organism: uncultured Alphaproteobacteria bacterium (assembly GCA_963744915.1). Taxonomy (GTDB): domain Bacteria; phylum Pseudomonadota; class Alphaproteobacteria; order Rhizobiales; family Aestuariivirgaceae; genus DATAFF01. Next base: position 33,845 of record CAVUUY010000009.1, read on the forward strand.
CAGCCAATTGCGGGAACAACAAACATGACCCAATCCAGCAGTGACTTCCCATCCAACCCCTCCCAGGGCGCCAGTGCAGGGGCGGCCGGCAAGTCACGGCGATCGGCAAGCGCGGGCAGCGCCAGCCGGAATGCCGGCAGCGCCAGCAGCGGCACGCCGACCGACTTCGGCAGCGAGTCGCAGAAGCTCGTCGGCGTCGGGCGGCGGATGGCAAGCACCTGGCTCGACAGCCGCAAGGATGCGCTTACCCAGACCTTCACCAGCACGGCGGAGGGTTTGCGGCGGCTTGGCAACTCCTATGGCGACCAGCCCAACATCAAATCCTATATCGATGCAGCGGCGGACGGCCTCGATACGGTCTCGGACGAGCTGGGCAACCAGCGGATCGAGGATCTGGCACGGCATGCCGAGACGTTCTCGCGCAATTTCCCGGTCACGGTCTTCGCCGGGGCCGTAGCGGCCGGTCTGGTGGTCAGCAGGATTCTCAGGAGCGCCGCTGAAGGCGGCCTCGACGGCAATGGTCCGAACAGCCTTCGCGAAGGCGGCGCGGCGCGGCGCGGCACGGGCGGCGGCCGGTCGCGGTCGCGGGACGGAGAGGCCAATCCATGAACGAGGCACCGCGGCAACCGCACCTGCCGGGCCTGATCAGTGAAGTGATCAGAGAGGCCGTGACCCTGATACAGCGCGAGCTCGCTTTGTTCCGGGCCGAGCTCAAGCAGAATGTCGCTGGCGCGGTGAACGGGCTGGTGGCGGTGATAGCGGCGGTGGCGCTGGTGAATGTGGCGCTCATCCTCTTCGCGTTCTGGGCGGTGGATGCGCTCGGGCGCGTCGTCGGGCGTGACCTCGCCACCTTTCTGGTCGGCGGCGGCATCATCGTGATCGCGCTGCTCTTGGCACTCTACGGGTGGTCCCGCCTCAAGCCGTCCGCCCTGATGCCCGACCGGACCATCCGGCAGGCGGTGCGCACCAAGGAGGCCCTGACCGAAAGGACGGTCCCATGACCGGACTTTCGGAGCTCGAGCGCGACGTCGAGGAAAGCCGGGCAAGGCTCAAATCCTCGCTGTCGCAGCTGGAGCAGCGGATGGGCGCAAGCAGCCTCGCCGACGAGGTTCTGGGCCTCATCAACGGCACCGACGGCATCCGCCGGTCGGCGCGGGCGCTGGCGGTCCGGCACCCGGTGCCGCTGCTCATGCTCGGGCTCGGATTGAGCTTTGCCTATTGGCGCAGCGGCCGGCCGCCGGAAACCTGGGGGCAGCCGCGGCCATGCCCGCCCCAGATGCCCAACGAGGCGCTGCTCGAGGCCGAGCCGGAGCCGGAGAATTTGGGCCTGCCGCCGCCTTTCCACCCGGCCTCGCCCACAAGTAGCTTTTGAGTAATGCACAAAAAACCCCTCAAACAGGAGTGTATGCCATGACAACGACGAACCGGGGCAGTCGCCAGAGCGAGTATCAGCGCAGCATTGCGGGGGCCGGCAATGTCCGGTCCGGCGGCGACGAGCGCTATGGAGGAGGCTCGTCCGGGACGAGCCGCGAGAGTCATGGCGTTGGCGGCGAGGGCAGCCGCGGCTATGGTCAGGACGAGTTTTCACGGTCCGGCAGCCGCGTGGAGGAGGGAATGGAGCGAGTCTCGCAGCGTGTGTCCGATACTTATGGGCAAGTCGCTGATCAATTAGGAGAGACTTATGACGACCTGCGCCAGCAGGGGCGCCGGGCCTTAAACAGCACCGGCAAGCGGGTGCGCACCACCGCGCGCGCGGCACAGGATTATTTCGAGGCCAATCCACTGATGATCGGGGCCGTCGGCCTCGGCATCGGCCTCATTCTCGGCGCCATGTTCCCGTTGTCGCGGCGGGAGCGGGAGATCTTCGAGCCGATCGGCGAGAACTTGCGCGAATCAGCCGTCCGCCAAGGTGCGGAGGTGATGCGGCAAGTGGCCCGCGGGGCTGAAGATCTCGTCGAATAGCGTCGAATAACCGGCATCGATTGCGGTTTTTGCGCCTGAAAGCACCCGGAAGACCACCTTCCGGGTGCTTTCGATGGTGGAAAAGAGCTTGATGGGGCTTGAGCGACTCTACGAGCCGAAGTAGCGTGGCATACCGAATCTGCACGCATGTCGGGTGGATTTGGGCTGTTTTTCAACGCGCTGACGCTGGAGCCTCAGTCGATGATGGACTTGTCCCATTTTCTCCCTGATTTTACCGCAAGCAGTTGGGGAAGAGCCCGCCGAGGGTCCGGGGGTCGGCAGGACGAGGGTGCGGCCGAGCGTGGGTGAGTGGCAGCGAGGCATGGTTTGGCCGCGCCGGAGCGCGTGGCGCAGTGACTGGCGATTCGTCGGTTCAAGGGGCGGTGTGTAAGCATGTCGAGAGTCCGCAAGAATGAGCATGCCGCAGTTCCGATCGAAGCCGCCGATGAAAGAAATCATTTACGCGACAGCTTCCCGCTGCTCGGCGGCAAGTCGGCCAACCAGAATGACGGCGAGACGGCGTCGGCGCTGGCACGGGTGCGCCGGCGCGCCGGGCTGACGCCGTTCTGGATCGCTTTCGCGGTTTCGCTCGCCTGGATCCTGCTCGCCACTTTCGACCTTGCCAACAGTGCGCAGACCGGGCGCCCCGGCGTCATTGCCGCCGGTGGCTCGCCGCTCTCCTTCCTCGAGCTCGCCGGCGTACTGATCCGCATGCTCGTGCCGGTGCTGCTGATCTGGGCGGCGGCCCACATGATCTATCGCTCGCGGCAGATGGAGGTGGTCACCCACAATTTCATCAACGCCAGCGCCGGCCTGCTGCGCGAGAACAGCCCGGCGGCGGCGGCGCGCTGGCGCGCCCCCAGGGGGGAGGAGTCCCACGGCACGCTGGTGGCACTGCAGGAGCAGACCAGCCGGGCGCTCCAGGCCGAGGAGCTGATCGGTCATGCCCTGGCCGATGTCGAGCGCGCCTTCGGCCGCAACAGCGAGCGGGTGCAGACGCTGGTGTCGTCGCTCGGCAATCAATGCCTGGCGCTGCAGAATCTGAGCGACCAGCTCGGCAGCGACGCGGTGCCGCTGATGAACCATTTGCAGGAGACAACGTCGCATCTCCAGTCGGTGCTCGACCAGAATGGCGGCCTGTTGTCGCGCCTCGAAACCGATGTGGCGCAGGCCACCGACATTCTGTCGAGCTCCTTCAACGAGCTGGCGGGCGGCACCGCCAAGTTCGGCCAGGAGATCTCGATGCAGACGAACCGCATCGACCAGATGACGGCGACGCTGCAGGGCGAGGCGGTTTCCTTCTCGCAGCGGCTCGACAACCAGGTGCGGATGCTGGCGCAGTCCACGGTCGAGCTGAATTCCGAGGCGACCGAATTCTCCGCCGTCATCGACCGGATCGAGAACCGCATCTCCAACCTGTTCCGTTCAGCGGTGGTCGAGCTTTCCGGCATGCACGACCAGATCGAGACCACGCTTGGCCTGCGCTCGTCGTCGGTGTCGGACGCCATCGTCGCCTCGGCCAGCCGGGTCAGCGAAGCGCTCGACAGGCTCAAGGGATCGGTCACCGGGGAGTTGCGCGACTCGGCAGACGAGCTGGCCAAGCAGGTGATCCTGAATGCCTCGGCGGCCTCGGAGGAGCTGCGCGCCAGCGGCAGCCACATCAAGGAGGATCTCGAAACCTTCGCCCGCGATTTCATCGAGACCTTCGACCGGCTGGGCAAGACCCTGATCGACCGCGCCGAGCAGTCGTCCGTCGGCATGTCGGGTACGCTCGAGGAGATGACCGCCGGTCTTGCCGGCCGGATCGACGACCGCTCCAACGATCTGCTCGAGAAATTCGCCGAGCGCACCCTCACGGTGCTGTCGGAGCTCGAAAGCGCGTCGGGGGAAATCGCCAAGCGGCTCGACGACACCTCGGTTCGCTATACCGACCTGATCGAGACCACCGCCGCCAAGGTCGGCGGCTCGCTGGTGGCGACGTCCGATCAGGTGACAAGCGCCTTGAGCGAGGCTTCCGGCGATCTTGCCAAGACGCTCGAGACGACGGCCGGAAAGGTCACCGGCCGCATCACCCAGACAGCGTCCTCCGCCACCCAGAAGCTGCAGTCGGTGGCGGGCGGGGCGGCCGAGGACCTGGACCAGCTCGGCAAGCTGATGAGCGGACTGGCGGAGCGGATCGAGCGGTCGACGGCCGATATCGGGGGCGAGATCCGCGGTACCGGCGAGGGCATCAGCAGGACGGTGCAGGGCGCGAGCGACGAATTCCGTGCGCTCATGGAAACGAACCGCTCGAGCTTCGTCGAAAGCACCGGCGAGGCGCAGCAGCAGTTCGTCGCCTTCATGGAGGCCTTTGCCCGCGACTATCTGGAGCGCGGCGAGAACGTCAAGCGGCAGATTCTGGACAGCTTCGGCGTGGTGCAGGAGAATGTGGTCGAGCGCATCGAAGGCGCCACCCGCGAGCTCGGCACGCGCCTTTCCGACACCGTCGCCGACTATTCGCTCAGGGTCGGGCTCACCGCCACCAATCTGTCGAGCTCGTTCAACACCAGGACGGACGAGCTGGCGGCGGGCTTCGACATGGCCATCGCCAAGGCCTTCGAGCGTATCGGGGCGCGCGCCGGCGGCCTCACCAACACCTTCCAGGCCCGCACCGAGGAGCTGGTGGCGGCTTTCGATCTCGCCATCGAGGAGTTCACCGGAAATGTCGGCGGCAGCGCCAAGGAGCTGACCACCAGCCTTGAAATGACCGCTCAGGGACTAGCCAGGACCTTCGATGCGGCGGCCACGGGGCTGGGCGGGCGGGTCGACGTCCAGGCCAAGGAGATGAACCAGAGCTTCGACGAGCGCACGAGCACGCTGGTCGATGTCATGGGCAAGGTCACCCACGAGCTGACAACGGTGCTGGCGGCCAGTGCCGGCGAGCTCACCACCACGGTCCACGGTGTGGCCCGCAACGTCATCGGCACCTTCGATTCGCGCACCGGGGCGCTGATGTCGCAGATGGACAGCCGGGCGAGCGAGCTGCTGTCGTCGATCGACGGCAAGGCCGGCGAGGTGATGGCGTCGCTGGGCGGCAAGACCGGCGAGGTGATCGCGTCGCTGGGCGGCAAGACCGGCGAGCTGCTGACCACGATCGAGGACAAGACCGGCGCGCTGATGGCCACGATCGACGGCAGGACCGGCGCGCTGACCACAACGGTCAGCGGGGTTGCCCGCGACGTCGTCGGCACCTTCGATTCGCACACCGGGGCGCTGATGTCGCAGATGGACAGCCGGGCAGGCGAGCTCCTGTCGGCAATCGACGCCAGGGCCGGCGAGCTGATGACGTCGCTCGGCGGCAAGACCGGTGCGCTGATGACCACGATCGACGACAAGACCGGCGCGCTGATGGCGACGATCGACGGCAAGGCCGGCGCATTGATGGCGACGATCGACGGCACGACCGGCGCGCTTATGGCGTCGATCGACGGCAGGGCCGGCGAGCTGATGGAATCGGTCGAGAGCAAGGGGCGCTCGTTGACTGCGGTCTTCGGCGACCGCACCGGCGAGATCGCCTCCTCGTTCGACCAGGCCACCGGCGAGTTCGCCGAACGGATCACCACCACGGCAGGCGAGTTCACCGTCACCGTGCAGGGGCGGACGCGGGAGCTTGCCTCCTCCTTCGACCTGGCGGCGGAGGAGTTTGCCGAGCACATTGCCGCCAAGGCGGCGATTGCCGCCACGAAGATGGACGAAGCCTCGCGCAATGCCATGGGGCGCATCGATCTGGTCGGGCAGAATCTGCAGTCGCAGACCGCGGCGGCGGTCAGCCGGCTGGTGGCCACCAGCGACGATGCGCGTCGCACCGTGATCTCCTCGGTCGAGATGGCGATCGACAAGGCGCGGGCCAATTTCGTCGAGAAGCTGCGGGAGCTGGCACGCGAATTCACCGACGAGATGACGGCGGCCAATCTCAAGGCGCTGGACGGCATGTCCGAGCATGTCAACGTGCTGTCGAGCCGCATTCATGACGATTTCCGCGGCCTCGAGCAGACCGCCAACAAGAGCTTCAGCATGATGCTCGAGGCGCAGCAGGCGATGACCGGTCATGTCGAGGCAAGCCGCTCGATGCTCACCGCGGCGCTCCATAACGAGATCGTTCAGATCGAGAAGCAGATGGCGCAGGTCATTGCCGAATTGGTGGAGAAGCTGCAGGCGGCGAGCCGGAACGAGCCGGCGCTGCCCGGCGACGTCGAGGCGGTCGCCGAAGTCGCGAGCGAGAATGGCAAGGGCCGCCGCCCGCGACAGGGCCGGGCCGACGTCGCCAGCTGAGGAACGCGGTTCTTCCCCCGCGATAGGGGAGCCCACCCGCCGTTCAATCGAAGCGCTGCGGCAGGTGATCGTCCTGGATCAGATTGTCGAACTTGGTGAACTGGGCATTGAAATGCAGCTTGATTGAGCCTGTCGGTCCATGGCGCTGCTTGCCGATGATCACCTCGGCGACGCAATGGACCCGGCTCATCTCATCCTGCCAGGCGAGATATTCCGGAGTGCCCGGCTTGGGCTCGCGGCGCGCCAGATAATATTCCTCACGGAAGATGAAGAGCACGACGTCGGCATCCTGCTCGATCGAGCCGGATTCGCGGAGGTCGGCCAGCTGCGGGCGCTTGTCGTCGCGCGATTCGACCTGGCGCGACAGCTGCGACAGCGCCAGGATCGGCACGTTGAGCTCCTTGGCGAGGGCCTTGAGCCCGGTGGTGATCTCCGACACTTCCTGGACCCGGCCTTCCTGCTGACGGCGGAAGGAGCCGGTCAAGAGCTGCAGATAATCGACCACGACCAGCCCCAGCCCGCGCTGCCGCTTCAGCCGCCGCGCCCGCGCCGCGAGCTGCCCGATGGTCAGGCCGCCGGTCGCGTCGATATAGAGCGGCAGCGACTGGAGATCGCGCGATACCTCGACGAGGCGGTGGAACTCGTCCTCGCCGATCTTGCCGCGGCGGATGCGCTCGGAGGCGATCTCCGCCTGTTCGGAGATGATGCGGGTGGCGAGCTGCTCGGCTGACATTTCCAGCGAGAAGAAGGCGACGACGCCGCCATCGGTGACCTTGACGCTGCCGTCGGGATTGTGGGTCGACTTGTAGCTGCTCGCCACCCGGTAGGCGACATTGGTGGCGAGCGCCGTCTTGCCCATGGCCGGGCGGCCGGCCAGGATGATCAGGTCGGAGGGCTGAAGCCCGCCCATCTTCTCGTCAATGTCCTTGAGGCCGCAGGAAATGCCGGACAGCCCGCCATCGCGCTGATAGGCGGCGGCCGCCATGTCGATGGCCTCGGTGAGGGCCGTGCCGAAGGGCAGAAACCCCTGGCCGTATTTGCCGGTTTCGGCAATCTCGTAAAGCGCCTGCTCGGCGCGCTCGATCAGCTCCCGCGCCGTCTGATCGACCTTGGGCTCGAAGCTCTCATTGACGATGTCGCCGCCGATCGAAATGAGCCGCCGGCGGGTGGCCAGCTCATAGACCAGCCGGCCATATTCCTCGGTGTTGATGATGGTGGTCGCCGCCGCCGCAAGCCGTGCCAGATAGGCCGGACCGCCGATCTCGTTCAGCGTGGTGTCCTGCTCGAAATAGGATTTGAGGGTGACCGGGTCGGCACGCCTGCCGGCGCGAATCAGATCGGCGGCCGCTTCATAGATGCGCTGATGGATGCCCTCATAGAAGTGCTCGGGCAGCAGGAAGCCCGAAACCCGGTCGCAGGCCTCGTTGTTGACGAGAATGGCGCCGAGCAGCGCCTGCTCGGCGTCGAGATTGTGGGGCGCCGCCCGATAGGAGGGGCTTTCCTCCTGCCGCTCCGGCGGCCGATGCAGGCGCATGTTGTGAGCCGTTTCCATTGCATCCTACATAGCCGCAGAATCGGGCCGTCTGCGAGGCTCCGGACGGCGGAACATGTTGGTGGAACAAAGCCATACGCGCTATTCACAGGGCGACCCTCGAGCCGCACCGCGCCGCAACGATCTTCTTGATCTTGCTCGAATCGTCCGGTGATTCGCTACTCGCCCGGCACCGATTTCAGCCGCGGCCGGCCAGCGTCCCGGGCGCGGAGCCGGTTTTCCTCTCGCTGCATGTAGTCGCGCAGGATCGGCAGTGCGTGCTGATGGCGACACAGCTGGATCTGAACATTGTTCATGCCGGCATAGCGAAAGGCACATTCCGAGGCAGCGAGGTAAAATTCCCACATCCGGCAGAATCGCTCGTCCATCAACCGGCGGGCGGTGTCGCGGCGGTCGGCAAAGCGCCGCCGCCATTCGCGCAGCGTCTGGGCGTAATGCAGGCGCAGCACCTCGATGTCGGTGACGTGGAGGCTGGATTTCTCGATCGCCGCCACGATCTCCGACAGCGCCGGGATGTAGCCGCCGGGGAAGATATATTTCTTGGTCCAGGCGCTCGTGACATTGGGCCCGTCGGAGCGGCAGATGGAATGGAGGAGGGCGACGCCGTCGGGCCTGAGCAGGGCCCGCATCTTGTCGAAGAATTCGCGGTAATGGCCGACGCCGACATGCTCGAACATGCCGACCGAGACAATGCGGTCGAATGTGCCCTCGACCTCGCGGTAATCCATGAGCTGGAACTGCGCCCGGCCGCTCAGGCCGCCCTGCGCCGCCCGCTGCGCCGACAGCGCATGCTGCTCGCTCGACAGCGTCACGCCGACGACCTCGGCGCCGCAGGCCTCCGCCAGATAGAGCGCAAGCCCGCCCCAGCCCGAGCCGATGTCGAGCACCCGCATGCCGGGCTCGATCGAGAGCTTGGAGGCGAGATGCCGCTTCTTGGCCAGCTGGGCGTCCTCGAGCGAGCGGTCCGGCGCCTCGAAATAGGCGCAGGAATATTGGCGGTCGCGATCGAGGAAGAGATCGTAGATGCGGCCATCGATGTCGTAATGATGCGCCACATGCCGGCTCGCCAGCCCGATCGGGTTGCGCTGGTGGAGCCGGCGCAGCGCGTGGCGGATCTGAAGCGGGATCCTCACCCCGACAGGCGGCGTCACCGAGGTGGCATTGCTCATCACCAGCGCCAGGAAATCGTAGATCGTGCCCCTGTCGATCGAGAGGCTGCCATCCATGTAGCATTCGCCGACCGACAGATCGGGGTCGAGCACCAGTCTCAAAGCCGTCAGCCGGTCCCTGACGCGGACCACGATCTCCTCACCGGTCCGGTCGCCATACGTGAAATGGCGGCCATCCGGTTCACGAACCGTCAGGTGCCCTGTCTGCACGACACGGCCGAACACCCGACGCAAGCTCATCAGCATGGCACCCTCTTCGCAAAAAGAGCACCTCCCCCACCCCCCGCTGCGGGACGTGCTGGGACACGGCCCGGCTTTGCCGGCGGTGAATATTGTCGCCAATCAGACGGTTAGGCAACCGCTGCGATCAACCGTCAACATTCTCCTCCGGTTCCGTCGCCTCGGTTTCCTCGCGGAACAGGGCCTCGGCGGCGTTGCGGGCCTCCTCGCGATCCGAGGCCGAGCCGATCAGCACCTCGCCGCGGGCCTGGGCCGCCGCCTCGTCCGCAGAGCGGGCGACATTGACGGTGATCTCGATCACAACTTCGGGATGAAGGGCGATGCGCACCGGATGGAGGCCGATCGCCTTGATCGGGCTGTCGAGCAATACCTGGTTGCGCTCGACATGGGTGCCGGCTTTCGAGGCCGCGTCGGCGATGTCGCGGGTCGACACCGAGCCGTAGAGCTGACCGCTCTCACCGGCCTGTCGGACGACAACGAAGGACTTGCCTTCGATCTGGCCGGCATCGCCCTGCGCAGCGGCCCGCCTCTCGGCATTGCGCTCCACCAGCGTTTCCCGGTCGCGCTCGAATTTCAGCCGGTTGGCGTCGGTCGCCCGCAGTGCCTTGCCGCTCGGCAGGAGAAAGTTCCGGGCATAGCCGTCCTTGACACGCACCACATCGCCCATCTGGCCGAGCCGGCCAATGCGCTCCAGCAGGATCACTTCCATCATTCTGCTCCTTTGCCATACTCTCGTTCAGTCATTGGTTCCACCTCACACGCGGCCGCCGCTCTGCGATTTCCGCGTGCGCGCCCGCATTGCGAACAGCATGTCGAGAAGGCCGGTGACGATCAGCGGCAGGGCCAGCGCAAAGCCGAGCACCAGCACCGCCACATAAAGCGCCACGAGCAGAAGCGGGCGCAGCGAATGGCCTTCGAGAAGCCCATGCAGGACGGCCAGGCCAAGCAGCGCGAAGGCGGCCGCCAGCCCGCCGGCAAAGGCGCCGCCGATCAAGCCGAAGCTGTCCGGCAGCAAGGCCGAAAGCGAGGCCACCAGGAGGCCCACCGCCGCCGAGCGCGGAAAGGCGAGGGTGCCAAAGCGGGCCAGCGGCCGGGCGGTGATGTGGAGGCGCGCCGCGACGGTCTCGGCGAGGCGGAAATTGGCGAAGGTGGACAGCGTCCAGCCGATGGCGGCGGCGGCTGGGAGGAGATTGGCAAACAGCGCGCGCATGCTCTGCAGCCGCTGCTGTTGTTCCGGGCTCGACGGCGCGACATCCTGGATCGCCAGGACGCGGTCGAGCAGCTGGTCGGTCGAGGCACGGAAACTGTGCGCATCGGGGCCGGCCATGATCACCAGCGCGCTCGCCAGCAGGCCGGCCATGAGGGCGATGGCGATCAGCACGCGGCCTTCCGGATACCACTCGACATCGCCGGCGCGGGCTTCGCCTTCGGCGCCCGCGACCGGCGCCGCCGGCCGCTGCTGCAAAGCGAGTCGGCAGATGACCACCGCCGGAAGCGCCGTCGACAGCAGAAAGGGGACGGCGAAGGCCCACCCGATCAGCACCGCCAGCACCACGGCGCCGGCGAGACCGGCAGTCAGGGTGACGAGGAGGCCCCAGCCGAGGCCGGCGATGAGCAACGGCGCCGGCGCCAGCAGGAACACCGCGGCAGCCGCAAAGGTCGGAATGCCCGCCGCGGCGAAGATCAGCGCCGAGGCAAGGCCTGCCAAAACTGCTATCGCGATCCAGCTCATCATCATCTCGGCTGTCCCTCGCCGGTCGGCGGGTTAGAGGCGGCACGGGGGCCACCCCAACCAGAGCCCGCGGGACAGCGACGTCTCGCGCGGGCTCGTGTGGAGATCGGTTACCTTATGACGTAGGGCAGAAGCCCGAGAAAACGCGCCCGCTTGATGGCCCGGGCAAGCTCACGCTGCTTCTTGGTGGAAACCGCGGTGATGCGGCTCGGCACGATCTTGCCGCGCTCGGAAATGTAGCGCTGCAGTAGCCGCACGTCCTTGTAGTCGATCTTCGGCGCGCCCTCGCCGGAGAAGGGGCAGCTCTTGCGGCGACGGAAGAACGGCCGCCGCGCCGGTTGTGCCTGCATGGCCATCAGCTTCTCCCTTCACCGCCGGGGGTGCCGCCGGAGTCCCTCGGCGGACGCGGCGGACGCGGACCGCGATCGCCGAAATCGCGCGGCCGGTCGCCGAAATCGCGGCGCCCGCCGCCATCGCGGTCGCCGAAGCGGCCACCACCGCGATCGCCGAACCGGCCGCCACCCTCGCCGTCACGATCATCGCGACCGCGCGAGCGCATCATCGCCGAAGGGGCTTCCTCGAGCTCCTCGACCCGCACCGTCAGGTAGCGGAGCACGTCCTCGTTGATCGATTCCTGGCGCTCGACCTCGTCGAGGGCGGCCGACGGCGCCTCGACGTTCATCAAGGTGTAATGGGCCTTGCGGTTCTTCTTCATCCGGTAGGTCAGCGGCTTGACGCCCCAATATTCGCTCTTGGTGACCTTGCCGCCGCGCTCCTCGATCACCGTCTTGAACTGCTGCGTCAGCGTCTCGACCTGGGTGTTCGACGCATCCTGCCGCACCAGGAAAATATGCTCATAAAACGCCATGGATATGGGCCTTGTCCCGTGTTGCTTCGCTGCGGCGGCCGGCCGGTGCAGAGCCTCTTTCCGAACCTTGTGAAGGCCCGGAACGGGTCCTGAAAGAGCGGGGACACGGGAAGCCGGGCGATCGCCCTGGCGCGCCGACCCTTGATCGAGCCGGAAACGCCCTTCCGTTCAGCCCCCGACCGGTGAGCTGCCAGACCGCGCGTGTATACAGTTTTTCTCGGGCCGTACAAGGGGCGGGACAGGACTGCCTCGCCGCTGCCCACCAGTCACCTTGACAGCGACAAGTGTTCGTGGTTCGTCCCGGACATCACGGAGTGGGACCTCTCAAAGCCTCGATGTCGGTCGCGTTCACCTTCCCGGGCCAGGGCAGCCAGCAGGTCGGCATGGGCCATGGCCTCGCCGAGCAGTTCACCGCTGCCCGGACGGTTTTCGACGAGATCGACGAGGCGCTCGGGCTCAAGCTCTCCAGCATCATGTGGGAAGGGCCGGAGAACCGCCTGGTCCTGACCGAGAATGCGCAGCCGGCGCTGATGGCGGTGTCGATGGCGGTGCTGGCCGTGCTCGGCGCCGAATTCGGCATCGGCGTTGCCCGCACCGCCCGCTTCGTCGCCGGCCACTCGCTGGGCGAATATTCCGCCTTGGCGGCCGCCGGCAGCTTCACCCTGTCCGATGCCGCCCGGCTGCTGCAGATCCGCGGCCGGGCCATGCAGCGGGCGACCCCGGTCGGCACCGGGGCGATGGCGGCGCTGCTCGGCCTCGACTTCGAGGCGGCGGTCGCCATTGCCGAGGAAGCCGCCGAAGGCCAGGTGTGCCAGGCGGCCAATGACAATGCGCCGGGCCAGGTGGTGGTGTCGGGCCATCGACAGGCGGTCGAGCGGGCGGTCGAGATCGCCAGGGCGCGCGGCGCCAAGCGGGCGGTGCTTCTGCCGGTGAGCGCGCCCTTCCATTGCGCCCTGATGCAGCCGGCGGCCGAAATCATGGCCGAGGCGTTGAGCGCGGTGGCGCTGAAGCGGCCGACGGTGCCGGTGGTCGCCAATGTCGCGGCGGCACCCTTGAGCGATCCGGCGGCCATCCGCGAGGCGCTCGTCGGCCAGGTCACGGGGGTGGTTCGCTGGCGCGAGTCGATCGGCTATCTTGGTGGCCAGGGCACGCGGCTGCTGGTCGAGCTCGGCGCCGGCCGGGTGCTCACGAGCCTGAGCAAGCGCATGCTGCCCGAGGCGAAGTGCATCGCCGCATCGACGCCTGAGGAGATCGCTGCGGCAGCCGAGCTGTTGAGGATCTGCTGATGCCAGCCATGTTCGATCTGGCCGGGTCCGCCGCGCTGGTCACCGGAGCAACCGGCGGCATCGGCGCGGCGATCGCCCGTGCCCTCCATGCCCAGGGCGCAAGCGTGGCGCTCACCGGAACGCGCGCCGAGGTGCTCGACGGGCTCGCTCAAGAGCTCGGCGAGCGGGCGCATGCGGTGCCGGCCGATCTCAGCCGCGAGGGTGCCGCGGATGGGCTGATCGGGGCGGCGGAAGCCGCCATGGGCAGGGTGGACATCCTGGTCAACAATGCCGGGATCACCCGCGACAATCTGGCCATGCGGATGAAGGATTCGGAATGGGACGAAGTGCTGGCGGTCGATCTCACCGCCGCCTTCAGGCTGTCGCGGGCCGTCATGCGCGGCATGATCAAGCGGCGCTATGGGCGGATCGTCTCGATCACCTCGGTGGTCGGCGCCACCGGGAATGCCGGCCAGGCCAATTATGCCGCCGCCAAGGCCGGGCTTGCCGGCATGTCCAAGGCGCTCGCCCAGGAGCTGGCCGGCCGCAACATCACGGTCAACTGCGTGGCGCCCGGCTTCATCGAGACGGCGATGACCGCCGTGCTCGACGACAAGCGCCGGGCCGCGGTTCTCACCACGGTGCCGCTGGGACGGCTGGGAATGGCCGAGGAAGTGGCGGCGGCGGTGGTGTTCCTGGGCTCCCGCGAGGCGTCCTACATCACCGGCCAGACCATCCATGTGAATGGCGGCATGGTCATGATTTGATGCGGGACAGGGTGGTGCCGGCGGTTTGGGGGCCCTTTCTCTGGCGCCGGAAAATGTGATAATAGGCCGCCGAATCCAGAGGGGGTTAATCCTGGCCGAGCGAAGAGTGGACTGAAGGCCCGGGGGCTGGCCTCAGGCGTGACACAATGATTGCCGCCCGAAAAGAGGGGGCATAACAGAGGAAGCACTATGAGCGACGTTGCTGAACGGGTCAGGAAGATCGTCGTCGAGCATCTCGGCGTCGATGCCGAGAAGGTCACGCCGGAGGCAAGCTTCATCGACGACCTCGGCGCCGACAGCCTCGACACCGTCGAGCTCGTGATGGCGTTCGAGGAGGAGTTCGGGATCGAGATCCCCGACGATGCGGCGGAAACCATCCAGACGGTCGGCGATGCGGTGAAATTCATCGAGAAAAATCAGGCTTGAAGCTGCCTTTTGGCGTGTGTGCTTGACGGTCGATCAGCAACCGAGCTCGAAGGAATTTCGCCCAATGCGCAGAGTGGTCGTCACGGGTCTCGGTCTCGTCACTCCCCTGGCGACGGGTGTCGAGGAAAGCTGGCAACGTCTGATAGCCGGCCGCTCGGGAGCCGGTCCGATCACCCGCTTCGATGCCTCCGACATGCCATGCCGCATTGCCTGCGAGGTCAGGCCCGGCGACGGCAGCGCGGGCACCTTCAATCCCGACCAGTGGGTCGAGGCGAAAGAACAGCGCCGCTACGACAAGTTCATCATCTATGGCATGGCGGCGGCGAAACAGGCGGTGGCCGACGCCGGCTGGCAACCCAAGGACGAGGATGAGCGCTGCCGCACCGGCGTGTTGATCGGGTCGGGCATTGGCGGGCTGCCGTCGATCGAGGCGACGGCGATCCTCATCCATGAAAAGGGGCCGCGGCGGGTCAGCCCGTTCTTCATCCCGGGCAGCCTGATCAATCTGTGCTCGGGGATCGTGTCGATCGCCTATGGCTTCAAGGGGCCGAATCACGCCGCCGTCACCGCCTGCTCGACCGGCGCCCATTCGATCGGCGATGCGGCGCGGATGATCGCCCTCGACGATGCCGACGTCATGGTGGCGGGCGGTGCCGAGGGTGCGATCTGCCGCATCGGGATTGCCGGCTTCATTGCCTGCAAGGCGCTGTCCACCGGATTCAACGACCAGCCGGAGCGCGCCTCGCGCCCCTATGACCGCGACCGCGACGGTTTCGTGATGGGCGAGGGGGCCGGGGTCGTGGTGCTGGAAGAGCTGCAACATGCAAAGGCCCGCGGCGCCCGGATCTATGGCGAGATCGTCGGCTATGGCATGTCGGGCGATGCCCACCACATCACCGCCCCGGCCGAGGACGGCGACGGCGCCTATCGCTGCATGCGGATGGCGCTCAAGCGGGCCGGCATCGCCGCCGGCGACGTCGATTACGTCAATGCCCACGGCACCTCGACGCCGCTCGGCGACGAGATCGAGCTGCGCGCCGTCGAGCGGCTGATGGGCAACCGGGCGAACGGCCTCGCCATGTCCTCGACGAAATCGGCGACCGGCCATCTATTGGGGGCGGCCGGGGCGATCGAGGCGATATTTTCACTCCTCGCCATGCGCGACGGCATCGCGCCGGCCACGTTAAATCTGGAAAACCCCTCGGTCGAATCAGATATTGACTTGGTCCCACTGAAGCCGAGGCATAAGGAAATCAACACAGTTCTGTCGAATTCCTTTGGTTTCGGTGGCACCAACGCGTCGCTCATCTTCCGCGCCTGTGCATGACGTGCCGGCGTCCGAGCCGGGAGCCCGTGAAGTGGATGAACAACCAGAGGTCGCACTAACGCGGGTGCCCGGTCCCCGCCGCGGCCGGAGCAGTGCGCTTTTTCGCGTTTTCCGCTCGCTTCTGGTCAGCTTTCTGGTGGCCGTTCTGATCGTTGCGGTCGGAATCTATTATGCCGGCCGCGAATTCGACCGCCCGGGGCCGCTCACCGGGGTCGGCGCCGTCGTGGTCGAGCGCGGCATGAATGCCGAGGACATCGCCAACCGCCTGAAGGAGCATGGGGTCGTCGCCCATGCCTATGGCTTCATAGTGGCCGCGGCCTATGCCCGGCTGCATGGCTGGTCGCTGAAGGCCGGCGAGTACGAGTTCCCGGCCGGCGCCAGCCTGCGCCAGGTGCTGACGATGATCACGGAGGGCAAGGCGCTGACCTACCGGCTGACCCTTCCCGAGGGGATGACCACGGCGCAGATCCTCGAACGGATCGCCGCCTCGGGCGTGCTGGTCGAGGCGGCGCCGGAAAATCTCCCCGAAGGGGTGCTTCTGCCCGACACCTACACCTATACCCGGGGCACCACCCGCAGCGAGCTCGTCCAGCGGATGCAGGAGGCGCAGCACCAGCTCCTCGACGAGCTGTGGGAGGGGCGTGCCAAGGACCTGCCGTTGAAGACCAAGGAAGATGCGGTGATCCTCGCCTCGATTGTCGAAAAGGAGACAAGCCGGCCGACCGAGCGGGCGCGGGTCGCCGCCGTGTTCCTCAATCGTCTGAAGCGCAGCATGCGGCTGCAATCGGACCCGACCATCATCTACGGGCTGGTCGGCGGCAAGGGGCGGCTCGAGCGGCCGATCAGCCGCGACGACATCTCGCAGAAGACGGCCTACAACACCTATCGCATCAACGGCCTGCCGCCGACGCCGATCGCCAATCCCGGTCGCGAGGCGATCCGCGCCGTGCTCAACCCGGCCGCCACCGAGGAGATCTATTTCGTCGCCGACGGCAGCGGCGGGCACGTCTTCTCCAAGACGCTGTCCGAGCATTCCGAGAAGGTCAAGGAGTGGCGCAAGATCGAGGACGACCGCCGCATCGCGGAGGAAGCCGCGGCAGCAGCGGCCGCGGCGGCGACAACGGCGGTGACGGAAGCGGCGGCAACGGCGGTGGCCGAAGCAGCGGCGGCGGCCGCCGCGCCGAAGGATGGTTCCGGCAAGGTCGAGGCGGCCCTGACGACGGGCGGGGCGACGGGCGGGGCGGCTGGCCAGGGCAAGGCGGTGAATGGCACGAGCCGCGCCGCGGAGACCGCCAAGGCCTCGGTTGATGATGATGCCCAGGCCGCGGACGATGGCGGCAAGGGCGGCGGAAACGAGACCGGCAAGGTGCTGGACGCGGCGCCCGAAACCCGCCTCGTCAACATTGCCGGCCATGTCGTGCCGCTCCCCAAAGCCAAGCCCCGGCAGGATTGAGATGGCCATCGCCAGCATGACGGGATTTGCCCGGGTCGACGGCCAGGAGGCGGGCTGGCGCTGGCATTGGGAAGCGCGCGCGGTCAATGGCAAGGCGCTGGAGGTCCGGCTCAGGCTGCCGAACGGGTTCGAAGGGCTCGAAGCGGAGCTGCGCGAGCAGGCAGCGCGCCATGTGCGACGCGGCAGCGTGCAGGTGACGCTGCAGCTCAAGGACGAGCTTCGAGCCGGCGCGGTCCGGGTCAACCAGGCGGTGCTGGCCGAGCTCCTGCGGATCGGTCGCGAGCTCGCGGCCACCCTGGGCTCGCCGCCGCCGACCGTCGAGGGGGTGCTGGCGCTGCCCGGGGTGATCGAGCTCGGCGAGGCCGAGCGCAACGAGACGGAGCTCACGGCGCGCAATGCCGCTCTCCTCAACAGCGCCGAGGCGATGTTCGGGCATCTCAGAGACATGCAGCGCGCCGAAGGTGCCAAGCTCGACAGCGTGCTGAAGGGCCAGCTCGAGCGCATCGCCGACCTCGTCGGCGAGGCCCGCCTGGGCCAGAGCCGGGTTGCCGGGCTGATCCGCAGCCGCCTCGCCGAGCAGCTTGCCCGCCTGATGGAGACCGGCCCCGGCCTCGATCCCGACCGGATTCACCAGGAGGCCGCCATTCTCGCCACCCGCGCCGATATCCAGGAGGAGATCGATCGCCTGGGCGCCCATATCGAGGCAGCCCAGGAATTGCTGCAATCGGCCGAGCCGGTCGGGCGCCGGCTGGATTTCCTGGCGCAGGAATTCAACCGCGAGGCCAACACGCTGTGCTCCAAGGCGGCCGACACGGCCTTGATCCGTACCGGGCTGGCGCTCAAAGCCGTCATCGATCAGTTTCGCGAACAGGTGCAGAATGTCCAATAGGCGCAAGAGCCCGCCGCCGCCGGAGCTGTCGCGCCGCGGCTTGCTGCTGGTGCTGTCCTCGCCTTCCGGCGCCGGCAAGACCACCTTGTCGCGTCGCCTGCTCGCCCGCGATCCGCTGTTCGAGATGTCGGTGTCGGTGACGACGCGCAAGCCGCGGGGCGGCGAGAGCGAAGGCATCGACTACCATTTCATCGACGACGATCGTTTCGCCGAGATGGTGGCGCGGGGCGAGCTCCTGGAATGGGCCGAGGTGTTCGGGCACCGCTATGGCACGCCGCGCGCCCCGGTCGAAGCGGCGGTCGCGGCCGGCCGCGACATGCTGTTCGACATCGACTGGCAGGGTACGCAGCAATTGTCGCAGGTGATGGGGCGCGATGTGGTGCGCGTGTTCGTGCTGCCGCCATCGGTGGAGGAGCTGCAGCGGCGGCTGATCGGCCGGGCCCAGGATTCACCGGTGGTGGTGGCCAAGCGGATGGCCGAAGCAGCGACCGAGATCAGCCACTGGCCGGAATATGATTATGTCATCATCAACACGACGCTCGATGATGCCGATCGCGACATCGACGCCATCCTGTCGGCCGAGCGGCTGCGGCCGCGCCGGCGCACCGGCCTTACCGGCTTCGTGCGCAATCTGCTGACCGAGCTTTAGCCGACCAGCGCGGCCAGCCGGCAGAAGCCGGTCACCGGCACTTCCTCGGCGCGCATGGTGGGCAGGAGGCCGGCAGCGTGGATCAGGGCCTCGCTGTCGCCGCCAAGCGCCTTGAGGCTGGTGCGCAGCATCTTGCGGCGCTGCCCGAAGGCAGCGGCCGTCACCCGCTCGAGCGCCGCGACCCGGCAGTTGACCGCCGGGCGCGGCAGCGGCACGAGCTCGACGAGGGTCGAGGTGACCTTGGGCTGCGGGACGAAGGCGCGCCGGTCGATGTCGAACAACCGCCGCGCCAGCGAGCGCCATTGGGCGAGAACCGACAGGCGGCCATAGGCATCGCTGCCCGGCCTTGCGGTGATGCGCTCCGCCACCTCCTTCTGGAACATCAAGGTAAGCGACAACCACCAGGGCGGCCAATCGGTGACGGTGAGCCAGCGCACCAGCAATGCCGTCGCAATGTTGTATGGCAGGTTGGCGACGACCTTGGCGTGGCCGCCCGCGACATCGTCCCAGTCGATGGCGAGGGCATCGGCCTCGATCAGGGTGAGGCGGCCGGGATAGGCCGCCGCAATATCCGCCAGGGCCGGCAGCGCCCGGCGATCGCGCTCCACCGCCACGATGCGGCTTGCGCCCTCCGCCAGAAGCGAACGGGTGAGGCCGCCCGGCCCTGGCCCGACTTCGACCACCGTCACGCCCTCGAGCGGGGCGGCAGCGCGGGCGATGCGCCGCGTCAGGTTGAGATCGAGCAGGAAATTCTGGCCGAGGCCCTTGTCGGCCATCAGGCCGTGGCGGGCGATCACGTCGCGCAGCGGCGGCAGCGCGTCGCGGTGGTCGGTCATGGCGCGGCTGCCGCCATCTGGGCGGCGAGGCGAAGGGCGGCGATCAGGCTCTGTGGATTGGCGCGCCCGGTGCCGGCGAGCGCCAAGGCCGTGCCATGATCGGGCGAGGTGCGGATGAAGGGGAGGCCGAGCGTGGTGTTGACGCCTTCGTGGAAGCCGACGGTCTTGATCGGGATCAGCGCCTGGTCGTGATACATGCAGATGATCGCATCGAAGCGATTGCGGGTGTCGGCCTGGAAGGCGGTATCGGCGGGCAGCGGGCCGGTGATGTCGAGGCCCTCCGCCTTGAGAGCCGCGACCGCCGGGCCGATGATCGTCACCTCCTCGCGGCCGATCTGGCCGCCCTCGCCGGCATGCGGGTTGAGGCCGGTGACGGCAAGCCGCGGCGCGGCGATGCCGAAGCGCTGGGCAAGCGCCCGAGCCAGCACCCGGGCCTGGCGCTCGATTGCCGCCCGAGACAACCTTCCCGGCACCTCCTTCAGCGGGATATGGACGGTTACCGGCACGCTGCGCAGCGAACCGACCGACAGCATCATAACCGGCTCGGCGGGATGACCCGCCTTGACCGCCAGATCGGCGAGGAAATCGGTGTGGCCCTCATGGCGGAAGCCGGCGGCGTAGAGCGTCTCCTTCTGGATCGGATTGGTGACGATTGCGGCGACCTCGCCGGCGAGCACAAGGTCCACCGCCCGCGTGATCGAGCGGATCACCGCGCCGGCCTGGCCGGGATCGGGATGTCCGGGAGCCGGAGCCGGCGAAGCGAGCGGGCAGGGCAGGACCGGCAGGCTGGTCCGGAAGGTCGCTGCTGCCGCGGCCACGTCGCCGATCTCGGTGACCGCGATGTCGAGGCCCAAGGCGCGCGCCCGCTCGCGGAGCAGCGGGGCGTCGCCGATGAGAACGAAAACCGGCCCCGTAGCGGCCAGCGCGAGCCAGGCCGCTACAGTGATTTCGGGGGCAATGCCCGCCGGTTCGCCCATTGTCAGGGCAAGCGGCAGAGCCGACATGGCCAAGGCACCTCGGTAATTACTGCGACTGCAGCGAGGCGTCCTTGTAATCGACAAACGACTTGCGGCGCAATTCCCGGATGGTGGACTCGATCGAGGCGGAATATCTTTCGTTGAGGACCATATTTTCCACCATTTCCCGGGTCGGCTTTGGCGGGTTCATCATCTTCTTGCCGCAATAGGCGATCAGCCGCACGCCGTCCTGAGACGGCATCGGCCCGATCAGCCGTTTGGTGCCGGCCTGGTCCAGCGCCTTGCGCATCTCGGGCGGCATCTTTTCCCCCAACGCCTGGATGGGCTTGCTGGTCTTGACGTTGAACACCCCGTCCGTCGCCTGGCGCAATGTGGCGCAACCCTTGTAGCGCTCGGCGATCTGCCGGCCTTCGATGGCGCGGGCATAGATGAGCTGCTCACGCATGGCGCCCGAACTCTGCTCGACGGGGAGGTCGATCTGAATGACCTCATAGAGCTGGACCGGCTTGAAGCGCGGATCATTGACGATGTTGTTGAACCGCTGATCGATCTCGGCGGGGTCGGCAGTGGTCTTCTTCTGGCCGTCCTTGTTCATCAGCCAGCGCATCACGATGGTCGAGGTGACGTGACGCTTGAGAGCCCCGATCGACACGCCCTTGTCCTTGAGCTTCTCGCGCAAGCCGTCGACCGTGGTGTTGGCGCCCTTGGCCAACTTCTCGATCGACTCGTCGAGCTGCTTGTCGGTTATGTCGACCTTGTTGCGCTTGGCCTCGGAGCGCACCACGACGTCATCGATGAGGCTGTCCAGCGCCTTCTTGCGCTGATCGCCGGTTTCCGGCCGGTAGCCAAGGGCCTCGCGCAGCTTGATCCGCTGGTCGACGTCGTAATCGGTGATCGGCTCGTCGTCGACGGTCACCAGCACCCGGTAGGACGTGGCTCCCGCCGAGGGAGACAGCAAGGAAATGGCGAGCCCGACAAGTGCCAGCACCGACAGGGTCCACCGCCAATATTTCATGCGCTCCACCATGCCGCGCTCACCCGTCAAAGACCCTTGCCGATGCTGCCGCCGCCGAGCGTCTTGAGCTGGACCGAGAGCTGAATTCGAGCGGTTCGGCTCGATGTCGCGGTCCTTCTGATATTCTTCCTGGTAGGACAGCCGGACATCGGCGCAGTCGCAGTCATAGCCAACACCCACAACATTGCGGATCATGCTGTCGGATTCGACGTCGTAGCGGAACCCGCCGAAAACGCTCCAGCCCCCATAAAGCGCATAGTCTGCCGTCGCCCAGATCTGCTGGCGCGCATCGTCGCGGCCGTAGATCGGTTCCTGTTCGAGATTAACGTAGTTCACGGCAGCATTGAGGCGGTTGATATCGAAGTTCATGCCCGCCTCCATGGCGTGAACGTCGAATGTCTGCTGGTCGAACCGCGCCTCGGCGGTGAAGCGGAAATTGTCGAATGGCTGCAGCGCCACCGCACTGACGAGATCGGATTGGGTGGTCTCGAGACCGGAATCGTCCTGGAAGCTGTTGGCGCCCGCGACATGGTAGCTCTCGCCGAAGCTTGCCCGGACGAAGCCGCCCTGCGGGAAGAGCATGCTGTAGAGCATGCCGGCATTGACGCGGGTGCCACCCTCGAAACGGTCGAGGCCGGTGAAGCGGTCATGCAGGAAGAGGCTGGTCGCAGAGAAGTCGAGGGTGATGGCGTCCTCATTGCCGATGCGGTCGCGATCGACCTCGTTCGAGGCGGCGATCACCTGAACCACGGGCGTCACGATCTGCTGGCCGAGCGTGTCGCTGCGCACGAACGGCCAGCGCAGATCGATGCCGCCGGTCGGCAGGAGCCGGCTCGTGACCTGCGCGTCCTGCAGACGGCTCGGGTCGACGTCATTGGGCAGCTTGCCGTTGTCGTTGGGCAGGTTGTCGTTGGCATAGACATCGCCCCGCAACCGGCCGAAGGGGGTGATCTGGACGCCGTCGCCGGTCGTCACCTCGCGGTGCCAATGCATCTGGGCAATGCCGCGGGTCTGCTGGGTTCCCTGCTCGACGGTGGAATAGGGGATCAGCGGGTCCTTGCGGAACACCGCATAGATGTCGGTGTCGAAGCCGAGTATGCCGCCGAAGATTGGCCGATCGACGACGTAGTCGTGCTGGATATAGGGGGCGACGACCGGGAACTGGCCATCGTTGTCGCCCTCGAGCAGGCCTTTGAACTGATAGGCGCGGGCCGCGAAGTAGTTCCGGTCGTTGATGCCGGTCAGATAGATGACGTTGTCGAGCTCGGTGCGCTCGTCGATGTCATAGCGGCGCATGAAGGTGTCGTCGGTGGTGGCGGTGATGTCCCAGCCCCAGGTCCATTTCTGATTGATGCGGAAATCGCCCTGGGTCCGGACGAAGCCGCGGAAGTGCCGGTCGCCGGGCGCCGGGAGATCGGTGTTGGTCTGGTACATGCCGCCGGCATCGACGGTGTAGACGCCGTCGTCGAGGCGATGCCGCCACAGGGCGCGCCCGAGCACACCGTCATTGGTGGTGAACAGCGGCCGCACCGTCAGGTCGTAATTGGGGGCGAGATTGAAGAAATAGGGGGTCTCGATGCCGAAGCCGTAGTCGGTCGAGTGATAGAAGGTCGGGGTGAGGAAGCCGCTGGCGCGCTTCGCCGAGGGATCGGGATGCGACAGATAGGGCAGCCAGAACACCGGGATGCCGGCGAGCTCGAGCGTGACGTTGTGGTGGTACATGCGCTTCAGCGCGGCATCATGCTCGACCCTGGCCGATTTCAGCTGCCAGAACGGGACGCCATTCGGCAGCACGCAATATTTGCACCGGGTGTAGATGACATGGTCGAAGACCGCGAGGTTGCCGTCGCGGCGCACCACATAGTCGGCGGTGAGCGTCGCATCATTGGTCAGCAGCAGCCGGAGATGGCGGGCAAAGCCGTTGCGGAAATGATCCTCGATCTGCGCCACATCGGCTTCGAGCACCGTGCCGCCGGGGTCGATCAGGCGGACCTCGCCCTCGGCGTTGAACTGGTCGGTGCGGCGGTTGTAGGTCACCTTGGTCGCGTCGAGCACATAGCGACCATAGGTTATCCGCACCTGGCCGGTGGCGACGGCGATCTCGGTGGCCGGGTCATAGACCAGATGCTCGGCCTCGACATTGACGGGCGATCCCTTGGCCGGCTGGCGCAGCGCGGGAAGGGGAATCTCGGGGCCGTTCTTCTTGGCCGGCTTGTCGGTCTTGAGGTCCGATTTCTCGGCCATGGCCGGGGCAGGGAATGAAAAAGCGAACAAACTCAATAGGATAGCGGTCAGGAAGGGCAAAGCCCACCTGTCGTGCAGTTTGGTGAAATTCACCAGCTTCACGATCCCCGGATCCCTGCTTCTATCCCCCATCCGCGATCCGTTCGCCCCCAAGGCCGGATCACGGAATCTTCCATATTATTACACCCACGCCACCCCTTGTGAGAAGAACATTCGCGCGCCTCTCGGCCGGCGATTTTCGGCGCCGGAATCAATTGCTTGAAAAAGAGTAAACCGGTTCGGGCGGTTCTGGCAACGAAGCGGGATTGCGGGGGCGGTCGGGCGACTGTAAGTGTTCGTCATAGCATCAAATTCCCGGGACCCGTGGCCATGAAAATCCGCTTTGCACCCCCCGCGATGCCCAAGCAGGGCGTGCTCGTTCTTCTGGTTGCAGAAGGCGGAACGCTGGCGGGGAGCGCCGACAAGCTGGCCGAGGCCGGCCGGGGGGCGCTCCGGCGGGCGATCGCCAAGGCGTCCTTCGAGGGCAAGAAGGATCAGACGCTCGACCTGGTGCTACCGGAAGGTGCGGGTCCCGACCGGCTGCTGCTCTACGGCGTCGGCAATCCGGAGAAGCTGCAGGCCCGCGACGTCGAGCTCCTGGGCGGCGGCATCGGCGGCGTCCTGCTTGGGTGGCGGGTGAACGAAGCGACGATCGCGCCCGAGCTGCCGGGCGAGTCGGCGCTGACGCAATCCGAGGTTGCAGCTCTCCTCGCCTCCGGGCTCAGGCTGCGCTCCTACAGCTTCCTCAAATACAAGTCGCCCAAGGCCAACGACCGCCCCAAGCTCGAGCGGGTGGCGTTCCTGGTCGACCAGCCGGCGGCAGCCAAAAGGGCCTATCTGCCGCTGGATGCGGTGGACGAGGGGGTGGCGACCGCCCGCGACCTCGTCAACGAACCGGCCAATATTCTCTATCCCGAGGAGTTTGCGGCGCGCGCCGAGCGGCTCAACGAGATCGGCCTCGAAGTCGAGGTGCTCACCCCCAAAGACATGAAAAAGCTCGGCATGCAGGCGCTGCTGGCGGTGGCGCAGGGCTCGGCCCACCAGGCACGGCTGGTGGTGATGCGCTGGAATGGCGGCAAGGAAGGCGATGCCCCGGTGGCCTTCATCGGCAAGGGCGTGACCTTCGATACCGGCGGCATCTCGATCAAACCGGCGGCCGGCATGGAGGACATGAAGGGCGACATGGCGGGGGCGGCCTGCGTCGTCGGCCTGATGCAGGCGCTGGCTTTGCGCAAGGCCAAGGCCAATGTCGTCGGGATCATCGGCTGCGTCGAGAACATGCCATCGGGCAACGCCCAGCGGCCGGGCGACATCGTGAAATCGGCGTCGGGCCAGACCATCGCGGTGCTCAACACCGATGCCGAGGGACGGTTGGTGCTGGCCGATGCCCTGTGGTACTGCCAGGACCGCTTCAAGCCGAAATTCATGCTCGATCTCGCCACCCTGACCGGCGCCATCCTGGTTGCCCTCGGCAAGGAGCATGCCGGGCTGTTCAGCAACAATGACGAGCTTGCCGACCGGGTCATCCAGGCGGGGATCGAGACCGGCGAGAAGGTGTGGCGCCTGCCGCTGTCGCCGGACTATGACAAGATGATCGACAGCGACATCGCCGACATGAAGAACATCGGCGGTCGCAATGCCGGCTCGATCACCGCCGCGCAGTTTCTGCAGCGGTTCGTCAACGGCCTGCCTTGGGTTCATCTCGACATAGCGGGGGTCGGCATGGATGCGACGAAGAACGCGATCAACCAGTCATGGGGCAGCGGCTGGGGCGTGCGGCTGCTGAACCGGCTGGTGGCCGACAACTACGAGTCCCGCTAGGCCGCCGCCCGGCGCTGCCACGATGGGGCAGCAAGAGAAAGCCATGGGAGAGGTGCATTTCTATCATCTCGAAAGCCAGCCGCTGCAGCGCGTCCTGACGGTGCTGTTGAAAAAGGCGCTGGAGCGTGATTGGCGCGTGGTGGTGCAGGCGGGCAGCGACGAGCGGGTGGAATGGCTCTCGAACGAGCTGTGGACCTTCAGCGACGATTCGTTCCTGCCGCATGGCAGCGCCCGCGACGGCCATGGCGAGCGCCAGCCGGTTTGGATCACCGCCGGTCCGGATGCACCGAACCGGCCGCAGCTCCGGATCTATCTCGATGGGGTGCCGATCGTCGCCGACGACCGGCTCGAGCGCATCATCTACCTGTTCGATGCCCGCGATGCCGAGGCGCTGGAGGCAGCACGGGCCGAATGGCGCCGCGTGGCGTCGCAGGGGCAGCAGCCGGTCTATTGGCGCGAGGACGAGCACGGGCGCTGGACCCGCGGGTCGGGATAGACGCGCCGCCGCCACCGGCGAGGTGAGCGCGGACGATTGGACGGGCGCGCCTTCCCCCGCTATAGGAGCGCCAAAGAACGGGAGCAGTGCTCGAAATGAAGTCGCAGGCGCGGGTTGTCATTGTGGGCGGCGGGATCATGGGCGTCGGCCTCCTCTATCACCTGGTGGAGGAGGGATGGAGCGACGTCGTGCTGGTCGAGAAGGGAGAGCTGACCTCGGGATCGACCTGGCACGCCGCCGGCCAGTGCCCGCATTTCAACGGCTCGCTCAATCTCACCAAGATGCATGTCTACGGCACCGAGCTTTATCCCAAGCTCGAGGCGCTGACCGGGGTCGCGGTGTCGTGGCACGGCTGCGGCGGCGTCCGGCTGGCCGTCACCGACGATGAGGTCGACTGGTTCAAATATGTCCATGGCCTGGCGCGGCTCGCCGGCTACGAGGCGGAGATCGTAGGCCCCAACGAGGTCAAGACCTATCACCCCCTTGTCGAGATTTTCGGGGTCAAGGCGGCCTACGTCACCTTCACCGACGGCCATGTGGCACCGGCCGATATCACCAACGCCATGGCGGCCGGCGCCCGCCGCGGCGGCGCCACCATCCATCGCCGCTGCCGCGCCACCGACATCCGCCGCCTGCCGTCGGGCGAGTGGGAGGTCGTCACCGAGCGCGGCACCATCCGCTGCGAGCATGTGGTGAATGCGGCCGGCTCCTATGCCGACGTGGTCGGCGCGTGGACCGGCCACACCGTGCCGATCGCCAATCTCCTGCATCATTACGTGATCACCGAGCCGTTGCAGGAGCTCATCGATCGCGAGCGCGAGCTGCCGGTGCTGCGCGATCCGTGGTCGCATTGCTACATGCGCGAGGAGACCAACGGCGTGCTGGTCGGGCCCTACGAGACGGCGGGTGCCCATGTCTGCTTCGGCGGTGGCCCGCCGGCCTGGGATTTCGAATCGGAGCTCGTTCCGCCCGAGCTCGAGCGGCTCATGCCATGGCTCGAAAAGGCCGGCGAAAGGCTGCCGCTGTTCAACCGGGCCGGCCTAAAATCGGTGGTCTCGGGTGCCATCACCCACACGCCGGACTCCAATTTCCTGCTCGGTCCGGCGCATGGTGCGCCCGGCTATTGGATGGCCAATGGCGCATCGATCGGCATCTGCCAAGGTGCCGGGGCCGGCAAATATCTCGCCCAGTGGATGGTCCACGGCCAGGCCGAAATCAATATGCGCGAGTTCGATCCGCGGCGGTTCGGCGCGTGGGCAGGCGGCGACTATGCGAAGGTTACCGCCATCGAGGACTATCATCACATGTACTACTGCTACCGGCCAGGCGAGCAGCATGCGGCGGGCCGGCCGGTGCGCCGGTCGAGCCTGTTCGAGCGTCTCGGCGCGGCCGGGGCGCAGTTCCAGCAGGTCATGGGCTGGGAGCGTCCGCGCTGGTACGACAAAAGCGGTGCGGGCGAGCGCTTTTCCTTCCGCCGCAGCAATTGGTGGCCGGCGGTGCGCGAGGAATGCCTGGCGGTGCGCAACGCGGTCGGGCTCATGGACCTGTCGAGCTTCGCCAAATTCGAGCTCCGGGGCACCGGCGCGCAGGCGATGCTGTCGCGTCTCTGCGCCAACCGCATTCCCGGCCGCGATGGCGGCATCGTGCTCGCCCATATGCTGACCGATGCGGGCTTCATCGAGAGCGAGCTCACCATCACCCGGCTGGCTGGCGACCACTATTTCCTGTTGTCGGCCGCCACCGCCGAGCTGCAGGACGAAGATCGGTTGCGCCAGGCCCTGCCGTCCGACGGCGCCTGCACGCTCGACAATGTTACCGAGGCCTATGGCACGCTCGTCCTTGCCGGACCGCGCTCGCGCGAGGTCCTCGCCGCCCTCACCAGCGTCGATCTCGGCAACGCCGCCTTCCCCTGGCTGACCGGGCGGATCATCACGGTGGCCGGGGTCGAGAATGTCCGGGCGCTGCGGATCAACTATGTCGGCGAGCTCGGCTACGAACTCCATTGCCCGATGGCGGCGATGCCGAGCGTGTTCGAGGCACTGATGCGCGAAGGCGAACGGCACGGCATCAAGCTGTTCGGCACCTATGCGATGAATGCGCTGCGCATGGAGAAGGCGTATCGCGCCTTTGGCGGGGAGCTGACAAACGAAGTCACGATGATCGAGGGGGCGATGGAGCGATTTGTCGATTTTCGCAAGGACTTCGTCGGCAAGGCGGGCACGCTCAAATCGAAGCAGGAGGGGCCGCGTCTGCAGCTCGTCTATCTCGAGCTTGCCGCCACCGATGCCGACTGCCGCGGCAATGAGCCGGTCTATCATGACGGCCGCCTGGTCGGGATCACCACCGGCGGCGCCTATGGGCATGCGGTCGAGAAATCGCTGGCCTTCGCCTATGTCAGGCCCGATCTCGCACGCGCCGCCGGCGAATTCGCGGTCGAGCTTCATGGCGCGCGCCATGTGGCGCGGATGATCCCGGAGCCGGCCTACGATCCCGAGAATGCCAGGCTAAAGGGCTGAAAGCCGGCATGGTCAGCACGCCCGTTGCCGATCGCGACGCCATTGCCTCGCGCGCCTCGACGGGCATCTTCCTGATGTTCGGCGCCATGGCCATTCTCCCCGCCATGGATGCCATCGGCAAGCACCTCGGGCCGTTTCTGCCGGTGCTCGTCATCGTCTGGGGGCGGCTGGTGTTCGCGACGTTGTTCACGCTCCCGGCGGTGCTTGTCCGCCATGGCCTCGCCGGCGCGATCCGGCCGCAGCGGCCGCTGGTGCAGCTGACCCGCAGCCTGCTGATGGTGGTGTCGACGACGGCCTTTTTTGCCGGTCTGCGCTACCTGCCGATCGCCGACACGCTGGCCATCTTCTTCATCATGCCGCTCGTCGTCACCGCGCTGTCGCCGCTGGTGCTGGGCGAGCATGTCGGGGTGCGGCGCTGGAGCGCCGTCGTGGTCGGGTTCATCGGCACGCTGATCATCATCCGGCCCGGCTTCCACGCGGTGAATGTCGGCACGCTGTGGGCGCTGTTGGCCGGCGTGTCGATGGCGGTCTTTTTCCTGCTGACACGCAAGATTGCCGGCTCGATCGATGCGCTGATCAACAATTTCCAGACGACTTTCATAGGCGCAATGGTGGTGAGCCTGGCCCTGCCGTTGGTCTGGCAGTCGCCGGGCCTGGAGAATTGGGGGCTGCTGGCGGTGATGGGGGCGGTGGCGGCGCTTGGCCATTACGCCATGGTGCGCGCCTATGACTTCGCCAGTGCGCCGACGCTTGCACCGCTCGCCTATACCGAGATGGTCTCGGCGACCATCATCGGCTATTTCGTCTTCGGCGATTTTCCGGACGTCTGGACGGTGGTCGGCGTCGCCATCCTGATCGGCTCGGCGATCTATATCTCGCTCCGCGAAAGCCGGCTCGGGCGGCCGCGCCAGGCTCGCGAAACGGCGACGATGTAGGTCACTGTTCGGGACTGGGTAGCGCCAGCACCTTGCCCTTGTAGGGAGCGCCGCTCTTGTCGTCGACAGCCATGACGAACATGGTCTTGCCGTCAGGCGTGAAGGTGAGGTTGGGCGTGGCGGCGCCGGGCAGGTGGATCTTGCGGATGATCTTGCCGTCGGCGTCCAGCACCAGGATGTTCGGCGCGCTGTAGAGCCCGACATAGAGCATGCCGTCGGGACCGAGCTTGATGCCGTCGGGATAGACGTCGGGCGGCTCGCCCAGCGTGCTCAGCTTGGCGAAGACCCGGCGGTTGGCGAGCGCCATGTCCTTGTCGATGTCGAACATGATGACACGGCCGGCCTCCGACTCGTTCACATAGAGCGCTTTGCCGTCAGGCGAAAGTTGGACGCCATTGGCGTAATGGAGGTCATCGGCGGCGACTTTCAGCGTCCCGTCGGGCGACAGATGATAGACCTTGCCGACGATCGGCTTCGGCTCCCAGGGGCCCGAGGCGGTGAGGAAGGCGCCGCCCTTGCCGTCCGCCGTGAGGTCGTTCGGCCCGAGCAGCTTGGCGCCGGTCGAATCCTGGTCCCAGGTCTTCTCGGCCTTGCCGTCGGCCGACAGCTTCACATAGGTGCCGTTGTCGTAGCAGGTGACGAGAAAGCCATTCTGCCACGGCATCACCGCCGACGGGCCGCAACCGTCGAGCTTCCAGAAAACCGCATTGGACTTGCCGTCCCAGATCGAGATGTGGTTGCCCCCATATTCCGCGTAATAGAGCTTGCCGTCGACCATGGCGGGCCCTTCGGGAAAGGATGCGTCCGGATTGATCGCCTGAAGCTCTCCGGCGGCGGCAGGAATGACGGCCAGGCAACACGCGGCGAACGCAGCGGCACCAACCAGTGAACGCATGGCAAGGCTCCCTTGATGACCCGGCAGGGGGCGACCATAGCATGCAGGCAAGGCCGGCGTCAGCGTGCCGGCGCGCCGCCGAGGGCAATGCGGGCCTGCCGGCGCAGCACCAGCCAGACGACGATGGCGCCGAGCATCTTGGAAGCGGTCTCCAGCGTGAAGGCGGCGGGGGTGAGGATGGCGATCATGTGCTGGAAGACGATGGTATCGAGCGGCGCCGACAAGGCCGAGGACCACAGGATCCGCTCATGGAGCGGCCGCCTGGTAAAGGAATAGACCGCCCAGTCCGCCATCTCGGCGACGATGAACGCGGTGACCGAGGCAAGCGCCACCTCGGGCGCAACGGTGAGCCAGGTGAGGAAGCCGCCAAGCGCGGTGGCGCCGAGCACGTAGTGGCCGAGCTGGCGCTGCGCCAGGTCGCGCAGGATGAAGACGAAGCCGACGACGATGTTGGCGACGGTCCAATTGCCCCAGGGGGTCGGCACCATCGGCAGGGCGACGAACAGCCAGTTCACCAGGACGATGCTGCCGACATAGGGGATCGTCCAATAGGGCAGGCGCCCCAACCATGACCACAGCATGAATCAGCCGATGATCTCGGCTGCCGTGAAGCACATGGCGATCTCGGTCTCGGCATTCTTGGCGCTGTCCGAGCCGTGAACCGAATTGGCCTCGATCGACTGGGCGAGCTCGCGCCGAATTGTCCCGGGATCGGCCTTGGCGGGATCGGTGGCGCCCATCACCTTGCGGTACTTGGCGACCGCGTCCTGGCCCTCGAGGATCTGCAGCACGATCGGGCCCGACGACATGAAGGCGACGAGGTCGTGATAGAACGGGCGGTCGCGGTGCACGGCGTAGAATGCCTCGGCATCCGGCCTGGACCACAGGACCCGCTTCTGGGCGATGATGCGCAGACCCGCATCTTCGATGATCGCGTTGATCCGGCCGGTGAGGTTGCGACGGGTTGCATCCGGCTTGATGATCGACAGCGTACGCTCGGCCGCCATGGTGTCCCCCAATTGAGATTCTCGAGGCGCTTATAGCCAAGCTAGCAGCGATGAAGCAAGCGCTCGCCGAATGCTCGACGAGCGCCGCTTTGCCGCCCCGTCACCGTGGGTTCTAGTCGGTATTCTCCGCATCGCCGCCGGGGGCACGGTCGGGCGAGCCGTCGGCGGCGGGATTGGCCTTCACCGTCTTGGGATCGGTGACATGCTTGCTGCGGGATACACGACCATATTCCGTCTTGTCCTTGCCGGTGGCGTGCGCCTCGGCTTCGGCAGCCTTGACCGTCTGCGACGGCTTTTTCGGGGTTGTTGGGGTGCTCATTTTCACCGTCAGATAACGTTGAACAGATAGAGCAGGATGATGATCGGGATCGGGATCCCGACCAGCCAAAGGAGCGCACCGCGCATTGTTGCCTCCGAAACAGGTTGAACTTGGAGGGCTAACGCGCGCCAAGGTGAGGGGTTCCGTTGCACTGCTGGGCGGATAGCGGCGTTCATCGGCGGTTCATCTTCCTGCTGCAAGTCGGTAACAGATACAACCGATTTTTGCCTTAATCGCAGCAATAGATCCGCCCGATAAGCAGGAGGAAATTGCCATGTCGGGGCGCGTTGTGATTGCCGGTTTGACCGCCGTTCTGTTGTCGGCAGGAGCCTATTCGGTGCTGCCGGCCAAAGCCGGGGCGTTGCTCCTGGCCCAGGCCGAAGGCGGGTTTCAGGACCAGAATGGCCAGCAGGATCAAGGCAGCACCGACGAGAACAACAACCGCAAGAAGCGTCGCAAGCAGCAGCAGGAGCAGCAGCAGCAGCAACAGCAGCAACAGCAGCAACAGCCGCAGCAATCCGATCAGCAGGGGGGCGCCGACCAGGGGCAGGGGCAGGACGAAAGCAAGAAGCAGCGCCGCAAGCGATTGCAACAGGAGCAGCAGCAACAGCAACAGCAGACGCAGGAACAGCAGCAACAGCCGCAGCAATCCGACCAGCAGGGGGGCGGAGAGCAGAGCCAGGACGATGCCAAGAAGCAGCGCCGCCGCCGTCTGCAGCAACAGCAACAACAGCAGCAGCAGCAGCAATTCGATCAACAGGGCGGCGAGCAGCTGGGCCAGGACAAATCCCAGCAAAATCAAGGCGATCGCGCGCAGCGCCGGCGTCAGCAGCAGCGACAGCAACAGCAGCAACAGGGGCAGGATCAGCTGCAGGGCCAGCCGGGTCAGCCCGAGCCACAGTTACAGGGCCAGCCGCAGCAGGAGCAGGCCAAGCCATCGCAGCAGCCCGAGGGTGAGCAGGCCTCCACCCGCGATGCCATGCGCTTCGTCGGCGACCGCCGTCCGGCACGGTCGCTGAGCGACGCCGAGCTGCGCCGTCGGATCGCCGTCGGTCAGGCGCTGATGGGCAATCGCGACCTGCGCGACAAGGTCCGCGGGCGCGTCCAAGCGCTGCTTGGCGAGGCGCAGAACGAACTGGCCAATCGGGACCGCCAGGCGGGCGGCGGCCAGGGCCAAGGCCAGGGCCAGAGCCAGGGCGGCCAGGGCCAGGGCGGTGGCGGGCAGCAGGCAGGCGGCGATCCGGGGCGCTACATGGCCGACCGCCGAGTGGCCGCAACCTTGAACGACCAGGAGTTGCGCCAGCGCATCAGGTCAGGCCGGTCGCTGCTTCAATCAGGGGCTGGCCAGGGCCAACGCGGCCAGATCGAGGCGCGACTCAACGAGGACCGCAACGAATTGCGAAACCGCCTGCAGGAGGCGAATGGCGGCGCCGTTCCCGGCGGCGCTTTCGACCAGCCATCGGCGGCGGAGGGCGAGGCGCGGCGCATTCTGTCCGACCGGCGCTCATCCAACGGCCTCGACGATGGTCAGCTGCGCGACCGCGTCCAGCGGACCCGCGGCGTGCTTGCCGCCGAGGGGCTGTCCAACGACATGTCCGAGCGGCTGCGCGACCGGTTGCGCGGCGACCGCGACGAGCTGCGCAACCGGGTGTCCGTGCGCGAGGACCGCCAGCGCGACCGCGACCAGCGGGCCGATCAGCGCGACGAGGGACCCATCGACTATGGCAGGCCCGGTCATCAATTCGGCCGCGACGAGCTGACGAGCCGGCTCGCCCAGGATCGCCGTCCCTCGCAGGCGCT
The DNA here is from genome assembly GCA_963744915.1 of uncultured Alphaproteobacteria bacterium. GTDB lineage: Bacteria > Pseudomonadota > Alphaproteobacteria > Rhizobiales > Aestuariivirgaceae > DATAFF01. The sequence continues at coordinate 67,355 of CAVUUY010000009.1, forward strand.
CAACGTCCGCCAGCTCAACCGCCGCATCGATGCGGCGCGGATGGTGTTGGACGACCGCAATCTGCGCGGCCCGGAACGGTTCCGCATCGAGGACGGGCTCAGGTCCGACCGTCGCGAGCTGCGCATGCGCCTGATTGCCGGGCGTCGCGATCGCTATGACGAGTACCGTCGCGAAGGCGGGCTCAATATCGTGATCATGCAAGGCGCGCCGCCGCGGCCGCGGGCCAATATCGCGGCAGCCGAAGTCGATGACGAAATGATCGAGGAGCAACTGATCGCTCCGCCCACCCGCGAGATCGACCGCCGCTATACGGTCGACGAGATCCGCGAGCGCCCGGCGCTGCGGCAGACCATGCCGGGCGTCGAGATCGACACCATCCATTTCGGGTTCAACGAGGCTTTCGTCCGCGAGGAGGAGATCGAGAACCTCGAGCGCATCGGCCGCATCATCGAGAAGATCGTGATAGCCAATCCCGGCGAGGTGTTCATGATCGAGGGCCATACCGACGCCGTCGGCTCCGACACCTACAATATCGACCTGTCGCAGCAGCGGGCCGATTCGGTGAAGCAGTCGCTGAGCGAATTCTTCAATATGGCGCCCCAGAATCTCGAGACCATCGGCTATGGCGAGCAGTTCCTGAAGATCCCGACGGAGGAGGAAGAGCCGGAGAACCGGCGGGTCACCGTGCGGCGCATCACGCCATTGCTTGCCGGCCAGCAGTAGCGGGTCCTCGACTGGCGTGAGCATCTGGCCTATTTCAGGCCATGCTTCACATCAACGAGCTGACCTACCGCATAGACGGCCGCCTGATCCTCGATGCTGCCAGCGCGGTCATCCCGAGCCGGCACAAGGTGGGGCTTGTCGGCCGCAACGGCGTCGGCAAGTCGACGCTGCTGCGGCTGATCCTCGGCGACGCGGTGCCGGATTCCGGCTCGGTCGGCGTGCCGCGCCATGCCCGCATCGGCACGGTGGCGCAGGAAGCGCCGGCCGGCGAAAGGAGCCTGATCGATACCGTACTGGCGGCCGACCTCGAGCGCACGGCCCTCATCGAGGAGGCCGCCCATGCGACGGATCCCGGCCGCATCGCCGACATCCAGACGCGGCTGGTCGACATCGACGCGCATTCGGCGCCGGCGCGGGCGGCGCAGATCCTGGCGGGCCTCGGCTTCGGCTCCGATCAGATCGATCAGCCCTGCTCGGCGCTGTCGGGCGGCTGGCGCATGCGGGTGGCGCTGGCGGCGGCGCTGTTTGCCGCGCCGGATGTGCTGCTGCTCGACGAGCCGAGCAACTATCTCGACCTCGAAGGGGTGATCTGGCTCAAATCCTACATCCGCACTTATCCTGCAACCGTGGTGATCGTCAGCCACGACCGCGATCTCCTCAACGCCGTCGCCGGCTCGATTCTTCATCTCGAACGCGGCAAGCTCGCGCTCTACCAGGGCAATTACGACAGCTTCGAGCGGCAGCGTCGCGAGCAGCAGGCTCTGACCGGCAAGCTCAGGAGCAAGCAGGAGGAGACCCGCCGCCACATGGAGGCCTTCATCGAGCGCTTCCGCTACAAGGCAACCAAGGCGCGGCAGGCGCAGAGCCGGCTGAAAGCGCTGGCCAGGCTCGAGCCGATCGCTGCCGTGGTCGAGGACCGGGTCCACCCGTTTCGCTTCCCCGATCCGGCGAAGCCGCTCAATCCGCCGCTCATCCGCTTCGAAGCGGTGGCGGCCGGCTATGACGACGATCCGCCGGTGCTGGCGCGGCTAAACCTCAGGATCGACGATGACGACCGGATCGCCCTGCTCGGCGCCAATGGCAATGGCAAGTCGACCTTTGCCAAGCTGATCACCGGCAAGCTCGCGCCGGTGGCGGGACGCATCCATCGCCATTCGCGGCTTGGCGTCGGTTACTTCGCCCAGCATCAGCTGGACGAGCTCGCGCCGACCGCCACCCCCTATGAGAACATGCGGCGGCTGATGCCCAATGCAACGGAGGCGCAGCGGCGGGCAAGGCTCGGCTTCTACGGCTTTGGCGCCGATCTCGCCGATACGCCGGCGCAGAACCTTTCGGGTGGCGAGAAGGCACGGCTGCTCTTCGCGCTCGCCGCCTTTCACGGACCGCATCTGCTGGTGCTGGACGAGCCGACCAATCACCTGGATGTCGATGCCAGGGAGGCGCTCGTGCATGCGCTCAACGAATTTGCCGGCGCCGTCGTCCTGATCAGCCATGACCGGCATCTGATCGAGACCTGCGCCGACCGGCTGTGGATTGCCGGCGAGCGAACCATCAAGCCCTATGACGGCGATCTCGACTCCTATGCCGAGCTGGTATTGCAGCGGGCCCGCATCGAGCGCCAGGCGCGCGGGGCACAGCTGCGGACGGCGACGCGGGCCGAGCGCCGTGAACGCGCCAATCCCGGTCAGATCCGGCGGCGCATCGCCGATGCCGAAACCACCATGGGTGCACTCCGAGAGAAGATCGCGGTGCTCGACCGCGCGCTTGAGGATAGCTCGATCTATCGCGAGGAGCCGCGCAAGGCTGCCGATTTCGCCGAGCTGCGGCAGAGGCTCGCGGTCGATCTCGAGCGCCAGGAGGAAGTTTGGCTCGAGCTCCAGAGCGCAATCGATGGGCTCGAAGCCGCACGGGATGGTTGAGCATCGCGCTCTCGATTAAGCTTGTTGCCGCTCTGGCGATGCCTACACTTCGCGTCGAAACGCAATCGTTGAGCAGAAACAGCGCGGGCGATGCAGCCTCTTATCCGGTTCATCAATCATGAGGCGACGGCGGGATTCATTCTCGTGGTCGCGGCGATTGCGGCGCTGATCGCCAGCAACGACCCCTGGCTTGCGCCTTTCTACCAGGAGTTCCTGACAGTGCCAGCCAAGGTCGCGGTGGGCGATTGGGAGCTGGCGAAGCCGCTGTTCTTCTGGATCAACGACGCCCTGATGACCGTGTTCTTCTTCCTGGTCGGGCTCGAGATCAAGCGCGAATCGCAGGAAGGCCACCTCGCATCGCGCGATCAGCTGATGCTGCCCTTGCTGGCGGCGGCCAGCGGCATGGCGGTTCCGGCCGCCGTCTACACCCTGGTCGCCTATCAGGCGGAAGGTGGCGCCCTGCTGCGGGGCTGGGCCATCCCGGCCGCGACCGACATCGCCTTCGCGCTCGGCGTGCTGGCGCTGCTTGGACCGCGGGTGCCGCTATCGCTCAAGGTTTTCCTGCTGGCGTTGGCGACGCTCGATGATCTCGGCGCGATCGCCATCATCGCGGTTTTCTACACGAGCGGGCTGTCGCTGCCGGCGCTCGGTCTCGCGGGGCTGGTGCTTGCCGTGCTCATGCTCCTCAACCTGCTCGGGGTCGTCAGGATCTTTCCCTATATCGCTCTCGGGATCCTGCTCTGGCTGTTCGTCCTGCAGTCGGGCATTCACCCGACGCTCAGCGGCGTCGCGCTGGCCTTTGCCATACCGGTGCGGGGCAAAAGGGGTGCGCCGCTGATCGAGCAGCTGGAGGAGACCCTTCACCCCTATGTCAAATGGTTGATCCTGCCGCTCTTCGCCTTCGCCAATGCCGGCGTCACCTTTCATGGCTTCGGAATGGAAACCCTGCTTCAGCCCTTGCCGCTGGCGATTGCTGCCGGCCTGGTGCTGGGCAAGCCGCTCGGAATTTTCGGCATGACGGCGCTGGTCGTTGCAAGCGGCTGGTCGCGGCTGCCGTCAAACTGCACCCTCGGCCACATGCTCGGGGCGGCGTGCCTCGGCGGCATCGGCTTCACCATGAGCCTGTTCATCGGCATGCTCGCCTTCAGCGGTGAGACGGAGCTCGCCGGCGTCCGGCTCGGTGTTCTTTGCGGCTCGCTGATCTCGGCTGTGGTCGGCTTCATCCTATTGCGCGCGGTCACGGCCGGGCAGCTGGAGAAACCGGTCGCGGAAGCGGCTCACTCGCGGTAGAAGCGCTCCATCCACTGGTTCCACATCTTCTCGCCGATCAGGCAGTCGGTGCGCCCGCGCATGGTGGCCGCCACCCTGACGACGCGTGGCGGTTCGCGCCCGGCAATCTCCATCACCAGCTTGCGGCGAATGGCAGGAATGAACTCGGACATGCTGCGCACCGGAACGATGAAGGCGCCAGTGCCGCCGATGACACAATCTTGATAATAGTCGTCGAGATTGACCATCTCGAAATAGCCATCGAAGCTGCCGGGCTTGAGCAGCAGCGGCAGGCCGTTGATGGTGATGCCGCGCCGCACCGCGGCGTCGCGCGCGACCTCGACCGAGATTCCCTGATTGTTGGCGCCGTCGCCGGAAACGTCGATGACGGTGCGGCCTTGATAGCCGTTGCTGTCGAAAAGGCCGCTGGCATAGGTCAGCGCCCCGGAGATCGAGGTGCGATAGGTCTGCTCGATCGGTGCCGCCGCCAGCTTGTCGGCAAAGGGGAGGGCGGTCGATGGACCGTCGATCAGCGTCCACGGCACCACCGTGCGCTGAAAGCTCTCGCCGGCCCATTCGACATAGGTGGCGGCGATCCGGCCATGCGGCCCGCTGCGGATGGCCTCGATGATCTCGGGGTGGCGAAAGGCCGCGGCATAGCCGTCGCGCTGCAATCGCTGCTCGTCCTCGTCCATCGAGAGCGAGATATCGACGGCCAGGACCAGCTCGAGATCGACCGGCAGGTCGTCGGCTGCCGCCACCGGGCCCGAGAAGGAAAAGATACCAATGACGATGGCCGCGACCAGCGCCAATACTGGACATCCCCGGTGATACATCCTGCGTCCCCTCGTCACTTCGCCTCCGTGGGCCCAACTCCACAGTAAAACGAATTTATAGATTGGGTGCGCTCATGGTTTGGCAAGGTCTTCTCGCAGCGGCGGCGAGAACAGGCCGTCCAGCCGGTGGCCGATGCCGCGGGCGTCGTCGCGGCAGACCACCCGTCCGTTTTCGAGCCACAGCTCTCCCGCCGCAACCTGCGCCAATGCGGCAGGAAAAAGCTTGAGCTCGGCAGCGTTGACGCGCTCGGCCAGGGTCAGCGGCGTATCCCCCGGGATCACCGGTACGGCCGCCTGGGCAATGATCGGGCCGCTATCGACCTCGGGTGTCACGAAATGGACAGTGCAGCCATGGATCCTTACCCCGTCGGCAAGCGCCCGGGCGTGGGTGTCGAGCCCCTTGTAAAGCGGCAGCAGGGCAGGGTGGATATTGATCAAGCGGCCGGCATAGGCGGCCACGAATTCCGGCGTCATGATCCGCATATAGCCGGCGCAGGCCACGAGCTCGGCACCCGATTCGTCGATCAGCCGGCGGAGCGCGGAATCGAAGCGCGCGCGATCGGCAAAACCCAGGTGATCGAGCACGGCGGTGGCCACCCCCGCTGCAGCAGCACGCGCGAGGCCCGGCGCTTCGGGCCGGTTTGAAATGACGAGCGAAACGGCCGCCGGGTAAGTATCATCCCGGGCGGCAGCGATCAGCGCCGCCATGTTCGAGCCGCGGCCCGAGATCAGAATCGCGACCCGCCTACGTTTCATCGTTCAGGACGCAGGATGCTTGCCGTCGCAACCGAACCGTGCCACCGGAGATATCCACACCCCCATCAAAGCGGTTGAGAACCGTGGTGAGGCCGAGCCGGTCATATGACCGTTGTCTTTCCTGTGAAACTTGGGTTCAAGACGGGGTTCTTATCGGTCGGAGCCGCTGCCGCAGCAAGCAAAATCGCTTTTTCTGACGGTCAGCAAACGTGTAAGGGAGTAGCAACGGCTCGGCAGGCGAGCGGCATCGAACGGCGCTAGGAGTTGCGGGTGAAGCGGCGGCTATTGTGGACATTGCTCTTGGCGTTGTTGCTGCTCGTTCCGGCATTTCGAGCGGAGGCCGACGATACCGTGTTCAGGGTCAGCGGGGTCCAGGTCGATGCCACCGACAGGGATGCCGCGGCCGCCAAGATGAAGGCGATTTCCGAGGCCCAGGTGAAGGCGTTCGGCATTCTCGTGGACCGGATTGCGGAGGATGGCGCCGACGCCAAGCTCAAGGACCTGCCGCCGGGCCAGATCGGGCGCATGCTGGCGAGCCTGTCGATCGAGGAGGAGCGCACCGGTCCTGGACGCTACATCGGCAAGCTCACGATCAATTTCCTCCCCGACAAGGTCCGCGAGACGCTGGCCAGGGCAGGCGTCGCCTTTACCGAGAAGCAGGCACCGCGGATCGTCGTGCTGCCGGTCTGGTCGACGGATTCCGGCGCTACGGCATGGGACGAAAATCCCTGGCGTCGTGCCTGGCAGGATCTCAAGGCGGAAAACGCGGTCGTCCCGATCATGATACCGCTCGGCGATCTCAATGATGCGGAAGCGGTATCGGTCGATCAGGCGCTGGCCGGCGATACGGACAAGCTCGAGGCGTTGCGCCTGCGCTACCAGGCCGAGTCGGTGCTGGTGGCCCTTGCCGAGCCGGCGGGAGAGAATGCGATCCATGCCAAGATGCAGGGCGATACGCCGCTCGGGAGGGTCCTGTTCGACAAGACCTACACGGTCGAAAGCGGCGGGGTCGCGGCGGCGGCGCAAAGCGCGGCCCAGCGGTTCCATCGCATCATGATCCAGAAATGGAAGCAGCAGAACGTCTCGGAGGCCCACCTCGAAGTGCAGGCAGCGAGCCTCGATGTTGCGGTGCCCTTCTCCAATCCGTCGGAATTCAGCGTGACCCGCAGCAGGCTGATGGCCACGCCAGGGGTGGCGGGAGTGGACATCAGCACCATCTCCGGCCGGGGCGCAATCATCAAGCTGAGCTATAACGTGCCGTTCCAGCAGCTGCAGGCCGCGCTGCAGACGCAGCGGATGACGCTGCGCCTGCATGGCAGCTCATGGGTGCTGCAGAGCTATTGATCCGGCCAGAGCGAAGATGTTTTTCCGATGAGCGTGCCCAATCTGCTGACGATTGCCCGCATCCTCATGGTGCCGCTGCTCATCTGGTTGATCATTTCCGGCAACTTCCGCCTCGCCTTCGGGATCTTCGTCGCCGCCGGCATCACCGATGCCGTCGATGGATTCATTGCCAAAAATTATGACAGCGTGACCGAGCTTGGCGCCTATCTCGATCCCCTGGCCGACAAGCTGCTCCTGGTCAGCATCTATGTCGCCCTGGGGCTGCAGGGGGTGCTGCCGGACTGGCTGGTCATCCTGGTGGTCAGCCGCGACGTGATGATCGTCGGGGCGGTGATCCTCTCCTGGCTGGTCGACAAGCCGGTCCGGATGCAGCCGCTTTTGCTGAGCAAGGCGAACACGACGGCCCAGATCCTCCTTGCCGCGATGATCATCGGCGCCCTGGCCTTTGCCGAGCCCCACCCAATTCTGATAATCTGGGGCAGTGTCGTCGTGGGTTTCCTAACCGTTGTGTCAGGTGCTCAGTACATGGTTGCTTGGATCGCTCACATGGCGGGCAATGGCCAGAACAGGGATACGAGACGGTGATGCGCACCGCTCGCCGCGATGCCATGCCCGAAAGCCAGCTTGCCTTCGACCTGCCGCATGTCGAGGCGAGCGGGCGCGACGATTTCCTGATTTCCGACGCCAACCGGGCGGCGCTTGCGGCCATCGACCGCTGGCCCGACTGGCCTAACCCGGTGCTTGTCCTGACCGGTCCGGCGGGCTGCGGCAAGAGCCATATGGCGGAGATCTGGCGGCGCGACAGCGGCGGGCAGCGCATCGGCGTGCACGAGCTGACGGTCGAGCGGGTGCCGGCGCTTCTCGAGCGGAGCACATTGGTGGTGGAGGATGCGCCGGGGCCGCCGCTCGACGAGCGGGCGATGTTCCATCTCATCAACCTGGCGCGCGAGACCAGGAGCCATGTGCTGATCACCAGCCGGGATGACCCGACGCGGTGGGGCGTGCGGCTCCCCGACCTTGCTTCCCGCCTCAGGGCGGCCTATGTGGCAGCGATCGGCGGGCCGGATGACGTTCTCTTGCGCGGGGTATTGGTCAAGCTCTTCGCCGACCGGCAGCTGCCGGTGGACGAGGCGGCCATCGCCTTCACCCTGCAGCGGATGCACCGGTCGCTCGGCGAGGCGCGCGAATTGGTGGCAGAGATCGATTCGCGGTCGTTGGCGGAGAAGTCGGAGGTGACCCGCAACCTCATCGGCCGCGTGCTGGAGCGGCGGGAGCATCCGGAAGAGGCTGAGCCATGACGAGTGAAGGTCGCGAACCGGTCGAGGTGTTGGTCACGAGCTCCCAGGTGACGCCGCTGGCGCGCCGGGCAGAAGCGAAATCGCTGCTCGAGGATCCGTCGCGCTTCATCAACCGCGAGCTGTCATGGCTCGGGTTTAACTATCGCGTGCTGCAAGAGGCGCGCAACCCGCGCCATCCGCTGCTGGAGCGGCTGCGGTTCCTGTCGATCAGCGGCAACAATCTCGACGAATTCTTCATGGTGCGCGTCGCCGGGCTGGTCGGGCAGATGCGGCTCGGGGTGGTCGAATTCTCGGAGGACGGGCTGACCGCGGCCGAGCAGCTCGACCTGATCCGCAGCGAGGCCAACGAGCTGATGCGCGAACAGGACGTGCGCTGGCACCATCTGAGGAGCGAGCTCGCCGAAAACGGCATCGCGGTGCTCGAGCCGCTTGAGCTGACCCGCGAGGACAAAGCCTGGATCGACCAGCGCTTCCTCGACCAGATCCTGCCGGTGGTGACGCCGATCGCCATCGATCCGGCCCACCCCTTTCCGTTCATCCCGAACCGCGGCTTCTTCCTGGCCGTCGAACTGAAACGGCGCAAGGACGGCGACCGGATGAACGCGCTCTTGCCCATCCCGCATCAGCTGGAGCGCTTCGTGCGGCTGCCGTCGGTGACCAGCGGCGCGCGATTCCTGGCGCTCGAGCAGCTGCTGACGCTCTCCATCCCGCGGCTGTTTCCGGGCTACGACCTCCTCGGCCAGGGCCTGTTTCGCATCATCCGCGACAGCGACATCGAGATCGAGGAGGAGGCCGAGGACCTGGTCCGCCTCTTCGAAACCGCCCTCAAGCGGCGCCGGCGGGGGGTGGTGATCCGCATGGAGGTCGATGCCGCCTGCCCGGCCGCCCTGCGCAAGTTCATCGTCGAGGAGCTGCATGTCAGCGACGACGTCATCGTCACCTGCTCGGGCCTGATCGGCTATGCCGATACCAGGCTCCTGATCCTGGACGAGCGGCCCGACCTCAAGTTCAAGCCGTTCAACGCCCGCTTCCCCGAGCGCATTCGCGATCATGGCGGCGACTGCTTTGCGGCGATCCGGCAGAAGGACATCATCGTCCACCATCCCTACGAGTCCTTCGATGTCGTGGTCCAGTTCATCCGCCAGGCAGCGGCCGACCCCGACGTCGTCGCCATCAAGCAGACGCTCTACCGCACCTCGCATGACAGCCCGATCGTGGCGGCGCTCGCCAAGGCGGCGGAGGCCGGCAAGTCGGTGATGGCGCTGGTCGAGCTCAAGGCCCGCTTCGACGAGGAGGCCAACATCCAGTGGTCGCGCGACCTCGAGCGGGCCGGGGCCCAGGTGGTGTTCGGCTTCATCGAGCTCAAGACCCATGCCAAGGTGTCGATGGTGGTGCGCCGCGAGGGCGGCCAGATGCGCTCCTATGTCCATTACGGCACCGGCAACTACCACCCGGTCACCGCCAAGATCTATACCGACCTCTCCTTCTTCACCACGGATCCGGCGCTGTGCCGCGACGCGGCGCGGCTCTTCAACTTCGTTTCCGGCTATGCCCAGCCGGAGGAGCTCGAGCGGATCTCGATCTCGCCGCTGTCGCTCGAACGACGCCTGCTCGAGCATATCGAGGAGGAGATCGCCCATGCCAAGGCAGGCCGGCCGGCGCAGATCTGGGCCAAGCTCAACTCGCTCGTCGATCCCGACATCATCGACGCCCTTTATGTTGCCAGCAATGCCGGCGTCCAGATCGATCTGATCATTCGCGGGATCTGCTGCCTGCAGGCCCGGCGTTCCCGGGCTCTCCGACAATATCCGCGTCAAGAGCATCATCGGCCGGTTTCTCGAACATTCGCGCATCGTCTGCTTCGGGGCCGGCTTCGGCCTGCCGCACCCGCGGGCGCGCGTCTACATTTCCTCGGCCGACTGGATGCCGCGCAATCTCCACCGCCGGGTCGAGACGCTTGTTCCGATCTTCACGCCCACGGTTCATACCCAGGTGCTCGACCAGATCATGGTCGCCAATCTCAAGGACAACCAGCAGAGCTGGGAGCTCCTGGCCGACGGTTCGTGGCGGCGCGTCGAGCCTCAGCCGGGAGAGGAGCCTTTCAATGCGCATGAGTATTTCATGAACAATCCGTCGCTTTCGGGTCGCGGCAGCTCGCTCAAGGACCGGTTGCCGCCCGAGATCTCCGGGGACATCTCGAAAAAGGTCAAGGCGCGGAAGTGACGTTCGTCAAGAATCTGGAGACCGGATCGCTGCGGTTTCGGCCGGTGGCCGTCGTCGATATCGGGTCGAATTCGGTGCGTCTGGTGGTCTATGACGGGCTGCGGCGCGCGCCGACGCCGGTCGTCAACGAAAAGATCCTGTGCGGGCTCGGGCGCGGCGTGTCGCTGACCGGCAACCTGCCGGCAGACGCCATCGAGCGGGCGCTGGCGGCACTGCGGCGGTTCCGCGCGCTCGGCCAGCAGATCGGCGTCGTCGAGATCTTTGCCGTAGCCACGGCCGCCGCCCGCGAGGCAGCCAACGGGCCAAGCTTCATCCGCAGCGCCGAGGAAGCGCTCGATGCCCCGATCAGCATTCTTGCCGGCAAGGACGAGGCGCAATTCGCAGCCCTTGGCCTCATCTCCGGCATTCCCACGGCCGATGGCATCGTCGGCGATCTCGGCGGCGGCAGCCTCGAGCTGGTGGACGTGAAGGATGGCGCCATCCGCGACGGGGTTACGCTGCCGCTCGGCCCGCTGCGGCTCATCGACATGTCGGGCGGCTCGGTGGCGAAAGCCCGCAGCATCATCGATTCGCATCTCGGGCAGACCGAACTCATGGAGCGCCTTCGCGGGCGTTTCTTCTATGCCGTCGGCGGCACCTGGCGCAATCTCGCCCGGCTCCACATGCGCCAGACCGACTATCCCCTGACGGTCCTCCATTACTACATCATGGCTCGCGACTCGGCGCGCTCGGTGGCGAGCCTGGTGGCCGGTCTGTCGCCGGCCTCGCTCAAGGACGTGCGAGCGCTGTCGCGCAGCCGCGCCGACACGCTGCCCTTCGGCGCGCTGGTCCTGGAGCGCATCCTGACTGCCGGCAAGCCGCGGGCAGTGGTCGTCTCGGCGCATGGGCTGCGGGAAGGCCTGCTCTACTCCAAGCTCGACAAGCGCAAGCGCGAGAGCGATCCGCTGCTGGCCGCCTGCTGGGATTTCGCCCGCCGCTATTCGCGCTCGCCGACCCATGAGCTCGAGCTTGCGGACTGGTCGAACCAGCTCGTCGAGCAGGGATTGATCAAGGAGACGGCGGAAGAGGCCAGGCTGCGGCGCGCCGCCTGCATGCTCGCCGATATTTCCTGGCGGGCCCATCCCGATTATCGCGGCGGGCGCTCGCTGATGACGATCACCCAGGCGGCCTTCGTCGGCATCGACCATCCCGGGCGGGTGTTCATCGCGCTCGCCGTGTTCTATCGCTATGAAGGACCCTCGAGCGAAGATGTCCCGAGCGATCTCCTGAAGCTATTGCGGGACGATTGGATCGAGCGGGCCCGGGTGCTCGCGGCGGCCATGCGGCTGGCTTATGTGCTGACCGCGGCAATGCCTGGGCTCCTGCCGCAGATCGTGCTCGAAGCCGCTCCCGAGCGGGGGTTGATCCTGGGTCTGCGACGGGCCCATGGCGATCTCATGGGCGAAACCGTGCAGAAACGGCTCGATGCCCTGGCAGGCCTGCTCGGCCGCACCGGCAAGGTGGTGATCCGGTAGGGACCGGCAAGGCCGCGGGGGCGGGCCGGTCAGGCCTATTCGGCGGCGGCGCTGCGCTTGGTCTCGCCGGTCACCGGAAAGATGGCGCTCCGGCCGTTCTTCAGGCCGATGGCCGAGCGCCCGGCGCGGATCTCGAGCGCCGTTTCGCCGAACAGCTTGCGGCGCCATCCCTTCATGGCCGGCACGTTGCGGTCCTCGCCGGCGGCGATCGCCTCGATATCGCTGCTCGAGGCGACGAGGCGCGGGGCAATGCCATGGGCATCGCATACCACTTTGAGCGCCAATTTGAGAATGTCGGCAATGACCGCCGTGCCCTCGGGCAGCGGCCGCTGGTCGTCGGCAACCGGCGGCAGCTTGGCCTGATCGGTTGCCAGGCCCTCGCGGACAGCGATGAGCAGCCCTTCGCCAAGACGCGAGGCGGCGTAGCCGCGGGGCAGGGCCCGCAGCTCCTTCAGGGCTTCGATGCTGGCCGGCGCCTGCATCGCGATCTCGATGATGGCATCGTCCTTGATCACCCGGTTGCGTGGAATGTTGCGTTGCTGCGCCTCCCGCTCCCGCCAGGCCGCGACGGCGATCATGATCGCCAGTTGCTTGCGGTTGCGCGGCTTGAACTTGAGGCGCTTCCAGGCATCGATCGGCTCGGTCCGGTAGTTCCCGGCATGGCTGAGCTGGGCCATCTCCTCCTCGAGCCAGCCCTCGCGGCCCGACGCATCGAGCTCGGCCTTGAGCCGCCGATAGATGGTCCTGAGATGGGTCACGTCGCACAAAGCATAAGCGAGCTGCTTCGGCGACAGCGGCCGGCGGCTCCAGTCGGTGAAGCGCGAAGTCTTGTCGATCTGGGTGCGGGCAAGCTTGCGGGCCAGCACCTCGTAGCTTGCCTGATCGCCGAAACCGCAGACCATGGCCGCGACCTGGGTGTCGAACAGCGGCGTCGGGATGACCCCGGCGCGCGAATACACGATCTCGACGTCCTGGCGGGCGGCGTGGAACACCTTGACCACCCGCGCATCCACCATGAGCTGCCAGAACGACTCCAGCTCGAGCTCAGGTGCCAAAGGATCGATGATCGCCTCGTGCTCCGCGCCAGCGATCTGAACGAGGCACAGCTCGGGCCAATAGGTCTGCTCTCGCATGAACTCCGTGTCCACGGTCACGAAGGCTTCCTGGGAGAGTTGAGAGCAGAGACTCTCGAGGGCTTGCGTTGAAGTGACAATTTCCATTGATCGTTCCCGGGGCCCAGCAAGCCTGAGCCGGCGGTGAAAATCAAGGCGGATTGCGAGAATTTGAACGCCGCCGAGAAAAGCCTTAAGTTTCCGCGGCAAAGTCGAAAGGCGCGCCAGCGCCGACCGCGCCGTTCTTGACAAAGCGGAGGGGTCATGTGCTCTAACCCGCGCACAGAATTGCCATGAATTTATGGCGGGGCGAGGAGCGATGAGCGGCTACCGGACGCACACTTGCGGTGAGCTGAGGCTGACCGATGCCGAAAAGGACGTCCGCCTGTCCGGGTGGGTCCATCGCCTGCGCGACCATGGCGGCCTGAAATTCATCGATCTCAGAGACCATTACGGCATCACCCAGATCGTGGTGGACCCCAATTCGCCGGCCTTCGCAACCGCCGAGACGTTGCATTCGGAATGGGTGGTCCAGGTTGCCGGTCGGTGCCGACCCCGGCCCGAGGGCACCGAAAACCCCGAGCTCCCGACCGGTCAGATCGAGATTTTTGCCTCGGAGATAGCCGTGCTGTCGGAAGCGGCCGAGCTGCCGCTGCCGGTGTTCGGCGACCAGGAATATCCCGAAGACATCCGTCTGCGCTACCGTTTTCTTGACCTGCGCCGCGAGCGCCTGCACCGCAACATCATTCGCCGGGGGGCGATCATCGACAGCCTGCGGCGGCGCATGAGGGCGCAAGGGTTCTTCGAATTCCAGACGCCAATTCTCACCGCATCGAGCCCCGAAGGCGCCCGCGACTTCCTGGTGCCGAGCCGGCTTCACCCGGGAAAATTCTACGCCCTGCCGCAGGCGCCGCAGCAGTTCAAGCAGCTGATCATGATCTCGGGCTTCGACCGCTATTTCCAGATCGCCCCCTGCTTTCGCGACGAGGACGCCCGCGCCGACCGCTCGCCAGGGGAATTCTACCAGCTCGATATCGAGATGAGCTTCGTCAACCAGGAAGACGTCTTCGACGCGGTCGAGCCGGTGCTGCGCGGGGTGTTCGAGGAGTTTGCCGAGGGCCGGCCGGTGACGGCGCAATTCCCGCGCATCCCCTACAGGCAGGCGATCCGCAAATATGGCTCCGACAAGCCCGACCTACGCAATCCGCTCGAGCTGTCGGCGGTGACCGAGCACTTCGCCGGCTCGGGCTTCAAGGTCTTTGCCGCGATGATCGCCGAGGATCGCAAGGTGGAGGTCTGGGCCATTCCGGCGCCCAAGGGCGGCAGCCGCGCCTTTTGCGACCGGATGAACGGCTGGGCGCAGTCTCAGGGCCAGCCGGGGCTCGGCTACATCTTCTGGCGCGAGGGCGAGGAGGGAGGCGCCGGCCCGATCGCCCGCAATATCGGCGCCGAGCGCAGCGAGGCGATCCGCCGCCAGCTCGGGCTCGGTGTCGGGGACGCGGTGTTCTTCGTCGCCGGGCGGCCGGAGAAGTTCTACAAATTGGCCGGCGAGGCGCGCAACCGGGTGGCGCGCGAGCTCGATCTCGTCGATCAGAAACGGTTCGCGTTCTGCTGGATCGTGGATTTCCCGATGTATGAGTGGAACGAGGAGGAGAAGAAGATCGACTTCTCGCACAACCCGTTCTCGATGCCGCAGGGCGGTCTCGACGCCCTCGACAGCATGGACCCTCTCGACATCCTCGCCTTCCAATACGACATCGTGTGCAACGGCATCGAGCTGTCTTCCGGCGCCATCCGCAACCACCGTCCCGATGTCATGCGCCGGGCCTTCGAGATCGCCGGCTATCCGGAAGAGGTGCTCAAGGAGAAATTCGGCGGGATGTACCGGGCGCTGCATTTCGGCGCGCCGCCCCATGGCGGCATCGCACCCGGCATCGATCGCATCGTGATGATGCTGTGCGACGAGACCAATCTGCGCGAAGTGACCCTTTTCCCGATGAACCAGCAGGCGGAGGACCTGTTGATGGGGGCGCCGGGCGAGGTGTCGAGCCGGCAGCTTCGGGAGCTCCATATCCGGCTCAATCTGCCCGATTCCCGCTGATGGCGCCCCGCACCATCACCGACGAACTGCGCGAGAACGCGCTCCACTATCACCGCGAGCCGCGGCCGGGAAAGCTCGAGATCCGCCCCACCAAGCCGCTGTCGAACCAGCGCGACCTGGCGCTCGCCTATTCGCCGGGGGTCGCGGCTGCCTGCGAGGCAATCGCGGAAGACCCGGAGGAGGCGGAGCGGCTGACCGTCCGCGGCAATCTCGTCGCCGTCATCACCAACGGCACGGCAGTGCTCGGCCTCGGCGCAATCGGGCCGCTGGCGGCCAAGCCGGTGATGGAAGGCAAGGCGGTGCTGTTCAAGAAGTTCGCCCGCATCGATGTCTTCGATATCGAGGTCGATGCCCGCGATCCGGCCTTGTTCTGCGACGTCGTGGCGGCTCTCGAGCCAACTTTCGGGGGCATCAATCTCGAGGACATCAAGGCGCCGGAGTGCTTCGAGATCGAAGAGAACCTCAAGCAGCGCATGAAGATCCCGGTGTTCCACGACGATCAGCACGGCACGGCGATCATCGTCGGTGCGGCGGTGCTCAATGCGCTGGAGCTCGCCGGCAAGAACATCGCCGAGGTGAAGCTGGTGACGAGCGGGGCGGGGGCGGCGGCACTCGCCTGCCTCAACCTGCTGGTGGCGCTCGGGATGCGCCGCGAGAACATCTTCATCACCGACATCGAGGGCGTCGTCTATCAGGGACGCGAGCAACTCATGGACCGCTGGAAAGCGGTCTATGCCCAGCCGACCACGAACCGCACGCTCGCCGAGTGCATCGTCGGCGCCGACGTGTTTCTCGGCCTGTCGGCCGGCGGCGTGCTGGAGCCGGAGATGCTGCGCAGCATGGCGCGGACGCCGCTGATCATGGCGCTTGCCAACCCGGTGCCCGAGATCATGCCCGATCTCGCGCGGGCGGCGCGGCCGGATGCGATGATCTGCACCGGACGGTCCGACTATCCGAACCAGGTCAACAACGTCCTGTGCTTCCCCTATATCTTTCGCGGCGCCCTCGACGTCGGCGCCACCAAGATCAACGAAGCGATGAAGCTCGCGGCGGTGAAAGCCATCGCGGCGCTGGCGCATGAGCCCTCGTCGGAGATCGTCTCGGCGGCCTATGGCGGCGAGACGCGGCTGTTCGGGCCGGAGTCGCTTATCCCGGCGCCGTTCGACCAGCGGCTGATCCTCTATATCGCGCCGGCCGTGGCCAAAGCCGCCATCGACAGCGGCGTGGCGCGCCGGCCGATCGTGAATTTCGACAGCTATAGCGAGCGCCTGAGCCGCTTCGTGTTCCGCTCGGGCTTCGTCATGCGGCCGGTGTTCTCGCGCGCCCGCAGCCAGCTCAAGCGGATCATCTTCGCCGAGGGCGAGGACGAGCGGGTGATGCGGGCGGCGGCAGCGGCCATCCAGGACAGCTTCGCCATTCCCATTCTGATCGGGCGGCCGGACGTCATCGAAAGCCGTCTCGAGCGGTTCGGGCTGGCGATCAGGCCGGGGCGCGATTTCACCCTGGTGAACCCGGCCGATGATCCGCGCTATGCGAGCTATGTGGAGACGCTGGTTGCCTGCGCCGGACGCAAGGGCGTGCCGCCCGATGCAGCACGCACGCTGATGCGCACCAACTTCACGGTGATCGCCGCGGTGGCGGTGCGGCGCGGCGATGCCGATGCGATGATCTGCGGCCTCGAAGGCCGGTTCTATCGCCATCTCGAGCATATCCGCGACATCATCGGCTATGCCGGCGATCTCGCCGAGTTCGCCACGGTCTCGATGGCGATCGTCAATCGCGGCTTCTATTTCTTTGCCGATACCTATGGCAACCGCGATCGCGATGCCGAGGGGATTGCCAATCTTTCGCGCCGCGTCGCCGCCCTGGTGCGGCGCTTCGGCATCGAGCCGAAGGTCGCACTGCTCGCCAATTCGAGCTTCGGCTCGGCCCAGTCGGAGAGTGCCGCGAAGATGCGCGAGGCGACGGCGATCCTCTACAAGCAGGGCACCGATTTCGAGGTCGATGGCGAGATGCACGGCAACACGGCGCTCAATCAAGAGCTCAGGGACCGCCTCAACCCGCACTCGCTGCTGCGCGGCGAGGCCAACACATTCATCATGCCCAATTCGGATGCGGCGAACCTCGCCTATCAGCTGGTGATGGAGCTTGCCGACGGTACGCCAGTCGGTCCGATTCTGGTTGGCGCCGCATTGCCGGCGCATGTGCTGGTGCCCGCCGCCACGACCAGAAGTGTCATTAATATGACAGCGTTGGCGGCAGTGGAGGCTCAGGACCGGGCTCGCCTGAGTGGCCGGATCTAGCCGGTGCGACGGGATGTCTTTCAAATGTCAATCGTCCTGCCGTATAATCTCCACGATTTCGGGCAACCTTCGCGAAAAATGCGGGTGCCCGGCATATCGGGCAGGAAAACGGCTTCAAGCGCCCGCGGAACAGGGAGATCTGGATGCTTGAATATACCCTTGGCTCTACAGCGAAAAGTGCCGATTGGGGCTGGCGCGAAACCGGCAATTCGGAGCTCTCGCCGCATCGCGAGAAGCTGAGCCAGCTGAAGGCCGAGCTCGAAGGCATGATGGCTCTCGGCGAGCCCGGCAGCTTCGTGATGGAGCGCCTCAGGGCCCTCCATGCCGGTGTCTCGGAGGAGCTTGGCGGCTAGGCCGCGTTCACTTCCTTGTGAAGGCGATTGCGAGGTCGGTGGCGACGTCCACCGGCACCGTCAGGTCTTGCCTGTCCTCGCAACGGGAATCGAGCGACCGGATCACCGCACCACCCACCGTATCGAACAGGCTCACCCGGTAACGTCCGGGGAGGAGGCCGGGAACGCCGATGCCGAGCGCCGGGCGGGGTCTCGCCGATGTTCTGGGCGACCAGCCGCCCCATCGCCAGCGCCGCGTCGACGGTGTTCGCTGGATCATCGATGGTGCCTTCCTCGTAGATGCGGAGGGTGCGAAATCGAGTGCCGGATGCCTGAGGATGGTTTCGGCAAACGGGATGTGCGGGCCCGCGGCCATGAATGGTGATTTCGAGTTGGCGCAAATGGTCGCTCAGCTCCCCGAGCCTTGCCTCTTGCGCCGGACCCCGGAGACCCATGGACGATCGACCATCGGCGAGTGGCTCGTTCAAATTCCGCTGAACCACTCGTGGCGATGTTCGTTCCCTCCAACACGCCCGCAAAGCTGGCAAAAAAGCGCTTGATTGTTTGGGCGATGCACCCTAAATGCGCCCCACGCAAGCCGGCTCCTGAGCGACAGGCTTGTCATTGCCAGCGCAAGGGCTGGTGGCCATCTCCACAATCGCCGGTTCATCGGTGGTGGGCGGGAGAGGGGTTCCGGAAACCTGTCCGGAGGTGACAAGCCGAGTGGCACATGAGCCGGTTTTTTTGCGTTTGGGTGATTGCCCGTGATGGTCGGGCTTGGTGCGACTGCCGGAAGGGTGCCTGAACATGTCCGATGATTTCGCCCTCTGTGAAACTGCGGGCCTGAAGGGACCGGCAGCGGTTTCTGCCGATTACATCTATTCGGGTCCCGAGCTGCCGCATGGCGCGGCGAGCGGGCTTGATCATTTCGTGGTCAAGAACGGCGTCGAATGTGCCGGAACCCACCTCATCATCGATCTGATCGGGGGCCATCAACTCGACGACATCGAGTTGATCGACCGCACCTTGCGCGAATGCGTGCGCACCGCCGGGGCGACATTGCTGCACATCCACCTGCACCATTTCACCCCGAATGGCGGGGTGTCGGGGGTGGCCGTGCTGGCGGAGAGCCATGTCTCGATCCACACCTGGCCGGAGCGCGGCTATGCCGCCCTCGACATCTTCATGTGCGGTGATGCCCGGCCCGAGCTCTGCGTCGGTGTGCTGAGGCGGGCCTTCCGCCCGCGCGAGATCCGGCTCACCGAGCATCTGCGCGGCGAGGGCGCCTGAGCCGTGGGCGGTCGAGGCAAGCGGTGAGCGGCAAGGACAGCCTGACGCGGCGGCCCGACGGCGAGCTGTGGTACCGCGAGACCCTGCATGAGGAGGATGGGTTTGCCACCGAATATCGGGTGGCCGACGTCCTCTACGATTCCGCCACGCCGCACCAGCGCCTGATCGTCGTCGACACCGAGCGGTTCGGCCGCCTGGTCGCGCTCGACGGCGCCACCCAGGTCACGATGGGCGACGAATTCGTCTATCACGAGATGATGGCGCATGTGCCGCTGCTTGCCCATGGCGAGGCCGAGGACGTGCTGATCATCGGCGGCGGGGATGGCGGGCTCGCCGAAGAAATTCTGAAGCACCGCGGCGTGAAGCGCCTGGTCATGGTCGAGATCGACCCGGGCGTCATCGATTTTGCCCGCACCCATCTTGCCGATCTCAACCGCGGGTGTTTCGATGATCCCCGGCTCGAGCTGGTCATCGGCGACGGCAAGGATTACGCCGCCGGCGCGACCGAGCGCTTCGACCTGATCATCGTCGACTCCACCGATCCGGTCGGGCCCGGCGAAGTGCTGTTCACCCGGCCGTTCCATGCCGACTGCAAGCGCCTGCTGAAGCCGCGCGGCATCCTCGTCACCCAGAGTGGCGTGCCATTCCTGCAGCCCGCCGAGCTCGAGAATACGGTTGCCAACTTCACCGCGCTGTTCGCCGATGCCGGATGCTATCTGGCGGTGGTTCCGACCTATGTGGGCGGCTTCATGGCCCTGGGCTGGGGCAGCGACGATCCGGCCAACCGCGCCACGCCGCTCGCAGCTCTCGAGGCCCGCTTCGCCGCGGCGGATCTCCAGACGCGCTATTACACGCCTGCCGTCCACCAGGCCGCCTTCGCGCTGCCGGCCTTCATCGGCGCGATCGTCGAGCGGGGCAGAAGGGCGGGGCGGGGCGGCTAATCGGCGTCGTTCCGGCGCCTCGCCTGCCGATTTGCGTTGCTGATCTGCCACACCAGCCTTTCAGACTAGCCTTTGGCCCGCTTCGGGTCATTGCTGCCGGCCGGCGGCTTTGGCAGTGTTCCCAAGGATGGCGGACCGGGGGCGCCTCTGAGGCGGATTCGTCGCACAGATTCGGGGAAGGGATCATGAAACGGGGTATCTTCGCGAGCGCGCTTGCCGTGGCCATCGCTCTCGGTCCGGTGCCTGCCAAGGCGGTTCAATCATCGGGATGTTTCCTGCTGGGGTGCATTTTCCAGGGTCGGCTCAGCGGCGGCAGCACCCGCTCGCTGGTGTCTTTCGCGGAAGCCGGCAAATACCAGGTCGGCTCGATCATCGTGCGGACGCCGGAGCGGGCGCTCTACCTGGTCCTGCCCGACGGCAAGGCCATGCGCTACCGGGTCGGTGTCGGCCGGGAGGGCTTCCAGTGGTCAGGCAATTCGCGGATCATCAACAAGGCGGAATGGCCAGGCTGGACCCCGCCGGCGGAAATGATCAAGCGCGAGCGCGAGCAGAATGGCCGGGTCATCCCGACCTTCATGCCGGGTGGTCCCAACAACCCGCTCGGAGCCCGCGCTCTTTATATCGGCGGTACCATCTATCGCATCCATGGCACCAACCAGGCCTCCACCATCGGTGGTGCGGTTTCTTCGGGCTGCATTCGCATGATGAATGCCGATGTGATCGATCTCTATGAGCGGGTCAAGGTGGGCGCCAGAGTCTACGTCTACCAGTGAGCTGATTGGCAGAAATCTCGGCAAATTTCGGGCCGCGACCCTCGGGTTCGCGGCCCTTTCGCTGGCTGCCCGCCCGGCCATTTCGCCCCTTCGGCGGCGGGTCCGGCAGCCTGGCTTTCCCGCCGGATCCGGACAAGATCGTCCGTATACTGAACAACCTCCCGTAAGCACGAAGCCCCGGTTCTGAGAACCGGGGCTCCGCTATGCCTTATGCCGTCAGAGGCCGCTTACTTTTTGCCGGCCTTTTTGGCAGCCGGCTTCTTCGACGCCTTTTTGGCAGCAGGCTTCTTAGCCGCTGACTTCTTGGCGACGGCTTTCTTCGCGGCCTTCTTGGCCGGAGCTTTCTTGGCTGCAGTTGCCATTCGTGAGATCTCCCCGAATGAGTGATGGAGATATGTTACGCCTTTACTGACCGGTCCTTCGACCTGCCCCATCGCGGCGGACCGAGATCCGAAGCCATGGCGAACATCAAGACTCAAACACCGACACATGACGCTCGATTCGACAAGACGAAAACAACCGGTAATCAACATCAGTACCCTGATTTTTGTTCTAGTGGGTTAACAAAAATGACTCGTCGCGAGCCTCATGTCGATTCTTTTGTGACGATATTGGTCCCATCATCCGCTTCGAACTGGCAGCCCGGAGGCCTGTAGCAAGGCCAATATGTCAGTGTACGAACAAATAATTGCTGTTGCGAATCAAGGGGGCCGAGACCGGCACGTGGTTGAAGCGCGGCATCGCCGGGAGCTCTTGCCGCCAGCGTCGAGGATAAAAAAATTTTGGCTGCATGGAGCCGCTTCGAAGGCTCGCAGCATATCGAAGCGGCTCACGATGAGCAGAAATGAAGCGCCCACACGCCGGTCGGGCTGGCTTGTTGCAGGGTTCGAGAGAAGAGAAGAGGCGGCGCTTGCGCCCCTTCTCTTTCCCCTCTCGGCCCCTTCGCTCTTGCTCAACTGCAGCCGCTGGTGCCGCCGCAGGTATCGCATTTGAAGCAGGTGCCATTGCGGACCATGGTGTAGTTGCCGCAATCACCGCACATCTCGCCCTCATAGCCCTTCATGCGGGCGATGGCGCGCAGCTCCGCGGCCTCCGAGACCACCGGCGGCGCCAAGCGTGGGGCGGCCACTGCAACCGCCGCCACCTGCTCGAGCCGCGCCTGGCTTTCATGGACGGCGTTGCCGAGCGGCTGAACCACGGCAAGGGACGCGGCGCTCGGCATGACCACGACATTGGCAAGGTCGCGCTGGCGAACATAGCCGTAGGACAGCACCTTGGCGGCCGGCACCGGCGCCGGATGGGACGGCCTTGCGGTTTCGGCCTCGCCACCGCCAGCCGGGGCTTTCCCCTCGCGCACCCCTCGCCCCATGACATCGAAACCGATGTCGGAGGGGTCGACATGGGCGAGATCGTTGCGGCCGAGATAGGACACCGCGAGCTCGCGGAAGACGTAGTCGAGGATCGAGGTCGCGCTCTTGATCGCCTCGTTGCCCTGGACCATGCCGGCCGGCTCGAAGCGGGTGAAGGTGAAGGCCTCGACATATTCCTCGAGCGGCACGCCATATTGCAGGCCGAGCGAGATGGCGATCGCGAAATTGTTCATCATGGCCCGGAAAGCGGCGCCTTCCTTGTGCATGTCGATGAAAATCTCGCCCAGCCGCCCGTCATCATATTCGCCGGTCCGCAGATAGAGCTTGTGGCCGCCGACAATGGCCTTCTGGGTGTAGCCCTTGCGCCGACCCGGCATCTTTTCGCGGTCGCGCCGGAATATTTCGACAAAGCGCTCCACCACCTTCTCGACGCGCTGGACGGCGGACTGGGCCGCCACCACCTGCTCGGCAAGGCTCTCCTCGGCGTCGTCGTCGCCGACCAGCTGCGCCGACAGGGGCTGCGACAGCTTCGCGCCGTCGCGATAGAGGGCATTGGCCTTCAGCGCCAGCTTCCATGACAGCATATAGGCGTTGAGGCAGTCCTCGACCGAGGCGTCGTTGGGCATGTTGATGGTCTTGGAAATGGCGCCCGAGATGAAGGGCTGGGACGCCGCCATCATGTGGATATGACTCTCGACCGACAGGTAGCGCTTGCCAAGCCGGCCGCAGGGATTGGCGCAGTCGAACACCGGATAGTGCTCGGGCTTGAGATGCGGCGCCCCTTCGAGGGTCATTGCGCCGCAGACATGGATGTTGGCGAGCTCGATCTCGCGCTTGGAAAAGCCGAGATGGCCGAGAATATCGAAGCCGAGATCGTCAAGCTGCGCCGCGTCGAGCTTCAAGACGTCGCAGCAGAACGCCTCGCCGAGGGTGAACTTGTTGAAGACGAACTTGATGTCGAAGGCGGAGGCGAGACCATTCTCGACGGCCTCGATCTCGGCCGGTCCGAAGCCCTTCCGCCGCAGCGCTTCATGGGCGATCGCCGGCGAGCCGGCGAGGGTGCCGAGGCCGACCGCATAGTTGACAATGGCCTCGATCTCCTCCCGGCCATAGCCGAGCGACCGCAGCGCGTCGGGGACCGCCTGGTTGATGATCTTGAAGTAGCCGCCGCCGGCCAGCTTCTTGAACTTCACCAGGGCGAAGTCGGGCTCGATGCCGGTGGTGTCGCAATCCATGACCAGGCCGATCGTGCCGGTGGGCGCGATCACCGTCGCCTGGGCATTGCGATAGCCGTGGCGCTCGCCGAGCTTCACCGCCAGGTCCCAGGCCGCCATGGCGCGGTCGACCAGCAGGGGGTCGCGGCAATGCGCATGATCGAGAGCGACAGGCAGCGTGCTCAGCCCCTCATAGCCCTGCGGGTGGCCATGGGCGGCACGCCAATGGTTGCGCATGACCCGCAACATGTCGGCGCGGTTCTCGGCAAAGCTCGGGAACGGGCCGAGCTCGCTCGCCATCTCGGCCGAGGTGGCATAGGCGACGCCGGTCATCAGCGCCGAGATGGCGCCGCACAGCGCCCGCCCCTCGGGCGAGTCATAGGCGATCCCGCTCGACATCAGGAGGCCGCCGATATTGGCAAAGCCGAGGCCCAGCGTGCGGAAGGCGTAAGAGAGCCGGGCGATCTGCCGGGACGGGAACTGCGCCATCGTCACCGAGATCTCGAGCACCAGCGTCCACAGCCTCACCGCATGCTCGAACGCCTCGACATCGAAGCGACCGGTCGCCTGGTCGCGGAACTGCATCAGATTGAGGGAGGCGAGATTGCAGGCCGTGTCGTCGAGGAACATGTATTCCGAGCACGGGTTCGAGGCTCGGATCTCGCCGCTGGCCTTGCAGGTGTGCCAGTCATTGATGGTGGTGTGGAACTGGATGCCGGGATCGGCCGAGGCCCAGGCGGCATAGCCGACCTTGTCCCACAGGGCGCGCGCCTCGAGCGAGCGCGCCACGCCCTTCTTCGATCGCCATTTGAGGTCCCAGCGCGAGCCGTTTTCCACGGCGCGAAGGAAGTCGTCGCTGACCCTGACGGAGTTGTTGGAGTTCTGTCCCGAAACCGTGCGATAGGCCTCGCCATCCCAGTCGGCATCGTAAAGGTCGATCGACAGCTCCTTGTGGCCCTGGCGGGCAAACTGGATGGCGCGCCTGATCATGCCGTCGGCGACATGGTGGCGCCGCGCCTCGCGCACCGCCCGCTTGAGCGCCGGGTTCTTCTCGATCTCGAAGCAGTCCGACCCGGGGCCCTCGCAATTGATGCAGGCCTTCATGATCGCCGTGACGTGCTTCTTCACGGCGAGCGCGCCGGCGACCAGTGCTGCGACCTTCTCCTCCTCCTTCACCTTCCAGCCGATATAGGCCTCGATATCGGGGTGATCGATATCGACCACCACCATCTTGGCGGCGCGCCGGGTGGTGCCGCCGGATTTGATGGCGCCGGCAGCGCGGTCGCCGATCTTGAGGAAGCTCATGAGGCCGGACGACTTGCCGCCGCCCGACAGCGGCTCGTTCTCGCCGCGCAGCCGCGAGAAGTTCGATCCGGTGCCGGAGCCATATTTGAAGAGGCGCGCCTCGCGCACCCACAGATCCATGATGCCGTTGTCGTTGACGAGATCGTCCTCGATCGACTGGATGAAGCAGGCATGTGGCTGGGGATGCTCATAGGCGGAGGTCGACTGGACCAATTCGCCGGTGGCGTGGTCGACGTAGAAATGGCCCTGGCCCGGTCCGTCTATGCCATAGGCCCAATGCAGGCCGGTGTTGAACCATTGCGGCGAGTTGGGGGCGCATTTCTGGGCCGCCAGCATGTAGCAATGCTCGTCGTAAAAGGCGCGGGCGTCATCCTCGCCGTTGAAGTAGCCGCCCTTCCAGCCCCAATAGGTCCAGGTGCCGGCGAGCCGGTGGAACACGTCCCTGGCGGAGCGCTCGGAGCCGATGCGCCGGGCCTCCGGCAGGTCGGCGAGCGCGGCCTCGTCGGGCACCGAGCGCCACAGCCAGGACGGCACGGCGGCTTCCTCGACGCGGCGGAGCGCGGCCGGCACCCCTGCCTTGCGGAAATATTTCTGGGCGAGGATGTCGGAGGCGACCTGGCTCCAGCTGGCCGGCACCTCGATATCCTCCTGCCGGAATACCACGGAACCATCAGGATTCCGGATCTCACTGGTCACGCTTCGGAAGGCGATCCCCTCATAGGGAGACTGGCCGCTCTTGGTGAACCGGCGCTGAATACGCATTTTTTTCCCGCTCTCTTCTTGGCTGGAACTGATGCCCAGCTCTTTCCCCGCCCCAACGCGAAACCAGACAGACATGACGGCCACCAGCGCCCCCAAAACGCGCCGGAACGGCCCCTTCTTTCGTGTGACACGGTTGCCGCACCCAGCGACTCACCGATGGACTCACAACCGTAACAATTTCAACATTTAGTCCTTAACAAATCCTTAACCACTAAATGTTGATCGCCATCCACAGGTTAGATCGTCACCTTACCGAAATATGGCGTGATTCTGTCCAAGCCTTTTTGCTTTCGCCCACAGCCTGTCCACGCCAACCGGGGGGCTTGCCGCTGGACTTGTGGCGGGAGCCTCGCCATAGTCGCGCCCGTCAAGCGGCCAGGGACAGCGAATCCCGTGAAAGAGTTTCTCCTCCAGTTCTTCACCTGGTGGAACAGCGCCACCTTGAGCTTGCGGCTGTTCACCTGGCGGCGCGGCGAATTCGTCGGCGAAGACGCATTCGGCAACCGCTATTACCGTGCGCCTTCGGCGGTGCCGCGCTCCATCCCGGAGCGCCGCTGGGTGATCTACAACGGCTATGCCGAAGGATCGAAAATCCCGCCCGGCTGGTGGGGGTGGATGCACCATCGCGACCGGCTGCCGCCGACCGACGAGGCCTATCGAACGAGGCCGTGGGAACAACCGCACCAACCCAATCTGACCGGCACGCCCGCCGCTTACCGCCCGACCGGCAGCATTCTCAACCCGCGGCCGGAGGCCCAGGGTGAGCCTGCCTATCAGCCATGGAGCCCCGAGCCATGAAGCAGAACCTGATGGAGACAGCGGTCGGTGCCCTGGTCATCGCCATCGCTCTCGGGTTCTTCATTTTCATGTATTCGACGACCGGCGTCGGCAAGGGCTCCGGCGGCTATCACCTGACCGCCAAGTTCAAGAATGTCGAGGGCATCAATGTCGGCTCCGACGTGCGCATGTCGGGCATCAAGATCGGCTCGGTGACGGCGCAGTCGCTCGACAATCAGTCCTATGATGCGATCCTGACCTTTGCCATCGATCCAACCATCAAGCTGCCCGACAATTCGACCGCCAAGATCACCTCGGAAGGGCTGCTCGGCGGCAAGTTCATCGCGCTCGAGCCGGGCGGCAGCGAAACGCTCCTCAGCGATGGCGGCACCATCACCTACACCCAGGGGGCGCTCGATCTGTGGGCGCTCGTGTCGGACTACATGTTCTCCGGCAAGAGCAAGAGCTCGGACAATTCGGGAGGCTCTTCCGGCCAGGATGGAGGCCAGTCGCAACCGACCCAGCCGCAGTCGGAACAGCAGCCTCAGCCGACGCAGCCGCAACAGCCGGCCGAGTCGCAGCCGGCGCCGCAGCAGCCATCGCCGCCGGCTGCCGCAACCGGGGGCCAGCAGGACAATACCGGCAGCTATCCGGCTCCGGCGATCGAACCCTATCCGGCACCGACGAATCAGGGAGAGGGCCAGGGAGGCGGCAGCCAGACCCCGCCGGCGGGCCAGAGCGGCCAATGACGCCGGCGGATGCGTCGGCGCGCCAGGTCTGGGACGCCGAGGCCTATGCCAGGCACGCGCGTTTCGTGTCGGATCTGGCGGGTCCGGTGCTCGAATGGCTGGCGCCGAGAGCGGGCGAGCGGATTCTCGATCTCGGCTGCGGCGATGGGGTGCTGACGGCGGAACTGGCACGCCGCGGCGCCAGGGTTCTCGGTGTCGACAACAGCGACTCGCTGCTCGCAGCCGCCACCGGCCGCGGTGTCGAAACGCGCCGCGTCGATGGCCAGGATCTGCCCTTTCTCGACGAATTCGATGCGGTCTTCTCCAATGCCGCCATTCATTGGATGAGCGATGCCGCGGCGGTGATCGATGGCGTTTTTCGGGCCTTGAAGCCGAGCGGCCGCTTTGTTGCCGAGTTTGGCGGGCATGGCAATGTGGCTGCCGTCACCACCGCGATGCGCGCCATCTCCTTGCGGCGCGGCGGCGATGCGGCGCTGGCCGGACCGTGGTTCTTCCCCTCGGTCGCGGTCTATCGCGAGATGCTGGAGGAGAGGGGTTTCCGCGTGGCTCGCATTGGCCTGTTCCCCCGCCCGACACCGCTGGCGACCGGGATGATCGCCTGGCTCAGGGTGTTCCGGCGGCCATTCTTTGCCCAGTTCGGTGCCGATGAGGAGCTGGTGCTGTCGGAGGTCGAGCAGCTCCTGGCGCCGTCGCTGCGCGATGCCAAGGGCAATTGGACGGCCGATTACGTCCGGCTGCGGGTCGAGGCGGTCAAGCCATGAGGCGCCCGCCGGTCGTTGCCACGGCGCTCGCTGCGGGCTTTCTGCTGATGGCGGCAGCAGCGCATGCCGAGCCCATTCGCAACCCGCTGGCGGTGTTTGCCGGCCTCGACAAGGTCACGGGCAAGATCAAGAGCTTCCAGATTCCCATCGACAAGGAGGGGCGGTTCGGCAATCTCCTCATCCGTCCGCGCGTCTGCTACTCCCGCCCGGTCACCGAGGAACCGAAGACCACGTCCTTCGTGGAGGTCGACGAGATGCAGCAATCGTCCTCCAAACGGATATTTTCCGGTTGGATGCTTGCCGAAAGTCCCGGCTTGAACGCGGTCGAGCATCCCGTCTATGACGTGTGGCTCACCGGCTGCCGGGATCCCGATGCCCCCAAGCCAACCCAGGAGGAGCCGCCTCCGCCAGTCGACCTCGAACAGGCCGATGTACCGAAGGACAATGATTGAGCGGATAGCGAATAGGGAGTAGTCGGACCGAGCTACCCACCACTCACTGCTCACCCCTCACGATCCACCCCATGTCCATCACACTCACCCGCCGCGCTGCAGCCTTGGCCCTGTCCGTTGCGTTTGTCGCTGGCCTGCGGGGCAAACCGGGGCTTGCGGCAGCACCGTTTCCCGGCGTGCGGCTGCGCGATCCGGTGCCGTTCAATTTCGACCTCCTGACGGCCGAAGCAAAAAAACGCGCTGCGGCCCCTTATGTGCCGGAGCCGCCACGGGCCCAGGCGCTGCTCGATCGCATCGATTTCGAGCAGCATATCGAGATAATTTATCGTCCGGACCGCACGCTCTTTCAGGGCCAGCCGTTCCCGGTGAGGCTGTTTCACCCCGGCAAGTTCTTCCAGGAGCCGGTTCATATTGCGGTGGTCGAGGCCGGGGAGGCACGGGAGATCGTCTACTCCCCCGATCTCTTCACATTCGGCCCCAAGGCGGCCTTCGCGCGGACGCTGCCTGATGATCTGGGCTTTGCCGGTTTCCGCGTCATGAACCCCGACCTGCATGGCGACTGGCTCGCCTATCTCGGCGCGAGCTATTTCCGTTCGGCGGGCGAGCTGCAGCAATATGGCCTTTCGGCCCGCGGTCTGGCGGTGGACACGGCGCTCGCGACGCCCGAGGAGTTCCCGCGCTTTTCGCATTTCTATCTCGAGCCCGGCCGCGACGCGGTCACGGTTTTCGCGCTGCTCGAAAGTGCCAGCCTCACCGGCGCCTACCGGTTCATCTGGCACAATGGCAAGGGAGTGTGGGGCGACGTCGAAGCGCGGCTGTTCCTGCGCCGCAGCGTCGCACGGCTCGGCATCGCGCCGCTGACGAGCATGTATTGGTTCTCCGAGACGAACCGGGCCAATGCGCCGGACTGGCGACCCGAGATCCACGATTCGGACGGCCTCGCCATTGCGACCGGAGCGGGCGAGCGGTTGTGGCGGCCGCTCAACAATCCACCGCGGGTGATGACCTCGACCTTCCTCGACCGCTCACCGAAGGGTTTCGGCCTCCTGCAGCGCGACCGCCAGTTCGACAGCTACGAGGATGACGGGGTGTTCTACAACCGCCGTCCCTCGGTGTGGATCGAGCCGCAAGGCGACTGGGGGCAGGGCGCCGTCCAGCTCGTCGAAATTCCGACCGACGTCGAGATCCACGACAATATCGTTGCCTATTGGGTTCCGGCCGAACCGGCACGCGCCGGCAGCGCCTTTACCTTTGCCTATCGCATCTACTGGACTGCCGAGGAGCCGCATCCGCCGAGCGCCGCCCAGGTCGTGGCGACGCGGCGCGGCCGCGGCGGGCGGCCGGCCGAGAAGGGCAAGATCGGCTTCACCAAATATGTCATCGACTTCGCCGGCGCCGGTATCGAGAAGTTCGAGAGCGTCGATGGCCTCATACCGGTGGTCGAGGCGTCGCGCGGCATCGTGGCCGACCCCTATGCCCTGAGGGTCAACGGAACGCCGAAATGGCGGCTGGTATTCGACCTCAAGGCTACGGGCGCGGCGCCGGTGGAGCTTCGAGCCTATCTCAAGGATCCACGCGGACGGGCGCTCACCGAGACCTGGCTGTTTCAGCATTTTCCGAGCGAGGCGGCATGAACAGCATCGGAAGCTAGTCTAGACTAGTCTCCGCTGCTTTTTTCGCCGATGTCGATCACCTGCACCGCGACATCGACGGTGCCGGAATGGCGCTGGACCTTGAGCGATACCGTATCGCCGATCTTGGTCTTCTCGAGAGCGTCGGTGAAGTCCGAGAGCCGGGCCACCGTCCGGTCATTCACGCCGACGATGACGTCGCCGAGCTGGCCCGCCTCCTCGTCGATTCCCTTGAGACCGGCGCGCGCGGCGGGCGAGCCCGGCACGACCTCGCCGACGATCAGCCCGTGCACGCCGGTTCGGGTGGCGATGTCCTCGTCTCCCGCCACGATGCCGATGCCGGGGGTGGGAACCCGGCCCTTGGCAATGAGCTCGGGAACGATGCGGTTCACCACCTTGCTCGGAATCGCAAAGCCGATGCCGGCATTGGTGCCGGACGGCGAGAAGATCGCCGTGTTCACGCCGATCAGACGACCGGCGGAATCGAGCAATGGCCCGCCGGAATTGCCCGGATTTATCGCCGCATCGGTCTGAATGACGTCGGCAAGCTCGCGGCCTTCGGCGGTCGGCAGGCGGCGATTGAGAGCGCTGATGATCCCGGTGGTGAGGGTCTGGTCGAGGCCGAAGGGATTGCCGATGGCGAAGGCCCATTGTCCGACCTTGAGGTCATCGGAATCCCCGATGGCGATCGGCGGCGGCAGCCGCGAGCCGGCGCTGACGCGCAACACCGCGAGATCGTAATTGGGTGCCCGGCCGACCAGCTCGGCCCGGTAGACGTCACCGCTCGCCATGCGCACGGAAATGCGGTTGGCGCCCTGGACCACGTGATTGTTGGTGACGAGATGGCCCGCCTTGTCCCAGATGAAGCCGGTGCCGGTGCCGCCCTGGCCGCCGCGGCTGCCGGCAACCACCTGAACCACCGAGGGGGCAACGGTCTGGAACAGGGTGACGGTGGTCTGCTCGGCCGGGGCAAGCTCGCCGCGCGGCGTGATCACCCGCGGCTCGCCGCTGGTGAACAACAGCCGGTCGACAAACGGCTCGGCAACATAGAGGCCGATCAGTGCGACGAGCACGACCAGCAGGACGCGCGTAAAGCGATCGGACATGGGAGCTCCAAAACCGGGAATGTAGGAAGCGAACCGCCGGTCCGCCACCCGATCCCCATGGAATCTTCAAAGCATGTCGGCCTTCCAGATCCGGTCGGCATATTCGCGGATGGCGCGGTCGGCGGAAAATCGCGACATTCCTGCGACATTGCGGACCGCCTTCTGGGCCCAAAGCGTGGGTTCGAGCCACAGCTGGTCGGCGCGGATCTGGGCTGTCCGATAGGAAGGAAAGTCGGCGAGGACCATGTAATGATCGCCGCCGCGCAAAAGTGAGTCGACGATCGGGCGGAAGCGTCCCGGGTCGTCGGGCGAGAATTCACCGATGGTGATCAGGTCCAGCGCCCGCCGGATCAACTCGTGCTGGAGGTAATGCTCATAGGAGACGTAGCCCTGGCGGCGCAGCTCCTGAACCTCTTCGACGGTCATGCCGAAGATGAACATGTTGTGGTTTCCGACCGCGGCGGCAATCTCGATATTGGCGCCGTCATAGGTGCCGACCGTCAGCGCACCGTTGAGGGCAAGCTTCATGTTGCCGGTGCCCGACGCCTCGGTGCCGGCGAGCGAGATCTGCTGCGACAGGTCGGCGGCGGGCATCAGGATCTCGGCCAGCGAAACATTGTAATTCGGCAGGAACAGGAATTTGAGGTAGCGGCTGGTGACGGGATCGGCATTGATCCGCGCCGCCACGTCGCATGCGAGCTTGATGATGAGCTTGGCAAATCGATAGGCGCTTGCGGCCTTTCCAGCCATTATGACTGTGCGGCATGCATAGCCGCGATGAGGATCATCGCGCAGCATGTTCCAGCGCGCGATGATGCCGATGATGTTCAGCAATTGCCGCTTATATTCGTGGATGCGCTTGACCTGCACGTCAACCATGGTCGACGGATCGACGCTGAGCCCGGTGCGCCGCTCCACCAGCCGGGCGAGGCGTTCCTTGTTGGCCCGCTTCACCGCCAGGAAGCGGTCACGGAATCCGGCATCGTCGGCGAAGCTATCGAGATCGGCGATCTCGTCGAAATTGCCGCGCCAGCCCTGACCGATGGCTTCGTCGATGAGCGATGCCAGCCGCGGATTGGCCTGCATCAGCCATAGCCGTGGCGAGATGCCGTTGGTGACATTCTCGAAACGGTCCGGCCACAGCGCGGCGTAGTCGGGGAACAGCTTCTCGGCAAGAAGCGCGCTGTGCAGCTCCGACACGCCATTGACCTTGTGGCTGGCCACCACCGACAGCCGGCCCATATTGACCCGGGGCATGAAATTGCGCTCGACGATCCGGGTGCGGTCGAGGAAACCCTCGTCGGCCTGGCGGTTGCGCCGCAGATCGGCCACAAGACGCCGGTCGACCTCCTCGATGATCTCGAGGTGGCGCGGCACGATCCGCTGCAGCGTGTCGCAGGCCCACACCTCGAGCGCCTCTGGCATCAGGGTGTGGTTGGTGTAGGTGAAGGTCTGCTGGGTGATCCGCCAGGCATCGTCCCATTCGATCCCATGCTCATCGACGAGGAGCCGCATCAACTCCGCCGGAGCCAGCGCCGGATGGGTGTCGTTGAGGTGGATGGCGACGCGATCCGGCATGTCGCTCAGGCTCTCTTTGCCGGCGATCAGGTCGTGCACGATGTCCTGCAGCGAGGCCGAGACGAAGAAGTGCTCCTGCTTGAGCCGGAGCTCACGGCCTTCCTGCGTCGAATCGTCAGGGTAGAGGATGCGCGTCAGTGTCTGGGCCCGGAGCCGCTCGGCCGAGGCATCGAGATAGCGCCCGGCATTGAAGGCAGCGAGGTCGAAGGGATGCAGTGCCTCCGTATCCCACAGGCGCAGCGTATTGATGGTGAGCTGACCCTGACCGGCGATGAGCAGGTCATGGGCTATGGCGAAGAGGTCCTCGGTATCGACCCAATGGGCGCGATAGCCGCGATGATGCACCTTGCCGCCAAACCTGATCCGATAGCGTCGGCAGGGCCGCGCCACCTCCCAGACCTTGGCCTCGCGCGACCAGTCCTCGGGCAGCTCGATCTGCCAGCCGGACTGGATCTCCTGCTTGAACATCCCATAGGCAAAGCGGATGCCGTAGCCGGTGGCGGGCACCCCGAGCGAGGCCATGGAATCGAGAAAGCAGGCGGCGAGCCGCCCCAGGCCGCCATTGCCCAGCGCCGGGTCCTGTTCCAGGCTCATGATTTCGTCGAGATCGACGCCGAGCGAGGCCAGGGCTGCCCGGCATTCCCCTTCGAGACCCGTCGATGCCAGCGCCGATGCCAGGTTCCGCGCGATCAGGAACTCCATCGACATATAGGCGACGTGCTTGAGCCGCTGGCGGCTGGCGAGCGCATTGGTCTCGTGCCAGCGCAGCATCAGCACCTCGCGCACCACCTGGCTGGTCGCCGAAAGCCAGTCCTGCGGCGTGGCGTCCTTGAGCAGGATGCCGAGGCCGAGGGTCAGGTGGTCGATGATCGCCTGCTTCAAACCCGGTCGGGTGGCGAGTCGCGGATCGCTGGTCATGGCGGAACCGCCGTGATGAGCGCCACCGGGAATCGTCCGAGCAGGGTGGCAAGCGGGATGCGCCCGCCGTCGCCAAGCGCTTCGCCTGTCAAAATATTGACGAAGCATCCATCAGCAAGGGTCGGAAGGACCAATGCGCTGTCGCGCCAGGCGGCCGGGGAAACCTCCGGCCGGTCGCTGCCGGCGGTCAGCTGCAAGGGCCGGCAGGGGGCGACCGCCACGACCCAGTCCTCTGCGAGACGGCGCGCAAAGGCGATGACGCTCGCCGCCTCCGGTCCCTCGACGGGGAGAGGAAGGTACTCCCCCTCGGCCAGGAGCGCGGACGCACGCCGGCGCAGCGCCAGCCCCTGCTTGAGGACGTGAAGCTTCATGGCACCGCTCCGCCATCCCTCGACGACGGCGCCGAGATCGCAATTTTCGAGGGACTTCACCATTGCCGCTCGTATACCGAAATCCACCGGTCGTCGATTGTCCGGATCGACGAAGCTCAAGTCAAAAACTTCCGAGCCCTGGTAAATATCAGGTATTCCCGGTGCGGCAAGCTTGACGAGGGTCTGGGACAGGCTGGCGAGCGCGCCGGCAACAGTCAGAGGCTTGATTATGCTCACGAAATCGCCAAGGAATTGGCCGCTTCGCGCGGGGTCGAGCGCGGTTTCGACGAAGTTGCGGATAGCCTCCTCATAGGTCTGCTGCGGCGCGATCCAGGTGGTGCGCAGCTTGGCTTCGCGAACCGCTTTTTCCATGAATGCGGTAAGACGGCCCCTGAAATCCGCCAGCCCGGCCTTGTCCGCGAGGTCGAGATCGACCGGCCAGGCGCCAGCCGCGGCCTGGTAGAACAGCCATTCGATCTGCGGTTCGGGCGCGAGCCCGTCCGCCAGCTCGACGATTGCCGGGGCGAGCAGGCCATGCCACCGCGCGACGGCGTCGCCCCATTCGGCCGCCATCTCGCTCACGGCGTAGAGCCGCGCCCGCGAGTCCTCGCCGCGTTTGGTGTCATGGGTTGCCGTGGCATTGAGCCCGTAGGGTTGGCTCGCCCGGCGGGCGGACATCATTGCATGGAACCGCTCGAGCCCCAGCTGCCGGGGATCGGGATCGCCGCCGACCTCGTTCAACGCGATCAGCCGGTTCAGCCGATAGAAGACGGTGTCCTCGACGGCCTTGGCCATCACCGCGCCGGTCGTCTGCTGGAAGCGGGTGACGAAGAGAAGAGCGGCGGCCTGGTCCTCCGGGCTGACGAAATCGAGCCGCATGAGACGGCCGACGAAGTCGATCGCCTCGTCGTCATCGACCTCGCGGGATGCCTTGGCACCCGCAACGGCGGCGGCGATCACTGCCTTGTCCTCGGCCGAGGGTCCATCGACATTGACATAGGTGCGGTAGATCGGCAGGGCCGCGGCAAATTCGACCAGCGCCCGCCGCGTCGTGTCGGCGCCGAAATCACGGGTCATGGGGTCACGGTCGGCGACCGCGAGCGCCAGGTCCTTGAGAATCTCAAGCTCGCCCGCCAGATTGCGCAGCAGCATGTCGCGCTTGGCCCGGGTGATCTCGAACGGAAAATCGGTCGGGCCGGCGAATTGCTCCCAATGGTCATTCAGCTCGGCGAGACCCTGCCGATCGGTGAAGGCGCTGGCCAGGGCGGCGATGAACTCGTAGCCGGTGGTGCCGGCCACCGGCCATTCCGGCGGCAAGCGCTCATCAGGGCCGAGTATCTTCTCGACGACGACATAGAGGGGCCACTCCGCCGCTGCGGCCGCCTGGAGCTGGTCGAGGTAGCGCCGCGGATCGGCCAGGCCGTCGATGTGATCGATGCGCAGGCCGTCGACATCGCGCGCCGCTACAAGCGCAAGGACGATGCCGTGAACGTCATCGAACACCCGCTGGCGCTCGACCCTGACACCGACCAGATCGGCGATCTCGAAGAAACGGCGAAAGGTGAGCTGCTCGCGGGCTGCCCGCCAATGCACCAGGCGCCAGACCTGGTGTTCATGCAGCGCGTGGATGGCGTCGCGATCGGCGGCAATCGCCGCTATCGCGTCGGTGATCGCCGAGCGCACCGCGGGATCCTCGGTCAGTGCCGCAAGATCGCTCTTGAGCTGGGCCGAGTCCTCCTTCGTCGCCGCGGCGAAGCGCCGCGCCAGCGCCCCGAAGCCCGCCGGATCGAGGCGGCCGATGATCTGAGCATAGCTCGGCGGGGCAAGCGGCAGGAGCAGCGCGTCATATTTGAAGGAGCAATTGCCGGTCTCGGCATCATAGGCCAGCGAGAAGCGGTCTTCGGTCAACGCCCGTCCGTAGGAACTGGCCAGGGCCGGCACGAGCAGCTTGGGAGCCGCCCAGTCGACATCGAAATAATCGGCATAGGCGCTGTCCCGCCCCCATTCGAGAACATCGCGCCACCAGCCATTGCTCGGGCTTGCTCCCATGTGGTTGGGAACGATGTCGAGAATGAGCTTGATGCCGTGCTGCCGCAAAGCCGCGGTGAGTTGGGCAAAGTCCTCCATACCGCCAAGCGCGCTGTCGAATGCGCCATAATCGGTCACGTCATAGCCATGGGTCGACCCGGGCGTCGCCTGGAAGATCGGCGATGCGTAAAGGTGGCTGACACCGAGAGCCTCGAGATAGGGAACAAGCTCGGCGGCGCGCCGGAAATCCATTCCCGACCGGAATTGCAGCCGGTAGGTTGCGACGGGCGCCGTCATTGCGATCCCGGGCGCTCCTCGCGGAGCGCCGCCGTCACCGCGAGGAACAGCGAATTCTCGGCGATCTGCTCCAGCGTGAGCGGCAGTTTGTGCTGCCAATTCGGGTATTCGTATACGGTGCCGGGGAGATTGACCTGCTCGGCGACACCGATCAGATCCTCAATCTGCGCCACCATCAGCCGCGCGGGGGTGCGCGCCAGGAGCCGGTGCGTTGCCGCCACGACCTCGGGGGCGATGGCGCCTGGCGGGTCGACCTCGTAGGAGCCGGAGGTCAAGCCGCCATGGTGGGCCAGCAGATCGAGCAGCATCCGCCGGTCATGCGCGCGGGCTTCCTGCATAGGTCCGATCCGTTCCGGCAGGACCTTGCCGAACGCGCTGCGCAGCGCAATGTCGTTGCCGGTCCACCAGCCGGCAAGCGTCGGGAGGTCATGGGTCGAAACGCAGGCAACCGCCTCGGCAGGCCAGCGGAACGGCGGCAGGAAGTGGTCGCCTTCGCGCTCGAACCACAGCACCCGGTAGGATTGGATGGCGGCATCGCGCATTGTCTCGCGAAAGCCGAAGGGCACGGTGCCGAGATCCTCGCCGACGACCAGGCAGCGGCAGCGGTGGGAGGCATTGGCGAGAATCGCGATCATATGGTCGAGCGGATAGCCGACATAGCCGCCGCCGCGGGCATCGTGGCCGCTCGGGATCCAGAAGAGGCGTTGCAGCGCCATGACGTGGTCGATGCGGATGGCGCCCGTGTGGGCCATCAGCGGGCCGACGATATCGTCGAACGGCGCCATGTTGTGGGCGACGAGCGTGGCTGGCGCAATGGGGGCGAGCCCCCAATCCTGGCCGTGATCGTTGAACATGTCCGGCGGAGAGCCGATCCGCGCTCCCGGCACGACGAGCTCACGGTCGGCCCAGGTGGCGGCACCATCGGGCGCGGAGCCCACGGCGAGGTCGAGATAAAGGCCGATGCGCATGCCCGCGGCCCTGGCGTGGCGCTGGGCCGCCGCCAGCTGCTCATGGGCCTGCCATTGCAGCCAGCAATGGAAGGTAACGGCGTCGGCATGGTCATTGGCAAAGCCGGCGACGATGCTGCTCGCGGGATCCTGATAGGCTGCGGGCCATCCCGACCAACCGGCGGAATGACCCTGCGAAACCAGCCATTCCGACAGGGCCTCGAACAGGGCGAATTGCTGCAGAACCGGACCAGCCGCGTCGCGCCAATCGCGAAAAGCGGCCTCATCCTGCGGGTCGGAACGAAACAGGCCTTTGAGGAGGTCGAGCTTCAGGGCGTAGACCTGCGGATAGTCGATGGTGCCGGGCATGCGAAGCGCCGCCAAGGCCTCGGGCTCGAGCCGCGCCAGCGCCGCCTCGCTGCCGCGGATCCGGTCGATCGCGATATAGGCGAAGTTGAGCATGCGCCGGTCCGACGGCGAATAGGGGCTGAAGCGACCGGCATCGGCGGCAAAGAGCGCGTGCATCGGATTGAGGCCGATGAAATCGGCGCCGGCCCGGCCGGCGATCTCGGCCAGCGTGGCGAGGTCGGCGAAGTCGCCGATGCCGAGATTGCGCGGCGAGCGCAGGCTGTAGAGCTGGCAGCTTATCCCCCAAACCCGCTCATGCTCGAGCCAAGGCGGGAGATAGCAGCGGGCGAGCGGCTGCGAGGACGGAGCCGGCCGCGGCGGCGCCTGGAGCAAGGCGATCGCGACGTCCTGTTCGGTGGCGGCGGGCACACCCATCGCCGCCAGCAGCCCGCGCTTGGTCTCATCCGAGATGGTGCGCGTTTCGCCGGTCTCGCTGACATAATCGAGAATGATGCCGTAGGAACGGGCAAGCTGGTCCAGCGCCTCGCTCATGATGCATCCGGCGCGGTGAGGCGGAACACCACCGACCATTCGGGAAGCGTCCCACTTTTGAGGAGATCGTCGGCCCCGGTGACGCTCTCGAACAGGAGGCGGGAACCGTCATCGATCCCGATCGACGCCGGGATGGCCGAGGCGCGATCGACGAGATTGGCGAAGAGACGGAGGCTCGATCCGTCGCCCATCCGCCAGGAGATCACGAGGAGGTCGGCCAAGACGAGATCGACCGTGCCGGCGCCGCCCTGGATGCCGGCGAGGCGCGGCATGATCTCCTGCCGGCGGGTCGCGAGCAGACGCCCGACAAATGCCAGCCGTGCCTCGCCGTCCTCGGTTTCCGCACCGCTCCATTCGAGCTTGGAATCGAGAAAGGTCGAGAGCGCGTTGGGATCAGGGATGAGCTCGCGATTGTGAGGGTTCTTGAAGCTCGACCAATGGGAAAACTCGCGCCGGCGACCTTCCCTGACGGCGGTGGCGAGCTCGCCGCGAAAATCGCAAAAAAAGGCGAAGGGAGTCCGCTCGCCCCACTCCTCGCCCATATAGACGAGCGGAATCTGCGGCGACAGCAGCAGAATGGCAGTCAACGCCTCGACGATTCGGGGCGGCGCCAGATCGGTCAAGCGCTCGCCCAACGCACGGTTGCCGATCTGATCGTGGTTTTGCAGGAAATGCACGAAGGCGGTCGGCGGCAGATGACCGCTCGGCTCGCCGCGTGGCTGGTTGTTGCGGAAATTCGAGATCTCGCCCTGGAAGATGTAACCCTCGCTCAGCGCTCGGGCGAGCTTGTTCAGGCGGTCTGAGACATATTCGCCGTAATAGCCTTCCTCCTCGCCGGTTGCGATGACATGCGCAGCGTGGTGGAAGTCGTCATTCCATTCGCCGTCATACTGCACGACCGCGCCACTGGCGTCGCGCTCGATGTGGCGGACCATGTTGCGGTCGTCCTCGGTCGTGAGGTGGATGTGGCGTCCGGGAAAGCGCTGGCGCACTTCCAGGGCGAGCTCCTCGAGAAGACGGCCTTCGGCTGGATCCTCAATGTGGTCGACGGCGTCGAAACGCAACCCGTCGATCAGGTATTCGCCGATCCAGTAGAGGGCATTGTCGATATAGAAGCGCCTGACGGGAAGCTTCTCGAAGGCGATCGCGCCGCCCCATGGCGTATTGCGCTGCGAATGGAAGAATTGAGGAGCGTAGCGCCCGAGATAATTACCCTCCGGCCCGAAGTGATTGTAGACCACGTCGAGGAACACCATGAGGCCGCGGTCGTGAGCCGCATCGACCAGGCGCTTCAATTGCTCCGGCCCGCCATAGACCGAGTGCGGGGCATAGAGCAGAACGCCGTCATAACCCCAGCCGCGATTGCCGGCGAACTGCGCCACCGGCATGAGCTCGATCGCCGTCACGCCGAGCGAGGCCAGATGATCGAGCCGGGCGCGCACCCCGTCGAAGGTTCCTTGCATGGAAAAAGTGCCGGTATGGAGCTCGTAAAGCACGGTCTCGTGCCAGGGCAGGCCCTTCCAATAGGGGAGTCGCCACTCATAGGCATCGGGATCGACAAGCCGCGATGGGCCATTGATATCGCCGAGCTGGGCGCGGGCTGCCGGATCGGGCACATGCAGATCGTCGGCCAGCACGAAGCTGTAACCGTCGCCGGGCTTGATCAAATCGGTTTCGAGCTCGAACCAGCCGTCGTCGCCCGGCAGCATCGCCAGGGTCTCGCCGCGCCCATGGGGCGCCAGACCGATCTCCTTCTGCGACGGTGCCCAAAGGCGAAACCGCGCTCTGCCCGAGCCGATCATTTCCGTTCCCCAGGTGATCGGCAACCGCTGGCTCATTCGGCCTCCGCAGCAAAGGCCAGGAGGCTGTGGTGAGCGAGATTGATCTCGCTCTCCGGCGGGACGGGCGGCCGCGGCGGCTCGATGTCGCCGGTGGCGCTGTCGACGACAACCCGCCAGCTGCTGCCATTGCCGCGGGCGGTGGCCGGCAGCCGGAAGGGGAGGTCCGCAAAATGAGCATTGAGCAGGATGAGCGCCGACGACCCATCGCGACCGGCCAGCCGCAAGCCGAGGCTGCGGCCGAGGCCATTGTTCCAGTCCTCGGGCTGCATCTCGGCGCCGTCGGGGCGAAACCAGCCGACGTCCGGCGGGCCGTTGTCGCCGATCGGCTCGCCATGCAGATGACGCGGCTGGCGGAACAGGGGATGGCCGGCGCGGATCCGGGACAGGCCGCGACAGAATTTCTGAAAGCTCAGATCGCGTTCCGAGACCCCCTCCCAGGCGAACCAGTTCATTGCGTTGTCCTGCGCATAGGCATTGTTGTTGCCGCCCTGGCGGCGGCCGTTCTCGTCCCCCATCAACAGCATGGGCGTTCCCTGGGACAGCATCAGCGTCGCCATGATCGCGCGGCGCATGCGATCGCGGAGATCCAAAATGGCAGGGTCGTCGGTCTCGCCCTCGACACCGCAATTCCAGCTGCGGTTGTCGGAATGGCCGTCGGCATTGTTCTCCTGGTTGGCCTCATTGTGCTTCTCATTGTAGGACCACAGGTCGGCCAGGGTGAACCCGTCATGGGCGGTGATGAAATTGACGCTCGCCCAGGGCCGCCGGCCGCGCCGGTCGAAAGCGTCGGCGCTTGCGAGAATGCCGCGGGCAAGCGCCGGCAGCATGTGATCGTCACCCTTCCAGAAGCTGCGCATATCGTCGCGATAGCGGCCGTTCCATTCGCCCCATCCGGGGGGAAAACTGCCCAGCTGGTAGCCGTATTCCCCGAGGTCCCACGGCTCGGCGATCATCTTCACCTGCGACAGGACGGGATCCTGCCGGGCAGCGTTGAGAAAGGACGAGTCGGGATCGAAGGCGCGGCGCTCGCGGGCGAGGGATGGCGCGAGATCGAAGCGGAAGCCGTCGACGTGACAGGTCTCGACCCAGTAGCGCAGCGAGTCGGTGACCATCTGCATGACGCGGGGATGGCCGAGATTGAGCGTGTTGCCGCAACCGGTGGTGTCGAAATAGAAGCGCTGATCGTCGCCGAGAAGGTAGTAGCTCTTGTTGTCGATGCCCCGGAAGGACAGGGTCGGACCGAGGTGGTTGCCCTCGGCGGTATGGTTGTAGACCACATCGAGGATCACTTCGATGCCGGCCTCGTGGAGGCGGTGCACCATCACGTTGAACTCATGGACATCGCCGAGCACCGCGGCGTAGCGAGGCGCCGGCGCAAAGAAGGCGATGGTGTTGTAGCCCCAATAGTTGCTGAGGCCCTTGTCGACGAGATAGCGGTCGTCGAAGAACGCCTGCACCGGCATCAGCTCGACGGTGGTCACGCCGAGCTTCACCAGGTGGTCGATGGTGCGCGGGTTGGCGAAGCCGGCAAGGGTGCCGCGCAGATGCGGGGCAAGCTCCGGCTGGCGGGCCGTGAACCCCTTGACATGCGCCTCGTAGATCACTGTCTGCGACCACGGGGTGCGGGGAGGCCGTTCGCGCCCCCAGGCCGGAGTGAAATCGACGACGACGCTCTTCGGGATGACGAAGGCGGAGTCGCGGCGGTCGAAGGACAGGTCCTCGCGGGGTGAGCCGACGCGGTAGCCGAAATGCGCATCGTGCCAATGGAAGTCGCCCGACAGCGCCTTGGCATAGGGATCGATCAGAAGCTTGTGGTGATTGAAGCGGTGGCCGTTCTTCGGATCGTACGGGCCGTAGACGCGGTAGCCGTAGAGCTGCCCGGGTCGGACCTCGGGCAGAAAACCGTGCCAGACCTCGTCGGTATATTCCGGCAGGGTGGTGCGGCTGACCTCGCGGCGGCCCGTCCGGTCGAAAAGACAGAGGTCGACCCGTTCCGCATGCGCCGAAAACAGCGCGAAATTCACTCCGGACCCGTCCCAGTTCGCGCCCAAGGGGAACGGCCACC
This sequence comes from uncultured Alphaproteobacteria bacterium, assembly GCA_963744915.1. Classification (GTDB taxonomy): domain Bacteria; phylum Pseudomonadota; class Alphaproteobacteria; order Rhizobiales; family Aestuariivirgaceae; genus DATAFF01. Next base: position 109,162 of record CAVUUY010000009.1, read on the forward strand.
CGGGTTGGACTTCCAATGCCGACATCACGCTCTCCGGTCAACCAGCCACATGCTCGAATATGAGAGTTGCGAGCGGCGGCAACGTCAGTCGCAGCGAAAACGGACGGTTGTGGCTGGAGGTTCCTTCAGCCACCAGGCCGCCGGCATTGCCGACATTGGAACCGCCATAGCAGGCGGCATCGGTGTTGATGCGCTCACGCCAATAGCCGCCGGCCGGCACCCCGATGCGATAGCCTTCGCGGATGACCGGGGTAAAGTTGCACACCACCAGCACGGGCGCGTTGTCGGGTGCAAGGCGCAGGAAAGACAGCACGCTGTTGTCGGCGTCATTGGCATCCACCCAGGAGAAGCCGTCCGGGCTGGCATCGAGGCGGTGCAGAGCGGGCATCGCGCGGTAGAGCCGGTTGAGGTCGCGCACGAGGTCCTGGACGTTCCTGTGCATCGGGTCGGCGATGAGGTGCCAGTCGAGCGAGTGCTCATGCGCCCATTCGCCGTTCCTGGCCGAACTCGCCGCCCATGAAGATCAGCTTCTTGCCGGGATGGCACCACATGAAGGCGTAGTAGGCGCGCAGATTGGCAAAGCGCTGCCAGCGGTCGCCGGGCATGCGCCCGAGGATCGAGCCCTTGCCGTGCACCACCTCGTCATGCGACAGCGGCAGGATGAAGTTTTCGCGTGAAGGCATAGAGCAGGCCGAAGGTGAGCCGGTCGTGATGGTAGCGCCGGTGGATGGGATCGCGCGACATGTAGTCGAGCGTGTCATGCATCCAGCCCATGTTCCATTTGTAGCCGAAGCCCAAGCCGCCGAGATGAACCGGATGCGACACGCGCGGCCAGGCGGTCGAATTCCTCGGCGATCGTCACCGCACCGGGATCGGCGGCATAGAGCTCGGTGTTCATCTCGCGCAGGAATTTTACCGCCTCGAGATTCTCGCGCCCGCCATGGACGTTGGGGACCCATTCGCCCGGCGGACGGGAATAGTCGAGGTAGAGCATGGAGGCGACGGCATCGACCCTGAGGCCGTCGACGTGATAGCGCTCCAACCAGAACAGCGCCGAGGCGAGAAGGAAATTGGCCACTTCGCGCCGGCCGTAATTGTAGATCAGCGTGTTCCAGTCGCGGTGAAATCCCTGCCGCGGGTCGGCGTGCTCGTAGAGCGCGGTGCCGTCGAAATGCCCCAGTCCATGCGGGTCGGAAGGGAAATGCGCCGGTACCCAGTCCATGATCACGCCGATCCCGGCAGCATGGCAGCTCTCGACGAAGCGGGCGAAGGCCTCGGGCGTGCCGTGGCGCGCGGTCGGCGCGAAAAGCCCGATCGGCTGGTAGCCCCATGAGCCATAAAACGGATGCTCGGTGATCGGCAGGAGCTCGATATGGGTGAAGCCCATATCCTTGACATAGGGCACGAGCGTCTCGGCGAGCGCGTCATAGTCGAGGAAGCTGTTGTCGGCGCCACGCCGCCAGGAGCCGAGATGCACCTCGTAGATCGAAATCGGCGCCGCAATCGCGTGGGTGGCCGCGGCGCCAACCCGCCACGCCTCGTCGCCCCAGGGATGGTCCGGCAGCCCATGAATGCGCGATGCCGTCGAAGGCGGCAGCTCCTGCTCGAAACCGAACGGGTCGGCCTTGAGCGGCAGGAGCTCGCGGTTCGGCCCGAGGAGCTCGTATTTGTAGAACCGGCCGCTGGCGATGCCGGGCAGGAAGATTTCCCACAGGCCGGATTCCTGGCGCTTGCGCAGCGGGTGGCGGCGACCGTCCCAGTCGTTGAAATCTCCGACCACGCTCACCCGGCTGGCATTGGGCGCAAACACTGCAAAGCTGGTGCCGGAGACGCCCTCGCTCACCGCCGGGTGGGCGCCGAGCTTCTCATAGAGCCGCAGGTGCCGCCCCTCGGCAAAGAGATAGTTGTCGACCTCGCCGAGCACCGGCGGGAAGCGATAGGGATCCTCCTCCTCGAAGGCATGGTCGCCTTCGATGAAGCGCAAGCGGTAGTAGGGACGGTCGGCCCGCGCCAGCATGGCCGAAAACAACCCATCAGGGTGGGTGCGGATCAGTTCGGTGATTTCCGCGCCGGTCGCCGCGTCGATCAGCAGCGCGCGCGCCACGCCGGGACGGAACACCCGCACGACCCAATGGCCGCCATCGAGCCGGTGGGGACCGAGAACGGCGAAGGGATCGCCATGGCGGCCGCTGACCAGCGCCTCGATCGCGGTCTTGGGAAGCGGATCGCGCGGCATCGGCGGTTGGGTGCTTGCCGCCGTCACGGAACGATGCTCCGCCGGCGCAGGAGCTCCATCACGCCACGCACCGGGATGGAGAGCCAGCCCGGCCGGTTGGCCGCCTCGTAGGCAATCTCGTAGAAGGCCTTCTGCAGCAGGAAGAGATCGAGCAGCTGCTGATCGGACTTCAGCGTCGTCGAGCGGATTTCGCCGGCATAGGCACCGAAATAGTTGGACAGGAAGTCGGCCGTCGCGGCATCCCGCCAATTGAGCGCGACATCGCGCATGGCCGCAGCCTGATCGGGTGCCATGGCGGCGGCGTGGTCGAGCGCCGACCATGCGGCATAGTCGAAGGAGCGCAGCATCCCCGCGACGTCGCGCATCGGCGAGGTCTTCTCGCGCCGCTCGGCGAGCGGCCGGTGCGGCTCGCCCTCGAAGTCGATGATCCACACATCGGTCTTGTTCACCAGCAGCTGGCCAAGATGGTAGTCGCCATGCACGCGAATGCATCGGCCGGTCGGCGGGATCGCTGCGAACTCCTCGAGGCATCCGACGGCCTCGTTGCGCAGGTCGATGAGATCGGCGATCTCGCTGCCGCCCGCAGTGGCCGGTCCACTTCGCGAAAGCAGGTCGAAAGCTGTTTCGGCCTCCATGCGTGCCTGCTCGATCCAGCGGGTGATATGGGCCTCGGTGACCGGCTCGGGGACGAAGGCGGGATCACCGGTCGCGGCCGCAAAAGCGTTGTGCAGGCGGGCCGTCTCGAGTCCGATATTGGCAGCAAGGTCGAGCGGATAGACCAGTTTTTCCGGCAGCTGGTCGGGGTTCAGCGCCGCCGCCTGCAGGCGGCGCGACAGCCCCTCGACGATGATGCCCCAGGCATCGCCCTGGTTCTCGATCGATTCGAAGGCCGCGGCAATCGCCGTGGGCGCGCCGCTCTCGGGCATGCACTCGGCGACCCCGAGCAGGGCAGGGCTGCGGTCGAAATGCGCCTCCTCGGTCAGGTAGCGGCCGATCTCGAGCTCGGGCTGGATGCCGCTTTCGGGCTGGCGGTAGATCTTGAGCAGAATGCGGTCGCCGACGATCATCGAGCTGTTGCTCTGCTCGACGCCGACGCTCCTGACCGGCGCGCTTTCCGGCATCTCTGCCAGGAGATCGCGGATCGCGAGGCTGCAGCTGAAGCGCAGCGTGCCGCCAAGCGCTTCACGGTCCTCGCCGGCCGCCATGGCGCGCACCAGCCCATTGGCCAGCGCCTCGTCGCTGGCGGAGTCGAATATGGCACCGACCCGCGGTCCCTCCCTGAGCTTGGCAAGCGTAAAGGGAGCGATCTGGGCGTCGGTCCGCAACTGGGCTTCTCCCCAGCGCGCCGAGAGCGGCAGGAAATAGCGCTGCCGCCGCCCGTCGCGCAAGGTGACGTCGATGAAGGTCAACAGATGGTGGTTTCCCTGCCATTCGAAACGGGCGGACAGCGTGATTGCAGCCGCAGCGATGGCGCTGTCCTTGCCGGCGAACCAGCGTTGGCGCGACAGATATTGCGGCAGGACGTCGGCCTCGATCTGACGCTGATTGCGCTGCGTGATGGCGCTGTCGAGACCATCGCGCAGCACCAGGGTGACGAATTCGGGCAAGGGCTGCGCCGGCGCGGTGTACCAGCGCGGCAGCTCCGCCTCGCGGGTGAGGAGGAACCAGAAGAAGCCGTAGGCCTGCAGCATCACCGTGTAAGGCTGGGTGCCGATCGGCGGGAAGGCCGAGCGCCCGAGGAGCTCGACCGGCACGGCACCGGCCCAAGCCGAGAGATCGAGGTCGGCCGACTGCGCCGATGCCGCAAGATTGGCGACGCACAGGATCTGCTCGTCGCCCAGCTCGCGGACATAGCACACGACCTTGCGGTTGCGCGGATAGAGGAAGCTCAAGCTGCCGCGGCCGAAGGCACGATGCTGTTTCCTGACCTGGATCAGCCGCCGCATCCAGTTGAGCAACGAGGCCGAGTCGCGCTGTGCCGCCTCGACGTTCACCGCCTGATAGCCATAGACGGGATCCATGATGACCGGCAGATAGAGCCGCTGCGGATCGGCGCGCGAAAAGCCGCCATTGCGATCGGCCGACCATTGCATGGGCGTGCGCACGCCGTCGCGGTCGCCGAGATAGATATTGTCGCCCATGCCGATCTCGTCGCCGTAATAGATGACCGGCGTTCCGGGCATCGACATGAGCAGCGCGTTCATGAGCTCGATCTTGCGGCGATCGTTGCCCATCAGCGGGCCGAGCCGCCGGCGAATGCCGAGATTGAGCCGGGCGCGGCCGTCGGTGGCATAGACCCGCCACAAATAGTCGCGCTCCTCGTCGGTGACCATCTCCAGCGTCAGCTCATCATGGTTGCGCAGGAAGATCGCCCACTGGCAGCTTTCGGGAATTTCCGGCGTCTGGCGAAGAATGTCGGTGATCGGGTGGCGATCCTCCTGGGCGAGAGCCATGTACATGCGCGGCATCAGCGGAAAGTGAAATGCCATGTGGCATTCATCGCCATCTCCGAAATAGGGCCGGGTGTCCTCTGGCCATTGATTGGCCTCGGCCAGCAGCATGCGATCGGGATAGCTGGCGTCGATGGTGGCTCTCACCCGCCGCAGCACCTCATGGGTTTCGGGGAGATTCTCGTTGTTGGTGCCTTCGCGCTCGCAGAGATAGGGCACGGCATCGAGCCGAAGCCCGTCGACGCCCTTGTCGAGCCAGAAGCTGAGCGCCTTGGTCACCTCCTCGAAGACATGCGGGTTCTCGAAATTGAGATCCGGCTGGTGGGCGTAGAAGCGGTGCCAATAATAGGCCTTGGCAACCGGGTCCCAGGTCCAGTTCGAGCTTTCGGTATCGATGAAGATGATGCGGGTGCCGCGGTAGCGCGTGTCGGTATCGCTCCAGACATAGAAGTCGCGCTCGATCGATCCTGCGGGAGCGACGCGGGCCCGCTCGAACCAGGGGTGCTGGTCGGAGGTGTGGTTGATCACGAGCTCGGTGATCACCCGCATGCCGCGGCGGTGCGCCTCGGCAATGAAGGCTTCGAACTGCCCCATGTCGCCATAAGTGTGATTGATCGAATGATAATCGGCGATGTCATAGCCGTCATCCTTGAGCGGCGATGGATAGAACGGCAGAAGCCACACGGTGTTGACGCCGAGACTTTCGACGTAATCGAGCCGTTGGATCAGACCGGCGAAGTCGCCGACCCCGTCGCCCGTCGAGTCCTGAAAGGCCTTGACGTGGAGTTGATAGATGATCGCATCCTTGTACCAGTCGGTCAGGGAGCGATCGATCTGCCCCTCCGCCGCAACTTTCGCTTCCGCCGTCGTGTCCACGCCAAGTTCCTCATTCCGAGAGCCGCCACAAGGCGTAGGGTCTTTCCTGAGGGTCAAGCCACATATGCTGGACTTTCCCCTGCCAACGGAACGACCGCCCGCTTACCAGATCCTCGACCCCGATTGAGGCATCATCGGGCAGGCCAAACTCCCACAGCGGCACCTCGAAATGTGCGCCTTGCGGGTTATGCGGATCAAGGTTGAGCGCAATCAGCAGGAAATCCGCGCGATCTGCCGTCCTCTTGCCATAATACAGAATGTGATCGTTCCAGGCGTTGTAGAATTCGATGTTGCGAAAGGCCTTGAGCGCCGGATGGTCGCGGCGCAGCCTGTTGATCAGCCTGACATCGTCCTTGATGTTGCCCGGCCGGTCCCAGTCCCAGCTCCTGATCTCATATTTTTCGCTGTCGAGATATTCCTCCCTTCCGGGGATCGGGCGGGATTCGCACAATTCGAAGCCGTTGTAGATGCCGTAAGAGCCCACCAAGGTCGCGGCCATGACGAGCCGGGTCCGGAATGCCGGCCGGCCGCCGGCCTGCAAATGATAGGGATTGATATCCGGCGTGTTGGTGAAGAAGTTCGGCCGCATATAGTCGCGGCCCTCGCCGCGGGTCAGCTCGAGAACGTAGTCGATGATCTCCTGCTTGCCGGTGCGCCAGGTGAAATAGGTGTAGGACTGTGAGAAGCCGAGCTTGGCGAGATATCGCATCGGCTTCGGCCGCGTGAACGCCTCCGAGAGGAAGATCACCTCGGGGTGCTGCTCATGGACTTCGGCGATGAGCCATTCCCAGAATGCGAACGGCTTGGTGTGCGGATTGTCGACCCGGAAGATCTTCACGCCGCGGCCGACCCACTGCAGGACGATGTCGCGCCAGGCGAACCACAGCGCCGGGACGGCCGTGCCGTAGAAGTTCACATTGACGATGTCCTCATATTTCTTCGGCGGGTTCTCCGCGTGCTTGATGCTGCCGTCGGGCCGCCAGTCGAACCATTCCGGATGCTGTTTGATCCAGGGGTGGTCCGGCGAGCATTGGATGGCGAAGTCGAGAGCGATCTCGATTCCCAAGGCGGCGGCCGCATCGATCAGGCGGGCAAAATCGGCAGGCGTCCCGAGCATGCGATTTATGGCCTCGTGCCCGCCCTCGTCCGAGCCGATGGCGTAGGGGCTCCCCGGCTCGCCGGGCTCTGCCCTGAGCGCGTTGTTCTTGCCCTTGCGGTGGCTCATGCCGATCGGATGGATGGGGGGAAAATAGAGGACGTCGAAGCCGAGGTCGCGGACATAGGGAAGCCGCGCAATGACGTCATCAAAGGTGCCGTGGCGCCCGGGAACGGGGGATTGCGACCGCGGGAACATCTCGTACCAGGCTCCGAAGGCCGCCCGGTCGCGCTCCACGACGACTTCCAGTTCGCGACGATAGCGGGTCTCGCCATCGCGGGATGCGGTCTCCTTGAACAGATCGGCGGCAACCTCGGAGGACAGGATCTCCAACCGTTCGGGATCGCTTGCCGAGAGCAGCCGTAGGCGCAGTGCGCGCAAGGCCTCCCGGCTTTCCGGGGCTCCTCTGGTGCCGTTGACGAGGGCTTCCTCGAGCAGCACCAGCCCTTCGGCGAGCTCGAGGGTGATGTCGAGGCCGGCCGCCCGCTTCTTGCCGGTGTCCTGGCGCCAGGTTTCATAAACGTCACGCCAGGCGAGGATGGTGTAGGTCCAGCGGCCGATGGGCAGCCACAGCTGCGCCCGCCAACGGTCGTTGACCAGCGGCAGCATGGGCGCCTCGAGGAAATCGCTGTCGCCCTTCTGGCGGTAGAGCAGCGCCGCAGCGAGGCGGTCATGGCCGTCACCGAAAATGTCCGCTTCGACGACGAAAGGCTCGGTCGTCGAGCCTTTGGCATGGAATCGGCCACAGTCGATTTCCGGCGCCACCTCCTCGATGGCGATTCGCTGGTCGATCAGCGTGCGGATCAGCGATTCCGATCGGCGACGGGCCGCGGTGGCCAATCCCCCGGCTCGGCCGGGCCTTCGCGTCTTTTCGAGCATTGTCGACTCAAGCGACGGCCACTGGCGTACGCGGGGCATGGAATTTTTCCACGCCGGTTCGGTCGAGGGCATTCAGGAAGCGGCTGTGCCACCAGTCGACGTTCTCCCTGACGACGTTGCGCAGCAGAGCGCGGTGCCGAGCACGCCGTTCCTCCAGTCCCATTTCAAGACCTCGTTCAATGGCGGCGGCGACGTTGCCGCCGTCATAGGGATTGACGAGCAAGGCATCCTTGAGCTGCTCCGCCGCGCCCGCAAAGTGCGACAGGACCAGCACGCCCGGATCCTCCGGATCCTGCGCTGCGACATATTCCTTGGCAACCAGGTTCATCCCATCGCGCAACGGCGTCACCAGGCCCACCCTGGCAAAGCGGTAGACGGTGGCAAGGCGGTCGCGCGGGTAGGAGCGATGGACGTAGCGCACCGGCACCCAGTCGAAATCGCCGAAGCGGCCGTTGACCCGGCCGGCGGCGGATTCGAGCTCGGCCCGGATGTCGGCATAGGCCTTGACCCCGTCGCGGGTGGGCGGGGCGATCTGCAACATCGTCACCTTGCCATGCAAGTTTTGGTTGCGCGCCAACAGGGTCTCGAAAGCCTCGATCCGCTGCGGCAGGCCCTTGGTATAGTCGAGCCGGTCGACACCGACGATGACCTTCTGACTCTCGATCAGCCCATCCATCTTGGCGGCCCCCTCGCGGGCCGCGACGGCAAAGGCGCCGGCATCGATCCCGATCGGGAAGGCGTCGGCAATCGCCGTCTGGCCGAAGGCCATGAGGCGGTTGTCGGAAAGCGCCTGGCCGCCCAGCACCTCGATGACGTAGCGGGCAAAGTTCTGCCGGTCGCGGTGGGTCTGAAAGCCGATCACGTCGCAGGCGAACAGGCAGCGGGCGAGGCGCTCATGGTGGGGCACCGCGGTGAACACCTCGGGCGGCGGAAAGGGGATGTGGAGAAAGAAGCCGATGGGCCCGGTGGCCTTGCGCTTGCGCAGCGCCGCGGCGAGCGGGATCAGATGGTAGTCATGGATCCATATCCGGTCTCCGGAATGGATCAGCCGGCAGAGCTCGTCCGCCATGCGGTCGTTGGTCTCGAAATAGGCCTCCTTCTCCTCCTCGCTGATCCTGATCAGGTCGAGGCGGTAGTGGAAGAGCGGCCACAGGCAGCGGTTCGAAAAGCCGAGATAATGGAGGCGATGCTCGTCGGGGGTGAAATCGATGGTTGCCGTCGTGACCCCGCAATCATGGTGACGGGAATGCGGCGGGGCCGGATTGTCGCTGACCCGCCCGCTCCAGCCGAACCACAGCCCCCCTTCGGCGGCCTTCAGCGCCTCGCCCACCGCAACCGCAAGTCCGCCGCTCTGGCTGCCGTTCGACAAATCGCCGACGCGGTTGGACACCACGACCAGGCGACCCGAATAGCGGGGAACGACACTGAAGATCTCGGAGCGCGCAGAGGGGTGATGGGTGGTCGCCATGAAGTTGCGGTTTCCTGGTGCCGGGGGCTGCTCACCCCCGGGCCGTTAACGCTCATCTATGATGGTTGTTCCGCCATTCCGCCACAAAGACCGGCGCTCGACCTCGGATGGCGCTGTTCCGGGCCGCTGTCAGGTGCGGCTGGCGAGCGCCACGCCGAGGGCTGCGACACCCATTCCGAGCCAGGCGGCCGGCGGCATGGTCTCGCCGATCGCCAGGAAGGCCATGGCGGCGGCGACCGGCGGCACGAGAAAGAACAAAGCCGATACGCGGGATGCCTCGCCGGCCCTGATCATTGCCAAAAGCAGGGTCACCGCGATCAGGGAATTGCCGAGAACCAGGTAGGCGAGGCAGAGCGCGAGGGAGGTCGTGAGATGGAAGACCGGGGTTTCGACCAGCAGCGCCAGCGGTCCGATCACCGCGAGGCCGACGCCATATTGGACGCAGTTGGCGAGCACCGGATGATGCTCCAGACCGAAGCGCTTTTCGTAGAGCGTGCCGAGCGTCATGCCGGCGAGCGCACCCACCGCGCATAGCGTGCCCGGCAGCGAGCTCAGGCCGACCTCGGAGCGGGCGATGATGACGATGACGGCTCCGCTCAACCCCAAAAACAGACCGATCCAGCGCTTGAAATTGACCTTTTCGGCGACAAAACCGTGCGCCAGGAGCCCAACCAGGATGGGCTGAAGGCAGACGATCAGGGCGAGGCCGCCGGCCGAGGCGCCAAGCCAGAAGCCGAGATAGGACAACCCGAAGTAGAGGACCTGGATGCAGAAGCCGGTCACCGCCAGGTGGCCATAGGCGCGAAGGCTCCTGGGGATCGGCGGCCGGATGATGGCGATGAGGACGGCCAGCACCACGATCACCAGGGCATAGCGGACCGCGAGGAAGGCGAGAGGCGTCGCGTCCTTCAGGCCGATCTTGGCGACGGCAAACCCGCCCGACCAGAGAAAGACGAAGATCAGAGGGGCGAGCCAGCGCCAGCCGAAGGATCGGCGCACCGGCTCGATGGCGACATCCCGCATCACCGGCAGGGGCCGAGCGCAATGGCAGGAGGCCGGGGCGACCGCAGGCTGTGGAGGCGGAGGATCCGCCGTTCGGTGCGCGGATGGGTGCGGAAGACCGAGAAATTCCACAGGCTGAGGCCGGGCGGGACCAGCTGCTCCCACACGGCCTCCTGGCGGCGGTCGAGCACCAGCAGCGCCTGGGTCAGGCCTTCGGGATCCCCCGTCAGGGCCACCGCGGCGAGATCGGCGTCATATTCGCGGGCCCGCGACAGGGCGCGGTGCAGCATGCCGCCGAGCGAGGGGGCGATGAGGAGGAACAGGACGCCGGCAAGCGGCATCGGCACGGCGCTCCTCGCGATGCCGAGCGCCGGGGTGAGCGCCACCCCGACCAATCCGACCAGCGACATCAGAACGGTGGTGCGCGACAGGATGTCGGCAAGCGCCATGACCGAAAGGTCGCCTTTACGGATATGGCTCATCTCATGCGCCAGCACGCCGGCAAGTTGACGATGGGTCAGCTTGCGCAACAGGCCGTCGGTGACAGCGATCGCCGCATCGCCGGGCCGACCGATCGCGAAGGCGTTCATCGCCCGGCAGGGCATGTAGAACAATCGCGGCACCGCCGGCAGACCGGCGCGCGCCGACAGCTCGCGCACGATCCGGAACAGCTGCGGCCATTGGCGCTCGTCGAGCTCGCGCCCGCGGAACAGCCCGAGCATGACGCTGGCGGAAACCCGCGTCACCGACCACAGGCTGCCGGCAAGCAGCATCGCCGCCCAGACGAGACCGGCAAGGCCGAGCGCCGACCAGGCGATCAGCGCCAGGAGGAGCCCCGATATGCCGACGAGCAGCAGCGTGTGCACGGCGTTGCGCCGCTGGTGGCGGCGCTGCTGTGCGAGGTTTACGGTCGAGAGAAGCGGTGTCATGCACAGGGGACCAGCGGCGATTCTCTCAAATTATGCATGCTTATGGTTAGCGACCAGTATCCGTGCGGCAAGAAGTGCCGTCGGGGCTGATTTCGTTCCATTTTTGGCACAGTAAAGCCAGAACGGGCGCCGGTCGCTCACGGCGCAATCATAAGCCGAAAGGCGGGTCTGGGGGCTATTCGGCGGCCTTGGGCCCGCGCTGCGGCATTTCCACGGGGTGGAAGCCTTCCTCGTCGATGACGCCGAACTGATGCGGCGGCGCGGGCGGCGGCGCGGCGGGCGCCGTCATCGGCATGGTGTGATAGGTCAGCTGCTCCTGGGACTCGCCGTAATAGCCGGTCGCCATGGGCTCCGAGAGCGGATCCTCGGAACGGCGGATCTTGCCATCGATATAGGCGCCATTCTCGACCGACAGGGTCTCGTTGATGACGTCGCCCTCGACATGGCCGCCGGCGAGAATATGGACGTGGATGCCGCGGATCGGCCCGATCACCCGGCCGCGCACCAGCACCTCCTCGGCATAAACCTCGCCATGGATCACGCCATTGGCGTCGACGATGCACACGCGCGCCCGCACGTCCCCATTGATCGTGCCGTCGATCTGGATCTCGCCATTGGTGACGAGATGCCCTTCGATGATCACCTCGCTGGCGATGGTGGTCGGACGACCCGCGGTTCGCCGCCGCTGCCGACTTGGAGCGACAGAGGTGTTGGCTCTGCTACGAAACCGATCGAATATCATTGTAGACCTGCCCGTCTCGCCTCGGGATGTCGGGTCCATGTCGTTCAAGGGCGCGCATCAATCGGAAGGCGCCTGAACGCTCCGACCCACACCCGCCGACGAATTGTCGTCTTACCCCAAGCGACATTCAGGCCGATTCCATCCCCGAAGTCCATACCCAAACAAACGCCAAGTTCTGCGACTCCTCGCAAAATCGCGAATTGCCCCGATGCTCGCGTCCGTCCCGCCCCGAATCAGCATAAGAATAAGGCAGAAAAAGAACCGCCCCGAAATGTCAATCCAGATTCCTTGCTGCTTCAAGAACTTCTGCTGCATGACCGGGAACCTTCACCTTCCGCCAAATCCGGGCAATCGTGCCCTTGCGGTCGATCAGGAAGGTGGTTCGCTCGACGCCGAAATACTTCCGGCCGTACATGCTTTTCTCGCCCCAGACGCCATAGGCTTCGAGCACGCGATGATCCTCGTCGGAGGCGAGGCGGATGTCGAGCTCGTACTTTGCCTTGAATTTGTCGTGGCTTTTGGCGCTGTCGGCGCTCATTCCCAGCACCTCGGCGGCGGCGGCCGCGAAATCGCCCTTCAGCGCCGAGAACTCCTTCGCCTCCTGGGTGCAGCCGCTGGTGTCGTCCTTGGGATAGAAATAGAGGACCACCTTGCGGCCGCGAAAATCCTGCATCCGGATCTTGCTCTCGCCGTCGCCGGGCAAGGAAAAATCGGGTGCTGCCTGGCCAGCCTCCAGCATGCTCATTGCTTGCCATCCTTTCGTCGCTTTGCGTGGGCCAAAGTTCGATTGAGCCGAGGGAACGAGGGGTTCAGCTCTGTTTGCGGATCTCTTCCTGCGCGCTGCGCTAAGGGCATGGTTCATAACTGGTAAAGCAAGAATGTGAAACATTGCTTCGCAGCGCAGCAGCGGCAATCCTCTCGCAGGGCAGTTGAAGTGGGGCATTGAAACTTGGGTCGCCGGGTCGGCAGGTACATAGTAGCAGCCACGGTGGTGCTCGCCAGCACCTGCGTCGTGGTCGCCGTGGCGTTCTACTGGCGCTTGTCGCAAGGTCCCGTCGAGCTTGGGTTTTTGACCACCATGGTGCAGAGCCGCATCGGCGGGCTCCTGCCCGGGGTTCGGGCGGAGATCTCCGGCGTGGTGCTCGAGCGCGATGCCGAATCAGGCGAGCCGCGGATCCGCCTGCGCGACATCAAGCTCAGGGACGAAAACGGGAACATGATCGCGGCGGCGCCGCGGGCGGCGGTCGGTGTCGACGGCACGTCGCTGCTGGCCGGCGGGGTCAATCTTCGCCGGCTCGAGCTGATCGGTCCGCGGATCCTGGTCCGCCGCAAGCTCGACGGCTCCTTCCAGCTCGGCTTCGGAGATCCCGAGGCAGCGCCGGGCAAGGGCGATCACCAGGGGACTGCGCCGCGGATGCCGGCAGTCGAGAATGCGCCGAACGCCATCGACGTGCTGATGACGCAGATGAACGCGCGGCGGGGGTCGGTGGCGGGTCTCGAGGCGGTGCTCATCCGGCAGGCGTCGCTCTCGGTCTATGACGAGGCCAACCGCGCGGTGTGGTATGCGCCGCAGGCCAATCTCATGTTCAAGCGCGCCGAGTACGGCTTCGTGCTGTTCACCGATGCGCGAATTTCGAACGGCGCCGAGCCATGGCGCACCGAGATCGTCACCACCTATCGTTCCGAGAGCAAGACGTTCAATGTCAGCGCCCGAATCTTCGACCTGGTGCCGGCCGATATCGCGGACGAGGTGTTCGCGCTGTCGCAGCTCGCCCAGGTCAAGCTGCCGCTGTCGGGCCATGCCGAAATCGAATTCGCCGAGAGCGGCAAGATCCTGCGCGGCTCGGCCGAGCTGACGGCGCGGGCCGGGCGGGTCGGCTTTCCGAATTACCTCTCCGACCCCATTCTCATCGATGAAGGCCTGATCCGCGTCGACTACGATCCCGATTCGGGCGGGCTCATCATCGGCAATTCGTCGCTGCTGGTGGATGGACGCAAGGCGCAGCTGTCAGGCCGCGTCGATCCGCGTCGCGACGAGGCCGGCCGGCTCGAGGCCTATGCCGTGGCGCTCCATGCCAAGAACATCAACATGGATGCCTTTGCCGGCTCGCATGGGCTGTCGCTCGACAACATCGATTTCAAAGGGCTCGCCTCGATCGGCGAGCGCAAGCTCGTGGTCGACGACCTGGTGATGATGTCAGGCAACACCGCGGTCAGGCTGCGGGGCACGTTCATCGGCGGCGCCGAGGCCATCGGGCTGTTCCTCGCCGGGCGGGTGCGCGACCTGCCGGAGCCGATGCTGAAGCATCTCTGGCCGGCGGTGGTGGCGCCGGGGGCCCGCAACTGGTTCATGGCGAACGTCACCGCCGGACGAATCTCGGAAGGCGAGTTCCGGATCGCGCTGCCCGGCGATGTGCTCGCGGCGGCCTTCCGGCGCGTGCCGATCCCCGACGAGATGGTCGACCTCAAATTCAGCGCCGAGAATGTCGCCGGGACCTATTTCAAGCCGCTGCCGCCGGTCAGCGGCGTCAGCGTGAAGGGGCGGCTGCGCGGCAACACGTTCGAGGTCGACACGTCCGGCGGGGTGGTGAACCTGCCGTCAGGCAAGAAGATCACCGTCAAGACCGGCTCGATGCGGGCCAACGATCTGGCGCCGACGGTGACGCCGGCAACCTTCGGCGTCGATGCCCAGGGCTCGGCCGAGGCGCTGCGGGAGCTCATCGACTCGCCGCCGTTCATGCTGGCGAGCAAGTCGGGCCTGGACGGCGTTCAGCTGAGCGGCGCCGCCAGCATCCACTTCGAGCTCGATGCCAAGCTTGGCCAGAACGTTCCGCCCGAGCCGCATTTCCGCGCCCGGACCCATATCGACGACGCCTCGTTCTCCGGCGCGGTCGAAGGCTTCGATTTCAGCGAAGGCAAGATCGACATCGAGCTCGATGACCACGGCGTCAAGGCGCATGGCCCGGTGATGGTCGGCGGCCAGAAGGCCACCATCGCGTGGGCCCGCAGCTTCGCCAGCACCGACGGGCAAGACGAGGTCATACTCGATGCGACGCTCGACGACATGGCGCGGCGCAAGCTCGGGATCGACGTGTCGGGATTCGTCCAGGGGCCGATCAAGGCACGGGTGTCGGGGCTGATCGACGGGCGCAAGCTGGTCAAGGCCGATATCGATGCCGACCTGTCGCGGGCCTATGTTTTTCTCGACGTCATCGGCTGGTCGCGGCCGCCGACCGCCAAGACCACGGCCAGCCTGTCGCTCGATCTCACATCGCCCAAGGCCATCCTGGTGAAGGATCTCAAGATCCAGGGCAAGGACCTGAAGATCCAGGGCAGCATGCGCATCGCCCCCGACGGCACGATCATCGACGGCACGCTGCCGGTGGTCAATCTCGACGAGCTCAACCAGGTGGCGCTCGGGCTGAAGACGGTCAATGGCGCGCTCGACCTGTCGATCAGCGGCGACAGCTTCGATGCGCGCCGGCTGATCAACCAGATGTTCACCGCCTCGGGTCCGCCGCCGACGGCGGGGATCCCGGTGACGGTGCAGGCCTCGGTGGCGCGGGTCTATGCCAATCGCGGCGAGATCATCGACGAGCTGAGCGGCCAGCTCGAGATCAATAACGGCGTGGTGCAGCGGGCCGATCTGACGGGCCAGTTCGTCAATGGCGGGCCGGTGACCCTGAAGATCACGCCGGCCGGCCAGGGCACGCGCGACATGCGGGTGGTCGGGCGCGATGCGGGGGCGGCGCTCAGGGCCTCCAACCTCTATTCCAAGGTGGCCGGCGGCAGCCTCGACTTTTCGGCCGTGCTCGATGCGGGAGCGCAATCCGGCATTCAGCGCGGCCTGCTGGTGATCCGGAATTTCGAGGTCCGCAACGAGGGGGCGCTCAGCAATCTCGACGAGCAGGGGCGCAGCAAGAAGGCGAGCGGACCGCGCCGCGACGGCCTGTCGTTCACGCGCCTGACCCTGCCGTTCTCGGCAGATCAGCGCTTCGTCAGGATCGGCGATGCGCTGGTGCAGGGCTCGGAGATGGGCGCGTCGGCCCAGGGCATCATCCGCAAGGCGGATGGGCGGATGGATATCGGCGGCACGATCATTCCCGCCTATGCGCTCAATGCCGCCTTGAGCGAGGTGCCGGTGCTCGGCGAGGTGCTGATGGGCGGGCGCGGCCAGGGCATGTTCGGGCTGAATTTCGCGCTGCAGGGGACGATGCAGGAGCCGCGCTTCGTGGTGAACCCGGTGTCGGCGATCGCGCCGGGATTCCTGCGCCATCTGTTCTCGATCGGCGGCGGGCAGACCAATCCGGACGGCACTCCGGTCGGTCCAAGAAAGCCGCTGCGCGATCCGAGGGGCTAGGCCCCAGACTCTTTTGGGAGATCGCCGGACCCTCTCTTTTCCCTTCTCCCCCGTGATTCGGCTTGGCGAGAAAGACCCCTCATCCGCCCCTCCGGGGCACCTTCTCCCCGTTCAAGAGCGGGGAGAAGGGAAATGGGGGCGGCACCGTTCCGGGGCACCTTCTCCCCGTCAGCACGGGGAGAAGGGAAAATGGGGGCGCCACCGTTCTTTCCCCTCGCCCCGCGCCAGCGGGGAGAGGGTGCCCGAAGGGCGGGTGAGGGGTGGTTGAGCTTGCAAAGAAGTTCCGCTCATCCGCCGCTGCGGGCACCTTCTCCCCGTCAGCACGGCTTAGGTCCTCGGGGCGGCGGGAAGAGCTTCCGCCCGGCGGGCCGCGACGGAATCGCCGCTCTCCTCTCGTCATGGATCCAGACAGGCAATTCATGAGGAGAGGTAATGAGGAAATCAGTCTCGACTATCGCAACCGGCCTTGCTGTCCTGACCGGCATGGCCGTGGCGCTTGGCAGTGCCGTCGCGGGCGAATCCGACCGTCAGTGCGGCTTTCGCCATGGCGGGCATCGGATGAGCGAGAAAATTCGCGCATTCGGCGAGCGCTACGATGTCAACAAGGACGGCAAGATCACCCAGCAGGAGATCGACCAGAACCGCGCTGCCTGGATCGCCGAGTTCGACACCGACAAGGATCCCGGCCTGACGCTGAAGGAGTTCGAGGCGCTGTGGCTCAAGGCGCGGCATCTGCGGATGGTGCGCGCCTTCCAGATGTTCGACCGCGATGGCGACGGCAAGGTCACGCTCGAGGAATATCAGCGGCCGCTTGCCGAGGTGGTGGAAGAGCATGACCGCAATGGCGACGGCGTGCTCAGCAAGGAAGACCGCCCGCGTCATGGACCGCACCGGCCCCGCGACACGGGACATGAGCACGATGATCATCGGGATGGAGACAGCCAGGGTTCCCGCCAGAACGACGGCTGATCGATCCGCCCGGTGGTCATTGTGTGGGCCCGCCCGCGCCTGCGCCGGCGGGCCCTCCCGGCGCCGCTTCAGTCAGGAGACTGCGAGCTCGAGGACCCTGTCTCTATCGTGATCGCCGGCGAAGGCGTGGAAATCCGCCTCGACCTCGATCGCCGTCTCGAGCAGACGGTGATAGTCCTGCCGCGGCACGTCGATGGCGCCGAGATTGCGCAGATGCGGCGTGGTGAACTGGGTATCGAGCAGGCGGAAGCCGCCGGCATTGAGCCGTGCCACCAGGTGGACGAGGGCGACCTTGCTGGCATCGCGCCGGCGCGAGAACATCGAATTCCCCGAAGAAGGCGCCGCCGAGGCGCACGCCGTACAGTCCTCCGACCAGCACGCCGTTCTGCCAGGTCTCGACCGAGTGGCAGCAGCCGAGCCGGTGCAGCTGCGAGTAGAGCGAGCGGATGCGGCCATTGATCCAGGTGTTCGTCCGTCCCAGCGCCTTGGTGGCGCAGCCATCGATGACCTCGCCGAAGGCGGTGTCGATCCTGATCTCATAGGTGGCGCGGCGGATTATCTTCCTCAGGCTGTGGCTGACATGCAGCTGGTCGAGCGGCAGGACGCCGCGCACCTCCGGCTCAACCCAGTACAACGCGCTGTCCTCGGCGCTCTCGGCCATCGGGAAGATCCCGGCGGCGTAGGCGCGCAACAGCGTTTGCGGCGTGATGGTCGTCATCGGGGCAAGATTATTCGCGGGCGAGAAACTGCTCAAGCCAGTGAATATTGTAGCGGCCATCGATGATGTCGGGGTCGGCGAGGAGGTCGAGGAACAGCGGGATGGTGGTTTCCACGCCCTCGATGACATATTCGCCAAGCGCCCGGCGCAGCCGCATCAGGCATTCGGTCCGCGTCTTGCCGAAGACGATGAGCTTGCCGATCAGGCTGTCGTAATAGGGGGGTATGCGGTAGCCGGCATAAAGCGCCGAGTCGACCCGGACGCCGAGGCCGCCGGGCACGTGGACGGCATCGACGAGGCCCGGCGACGGCGCGAATGTTTTGGGGTTCTCGGCGTTGATCCGGCACTCGATGGCGTGGCCGGAAAAGGTGATGTCCTTCTGCGAAAACGGCAGTTTCGCTCCGGCGGCGATCCGGATCTGCTCCTGCACCAGGTCGAGGCCGGTGATCATCTCGGTGACCGGATGCTCGACCTGGAGGCGGGTGTTCATTTCGATGAAATAGAACTCGCCATTCTCATAAAGGAACTCGACGGTGCCGGCGCCGCTATAGCCGAGCTTGGCCATGGCGGTCGCAACGCGCTCGCCGATGAGATCGCGCTGCGAGGCGTTGAGGGCCGGCGACAGCGCCTCTTCCCAGACCTTCTGGTGGCGGCGCTGCAGCGAGCAGTCGCGCTCGCCGAGATGCACGGCGCGGCCCTGTCCGTCGCCGAACACCTGGATTTCGATGTGGCGCGGCCGCCCCAGGAACTTCTCGAGATAGACCGCATCGTCGCCGAAGGAGGACTTGGCTTCGCTCTGGGCGGTGCGGAACGCCACCTCCATGTCCTCGGGGCTGCGCGCCACCTTCATGCCGCGACCGCCGCCACCGGCAGCCGCCTTGATCAGCACCGGATAGCCGATCTCGGCGCCGAGCCGCAGCGCCGCGGCGACGTCGGGGATGGCGCCGTCGGAGCCGGGCACCACCGGGATGCCGAGGACCTGGGCGGTGCGCTTGGCCTCGATCTTGTCGCCCATGGTGCGGATGTGCTCGGGGCTCGGGCCGATGAAGGTGATCCCATGCTCGGCCAGGATCTCGGCGAAGCGGGCATTCTCGGCGAGAAAGCCATAGCCCGGATGGACCGCCTCCGCCCCGGTGATCTCGCAGGCTGCGACGATGGCCGGAATGTTGAGATAGCTGTCGCGTGCCGATGGCGGGCCGATGCACACGCTCTCATCGGCGAGCCGCACATGCATGGCATTGGCATCGGCGGTGGAATGGACGGCCACTGTGGAAATGCCGAGCTCGCGGCAGGCACGGAGCACGCGAAGGGCTATCTCCCCCCGGTTGGCTATCAGAATCTTGTCGAACATCACTCGATGATCATGAGCGGCTCGTCATACTCGACCGGCTGGGCATCGGCGACGATGATCTCCTTGACCCGGCCGGAGCTTGGGGCGGGGATCGGGTTCATCGTCTTCATCGCCTCGATGATGAGGACCGTCTGCCCCTGCTTCACCTCCTGGCCGATCTCGACAAAGGGTGCCGTACCGGGGGCGGCCGAGCGATAGGCGGTGCCGACCATCGGCGAGCGCACCGTGCCGGGATGGATTTCGGGGGCCCGGGAGGAGGGCGCCAAACCATGGCCCTCGGACGGCGCCGTCATGCCGCCAAAGGAGGCGGCCGGCACCCCGAGGGCGGCCTGGACGACGTGAATGGGCCTCGCCACCCGAACGCGCAGCCCGTCCTTTTCGATCTCGATCTCGGACAGGCCGGTCTCGTTCAGGAGGTCCGCCAGCTCGCGGACGAGTTCCCGGTCGAAACCCTCCTGCTCGGCCGTGGTCTTGGCTTTGGACATTCTCCCTTCCGTCACGGCACACGCGGTGCGACGAGCCGGGCGATGGCCTCCAGGGCAAGCTCGTAGCCGAAGGGGCCGAAGCCACAGATCACACCGGTGGCAAGTGGCGACACGAAACTCTTATGGCGAATGGGCTCGCGCTTGTACACATTGGAGAGATGGATCTCCACCAGTGGCACACCGAGCATTTTCAGGGCATCTTGCAGCGCCAGCGAGGTGTGGGTGTAGGCAGCGGCGTTCAGCACCACCGCCGCGGCCTCGCGCCCGGCCCGCTGCACCAGCGAGACGAGCTCACCCTCGCCGTTGGTCTGGGCGAACAGGATCGTGAGCCCCAGCCGGCCGGCCGCCGCCTGGCAGCGCTGCTCGATGCCGGCCAGCGTTTCGGTACCATAGATCTCGACCTCCCGCGTGCCGAGGAGGTTGAGGTTCGGTCCATTCAGGACGTGGACAGGTTTCGCCATCTGGTTTGATCCCGCGCTTCATTCCCGCCCGGCCGGTGGAGGACGCGGCCGACCGGCGGCGGCAGAACGGCAGCGGCGCGCGCTCAACAGGACTTGCAGCCGCCGGCGTCCTTGACCGCTGCCACCGCACTGGTGAGCCCGTCATAGCCCGGCGCCCCCGGAATCAGCGTCTGGTCGATGATGAAGGCCGGCGTGCCCTGGATCCCGAGCGCCTGCGCCATGGCATGGTTCTGGGCCAGAATCTTCGCCACCTCCGGTTTGTCCATGTCGCTCTTGAGCTTCGCGACGTCGAGACCGACCGACTTCGCGATGTCGAAGACCTTGGCATCGTCGACCGTGCCCGGCGTGCGCATCAGCGCCAGGTGGAAGTTCCAGTACTTGTTCTGGTGGCGGGCGGCGATGGCGGCCTTGGCGGCGATCACCGAGCCTGGCCCCAATATCGGAAATTCCTTGACGACCAGCCGCACGTCCTTGTCGGAATCGATCAGCTTCAGCACGTCGGGAAGCGAGTGGCGGCAGTAACCGCAATTGTAGTCGAAGAACTCGACCACGCTGATCTTTCCCATCGGATTGCCGGCGACATGATCGTCGCTCGAGCGGAAGATCTCCTTGGCCCGCGTGCTGATCACCTCCACCGAGGCCTTGGCCTCGTCGGACTTCTCCTTCTTGTCGAGGGCATCGATGACCTCGCGCAG
Source organism: uncultured Alphaproteobacteria bacterium (assembly GCA_963744915.1). Classification (GTDB taxonomy): domain Bacteria; phylum Pseudomonadota; class Alphaproteobacteria; order Rhizobiales; family Aestuariivirgaceae; genus DATAFF01. The sequence goes on from CAVUUY010000009.1 coordinate 129,939, forward strand.
CACCTCGGGATGCTTGAGGAGATAGGCCCTGACCATGCTGCCGAACTGCTCTTCGGAGAGGCCCGATTCGGCCGCGGCCAGCGCCGCCAGTGAGCCGGCCGCCGTCAGCAGCCCGAGGCTGAGCGCGCCGGCGCGAAGAAACGCACGAAGCTTCACCATGTTGTCGCTGTCTCCAAATCGCCAGGTCGCAGGCTTCATACCGCTTTTGTCCGGCGCCCTCTATCGGTCTTTCTTGGTGTAGTTCAAAATGTCGTTAGCTTTCAACCATTCCGGGCTGCCCTCGGCAAAGGACTTGAGGGCGCGCTGGGCCTTTTCGGTGGCGAGCTTCTTGTCGCCCTTCAGGGCCGCGCCTTCGGCCGTCGACAGTTCGGCCAGCGCGAAATTGCCCAGCCGCGCCTGCGCCTGCGCCCGCAGGAGGTGAACCCGCGACATGGCCGGCTCGGCGCGCTGCACCACCTTGAGCACGGGAAGTGCGGCCTTGGCGTCCTCGGGCCGCTCCGTCCCGACCAGCGCCTGGGCCAGCAGGAGATTGATCAAGCCGTTGTTGGGCAGGAGCTGCACGGCCTTTCTGATCGGTGCGATGGCCTCGGCCGGGCGGCCGCCCTCGAGCAGCGCCTGGCCCTTCAATTCCCAGAAATACGGGTCTTTCGGCACCTCGGCTATCAAAGCGTCGATCTCCGGCAGCGCATTCTGGAGGTCGCCGATGCGGAAGGCGGCGATCGAGCGGGCATAGCGGGCGGGGAGCGAGCGATCGCTCACCGGATATTTCTGATAGACCACCTGGGTCGCGTTCAGGAAGCCGAACAGCTTGGCCTGCATGAGCTGGTGGCGCAGCACCAGGGCCGGGGGGTCCGGCTTGTCGTAATAGGGGCTGGTCTTGACGATCTGGTCGAGGTTGCGGATGCGCTCGAGCGGCATCGGATGGGTCAGCACATAGGGGCTGACAAAGCGGGTGGAGGCGATGCTCTGGTTGGCCAGGGTCTGGAACAGGTCGAGCATGCCCTTGCCCGACTGGCCGGTCTTGCCGAGGAAGGTGGCGGCGGCCTGGTCCGCCGAAGCCTCCTGGGCCCGGGCATAGGCGAGCAAGCTGCGCTGCGCCATGCTCTGGCCGCCCATCATCAGCGCCTGACCGCCCTGGGCCGCCGCGGAGTTCCCGGTCATGGCGGCGCCGACCATGGCGGCGGCACCGAGCAGGGCCGAGGCGATCGCCATGTTGCTGGCCTTGCCGAGCTCGTTGTTCATGCGCGAAAGATGGCCGCCGGCGATGTGGCCCGTCTCATGCGCCAGCACGCCGATCACCTCGTTCGGCGTCTTGGCCTGCTGCAGCAGTCCGGTATGGATGAAGATGCGCTGGCCTTCCGCCACGAAGGCGTTGATGGAAGAGTTGTTGATCAGATACACATGGACCGCGCCGGGGGCGAGACCCGCCACCCGGAAGACGTCGCGGGTGTAAATCCGCAGCAGCCCCTCGATTTCGGCGTCGCGGATGAAGGCCGGCTCGTCGTCGGCCCGCGCCGGCACCAGCGAAGCCTCGAGCACGACGGCCAGAGCGGCTGCGCCCGCCACCAATTTTCTCAGGAGATTGCTGGGCTTCCTGTTCATGCTGATCAAGCCTCTGTCGCCGCTAATTGCGGCGACACTGAGGTGATTCGTGGCTTCCCAGGCGGTGGGTCGTGGGCAATAGGCAATAGTCAAGGGCGGTAGGCCCCCCGGCTACCGGCGCCGCCACCACCCCGCCTTTGGCGGACCGGATACCACCGCCGTCTGCTGCGGGGGGTTCCAGCGCTTCGCCAGCTCCGGCTCGCGTTCCAGCGTTTGGTCGATTTCGTCGATCTGGCGCTCGTGGGCAGGAGCCCCGGCAGGAGCCCTGGCCGGCGCCTCGGCGTCGATCGGTTCCAGCGCCTCGTCAGGCGGCGGCGCCCTCATTGCCGGTACGGACGCCGGCTCGGATGCCGGTTCCGGCTCCGGCTCCGGCGCGGTCACGGCGTTCTCCTCCGTCGCCATTTCCTTGGGCTTTGCCGCTTCCGCCCCGCGGCGCTGGCGGCCGCGGCCTTCGGAACGCGGTCGACGGCGCGGCGCGCGCGCTTCCGGAACAACCTCCGGGGCCGGTTCCTCGACCGGCTCTTCGCCACCGTTGCCATCTCCGTCGCCGGCAGAAAATTCGGCCTCGGCATCGACCAGCTCGGTCTCTTCCGTGCCCTCGCCGATCGGCTCGCCCTCTTCGCGCTCGCGCGCCCGGCGACCGCCGCGCCGCCCGCGCCGCCGCCGGCGGCGCCGGCGGCGCTCCTCGGCATCGGCGCCGCCATCGCCATCGGCGGCGCCATCGCCATCGCCGCGCAGCTCGCCCTCGGCATCCTCGCCATCCGCCTCGGCGGCTTCTTCCTCCCTCGCGTCCTCGTCGGCCGCGACCACTTCCTCCGCCGGCAGGTCGATCAGCGGCGTGTCCATCCGCACCGCCTGGAGACGCCGGGTCGAGGCGGTGCGCTCGCCGGCGCGCTCGATCACGCTCTCGGCAGTTCGGATATCGGCCGAGGGCACGATGAAGATCGAGATGCCGTAGGTGGCCTCGAGCACCAGCAGATTGTCGCGCTTCTCGTTGAAGATATAGACGGCGACATCGGGGTGGCACTTGACGGTCAGGTTTTCGGCCTTGCGCGACAGCAGATAGTCCTCGATGCCGCGCAGCACCGAGAGGGCGCAGCTTGCAACCGATCGCACCACGCCGCGGCCTTCGCAATGCGGGCACGGCTTGGTCGAGCCCTCGACCATGCCCTGGCGCAACCGCTGGCGGGACATTTCGAGCAGGCCGAAATGGCTGATGCGGCCGACCTGAATACGGGCCCGGTCGTTTTTCAGAGCCTCCTTGAGACGGCGCTCGACGGAGCGGTTGTTGCGCTGCTCCTCCATGTCGATGAAGTCGATGACGATCAGTCCGGCGAGGTCGCGCAGCCGGAGCTGGCGGGCAATCTCGTCGGATGCCTCGAGATTGGTCTTGAGCGCCGTGTCCTCGATATTGTGCTCACGGGTGGCCTTGCCCGAGTTGATGTCGATCGAGACCAGCGCCTCGGTCTGGTTGATCACCAGATAACCGCCCGAGGGCAGCGTCACGGTCGGCGAAAACAGCGAATCGAGCTGGCTTTCCATCTGGAAGCGCGAGAACAGCGGGCGGGTGTCCTTGTAGGGCTTCACGTTGCGCGCATGGCTCGGCATGAGCATCTTCATGAAGTCCTTGGCCTCGCGGTAGCCTTCCTCGCCCTCGACCAGGACCTCGTCGACGTCCTTGGTGTAAAGGTCGCGGATCGACCGCTTGATCAGGCTTCCTTCCTCGTAGACGAGGCTCGGCGCCACCGATTCCAGGGTCAGGTCGCGGACGTTCTCCCAAAGCCGGATCAGATAGTCGAAGTCGCGCTTGATCTCGGCCTTGGTGCGCTGCGCCCCGGCAGTCCGCACGATCAGCCCCATGCCTTCCGGCACCTCGATGTCGCGCGCCACCTCCTTGAGGCGGCGCCGATCGGTCGAATCGGTGATCTTGCGCGAGATGCCGCCACCGCGGGCGGTGTTGGGCATCAGCACGCAATAGCGGCCGGCGAGCGACAGATAGGTGGTGAGCGCCGCACCCTTGTTGCCGCGCTCCTCCTTGACCACCTGGACGAGCAGGACCTGGCGGCGCTTGATCACCTCCTGGATCTTGTAGGCCCGGCGCAGCGGCCGGCGCCGCTGCGGCACCTCCTCGAGGGCATCCTCCGAGCCGACCGATTCGACCGTGCGCATCTCGGCCGGCTCCTCCACCGCCTCGACGCCCTCGCTCACCGGGTGGGTCGGAGCCTCGTCCTCGCCGGTCTCGCCCGGTTCCTCGGCCCCCGGGCCGGCATCGAGCTCGCTTGCCCGGTCGCCCGCCCTGTCACCCGCCTTCTCGGCACGCTCGCCGGCGCGTTCGTCCTCGCCGTCGGCCGCCGCCGATTTCCTCCTCGGCGCTGTGGCGGGCCTCGTCGGCCTCCTCGCGCAGCAGCGCCTGCCGGTCGGCGACCGGGATCTGATAATAGTCGGGATGAATTTCCGAAAAGGCGAGAAAGCCGTGGCGGTTGCCGCCGTAATCGACGAAGGCTGCCTGAAGCGACGGTTCGACCCGCGTCACCTTGGCGAGATAAATGTTGCCTTTCAGTTGCTTGCGCTGAGCGCTTTCGTAGTCGAATTCCTCGATGCGGTTGCCACGCACCACCACGACCCGGGTTTCCTCGGCATGCGCGGCGTCGATAAGCATTCTTGAGCCCATATTGGCTGGTCCTTGGCGCACCGCCGCAACGACGATCCGGCTGGCCGCTGTCCGGGCTCACTGCCTCCGGTGGCGTTTGCGGGTGCGCAATAATGGCAGGCGCATGCAGTGACGCTGAGCCGCCTTCCGGCGGAACGCTCCCGCCCAGCCAGGGCGGAGCGAGCGTTGATCAGCGATGGCATGGCCTAACCGCTCTTTCGTTATGTCCGAAGGAGTGCTTCGGACGGTTCTTAATCAGAGTGCACCGCCATCCCGGGATGCCATCTGTCGTCGCGGCCGACGGGGGGACATTGTGCCCGGACCCCAAGCCGGCGCGGAATTCGTCACCCGCGCACTCTGATGGGCGATGCTGCCCGATGCGCGATGGTGTACTGCGAGCTTGTATGCACTCCGATCCACCTTTGCAAGCCATACAACTCGACTGTCCGCCATTATCAACCATGGGTTAAAGGCATAATGCCCTGAAAGGGGCAAAAAATGCGGGTTTTGCCGTGATGGGCAGGGTGATGAGGCCGCACCCGGTCGGCTCCGGGAGTCAAGCTACCAGGTTGGTGCTCAATGGCGGGTGGAGGTCAGGATGTCATGCGCCGCGCCACTCCCAAGTCCTTGATATGAGGTTCATTCCGCCAGCCCCTTCGTCAATTGCAGCCTGCGGGTATGAAGTTGAATTTTCGGTCGTGCGGCCATTATATGCCCTGGGTTGTAACGTCCATCCTCAAGGCAAAATCACCCGATCAATTCTCTCAGCGCCCTTGCAGATGGCGATCCGACCTTCAGTGCCAGAGCAGCTGAGCGGGATGCGTCAAACACTCAGCTATGGCATTCACTCTTTGGGAACTTTCCCTACTCAAGGACAACAAGCAAAAGACCGTGCTTGTCGGATATGTTCCTGATGTTGTGGCAACGCAAATGTCTTTGTCGATGAAGGAGGTCTATCTCTCTAAGCAATCCATGGATCATATTTTCCAGGAACACCCGGATATCAATGGCTTTGATCTGCTCCACATTCCTAACGCGCTGGACCACGGCATGATTGTACAAGAGAAAGCAAAGCCGCACTGTCTAATCATCAGTTATATGGACCCCGACACGCATCGTCGGTTTGTTTTCGCTGTAAAGACGGTGAAGGGGGGCGACGAGAATTACGTGACATCGTTTCGCAGAGGACGAAAGGGTCAAATGAAATCGTTCTTGAAACGTGGGATCTTGCTGAAGAAGCATGATTGAACAGGGAACGCACCTCCAGGGCAAAAGAAGTGCGCTCCCCTTTGTTTGCACTGGTGGGGCCTGCCACGTAAACCCCACAAAACACTCCCGCATGCCCTTAAGAATTTGATTTCCAGCGGTGCTACGGCAGGCAGAATGTCACCGTGTCACAGTGCCGAATCACCTTACTGCAGAGAACCCTGATGCGTCCAACCGAACGGCGACGCTTTTCATTTTTCGCCCCAATTGGTCCACCGACTTCGAGAAGGTGCGTCCCGACAGCGGCCGGCGAAGCCGGCAGATTTCTGCCAGTTCCCTGACACCCCATTTTACCATGGGTTAACCATGGGGCCGCTACCTTTCTGCTGGCGGGCTTGTTTCTGCCCGAATTGGAGGGCGCGCAGCGGCAGGGCGGTTCAGGTGGGGAAACGGGTACCAGGAACGCTGTTGCTTTCGGGCCTGCTCGCAATGGTGGCGGTCATGGCCGCCTATTCGCCCGGGCTGGCGCGGGCGGCCCGCCCGAGCCCGGGTCCGGCGGTGGTCGCCGCGCGGGTGGCCGGCGACCAGATGCGAACCCGCTTCATCGCCGATCTCAACCAGTCGGTCGGCTACAACGTCTATATCCTCGCCGATCCGTTTCGCGCCGTCATCGACCTGCCGGCGATCAATTTCCGGTTGCCGACCGGGATCGGCGCCGCCGGCCGCGGCCTCATCAAGAGCTACCGCTATGGCCGCATCGGCGAAACACGGGCCCGGATCGTCATGGATCTGGCCGGCCCGGCGCTGATCCAGAAATCGTTCCTGATCGAGCCGGCGGCGGGCCAGCCGGCGCGCATGGTGGTCGATCTGGTGGCGACCGACCGGGCGACGTTCGCCCGCCTCAACGACGGCGACGTGCCGCGGCCGCGGCCACGGCCGAAGCCGCAGGGCCAGCCGGACGCCGCCGAGCCGGCGCCGCCGCCGGCGCTGGCCGAAGTGCCGGACAAGGGCGCGGAGGCGGCGCGGCAACCGGGGCGCAGGCTGATCGTGCTCGATCCCGGCCATGGCGGATTGGACCCTGGTGCCTCCAGCAAGGCGGGAACGCTGGAGAAGGACGTGGTCCTCGCCTTCGCCCAGGTGGTGAAGGAGGATCTCGAGGCCACCCGGCGCTATAGCGTCCTCATGACGCGCACCGGCGACAACTTCGTCTCGCTGGCCGATCGCGTCCGTTTCGCCCGCCAGCATCACGCCGATCTGATGATCGCCATCCATGCCGATGCCCTGCGCGGGCCGACGGTGCGCGGCGCAACCGTCTACACGCTATCCGAGAAAGCCTCCGACGCCGAGGCCCAGGCGCTGGCCGAGAAGGAGAACGGCGTCGACATCCTGGCCGGCGTGGCGCATGCCGAGGACAGCGAGCAGATCGCCGGCATCCTCATCGACCTGACCCAGCGCGAGACCAAGAACAGCTCGGTGTTCCTGGCCCGCCGCCTGGTGCGGCAGCTCACCCCGGTGACGCTGCTGACCGGCCGTCCGCACCGTTCGGCCGGCTTCCGCGTCCTCAAGGCGCCGGACGTGCCATCGGTGCTCATCGAGCTCGGCTATCTGTCCAACCGCGCCGACGAAAGGCTCCTCGCCTCGTCCGACTGGCGGCGCAAGACGGCAAAGGCCATGGTCGGAGCCATCGGTGCCTTTTTCGGGCAGCAGCGCGACGCGGCGCAGGCCGAGAGCGCCGCAAGATGACGCGCGGCGACTTTCCACGCTGGAGCGAGCTATCGCCGCCCAATCGCCACATTCAGGCGATAGCCGATTCGCACGGCGCGAGGGGCGCGAATCTCGACGGTTCGCTTTGAGCGCCTATTGCGAGGGTCAGGGTTGCTCGAGCGGCTCTTGATGCGAGGGGCGAGATGCGCCGCCGGCGAAACGTGTTCATCAAATTCCTTGGCGTCCTGTTTACCTTCGGTTGCGTGGGAATTCTCGCGGTCGGCGGCGTCGGCGGCTTTCTGATCTGGCAGGCCGCCGGCAGCCTGCCCGACTACAAGAATCTCGCCGATTACAAGCCGGCGGTGATGACCAGGGTCCATGCCGCCGATGGCTCGCTGCTGGAGGAGTTCGCCCGCGAGCGGCGGGTCTTCGTGCCCGTTGCGGCCATGCCCGAGCGGCTGATCCAGGCTTTCCTCTCGGCCGAGGACAAGAATTTCTACCAGCATTCCGGCGTCGACTGGGGCGGCATCGCGCGGGCCCTGATGCAGAATGTCCAGGGGGTCATCGGGGGCAGCAACCGGCGGTTCATCGGCGCCTCGACCATCACCCAGCAAGTGACCAAGAACTTCCTCCTCACCTCGGAGCGGACCTTCGATCGCAAGATCAAGGAGGCGCTGCTGGCGCTCAGGCTCGAGCGCGCCTTCTCCAAGGAGCAGATCCTCGATCTCTATCTGAACCAGATCTTTCTCGGCAACGGCTCCTATGGCGTCGCGGCCGCCGCCCTCAATTATTTCGGCAAGTCGCTGAGCGAGCTCGACCTGGCCGAGATGGCCTATCTCGCGGCGCTGCCCAAGGCGCCGGCCAACTACAATCCGGTGAAGAACCGCGAGCGGGCCGTCGAACGGCGCAACTGGGTCCTCGATCGCATGGCCGAAAACGGCTATGTCACCAAGGAGGAGCACGACCAGGCGGTGGGGCAGCCGCTCCTGGTCACCTCGCGGCCAGTAGGACCGCAGTCCTTCGCCGCCGAATCCTTCACCGAGGAGGTGCGCCGCGAGCTGACCGACCTCTATAGCGAGGACAAGCTTTACAGCGAAGGCTACTCGGTCCGCACCACCCTCGATCCGAGCCTGCAGCTCGCGGCGCGGGTGGCGCTGGCGGCCGGCTTGCAGAAATTCGACCGCAGCCTCGGCTTCCGCGGCCCGGTCAGCCGGATCGATCCGCAGGGCGACTGGGCGCAGTCGCTCGGCGCCATGCAGGTGCCCTCCGACGTCAATCCGTGGCGGCTGGCAATGGTCCTCGAGGTCTCGGCGAGCGAGGCGGCCATCGGCTTTCCCAAAGGCGAGAAGGGCACCATTCCGCTCAAGCTCCTGAAATGGGCCCGCAAGGCGGGCGGCGAGATCGGCAAGCTCGGTCCCGAGGTCAAGAAGGCCACCGACGTGCTGGCGCCGGGCGATGTCGTCTATGTCGCCCCAGCGACCGAGGGGAACGGCAATTTTCACCTCGTCCAGATGCCGGAGGTCGACGGCGCCATCGTTGCCATGGACCCGCATAGCGGCCGCGTGTTGGCGCTGGTCGGCGGCTTCTCCTATGCCCAGAGCCAATTCAACCGGGCCGTCCAGGCGCTGCGCCAGCCGGGCTCGGCGATCAAGCCCTTCGTCTATGCGGCGGCGCTCGACAATGGCTATACGCCGTCCTCGGTGGTGATGGACGCGCCGGTCGAGATCCGCCTGGAGAATGGCGAGATCTGGAAGCCCGAGAACTACACCAAGAAATTCTACGGCCCCTCGACGCTGCGACTCGGCATCGAGAAGTCGCGCAACGCCATGACGGTGCGGCTGGCGCACGATCTCGGCATCGAGAAATTCTGCGGCCTGGTCGAGCGGCTCGGCATCTACGACCATCTCAAGCCGATGCCGGCCATGTCGCTCGGCGCCGGCGTCACCACGCTCCTCAAGATCACCACCGGCTATTCGATGCTGGCCAATGGCGGCAAGAAGATCGTGCCGACGCTGATCGACCGCGTGCAGGACCGCTATGGCCGCACCATCTTCCGCCACGACAAGCGCGAATGCACCGGCTGCAACGCGCCGTCCTGGACCGGCCAGCCGGAGCCGGAATTCATGGACCAGCGCGAGGACGTCATCAATCCCTACACCGCCTATCAGATCACCTCGATGCTGGAGGGAGTGGTCCAGCGCGGCACCGGCCAGGCCCTCAAGGTGGTCGGCAAGCCGGTGGCCGGCAAGACCGGCACCAGCAATGACGAGCGCGACGCCTGGTTCATCGGCTATACGCCGGATCTCACTGTCGGCGTCTATGTCGGCTTCGACAAGCCGCGGCCGATGGGCGCGCACGCCACCGGCGGCGAGCTCGCGGCGCCGATCGCGGCCGCCTTCATGCGCAACGCGCTCCGCGACAAGCCGGCGACGCCGTTCCGCGTGCCGGCCGGCATCCAGCTCATCCCGATCGATCCGCAGAACGGCCAGCGCGCCGCCTATGGCGACCCCAACGTCATCCTGGAGGCGTTCAAGCCGGGCGAGGGGCCGCCGCAGGACACCGTGGTGATCGGGGTTGGCGACGGCAGCGGCAATGCCTCCATCATCGAAGGTGGCTTGACGACCGGGACCGGCGGTCTCTATTGAGCGCTTGCAACTTTCAGCCCCGATCCCAAGTCACCGCCATGCGCACCGAAATCAGCAATTTGGTCGAAGAAATGAAGCAGTCCCTCGGACTGCTGAGGAGGCATCTTTGACTGGGACAACGCGCTGAGGCAGCTGGCGGAGCTCAATTCCCAGTCGGAGGATCCAGCACTGTGGAACGATCCGGCGCGCGCCCAGGACGTGATGCGCCGCCGCCAGGACCTCGACCAGCAGATCGCCATGGTGCTGCGGCTCGAGCGGTCGATTGCGGAGAATATCGAGCTGATCGAGCTCGGCGAGCTCGAGGGCGACCAGGCGATCGTCGCCGATGCCGAAGCGGTGCTGCAGGCGATGCGCCCAGAGCTGGCCAAGCAGGAGCTGCTGACGCTGCTGTCGGGCGAGGCCGACGGCAATGACTGCTATGTCGAGATCCATGCCGGCGCCGGCGGCACCGAGAGCCAGGACTGGGCCAGCATGCTGCTGCGCATGTATGTGCGCTGGGCGGAGGCGCATCGCTACAAGGTGGAGTTCATCGAGGAGCATGCCGGCGAGGAGGCCGGCATCAAGTCCGCCACCATTCTCGTCAAGGGCAACAGCGCCTATGGCTGGCTCAAGACCGAATCCGGGGTGCACCGGCTGGTCCGCATCTCGCCCTATGATGCCAATTCCCGGCGCCACACCTCCTTCGCCAGCGTCTGGGTGTTCCCGGTGGTCGACGACAGCATCGATGTCGAGGTGAACGAGGGCGATTGCCGGATCGACACCTACCGCGCTTCCGGCGCCGGCGGCCAGCACGTCAACACCACCGATTCGGCGGTGCGCATCACCCATCTGCCCACCGGGATCGTCGTCTCCTGCCAGAACGAGCGCTCACAGCACAAGAACCGGGCCACCGCCTGGAACATGCTCAAGGCGAGGCTCTACGAGCTCGAACTGCAGAAGCGCCAGGACAAGATCGATGCCGCCAATGCCGCCAAGACCGATATCGGCTGGGGCCACCAGATCCGCTCCTACGTCCTCCAGCCCTATCAGCTGGTCAAGGACTTGCGGACCGGGGTGACGAGCACCAGCCCCTTCGCCGTGCTCGACGGCGATCTCGACGACTTCATGGCGGCAAGCCTGGCCCAGCGGGTGCAGGGTGGTGGCACGGTCGAGGATATCGGGGACATCGACTAGGCAAGACGCGCCGCTGCCCTAAGGTTTTGCTGCCGGCTGCCCGCCTTGCCCCGGTTCGCTCGTAAAGTCTCCGATCTGCTGGAGAAACTCGGCAAGGCCCGGTTTCGGCCGGGTGATGAACGGCAGCGGCCGGCAGATGTCGAGGGCAGCAAGACCGATGCGCGCCGTCATGATGCCGTTCACCGCGCCTTCGCCGAAGCGGGCCGACAGGCGCCCGAGAAGACCGCGGCCGAGGACGTGCTGGACGATGTTGTCGGTAAGGGCAAGCCCGCCGGTCACCGCGAGATGGCTCAGCACCATCCGGGCGAGCCGCAATGTCCCGATGATCCCGGGCCGGCCGCCATAGAGGGTCGCAAGGTCCCGCAGCATGCGGAAGTTGAAGGCGGCGACGAACAGGATGTCGAGCGCTGCCGCCGGCATCACCGCCGTCGTCAGGGTGACGCGCCGCGCGCTGCGGGTGATGATCCGCCCAGCCGTCTCGTCGAGGCGGCTGACGATGTCGCGCTCGGCGATCCTGATCCGGTCGGCCGGATCCATGATGTCGCGCTCATGCCGCGCGAGATCGGCGAGCCCTGCCGCGAGCTCCGGCCGCCCCGCATAGAGCCGGCGCAGATGGCGCAGCGCCAGCTGGGCTGCCGCGGCATCGCGCGCCGCAATCGCGCGGGCGGCATCGTCCTGGATCGAGCCGAGAGCGTTGAGCCGGACGAGCCCGATCACCTCGCGCAGCAGGATGGCGACGAGCGCCAGCGCGACCAGCGAGGCAAGCGACAGGCCGATCCCGCCGAGGACAACCGAGCGCTGGAACAGGTCGTCGATGAAGCCGGCCACCGCGTAACCGGCCCACAGCAGGATAAGCGAGCTTGCCGCCGAGACCAACACGCTTCCCCAACGGAAGGAGCGGCGCAGCCCCAGCGGCTGCGGCAGGGTTGGTACGAGCGCCGGTTCTGTTCGGTCGGGCTCGATCTCGATCTCCGCCGTCTCGGGCCGGAAGGCAGTGGGCCGGCGGGGGTTCATCATCTGAAGCGGTCTCCGATCAGGAACTCGATTGAGCGGTCGAGCCTGATATGGGGAAAGGCCGGGCTCGACTGTAGGGGGACGGCGCCGAGCTTCGGCGGGCGGAAGCGGACGAAGCGGAGGCTCCCGGCCAGCGAGCCGTCCAGCGCCCGCGCCGGATCGGCCGGCAGATCGCCGGGAAAGATCGCGGCTTCCGTTTCGCCGTCGAACAGCTCCTCGCCGATGACCTCGCCGGCCTGCGGCGTGCCGACGATGCAGGGCAGGGTGTCGCCGCCCTGCCTCACCGTTGCCTCGCGGGTCGCCCGGATGGCGGCGAGCGCCGCGACGTCGAGCCGGGCGCCGGAGAATTCGACCCGTTTGAGCGCCCGCTCGAGCACGAGCCTCAGGATTGCCTCCAGGCGGTTATGCGAGCCGTGATGGAGGAGATCGGCCTTGGTGGCGGCAAACAGGATGCGATCGATGCGCCGGCCGGTGAACACGGACGACCAGGAATTGGCGCCCTGGCGGAAACAGGCGAGCACGGCCGAGAGCGCGGCCGAGAGATCGGCCACCGCCGCCGGGCCGGCATTGAGCGCGGTCAGGAGGTCGGCGAGCACGATCTGGCGGTCGAGCCTGGCGAAATGATCATAGAAGAACGGCCGCACCACATGGGCGACATAGCTGTCATAACGTCGCTTCATCATGGCGTGCAGCGAGCCCCGCTTCGCCGCGGTCTCCGGCGTGACGTCGAGCGGAGCGAAGGTGAGGAGGGGCGAGCCTTCGAGATCGCCGGGCATGAGGAAGCGGCCCGGCGGCAGCGAGGACAGCGATACATCGTCCAGGCGGCAGCGGGCGAGATAGGCGGTGAAGAGCCGCGCTGCCTCCTGCGCCGCCGCTTCGTTCGCCCGCGCTGCCGGCTCGAGGGTCGCGAGATGAGCGTGAAACGGCCCCGCCAACTCAAGCCGGGCCCCGGAGCGGCTCTGCGCAAGGGTCGCCTGCGACCAGTCCTCGTAGCGCATCGACATCAACGGCAGGTCGAGCAGCCATTCGCCGGGATAGTCGACGATGTCGATGCGGAGCTGCCCGCCATGGGTGTTGCGCGCCACGATGCCGCGGGCCTGGTAGTCGATGGTGAGCCGGAGCTCGGAGATCCGCTGTGTTCCCTGCGGCCAAGCCCGGTCGGGGCCGGTCAGCAGCGCAACGTGATCCTCATAGGCGAAGCGCGGGATCTCGTCATGGGTCTGCGGCTCGAGATAGGCGCGCACGATCCGCCCTTCGGCCGCCGCATTGAACAGCGGCAGGCGGCCGCCATGCAGCAGATTGTGGATGAGCGCGGTGATGAATACCGTCTTGCCGGAGCGCGACAGGCCGGTGACGCCGAGCCGCAGCGTCGGCGAGACGACACCGGCGAACAGCTCGCCGATGCCGCCGAGCGCTACCCGAGCCTCGTCGATGAGCGTCGATGCCATGGCTCAGCCGGTCCCAAGCCGCATCAGCCGGCCGCCGCCAGACCCTTCGGCGTGACAAAGGCGGTGAGGGTACCCTTGCCCGGCTTGACGGCTCTCCACGCCTTGTCCGCGAAATCGATGACCGCCAGGGCAGCGGTGGGGAATTTGCGCTGCATCGCCGCCATGAGCGCGGCATCGCCGGCGCCGGCCAGCAGCGCGGCGAGCCGCTCGATCGCCGGATTGTGGCCGACCAGCATCAGCGTCTTGGCGTCGCCGCCCTCGTCCCTGATCGCCGCCAGCAGCCGCTCGCCGCTGCCGAAATCATAGAGCGTCTCGTCGAACAGGATTTTCGGGCTGGTGGCGATGATGTCGAGGACGAGACTTACGGTCTGGCGGGTGCGCGTTGCCGGCGACGACAGCACGAGATCGGGCGCAAGCGCCTGCTGCCGCATATAGCCGGCGATCAATTCGGCACCGGCGCGGCCGCGCTTGGCGAGCGGCCGGTCACGGTCGGCGAAACCGGCCTCGGACCAGTCCGACTTGGCGTGGCGCAGCAGCAGGAGGCGGATCATCGCGGGCCGCCCGCGGCCGCCCCGCCGATCGCCGCGCAATCGAACGGCGTCGTCTGGTAGACCTCGTTGATCCAGTTGCCGAACAGGAGATGGGCGTGGCTGCGCCAGCGGTTCTCCGGATGGGCATGGGGATCGTCATGCGGGAAGTAGCTCAACGGCAGGCGGATGGGCTTGCCGTTGTTGGTGTCGCGCCAATATTCCTCCGCCAGCGTCGCCGTGTCATATTCGATGTGGTTGAACATGTAGAGCGCCCGGTGCGGCGCGTCCGCAACCAGGCACAACCCTGCCTCGTCCGATTCCATCAGCACCTCGAGCCCGGCATCGGGCGGCAGCTCGCTACGGCGCACCTCGGTCCAGCGCGACACCGGTATCGAGAAATCGTCCGAAAAGCCCCGCAGATAGGGCGAGGTCGGGTTGAGGTTCTTGTGGCGGTAGACGCCGAACGCCTTGTGGCTCAGCCGATGCTTGCCGACCCCGTAATGGCGGTAAAGGGCCGCCTGCGCCGCCCAGCAGATGCAGAAGGTCGAATGCACATGCTGAAGCGTCCAGTCGAAGAACCTGACGAGCTCCGGCCAATAGGAGACCGCCTCGAATTCGAGGAGCTCGACCGGCGCACCGGTGACGATCATGCCGTCGAACTTCTCGTCGCGGACCTCGCTCAGGTCGCGGTAAAAGGCGATCATGTGGTCGGCCGGCGTGTTCTTCGGCGTGTGCCCGGTCATCTTCAGCAGCGTGAACTCGACCTGCAGCGGGGTGGAGCCGCAGAGCCGGGCAAATTGCGTCTCGGTGCGGATCTTGTCCGGCATGAGGTTGAGCATGCCGATGCGCAGCGGCCGGATGTCCTGCCGGATCGCGTCCGCCTCGCTCATGACCATGACGCCCTCGCGCTCGAGCGTCTGGCGGGCGGGGAGATTGTTCGGCACCTTGATCGGCATTTCGGCCCAGGACTCCTCAAGAGCACGGCAGGCGGGTCGGGGGTATCTAGATTGCGGCGGCTCGCGATGCAAGGGAGGCCGGGGGGAGGCTGGGGGGAGGGGGGCCTTTACCGCGCCTCCAGCACCTCGCAGATGAGCTCGAGGAACGCCTCCTGGTCGGTGATCTCGGGGATGCGCTGCATGTCCACAGTGTAGCCATATTGCCGCGCAATGGCCTCATAAAGCGGGATGCGGTGATGCAGGAGCTGCCCGAACCCCCAGATGAGGAACGCATCGGGGTCGACATCGGCATCGGCGCCGATGCCGGTAACCATCTTGTACTCCCGCCATTTCTGCTTCAGGAAGGCGGGCCGGTAATACATCGGCTTGGGCTGGTGGCGGAACCGCTCGACCAGCTCGTCGGCATGTTCGGGTGTCCCGCGGATATAGAGCAGGAGGGTGTGGGCGGCGAGGCTGCGCATGACGGGGTCCTTGTCGTCCCTGACGTCCACCACCTCGCAGAGCGAGCCGCCGGAATCGCAGATGAAGTGCTGGTAACCATAAATGTCGCGCGCCTTCTTCACGAACATCGGCACATCGTGCAGCGCGGCAATCTCGGCCTCCCGGTGCTGCTCCTGCCGCTCCAGATAGTCGGCGAAGGAAATGCCGCCCTTGTCGGGGTTGCCGGGCTTGCCGAGATAGGTCGACAGCGGATCGAGATTCTCGAAGGTGATGTTGGACGAGATGTAGATCGAGTCGGTGCGCAGGAGGTCGCGCAGGAACGGGTTCTTCATCGCCTCCTTCTTGAAGTTGTCGACGATGTGCTCGCCCATGTAGCGGGTGCCGATCCGGTAATCGACCGAGTAGTGGAACCAGTCGTGGTGCCGCAGCATGCGGGCGAGGCTGGTCTTGCCGACGCCGGACATGCCGAAGATGGTCACGGCCTTGGCCGGCCAGTCCATGAACGCCTTTGCCGAGGGAAACTTCATGTCGGCCGGAGTTGGGTCGTCCCTAGAATTGCTTGGTGAGCGTCACGCTTGCGGCATGCGCCTCGAAACTGTCGAACGGCGTGTTCGATCGGGCCGTACTATAGGTGTATTCAACTTGTGGGGCGAGGCCCCAGATCGCGAAATCGCGCTTGGTCAAGGTCGCGCGGATATCCAGCCTGAGGTCGTCGCGGGGCTCGTCCATGAAGGGATAGTCGCCGTCATAGACAGTACGCCGGAGCCGCCCCTCGGTGTAAAGCGTCAGGCCATAGCCGAATTCGTGATAGGCGGCGAGGCCGCCCATCGCCGACCAATAGTCGAGATGGGGCAGCGTGGCGGTGCCGCGCTCGGCTCCCGCCAGCGCGTAGAGCACCGTTGCCGGCGACAGCGACCATGATACGCGCCCGTCGCCGCCCGAGGTGGTGCCGTTGCGGTAGTCGGCATCATCATAAAGATTGAAGGACTGGCGCAGCCGCAGATAGCCGCCGGTGCGCGGCCCGAACCGCTGCTTGATCGTGATCTGCGGACCGAGGCTCCAGAGAAACGCGTCGCCCGACCAGCGCTCCTGGGCGATGCCGCCGAGCCACAACTCGGTCCAGCCGCTCTTGCGCCTGAGCTCGACGGTTTGCGACAGCAGGAGGTCGTCGAACGCATCGCCCTCATAATCGGTGTCGTTGATGCCGGCCGCGGTGACGAGCGACAGGTCCTCGCCCAGCCGGAACTGGTATGAGCCATTGGTGCCGCCGCGCAGCCCGATGCCGCTTTTCTGTCGGGTGTTGCCGTCGACCAGGAAGGGCAGCCCGTCGATCCACACCACCTTGCGCGCCGTGCCGTTGTTTAAGTTGGTGTTGGGGGCCAACGACACCCAGAAATCGAAGTCCCAGGGCCGGCGCTCGTCGATGGCATCGAGGAAGCCCTCGAAGGTGCGCACCAATTCGGGCGTCGGCGCGGCGCCGATCAAGAGCTCGAACTGATGGCGCGCCCCGTCGTCGTCATTGTCCAGATAGAGCGCGCGGGCCAGTTCCATCCGCACCATGGTGAGGTTGGGATCGCCGGCGAGCGCGGTGCGGAATTGGTGGATGGCGCCCTTGAGATCGCCGCGCGCCTCGGCGATCAACCCGTGCAGAAACAGGGTGCGGTTCCTGGCATAGGGGCCATGAAACGGCACGCCGGCCAGCATCCGCGCCGCCTGCTCATGGCCGCCGGAACGGACCATGCCGATGAGGATGCGCAGGCGGACCCGCTCGTCGAGCTGGTCGAACCGGATGTCACCCTTGGCGGCGGCGCTGGTGGTCTGCCCCGCCGCCGTTCCGGCACCGGCGGGTTCGAGAAACACGCAGGCGAGCGCGAGGCAGCACAGGAGCGCGGCGGTCGGGAGGCGGGCCATGGCCTTTGCGAGGGCTATGCCGTCGCCGGTCACTTCACGCAGTTCGCCACGCATTGGGCATTGAACATGCCCTGCATGTCGACGGTGCCGCGGCGGTCGTCATTGATGCCGGTGCCGGCACCGCCGGGCGCCGGCAACCGTGCATAGGTGGCGAACACGCCGGTGACGTTGTCGGCCTTGGCGCCGTAGAAGCCGCCATGCATCGGGTTGTCGCCATTGACGAAATCGGGCTGCTCGGTGGCCATCCGCTCGCGGGCTTCGTTGCGCTGCAGATAGCTCGCGCCGGTGATGCCATTGCCCTTGATGCTGCCCTTGAGCACGATGTCCGCATCGGTGAAGGTGGAGTGCTGGCCGGTGCCCGGGGTGACCTGCACCACCCTGCCGCCGTCGAATTTCTCCCAATAGGTCGGCGTCAGCGTGCCGTCGATCCTGGCCGCGCCGAAGTCGGCGGTGATCGCGGAATTGCCGCGCAGCCGCCAGGAGCCGTTCGGGTCGTAATCCCAGCCGTCGGGCTTGATCCAATTGTCGGTCGTCGCGGTGGCGGCGAAGGCGCCCTGGTAGGTCGCGCTCGGGCCGGAGGTCGGCAGCGCCGCCGCCGGTGTCGCATTGCCGCCGAAGAACCACGCCGCCTGCGCATCCTTGGTGCCGCCCTTGGTGACGTTGCGGTATTGGGCGGCGTAGCTCGTCATGTTGCCGTTGGCGTCGGTGAATTTCCAATATTGCAGCTCTTCGTCGGTCTCGGTGGTGATCTTGCGGTATTCGCCATAGTCCGCCGGACGGTATCCGGCAGCGCTCGTCTGCAGATCCGCATCCTTGAGCCCGTTGGCATCGTGGTGATAGAGCCCGAGCTCGGTCGGCCCGCCGAAGCCCCGCGTGTTCTTGGGATCGATGGTGACGCTCGCAGTCTCGCCCGCCGTTCCCTGATTGGCGAAGCTCAGCCGGGCAAGGCCGCCGCTGGTCGGAGACCGGCCGGTCGGCGCGAAGGCCAGCGCCCTGTCGCCGCTGACAAGCGTCGCCGCATTGGGGCCGCCGGTGCCGCTGGTGCTGCCGGCCAGACCCGCGCTCGGATCGGTGCCGCCGCCGCCGGCGGTCGATCCGCTGCCATTGCCGCCGGTGGTACCGGGAGTGCCCGGCGTTCCCTGGTCGGCAATCGAATCGGTAGACGTGACACAACCGCTTCCCGAGGCAGCCGTCGCCGCCAAAAGAAGGAAAACAACCACCCGCCGCATGAACTTCCCCCAGCCGCAAACACTTCGGCGGGATGATGTGTTCGGCAGGGTTAATTTTGGCTGAAACGAAAAGTGGCAATATAATTGTTGTGCGTTGCGAAGGTGCCATTGCGTAATGGCCAGCGTCCCCTTGGCCAAGCCGAATCAAAGACTTGTGTGGCTTTTCAGAGCTTGTCGGAGCCTATTGTCGAGTGTATTTGACCTCGATATACAGGCGCCCTGTTCAGAAGGGCGTTGCCCTTCGGGAATGAGGGACCCCGGCAATGTCCAAATCGAATGGCACCGCATACCATCCTTCGGACGACGAACCGTTCATGAGCGAGCGACAGCGGGAGTATTTCCGCATGAAGCTACTGCACTGGAAGGACGAGATTCTGCACGAAAGCAAAGAGACACTGCTTTCTCTGCAAGATGAGAACAATGTATTGCCTGATTTGGCCGACCGCGCCTCGACCGAGACCGACCGCGCCCTCGAGCTCAGGACGCGCGACCGCCAACGCAAGCTGATCTCCAAGATCGATGCCGCCCTCAAGCGCATCGAGGACGGCTCCTACGGCTATTGCGAGGAAACCGGCGAGCCGATCAGCCTCCGGCGGCTCGATGCCCGCCCGATCGCCACCCTGTCGATCGAGGCGCAGGAGCGCCATGAGAGGCGCGAGAAGGTTTATCGCGAGGATTGACCGCAGGGCCCGGGGCGCCGGCGGTCGCTCAGAAGGTCTCGCCCGCCTCGCTGTCGCGCCGGCCGAGCCGCGGCTCGTCGCGGCTGACCGCCCGGAGATTGGGCGGGCGGTTGTCGCCGAACACCGCCGGCCGCGGTGGTGCCGGCCGCGGCACCATCGGCCGCATCGGGTCGCCGGCCAGCGATTCGGCCTGCTCGCCTGCCGGGAGCGGATATTCGCGCGGCGGTGGCTCGTACTCCCGCGGCTGGACAAAGTCGGGACGCGGCTTGCGCATGCCCGGCTCGCCGCCGCGGCTCGCAATGCCGGGCTCGATCACCAGGTCCTGGCTGCCGCCGATCAGCACCAGATGCTCGACATTGTCGCGCCGCACGAGAATCAGCCGCCGCGTCTTGTCGATCTCGTAATACTCGCTGATTCCCAGCCGAACGCCGCGGCGGCCCCCCATCCCGCCCTGGAATGTCCGGAAGATCATCAACAGGATGATGAGCACGACCAGCGCTGCCGCACCGGCAATGAGATAGGTGGTATAGGGAGCAAGATCAGGCATGTTGGCTTGGCTTCCATCGGCCGGGGACAGCCCGGCTCTCTAGAGTGGTCCTTAGGCCCAAAAATGGGCAGGATGGCGACGCGGGCAACGCAAACAGACGCGATTCGGCAGCGCATCCTCCTGCGATGCCGCCGCCGATCCCTTATACTCCAGGTGATTCGATTGGCCAGGGGTCCAGGCTGATGACGGGCGGGGCGGTGGAAATCAGGGGGGCGATCGGAAAGGCCGCAGACCGCGGTGGCGCCGGTTTCGATCTCGCGGGCAGCCGGCAGGGCCATCCCCGGATCGCCATCGCCATCGCCTTGGCCCTGGCGGCCGGCGTGTGGGGCGTGGCGACGCTGGCGCCGCAGCATACCGGCCTGCCGGCGCTGCTCGGTCTCGGCGCGGCGGCGCTGGTCGGGCTGGTGTTTTCCTTAGGGGTGGTCGCCGGCTTCGTGCATATCGGCCGGCTGCCGCGCCAGCGCGTGTTCTTCGACGGGCTGGTCGATGCCGTGGCCGACCCTTGCGTCGTCACCGATCGGCGCGGCCGCGTCGTCTATACCAACGAACCCTACCGCCAGCTTCTGTCGGCAGTGGGGCTGAGCCGGCTCATCGGCGTGGAAAATCTCTATGCCGGCTATCCCGACGTTGCCGACAAGGTGTACCGGCTGTCCCAGACGGCACGCGAGGGCAAGGCGGCGCATGAGGAATTCCGCCTTTCCCCGGGCTCGGCCGCGGCATTGGCGCGCCGCGACAAGCCGGCCTGGATCAGGGCCCAGATCCGGCCCGTCGGCCTGCCGGCAGGGCAGCTCTACACGCTCTGGCGCCTCATCGACCTGACCGACGACCGGGCCCGCCAGGAGGAGGCGTTCGGCCACCTCCAATACATCATCAACTATCTCGATCATGCGCCGGCGGGATTCTTCTCCACGGCGCCGAGCGGCCAGATCGTCTATGTCAACGCCACCCTTGCCGGCTGGCTCGACATCGATCTCGACCGCACCACCGACGGCACGCTGACGCTCGAGCAGCTCGTCACCCCCGAAGGGGCGCGCCGCATCGCCAGGATCGAGCCGGTGCCGGGCGGCGTCAGGGTGGCGAGCTTCGACCTCGATCTGCAGGGCCGGGACGGCAGGCCGATCCCGGTCCACATCGTCCACCGCATCGATTTCAGCAGCGACGGCCAGCCGCTGCCGTCGCGCTCGCTGGTGCTCGACCGGCGGGGCCGCGAATCCGAGCCGGTGAGCGGCGGCGACGTCAAGATCGCCCGCCTCATCAACAATGCGCCGATCGGCATCGTCCAGATCGACCGCGAAGGCCGGATCCTGTCGATGAACGCCGCCTTCACCCAGATGGCGGAGGTGGCGCGGCTCGGCAGCCCGCTCGCCCTGTCGATCGCCGAAGTCCATCGCGCCGCCTTCGCCGACGCCCTGGCGGCGACGCTCCGCGGCGAGGTCCCGGAGCCCATCGACTTTGCCTTTGCCGGCGAGCCGCAGCGCACCGGCCAGCTGTTTTTCGGCCGGTTCGATCAAGGCAGCGCCGCGGCGCTCACCCTCTATGCCACCGACACGACGCGGCACTCGTCGCTCGAGGTGCAGCTCGCCCAGAGCCGCAAGATGCTGGCCATCGGGCAGCTGGCCGGGGGCGTCGCGCATGATTTCAACAATGTCCTCACCGCGATCATCGGCTTTTCCGATCTGCTGCTTGCCCGCCACAAGCCGACCGATCCCTCCTTTGCCGACATCATGAACATCAAGCAGAACGCCAACCGCGCCGCCAATCTGGTGCGCCAGCTGCTGGCGTTCTCGCGGCGCCAGACGCTCCGGCCGGAGATCACCTCGCTCAGCGACATCATCGCCGATCTCGGTCATCTGCTTGGCCGGCTGCTCGGCGAGAAGGTCGAGCTCAGGATCGTCCATGGCCGCGATATCGGGCTCATCAGGGTCGACATCAACCAGTTCGAGCAGGTCATCATTAATCTCGCGGTCAATGCCCGCGATGCCATGCCGAATGGCGGCGTCCTGACGATCCGCACCCTCAATCTCGACGAGGACGAGGCGCGCACCGTCAGGCCGGGGCTGCTGCCGCCGGCCGATTACGTGGTATGCGAGATCGAGGATTGCGGCATCGGCATGGCCCCCGACGTGCTGGACAAGATCTTCGAGCCGTTCTTCACCACCAAGGAGGTCGGCAAGGGCACCGGGCTTGGCCTGTCCACCGTCTATGGCATCATCAAGCAGACCGGCGGCTTCATCTTCTGCGACAGCGAAGTCGGCCGCGGAACGATATTCAGAATTTATCTCCAGCGTCATTCTGGTGCTGCGCGCGAAATTGCTGCGGTGCAGCAGGTGGAGACCCGCACCGATGCGAGGTCGGCCGATCTCACCGGTCGCGGCACCATCCTGCTGGTCGAGGACGAGGATGCCGTGCGCTCCTTCGCCACCCGGGCGCTGCAGTCGCGCGGCTATACGGTGCTGACGGCCGAGACCGGCGAGCGGGCGCTCGAGGTGGTGGAGAAGCATGGCCAGACCATCGATCTCGTCCTCTCCGACGTGGTGATGCCGGAAATGGATGGCCCGACGCTTCTGAGGGAGCTGCGCCGGCGCGGCATCGGCACCAAGGTGGTGTTCATCTCCGGCTATGCCGAGGACGCCTTCGAGAAAAACCTCGAGGGGCAGACCGATTTCGCCTTTCTGCCCAAGCCCTTCACGCTGAAGCAGCTGGCGGAGGCGGTGAAGGAAGCGATGAGCTCGTGACTTTCCCGGAGACGCACCCGTGAGCGTGCTTGAAGACCTGGCCCGCCGGCTGGCGGATAACCGCGTTTCGGCGCGCGCGCTCGTCGAGGAGGCGCTGGCGCGCGCCGCCGATCCGGCTGGCGAGGGCGCCCGTGCCTTCCTGTCGCTCGACATGGCGGGGGCGCGCGAACATGCCGACCACATCGACCGTCTGCGCCGTCGCGGCCGGGCACCGTCGCGCCATGCCGGCATCCCGATCTCGGTCAAGGATCTGTTCGACCTCGCCGGCGAGGTCACCACCGCTGGCTCGGTCATCCTCAAGACGGCGGCGCCGGCCGCGGTCGACGCCCCGGCGATCGCCCGCCTCAAGGCGCAAGGCTTCATCGTTCTCGGCCGCACCAACATGACCGAGTTCGCCTATTCGGGGCTGGGGCTCAACCCGCATTACGGCACGCCGCTGTGCAGCCATGATCGCGCCACCGGCCGCATCCCCGGCGGATCGTCCTCCGGTGCGGCGATCTCGGTGGCCGATGCGATCTGCCCGGTCGGCATCGGCACCGACACCGGCGGCTCATGCCGCATCCCGGCGGCGTTCAACGGCATTGTCGGCTGGAAGCCGACCGTCGGCAGGGTGCCGACCCGCGGCGTCTATCCTTTGTCCGCCAGCCTCGATTCGGTCGGCCCGCTGGCCCGCAGCGTCGGCGACTGCGCGATCGCCGATGCCATCATGGCCGACGAGCCGGTCGGCGGCCTCGATCCGATGCCGCCGTCGGCGATTCGCCTCGGGGTTCTGCAGAGCCTGGTGCTCGACGACCTCGAGCCGCCCGTCGCGCGCGATTTCGAACGGGCCCTCGGACGGCTCGCCGCGGCCGGGCTGCGGCTCGACGCGGTCGCCTTCGAGGCGGTGCGGCGCTTCCCTCTCATCAATGCCAAGGGCGGGCTCGGCGCCGCCGAGGCCTATGCCCATCATGCCGCGCAGATCGCGGCCCGGCGCGACGGCTACGACCCGCGCGTCGTCAACCGGATCCTCCATGGCGCCGCCATCACGGCCGCCGAACTGATCGACATCCACCGCCAGCGCGCCGAGCTGATCGGGCAGTTCCATATGGCTGCGGCAGGGTTCGACGCCCTGGTTCTGCCGACCACCCCGCTCGTCGCGCCGCCGCTTGCCGCGATCGCCAGCGACGAGGACTATGTCCGGCTGAACATGCGCTCCTTGCGCAATACCATCATCGGCAATTTTCTCGGCGTCTGCGCCATTTCGCTGCCCATGTCGGAGGCGGGCGCACCGCCGACCGGCCTGATGCTGATGGCGCGCGGCGGCAGCGACCGGCACCTGTTGCAGGTGGCAGGCGCCGTCGAAGCCGCGCTGGCGCGGTCATAGGGAAAAAATCTCTATCGCGAAAATTGCAATCGAATTGACCATTGCAACTTTTCGACATCAATGTTACATCATTCCGGCCGGTGAGAATTCGCGCAGGCTCCCGGGAGAGAGTAGACGGCGTTCCGACCTCCCCCCAGACTTCAGGGGCGCCGGCTGCGACTCTCCCGGGATTGCACGCGACTTGCAACAGCACGCTCCACTGATCAATAAATCCCAATCAGTTCAATAGGTTGTAAAAGCTGGTTGCAATGAGAACAAAAAGAGTACATGGTGCTCCGCATAGTCCCTTGTGGAATTGGGGACGCTGGTCAATAAGGAGCGCGAGATGGGGCAGACCAATCTCCGGCTGATAGAGAATTCTCCGATGGACAGAAAGAAGGCGCTCGACGCGGCTCTCAGCCAGATCGAAAAGGCGTTCGGCAAGGGCTCGATCATGAAGCTCGGCGCCAACGCGGCGATCGAGATCGAGGCCATTTCCACCGGCTCCCTGGGGCTCGACATCGCGCTCGGCATCGGCGGCCTGCCGCGCGGCAGGGTGGTCGAGATCTTCGGCCCCGAATCGTCGGGCAAGACCACGCTCGCGCTCCAGACCGTCGCCGAGGCCCAGAAGCGCGGCGGCATCTGCGCCTTCATCGATGCCGAGCACGCGCTCGACCCGGGCTATGCCCGCAAGCTCGGGGTCAACATCGACGATCTGCTGATCTCGCAGCCCGATACCGGCGAGCAGGCGCTGGAGATCGCCGACACGCTGGTCCGTTCGGGCGCCGTCGAGGTGCTGGTCATCGATTCGGTTGCAGCATTGACGCCGAGGGCCGAGATCGAGGGCGAGATGGGCGATTCCCTGCCGGGAATGCAGGCCCGCCTGATGAGCCAGGCGCTGCGCAAGCTGACCGCCTCAATCTCCAAGACCCAGTGCATGGTGATCTTCATCAATCAGATCCGGATGAAGATCGGCGTGATGTTCGGCAATCCGGAGACGACGACCGGCGGCAACGCGCTGAAATTCTATGCCTCGGTGCGGCTCGACATCCGCCGCATCGGTGCCATCAAGGATCGTGACGAGGTGGTCGGCAACCAGACCCGCGTCAAGGTGGTGAAGAACAAGGTGGCGCCGCCTTTCAAGCAGGTCGAGTTCGACATCATGTATGGCGAGGGCATCTCGAAGACCGGCGAGCTCATCGATCTCGGCGTCACCGCCGGCGTGGTCGAGAAGTCGGGATCCTGGTTCTCCCATGCCGGCGAGCGGATCGGCCAGGGCCGCGAAAATGCCAAGACGTTCCTCAAGAACAACCG
Source organism: uncultured Alphaproteobacteria bacterium (assembly GCA_963744915.1). Classification (GTDB taxonomy): domain Bacteria; phylum Pseudomonadota; class Alphaproteobacteria; order Rhizobiales; family Aestuariivirgaceae; genus DATAFF01. The sequence continues at coordinate 155,066 of CAVUUY010000009.1, forward strand.
CGACGTCGCCCAGACCATCGAGACGGCGATCCGGGCCAATGCCGGGCTCATCGCGCGAGCGATCACAGGAACTCCATCGGAGGGCGAGGACGGCTCCGCCGCCGATGCGTGAAGCAAGGAACAGGTCGCGTTAAGGACAAAACCATGACAGCCGAACGTCCGATCATCACCGGTGGCTGCCAATGCGGCGCCGTGCGCTTTGCCATCGATGGTCCGCCGGGAAAGGCCGGCATCTGCCATTGCCGGATGTGCCAGAAGGCGTTCGGCTCATGGGGTGCGGCGCTCGTCTCGGTGCCGCATCGGATCTTCCGCTGGACCCGCGGCACGCCTGGGCTGTTCCACTCCTCCGCGGCGGTCGATCGCGGCTTCTGCGCCGCCTGCGGCACGCCCTTGTCGATGCAGGAGGATGGCGATGATCATATCGAGATCGCCATAGGCGCGCTCGATGATCCCGAGCGCGCGCCGCCGGCCAGCCAGGTCGGCATCGAGAGGCGGCTGTCGTGGTTCGCCGGCCTCGCGGCGCTGCCTGGCCGCCGCACCGAGGACAGCCGCACGCCGGAGGAGCTGGCCCGGCTGAAGAGCCTGCAGCATCCCGATCACGACACCGACCAGTGGCCGCCGCCGGACAGGCGGTGAGGTCGCCTTGTTCGCCACCATCCTGCGGCGTCTCGGGATGGAAGCCCATCCGCGGCTGGTCGCGGCCACGGCGCTGGCGGTCATGCTGGGCGGTATGTGCCTGGCGCTTGGCCTGTGCGGTTTCTCGGCGGTCCAAGTCCCTTGCGTGACCTGCCTCATTGTCGCATTCGATGCCGGCGCGACGCTGTTCATCTGGCGCGTCCTGGCGATGATGACCCAGGCCTCGGTGATCGACATGAAAACTCTGGCCAACATGGAGGATGAAAGGCGCAATACCTGGCTTGTCATCGGCAGCGTCGTCGCCACCGCAACGCTGTTCGCGGTGTTCAGCGAGCTCAGGGGTCTCGCCAACCAGGCTACCGGCAGCGCCGCCTTTCACGCTGCCATCGCGATCGCGACAATCGTTCTGTCGTGGTCCTTCATGAACACCATGTTTGCGCTGCACTACGCCCATGAATATTACCGCAACGTCTCGCCGGACCGGTCGAGGGGCGGCCTGCTTTTTCCGGGTGGTCGCAATCAACCGGACTATTGGGACTTCCTCTATTTCTCGTTCGTCATCGGAATGACCTTCCAGGTCTCGGACGTTCAGATCGAGGATCACGGATTGCGCCGAACGGCATTGTTTCACGGACTGCTTGCATTTCTGTTCAATGTCCTTGTTCTGTCGCTGACCATCAACATCGTCGGCGGGCTGATCGCGACCAACCATGGCGGGCCGTGATGACCAGCTGGAATCTTTCAGCCATGCATCGCAAGGACGTGGCCCCCGATCATGAATGACCCGGACATCGACGCCATTACCGGCTGGCTCATCGACCGCGGCCTCGCCGGCGAGCACGAGACCGAGCTCCTGAACGGCTTCTGCGGCCGCTGCTGCGCCACCGGGCTTTCGCTGTCGCGCGCCGTCACCATCATCGACACCCTCCATCCGATATATGAGGGGCGGGCCTTCCGCTGGCGCAATGACGGCATCGAGGAAGAGGCGATCGTCGAATATGGCCGCACCAACCAGGGCGGCGAGGCGGCGGCCAATTGGCAGAGCAGCGTGTTCCATCATTTGCTGACCACCGGCCATGACGAATTGCGCCGGCGCGTTGGCCCGGGCGACCCGCTCGACTTCGCCATTCTCCAGACCCTCAAGGACGACGGCCAGACCGGCTTCATGGCCTTCGTGCATCGCTTTGCCAGCAGCGGCACGATCGGCGAGATGGATTGCGTCTATTCCTATTGGGTGACCCAGCAACCCGGCGGCTTCAGCGATGCCCAGGCGGCGGCGCTGCGGCGGCTGCTGCCGGCCCTGGCGCTCGCCATCAAATGCGCCGCCCTCAAGCGCATCGCCGGGACCCTGGTCGAGGTCTATCTCGGGCAGGATGCCGGCCAGCGCGTGCTCGACGGCAAGATCTCGCGCGGCGTCGCCGACCGGATCAGCGCCGTCCTGTGGTTTTCCGACCTGCGCGGCTACACCAAGATCACCGACACCGCACCGCCGCGCGAGATCATCCCGCTGCTCAACGACTATGCCGACCTCGTCATTTCGGCCATCCACGAGGCCGGCGGCGATGTCCTCAAGCTGATCGGCGACGGCACGCTCGCCATTTTCAAGGCCGACGATCCGGGCGAGGCCTGCCGCTCGGCGCTGCAGGCCGAGGCGAGCCTGCGGCAGCGCCTGGCCCAGCTCAATGCGCGCCGCCTGGCCGAGGACCGCCCCGTCACCACCGTCTATATCGGCCTCCATATCGGCGAGGTTTTCTACGGCAATGTCGGCAGCGAGGACCGGCTCGACTTCACCGTCGTCGGTCCCGCCGTCAACGAGGCGAGCCGCGTCTCCTCGATGTGCCGCTCGGTCGACCGCCATATCGTGCTGTCGGCCGACTTCGTTGCCGCGACGCCGGAGCCCGAGCGCTCGTGGATCGTCTCGGTCGGCCGCTATGCGCTGCGCGGCGTCGGGCGTTCCCAGGAGCTGTTCACTCTCGATCCGGAACGGTTGTAGAACGATCCGTTCTCGTGTAAAGGTTGCGAATCATCGCAGCCGCAACGTTGGAACAGCATGCAGGACGTTCTTGCGCCCCTCGCCGGACCGGCCGGAACCGTCCAGCCCCGCGCCAGCCAGATCAGCTGCACCCGCGGCCTCGCCGAGTGGCTGAGCCGCCACAATCTGTCGCTCGCCTTCACCTCCTACCAGTCGGGCCGGCTCTATCTCTGCGGCGACGACAATGGCCGGGTGCATTTTCACGAGCGCTTCTTCATTCGTGCCATGGCGCTATGGGCCGACGCGCAGCGTCTTATCCTGTCGACGCTTTATCAGGTCTGGCGCTTCGAGAACGTTCTGACCGGAAGCGAGCGCGGTCCCCAGGGCGAGGATCGCCACTATGTGCCGCGTTTCGCCACCACCACCGGCGATCTCGATATCCATGAGCTCGGGGTGATGAGCGATGGGCGCATCATCTTCGTCAACACCCTCTATTCATGCCTTGCGACCCTGAGCCCGGTCCACAGCTTCCGCCCCTATTGGTCGCCCAAATTCATCAGCAGGCTCGCTGCCGAGGATCGCTGCCATCTGAACGGCATGGCCATGGCCGACGGCCGCCCCGCCTATGTCACGGCGGTCTGCCGGAGCGATATCGTCAATGGCTGGCGCGACCGGCGGGCCGAAGGCGGCTCGATCGTCGATGTCGCGTCGGGCGAGATCGTCACCGAGCGGCTGTCCATGCCGCACAGCCCGCGCCTCCATGATGGCCGCCTGTGGGTGCTGAATTCCGGCACCGGCCATCTCGGCACCATCGATCTCGGATCCGGCAGCTTCGAGCCCCGCACCTTCTGCCCCGGCTTCCTCCGCGGGCTCGATTTCCACCATGGCCATGCCATCGTCACGCTGTCGCTGCCACGCAACTCCTTCTCCGGGCTCGCGCTCGACGACGAGCTGAAGCGCCGCGATGCCGATCCCTGGTGCGGGGTCCACATCATCGATCTCAAAACGGGCGACGTCGTCCATTGGATCAGGCTCGAGGGCGAGGTCCGCGAGCTGTTCGATATCCGCGTGCTGCCGGGGATCGTCAAGCCGACCGCCACCGGCCTCCTGACCGACGCGATTCAGAACACCATCACCATCGATACCAGCTGAGCGCGGCTCAAGGCGCTTACCCCAGCGCCGAGCGCACCGCCGCGATCGCCGCCTCGGCGCGCGAGCCGTCCGGTCCGCCGGCCTGCGCCATGTCGGGCCGGCCGCCGCCGCCGGTTCCGCCCAGCACCCGCGAGGCTTGCCGCACCAGGTCGACCGCATTGATCCGGCCGGCGAGATCGCCGGTGACCCCGACCACTGCCGCCGCGCGGCCGTCGTCGGTCACCGTCACCAGCGCCACCACGCCCGAGCCGAGCCGGGCCTTGCCTTCATCGGCGAGGCCTTTGAGGTCTTTGGGATCGACGCCCTGGACAACCCCGCCCATGAAACGGATGCCGTTCACCTCGATCGGCTCCATGCCGCCGCCGCTGCTGCCGCCCATCGCCAGACGGCGCCGCGCTTCCGACAGGTCGCGCTCGAACCGGCGGCGATCGTCGACGAGCTGGCTTACCCGCGTTTCGATATCGCCGGGGGTGGTCTTGAGCAGCTCGACGAGACGCGCAAGCTTGCGGTCGCGCTCCCGCAAATGCTGGCGGGCGGCCTCGCCGGCCAGCGCCTCGATGCGCCGGACGCCGGCGGCCGAGGCGCTTTCGGCGGTGACCACGATCGTGCCGACGTCGCCGGTCCGCCCGACATGGGTGCCGCCGCAGAGCTCCATGGAATAGATCCGGCGGTTGCCGCTGCCGGGCTCGACCCCCATGGTCACCACCCGCACCTCATCGCCATATTTTTCGCCGAACAGCGCGCGGGCACCCGCCGCGATCGCTTCGTCCACCGACATCAGCCGCGTCGTCACGGCGTCGTTCTCGGCCACCACCCGATTGGCGACATCCTCGACCGCGCCGATCTCGGCGTCGCTCAGGGCCTTGGGGTGCGAGAAATCGAAGCGCAGCCGATCGGGCTCGACCAGCGATCCCTTCTGGGCGACATGCGGCCCGAGCACCTGCCGCAGCGCTTCGTGCAGCAGATGCGTCGCCGAGTGATGGATGCGGATGGTGCGCCGCCGCTCGTGATCGACCTCGAGCTCGACCGGTTCGTCGATCCGGATGCTGCCCTCCTCGACCTGGCCGAGATGGACATGGAGGTCGCCGAGCTTCTTCTGGGTATCGGTCACCCGGAAGCGGCCGCCGCCGGCGGTGCGGATGATGCCCTGATCGCCGACCTGGCCGCCGGCCTCGGCATAGAACGGCGTCTGGTTCAGCACCAGCGAGCCGGACTGCCCCTTGTCCAGGACCTGGCGCTCCTCACCATTGTCGCCGACGATGGCCCGCACCACGCCTTCCGCCGTCTCGGTGTCGTAGCCGAGAAACTCGCTGGCCCCGACCCGGTCGCGGATCTCGAACCACAGGGTCTCGGTCGTCGCCTCGCCGGAGCCGGCCCAGTTGCGGCGCGCCTCCTGGCGCTGCTTCGCCATCGCCTGGTTGAAGGCGTCGAGATCGACGGTGATGCCGCGCGGCTTCAACGCATCCTGGGTGAGGTCCAGCGGGAAGCCATAGGTGTCATAAAGGCGAAACGCCACCTTGCCGGAGAACACGCCGCCCGGCCTGGTCTCGGCCAATTCCTCCTCGAGCATGCGCAGGCCGCGCTCGAGGGTGCGGCGGAACCGGCTCTCCTCGAGCTTCAGCGTCTCGACGATCAGCGGCTCGGCGCGAGCGAGCTCGGGATAGGCTTCGCCCATCTCCCGCTTCAGCGCCGGGACGAGCTTCCACATCAGCGGCTCGCGGGCCCCGAGCAGCTCGGCATGGCGCATGGCGCGCCGCATGATGCGGCGCAGCACATAGCCGCGGCCCTCGTTCGACGGCAGGACGCCGTCGGCGATCAGGAAGGAGCAGGCGCGCAAATGATCGGCGATCACCCGGTGCGAGGCGATGGCGGCGCCTTCGTCGGCGGTGTTCGTCTCCTCCTCGATGGCGCGGATCAGCGACCGGAACAGGTCTGTCTGGTAGTTGTCATGGGTGCCCTGGAGCACCGCCGCGATGCGCTCGAGCCCCATGCCGGTGTCAATCGACGGGCGCGGCAGGATGATCCGCTCGGACGGCGTCACCTGCTCGAACTGCATGAAGACGAGGTTCCAGATCTCGATGAAGCGGTCGCCATCCGCCTCGGCCGAACCGGGCGGGCCGCCGGCAATGTGCTCGCCATGATCATAGAAGATCTCGGAGCAGGGGCCGCACGGGCCGGTCTCGCCCATCGACCAGAAATTGTCCGAAGTGGCGATGCGGATGATGCGGCTCTCGGGGAGGCCGGCGATGCGCCGCCACAGCCCGAAGGCCTCGTCGTCATCGACAAAGACGGTGACCGTCAGCCGGTCGGGCGCCAGGCCGAGCTCGCGGGTGACGAGGCGCCAGGCGAGGTCGATGGCGCGGTCCTTGAAATAGTCGCCGAAGGAAAAGTTTCCCAGCATTTCGAAGAACGTATGGTGGCGCGCGGTATAGCCGACATTGTCGAGGTCATTGTGCTTGCCGCCGGCGCGGACGCATTTCTGGGCGGTGACCGCCCGGCTGTAGGGCCGCTTTTCGGCGCCGGTGAACACGTTCTTGAACTGCACCATGCCGGAATTGGTGAACATCAGCGTCGGGTCGTTGCGCGGCACGAGCGGCGAGGAGGGCACGACCTCGTGGCCCTCCTTGCGGAAGAAATCGAGAAATGTGGAGCGGATCGCGCTGACGCCGGTCATCGCCTGGGAAACCTCAGGAAAAGGAGCCTAGTCATGCAGGGCCAGGTTCCGTATCCAGCATTTTTCGCCGGCGACGGCAACTGTGCTGTTCGGCACACCCCCTGTGCTGGAAATGAGTTAGATAAGCAGAGAAAATGTTAGTGGGGGAAAATCATGGTCGGACGAATTTTCAGAGAGAACCGAGCGACCTTTGCCCAACTCGATGTGAAGCAGACCCTCAAGGTCGCAGGAAGATTCATCCATAACGATCCCGAAGGGATGAAGCGTGCCTTCGCCAAGGCCGAGGCAAAGATGGCGGCCAGGGATGCGGTATTCGGGGCCATCCAAGCGCTTCATAACGAGGGGGATTTCATAACTCACGATCTCCGTTTTCTCGATTCGATAATTTCCAAAGCCCGTGGTCCTGCGGCGAAGGGGCAACCAAACAATCCTGAACAGAAGCAACTAGACAATCTTAAAAAGAGGAAACTAGACAATCTTGAAAAGAGGAAACTAGACAATCCTGAGCAGAAGCAACGAAACGATCCTGAGCAGAAGCAACGAAACGATCTTGAGCAGAAGCAACGAAACGATCCTGATTTTCGCGTGGCGCTGTTCGACGCGGCTTGGAAGGAATCGGCTGGCAAGGGGAAGCTTGGGATTCTTCTGAGGAAGAGGGGAGGTCCCATTGACGGAACGAGGGCGCTCAAGTCCGATCTTCGCAAATTGGCCGAAGCCGGCAATTGGGAGAAGCTCCAGACGGCGACAGAGGTGGCGGCCGTGCTGGACGCGGCCAAGAAGTTTCAGACTGGTAAATACATTCCTGGGCAAGAAGACGAGATTATTTCGAAAATGAAGGCCGCGCTTGAAAAATTAGGTGCCGATGTCCCGGAGACCGGAACTCTCTCTTTATTGTCCGATACGCTCGGCAAGGCACTGACCGAGTTTCTCCATCCCGAATCCGCATTGGCCGCGGCAGGAAATTGTTTGAAACCTGGTAACCAGAATTTGCTCGACCATCAATCTGTATTGAAGCTGTTCAAGGAATTTTTCGTCGTCCTTTCGTCAGCCGAGATTTGGTCCAATAAGACGGTCAATAAGTCGCTTTATGAATATTACGGTCTCGCCTTGAATATAGCGGCGCTGGAGATGCTTAGTGACAAGACGAGTTTCACCAAGCAGGACATCGCGCTGCTGAAAAGTACACTGAAAGACGTGGCGATCCCTGAAAAATTTTACGAGGATAAACAAGCTATTGATCAGAGGGTGAGACAGGAGATGATCTCAGATGCCCTAGATAAAATTGATCTAAATGAAGGCAACGATATCGTCTTGCTTAAAATGAGTCGGGTTTGCGCGCTGCACTACATTGATGGGGGAGTGCTAAATCTGAACGATCAGGATATATCTTCTGTTAAAGCTGCGATCGGGAAGGCGAAGACGGCAGACGACGTCATCGAAGCCCTCAAAGTCGCGTTCGGTAAAGTCCTCAAGAGCACGAGCATGGACCGGGAGACGTTCTTCAAGCCGATGATGGATTCCTCCCACCAATGACACCTGATGACCGGGCGGCTCACGCCATGGCGCGCTGCAGGTTCCGGTCGATCCGGTCGAGGAAGCCCTGCGTCGACAGCCATTTTTGGTCGGGGCCGACCAGCACCGCCAGGTCCTTGGTCATCGCCCCCAACTCGATCGTTTCGACCGTGACCGTCTCGAGCGTCTTGGCGAATTCGAGCAGCGGCACATTGTCGTCGAGCTTGGCGCGATGGGCGAGGCCGCGCGTCCAGGCGAAGATCGAGGCGGTGGAATTGGTCGAGGTCTCCTTGCCCTGCTGATGCAGGCGGTAGTGCCGCGTCACCGTGCCATGCGCCGCCTCCGCCTCGACGGTGCGCCCGTCCGGCGTCATCAGCACCGAGGTCATGAGGCCGAGCGAGCCGAACCCCTGTGCCACCGTGTCGGACTGGACATCGCCGTCGTAATTCTTGCAGGCCCAGACATAGCCGCCCGACCATTTCAGCGCCGAGGCCACCATGTCGTCGATCAGCCGGTGCTCGTAGAAGATCCCGAGCTTTTCGAAGGCGGCCTTGAACTCGCTGTCATAGACTTCCTGGAAGATGTCCTTGAAGCGCCCGTCATAGACCTTGAGGATGGTGTTCTTGGTCGACAGATAGACCGGGTAGCGACGGTTCAGCCCGTAGTTCAGCGACGCCCGGGCGAAATCGCGGATCGAATCGTCGAGATTGTACATGGCGAGGGCGATGCCGCTCGAGGGCGACTGGAACACCTCGCGCTCGACAACCTTGCCGTCCTCGCCCGCGAAACGGATGGTGAGCCGCCCCTTGCCCTCGAAGCGGAAGTCGGTGGCGCGGTACTGGTCGCCATAGGCGTGGCGGCCGATGATGATGGGCGCCGTCCAGCCCGGCACCAGGCGGGGAATGTTGCGGCAGATGATCGGCTCGCGGAAGATCACCCCGCCGAGAATGTTGCGGATGGTGCCGTTGGGCGACTTCCACATGGATTTGAGCTTGAATTCCTTCACCCGCGCCTCGTCGGGCGTGATCGTGGCGCATTTGACCCCGACGCCATGCTCGAGAATGGCATGCGCCGCCTCGACCGTGACCTGGTCGTCGGTCAGGTCGCGGTTCTCGATCCCGAGGTCGAAATAGATCAGCTTCAGGTCGAGATAGGGCAGGATCAGCTTTTCCTTGATCAGGGCCCAGATGATGCGTGTCATCTCGTCGCCATCGAGCTCGACGATCGGCTTTTCGACCTTGATCATGGCCATGGCGCTGATATCCCTCTGGGCGGATGGCGGGGGGAGGTGACTTGGTAACCGCGCCCGTCATAACCTCGGCCCGAGGCCTTGTCACCCCGAAGAAGGACCAAGCGACCGCCGCCATGGCCGGAACCGAACTCGAGGAAAGCGCTGCCGCCCGGGCCGTCGCCCTGCGTCATTCTCGTCAATCCGCAACTGGGCGAGAATATCGGCACCGCCGCCCGCGCCATGGCCAACTTCGCCCTGAGCGAGCTCAGGATCGTCGCGCCGCGCGACGGCTGGCCCAACGCCAAGGCGCTCGCCGCCGCCTCCGGCGCCGATCAGGTCATCGCCGGCGCCACCGTGTTCGATGCGCTGGGCCCGGCCATTGCGGATCTCCATTTCGTCTATGCCACGACGGCGCGGCCTCGCGGCATGATCAAGACGGTGATCACCCCGGAAATGGCCGGCGCCGACATGCGGGCGCGGATCGGCCGGGGGCAGCGGCTCGGCATCCTGTTCGGGCGCGAGCGCTGGGGCCTCGACAATGACGAGGTGGCGCTCGCCGACGTCATCGTCAGCGCCCCGGTCAATCCCGCCTTCGCCTCGCTCAACATCGCCCAGGCGGTGCTGCTGGTCGGCTATGAATGGTACAAGGTCGAGGCCGCCTCGATCGGCCAGGGCACCGCGGAGTTGCCGGCAATCGCCGCGCCGGGCCTGCGCGCGCCCGATACCCGCTCCGCCACCAAGGACGAGCTCGACGGCTTTTTCCGCCATCTGGAAGAGGAGCTCGACCAGGCCGGTTTCTACAAGACGCCCGAGAAGAAGCCCGGCATGGTCCGCAACATGCGCAACCTGTTCCTGCGCGCCGAGCTCACCGAGCAGGAGGTGCGCTCGCTGCGCGGCATGGTGGCGAGCCTGAGCCGCGGCCATTTGCGACCGAAGCGGGAGAGCTGACGGTGGGCTGGCGCATTCTCGTCTTCGACTCCGGCATGGGCGGGCTGACCGTCGCCGCCGCAATCCGGGCCGAGCTGCCGGCGGCCGAGCTCGTCTATGCCGCCGACAGCGCCGCCTTCCCCTATGGCGCCTGGCGCGAGGAGGCGCTGGTGGCGCGGATCGAGACGGTGGTGGCGCGGCTGATCGAGGAGATCGAGCCGGATGCCGTGGTCATCGCCTGCAACACCGCCTCGACGCTGGCGCTGCCGCAGCTGCGCAGCCGCCATGCGCTTCCCTTCGTCGGCACGGTGCCGGCGATCAAGCCGGCGGCGGCCCAGACGCAGAGCCGCATCATCGGCGTGCTGGCGACCCCCGGCACGGTTGCGCGCGAATACACCAAGGCGCTGATCCATACCTATGCCTTCCACTGCCAGGTGATCCTGCATGGCGCCCCGCGGCTTGCCGAGATGGCCGAGGCGCAGCTTGCCGGGGCTGCCCCCGACCATTCCGCCATCGCCCGCGAGATTGCGCCGGTCTTTCGCTTGATCGACGGCGCACGGACCGACGTGGTGGTGCTCGGCTGCACGCATTATCCGCTGCTCCTGCCCGAATTGCGGATAGCTGCCCCGTGGCCGGTGACCTTCATCGACCCGGCGCCGGCCATCGCCCGGCGCACCGCCGCGGTGGTGGCGAGCCTTGCGGCAGCGCCGCCGGCGAGGCCGCATCAGATGCCGGGGCTCGTCTGCTTCACCGACCGCCGCGAGCCCGCCGCCGCCTATGCCGCCATGGGCTTCGATCAGGTCCGGATCGTGGCCATGCCGGTTGCCTGAGGACATCCCGCCGCCACCATCTTGCGCGCGGCGCTCCGCCCCTATACATGCTGTTTTCGGAAAATGGCACCGAGGGTCGCCAAGCACCCATGGCAATGACGGCTGAGGAAATCGAGCGGCTGATCCGTGAAGCTCTGCCGGATGCCGAGGTGGAGATCCGCGATCTGGCCGGAGATGGCGACCATTACGCCGCCCGGATCGTGTCGGCGGCGTTCCGCGGCAAGAATCGGGTGCAGCAACATCAGCTTGTCTACCAAGCGTTGAAGGGGCGGATGGGGGGCGAGCTCCATGCTCTTGCCCTCACGACCGCACCACCCCCGGATGAGCGAAAGGAAAAATCATGAGCGATATCGCGAAGTGGATCGACGACCAGGTGAAATCCACCGACGTCGTGCTGTTCATGAAGGGCACGCCGGATCAGCCGATGTGCGGCTTCTCAGGGCGGCTGGTGCAAATACTCGACTATGTCGGCGTGCCTTATGAGGGCATCAACGTCCTCGAGTCGGACGCCCTGCGCCAGGGGATCAAGGACTATTCCAGCTGGCCGACCATTCCGCAGCTCTACGTCAAGGGCGAGTTCGTCGGCGGCTGCGACATCGTCACCGAAATGTTCCAGTCGGGCGAGCTGAAGCAGCTCTTTGCCGAAAGGGGCGTGGTCCAGCCCGCCGCCTGACCGCTCGTGGCGGCCGCGCAATTCCCGCATTCGGAAAAGCGCGACCACCCGTTCCGGCGCGCCGGAGGGATCGCGCCGGAAAGACCCGCTATTGGGTCGGCATCCCCGCCTCGGCGGTGGTCAGCATCTGCTGATGCTCCTGCAGCGTGGGCAGGATCTGCTCGGCGAACTTCTTCAGCTGGTCGTTGTCGCCGCTCTCGGCATAGCCGCTGAACAGCGCGATGGCGTCGCGGTGGGCGTCAAGCTGCTGGCTGACGAAGGTCTTGTCGAAATCGGCCCCTTGCGCCTTTTTCAACGTGTCGACCATCGCCGCATGCTTCTGATCGAGCTTCTCCGGGATCTTGGCCTTGATCTTGGCTTCCTTGACCGTCGCCTTCAGCTCTTTGCCGCCCTTGGTGTGGTCGTCGATCAGCTTCTGGGCAATGCGCTTCAAGTCCTCCGACTTCGACTGCTTCAGCGCCATCCTGCCCGATTTGATCTCAAAATCGCCGCCGGCGGCCGCCTGCTTGACGAACTCGCTGGCTTCGGTGATCTGCGGCATCGCAGCCGCCGAGGTGCCCGCCTGGGTTGTCGTTCCGGTGGCGTCGTTGGAGGTTTGGGCCAGGGCAGGGCCGGCGAGCAGGGCGGCTGCAAGGGCTATGCCGGCCAGCAATCGCTGTTTCATTTTTGATCTCCATTTTGCTTCCGTTCGGGAAGGAGGAACGGATCGTGGACGGGGTTGTTCCGGCGCCGGCGAGGCAAGGGAAACGGCCTTGGCAGACCTCCCTTGAAGCCGCCGCAATTGTCGAGCCGCCGCAAGCCCGGTAGAGACGGCTCCCCGACCGGAGATGTGCAATGACGGAAGTTGCCGATTTGCGCTCGACGCGCTGGCTTTATGCGCCTTCGACCATCATCGTCGCAGGCTGCCTGATCGCCCTGATCGCCTTCGGGGTGCGCGCGACCATGGGTCTGTTCACGGCTCCGATCTCGGACAGCCATGGCTGGGGCCGCGAGGTCTTCGGTTTCGCCATGGCCATGCAGAACCTCATCTGGGGCGTGGCGCAGCCCTTTGCCGGCATGGTTGCCGACCGGTATGGCGCCACGCGGGTGATCATCGTCGGCGCGCTGATCTATGGCGCCGGCACCGCTCTGCTCGCCTTTGCCGATTTGCCCGGCCTGCTGTTTCTCGGCGGCGGCGTCCTCATGGGCGTCGGCATCGCGCTCACCTCCTTCTCCATCATCATGGCTGCTTTCGGGCGGCTGGTGGCCCCCGAGAAGCGCTCCTGGTCGTTCGGCATCGCCACTGCCGCAAGCTCGATGGGCCAGTTCGTCTTCGCGCCGCTCGGCCATTTGTTCATCGCAGCCTATGGCTGGCAGAACGCGCTTCTTCTGCTGGCCGCCTCGACGCTCCTGATGATCGTGCTGTCGGCCCCGTTCGGCGCCTCGAAGGGCGGGGCGGCCCGTGGCGAGCGCGAGATCGACCTGTCGATGGTCGAGGCCCTCCAGCGCGGCTTCGGCCATGGCAGCTATCTCCTGCTGATGTCAGGCTTTTTCGTCTGCGGCTTCCAGATCGCCTTCATGACCGTGCATCTGCCGGCCTATCTCATGGAGCGCGGCATCTCGGGCAGCCTTGCCGCCTGGGCCATCGGCATCGTCGGGCTATTCAACGTCATCGGATCGTATTTCGCCGGCATTTATGGCGGCCATGCCTCGCGCCGCCAGGGCCTGGTTTTCATCTATCTCGCCCGCTCCGCCATCATCGCCGCCTTCATCCTCTTTCCGGTGACCGCCGTCTCGACCGTGCTGTTCACCGCCTCGATGGGTCTCCTGTGGCTGTCGACCGTGCCGCTCACCATGGGGCTGGTGACGCTGATGTTCGGCACCCGCTACATGGCGACGCTTTATGGTTTCGTGTTCTTCGGCCATCAGGTCGGGTCGTTCTTCGGAGTGTGGCTCGGGGGCTATGTCTATGACCGGTACGGCACCTACGATCCCGTCTGGTGGATCAGCATCGGGCTCGGCGTGATCGCGGCGATCGTTCACTGGCCGATCCGCGAGCATCTCGCCCAGAGCTTTGCCGTTCCGGCAGCGAGAGCATGAGGGCGGAGCACCGCCTGGCTCTCGGGCTCTTCCTGTCGCTGCTCGCCGCCGCGCTGCTGGCAATGGGGGTCGCCGTCAGGGCGTCGGCCTTGCCCAACCAAGCCTCGGGCAAGATGCTGGCGGTGTTCGACCCGCGGCTCGACGAGCAGGCGATGTTTGCCGCCCTGGTGCGGGCCGGGGGCCGCCCGCTGCGGCGGACCTGGCTTTCCGCCGTGTGGGTGGTGGCGGGCGACGCACCGGGCTTCGCCGGCAGCCTCAGGCGGGCCGGCGCGATCGGCGCCTATGGCGAGCTGCCGATCACGCCCGAGCTTGCCGGCTGCTTTGCCTATGCCGATGCGTGGACACGCGAGATCTTCGCGCTGCGGCCCTAGTCCTGCGGGCTCCTGTCAGCACTCTCCAAGCAGCGCTGCCAATCGCTTGTTCCAGCAGGAAAATTTATCATAGGGCTTGACGGCACCAACGACACCCTCAAACATTGCAACAGGTGGAATCACCACCGGAGGGGTTAGAAAATGGTCGACCGGGATATGCAGGCACAGCTCAAGGGCTGGTCGCTGACGACGGCTGAGATCATGTATCGCATGCCGGATTATCGCGACCTGCTGCAAACCTTCATCTGGCAGAATTACGACGTCGCGCCGCGGTTTCCGCGCCTCATCGGCTTCCTGAACTTCTGGGCGCGCAATCTCGACGGGCCGCTGCACACGGTACGGGTGATGCATAGGGGCCTGGTGTGCGCAGCCGAGATGCGGTTCGTCGGCTCGGAATGGCGGCTGCACTGAGGGCGGGTCAGCGCGAGTAGAACTCGACCACCTGGTGCGGTTCCATATGCACCGGGTATGGCACATCGGAGAGCCCCGGAATCCGCGACAGCCGCGCCGTCATCTTCCTGTGGTCGGCCTCGACATAGTCCGGCACATCGCGCTCGGCGAGCTGGATGGCCTCCAGGACGGCGCCGAGCTCCCGCGACTTCTCCTTGACCTCGACCAGGTCGCCGGCCCGCAGCCGATAGCTCGGGATCGTCACCCGCTTGCCGTTCACCCGCACATGGCCATGATTGACGAACTGGCGCGCCGCGAATGGCGTGGCGACGAACTTGGCCCGGTAGATCACCGTGTCGAGCCGGCGCTCCAGCAGCCCGATCAGATTCTCCGAGGTGTCGCCCTTGAGCCGCGAAGCCTCGTCGTAAACCGCGCGGAACTGCTTCTCCGAGATGTTGCCGTAATAGCCCTTGAGCTTCTGCTTGGCCTTGAGCTGCGTGCCGAAATCGGACAACTTTCCTTTGCGCCGCTGCCCATGCTGACCGGGGCCATATTCGCGCTTGTTGACCGGACTTTTCGGGCGGCCCCAGATGTTCTCGCCCATGCGCCGGTCAATCTTGTATTTCGCGGATGCGCGCTTCGTCATTTCACGGCTTCTCCAGAACCCAGGCAAATGAAGACGCGGGCTGAAACGGCCCGCGGACGGGCTTGCTCATACGCCGAGCCGGCGGCCAAGTCAAACCTCCCCTGCCATGAAGGCGGGGAACCATGATTCGTGGGCGCCGCGCAGCCGGGCGAGCGGAACGGTGGCGAGGCCGAGAATGGCGACGGCGCTCCCCGTGACGCTGCCGATCCAGCTTGCCGGGACGCCGGCCGCCTTGGCCGCCTGGATGACCGCCTCGACCTGCTCGGGGCGGCAGGTCACGACATAGCGGGCCTGGTCCTCGCCGAAGAGCTGGGCCTGGCCAAAGGTCCGCGGCAAGTCGATCCGGCAGCCGATGCCCGAGGCGAGCGCCATTTCGCACAGACTGGCGACAAGCCCGCCATCGGAAATGTCATGCACCGCGCTCAACACGCCGAACCCGATCTGGCGGCGGACGAAATCGCCGTGGCGCTTCTCCTGCACCAGGTCGACGGGCGGCGGCGGTCCCTCTTCGCGACCGTGGATCTCGCGCAGATAGAGCGATTGGCCGAGATGCTGGCCATGCGGGCCGATCAGCAGGATCGCATCGCCCTCCTGCTTGAAGGCCAGCGTCGCCATGCGCGACAGATCCTCGATCAGGCCGACGCCGCCAATGGTCGGGGTGGGCAGGATCGAGGTGCCGGAGGTCTCGTTGTAGAGCGACACATTGCCCGATACCACGGGGAAGGCCAGCGCCCGGCACGCCTCGCCGATGCCGGTGATGCTCATCACCAGCTGGCCCATCACGGCCGGCCGCTCCGGATTGCCGAAATTGAGGTTGTCGGTGAGGGCGAGCGGCATGGCGCCGACCGCGGTCAGATTGCGCCAGCATTCGGCAACCGCCTGCTTGCTGCCCTCGAACGGGTCGGCCTCGACGTAACGCGGCGTCACGTCGACCGCGAGGGCGACGGCCTTGTTGCCGCGGATCCGCACCACCGCCGCATCGCCGCCGGGCAGCTGGGCGGTGTTCGAGCCGATGACATGGTCATATTGCTCGAACACCCAGCGCCGCGAGCAGAGATCGGGCGAGCCCATCAGCGTGACGATGGCCTGGGCAAGGTCGTTGGGCGGGCGGACATCCGCGAGGTCGAGCGGGGGAGGCCGGTGCGGCTCGACCCACGGCCGGTCATATTCCGGCGCCTCGTCGCCAAGCTCCTTGATCGGCAGATCGGCCTCGACCTTGCCCCGGTGGCGGACGCGAAAGCGCAAATCCGGCGTGGTGTGGCCGATGACGGCGAAATCGAGCCCCCATTTGCGGAAGATCGCCTCGGCCTCCGCCCGCTTTTCCGGGCGCAGCACCATCAGCATGCGCTCCTGGCTCTCCGACAGCATCATCTCATAGGCGGTCATCGCCTCTTCGCGGCACGGGACGCGGTCGAGCTCGAGCTCGATCCCGAGGTCGCCCTTGGCACCCATTTCCACCGCCGAGCAGGTGAGCCCGGCGGCTCCCATGTCCTGGATGGCGATCACCGCGCCAGACGCCATGAGCTCGAGGCAGGCCTCGAGCAGGCACTTCTCGGTGAACGGGTCGCCCACCTGCACGGTCGGGCGCTTCTCATCGGCATCACCGGCAAACGCCGCCGACGCCATGGTTGCCCCGTGGATCCCGTCACGGCCGGTCTTGGCGCCGAGATAGACGACGGGGAGGCCGACGCCCCTGGCCTTGGAATAGAAGATCGCATCCGTCCGGGCGAGGCCCACCGCCATGGCATTGACCAGAATGTTGCCATTGTAGCGGCGGTGGAAATTAACCTCGCCGCCGACCGTCGGCACCCCGAAGGAATTGCCGTAGCCGCCGATCCCGGCCACCACGCCGGCGACCAGCCGACGGGTGCGCGGATGGTCCGGCGCGCCGAACCGCAAGGCATTGAGCGCCGCGATCGGCCGCGCCCCCATGGTGAAGACGTCGCGCAGGATGCCGCCGACCCCGGTCGCCGCCCCCTGATAGGGCTCGATGAAGGAGGGATGGTTGTGGCTCTCCATCTTGAACACGATGGCGTCGCCATCGCCGATGTCGATCACCCCGGCATTCTCGCCCGGACCCTGGATGACGCAAGCGCCGGTCGTCGGCAGGGTGCGGAGCCACTTCTTGGAGGATTTGTAGGAGCAATGCTCGTTCCACATCGCCGAGACGATGCCGAGCTCGGTGAGCGTCGGATCGCGGCCGATCAGCTTGCGGAACCGCTCATATTCGTCGGGCTTCAGCCCGTGCTCGCGGATCAGCGCCTCGGTGATCATGCCGAGACGAGGCTTTCGAACAGCGGCGCGCAGTCGCTCTGCCCATGCAGCTCCTCGATCATGTTTTCAGGATGCGGCATGAGGCCGATGACCGTGCCGTCACGGTTGACGATACCGGCAATGTCGTTGATCGAGCCATTGGGGTTGGTGCGGTCGGCATAGCGGAACACCACCCGGCCTTCGCCTTCGAGTGCGGCAAGCGTCGCCGGATCGGCGAAATAATTGCCGTCGCCATGCGCCACCGGCGCGGCGACGACGGCGCCCTTGCGAAGCCTGCGGGTGAGAAAGGTGGTGTCGTTCTCGACCGTCAGGCGCACCCGGCGGCAGACGAAATGCAGCGATGCATTGCGCATCAGCACGCCGGGCAGGAGCCCCGCCTCGACCAGGATCTGGAAGCCGTTGCAGACGCCGAGCACCTTGATGCCGCGCCGGGCTGCGGCGGCAACCGCCGCCATGACCGGCGCGCGCGCCGCGATGGCGCCACACCGCAGATAATCGCCATAGGAAAAGCCGCCCGGCAGCACGATGAGATCGAGATCGGCGGGCAGCGCCGTCTCGGTCTGCCAAACCATCAGCGGCTGGCGCCCGGTGAACCGGGCAAGCGCCTGCGCCATGTCGCGGTCGCGGTTGATACCTGGGAAGACGATGACGGCAGATTTCATCTAGGCGAAAACCTTGAGCCCGGGACTCATCGGATCTCGATGTTGTAATTTTCGATGACGGTGTTGGCGAGGAGCTTCTCGCACATATCCTTGAGCTGCTTGCGGAACGCCGCATCATCGGCGGTTGGCGGGAGGTCGAGCTCGATGAGCTTGCCCTGGCGGACATTGGCGACCTCGGCAAAGCCAAGCGCGTGGAGCGCCCCTTCGATGGCCTTGCCCTGTGGGTCGAGCACGCCGTTCTTCAGCGTGATGGTGATGCGCGCCCTCATGCCGAGGCCGTCAGTCGGTCTTGACGAGCACCGGCCGCGACCGTTCCGGCTGCTCGCTGTCCGGGATGATCCCGAGCCGGCGCGCCACCTCCTGATAAGCCTCGACCAGGCCGCCCATGTCGCGGCGGAACCGATCCTTGTCGAGCTTGTCGCCCGATTTGATGTCCCACAGCCGGCAGTTGTCCGGCGAGATCTCGTCGGCGACCACGGTGCGGACCATCTCGCCCTCGTAAAGCCGGCCAAATTCGAGCTTGAAGTCGATGAGCTTGATGCCGATTCCGAGAAACAACCCCGAGAGGAAGTCGTTGACCCGAATCGACATGGCCATGATGTCGTCGATCTCCTGCGGCGAGGCCCAGTTGAACGCCGTAATATGCTCCTCCGAAATCATGGGATCGCCGAGCTCGTCGTTCTTGTAATAGAACTCGATGATCGACCGGGGCAGGGCGGTCCCTTCCTCCATGCCGAGCCGGGTTGCCAGCGATCCCGCAGCAATATTGCGCACCACGACCTCGACCGGGATGATTTCAACCTCCCGGATCAGTTGCTCGCGCATGTTGAGACGCCGGATGAAATGCGTCGGGAGCCCGATTTCATTGAGTTTTGTGAATACGAATTCGGATATGCGGTTGTTGATGACGCCCTTGCCCTCGATAACCGCCTTCTTCTGCGCGTTGAATGCCGTAGCGTCATCTTTATAGTGGACAACCAATGTTCCCGGCTCGGGACCCTCATACAGGATCTTGGCCTTTCCCTCATAAATCCGGGTGCGGCGCGTGTTCATCGGATAGATCCTCATTCAAAACACCTCAGGGCGACCGGCCGTCCTCGACCGGACGAACGGAGCAAACCACGTACAACTTGTCGAGAGGTTCTTCAGCTTATGTTCCAACGCCAGTGAAAGGGACGCCAACTCGATGGAACCGGGTACGGCCACTTAAGTGGACTTTTCGCGTCGCAAAATCAATCCGCTTATTCAGCGCAAGGCAGCTTTCCGCCAAAGCCGGGCGCGCGCCGGGCGGGCGCCATGCCCGCAATCCTGGGTAGAGCGCAGGGCCGCGCCGACCTGGCGGCGCAGCAACATTTGCCGCTGGAGAGTTGAATTGCGTCGTCGGCCCGTCTATCTCACCTAGAATTGCAAGGTCATCGCAAGAGCGTACCGGGAGGCAGCTGAATGGACAGTTTCGATCGGCGCAAGGATGGCTTCGAGCGCAAATTCGCCCATGACGAGGAGCTGCGTTTCAGGGCGACGGCGCGCCGCAACAGGCTGCTCGGCCACTGGGCAGCCGAAAAGCTCGGGCTGGCCGGCGCGGAAGCCGACGCCTATGCCCGTGACGTGGTCAATGCCGATTTCGCGGTTCCCGGCGATCAGGACGTGTTCGCCAAGCTGCGCGGCGACTTCGATGCCGGCAAGGTGGCGGTGTCAGATCACCAGCTCCGGCACACCATGGACGAGCTGTTGGCAGTGGCGGTCGAGCAGATTCAGGGAGAACGCTGAGAAAACCGCGACCGGTTGAGGTGTGGCATGGACCAGAAGGCTCCGACGCGGCTGCGACGGGAAGCGTTGCTTGACGAGCTCGTCGATCTGGCGCTGACCGCCGGTACCCTCGACCGGCTGACGGACAAGTATTTCACCAATACCCAGCTGGTGGTCGAGGCCAATGGCGACGCCGAGGTCACCTATGCCGTTTTCCTGCGGCGCCGCTCGATTGCCGCCCTCGATGCGGTGGTGCGGCTGGTCGAACGGCTGGTCCCCGCCGCCCGGGTGAAGCGTTTCTACCAGGAAGGCGAGATCGTTCCGGCCGAGCGCAAGATGCTCGAGATCTCCGGGCCGATGTCGCGGCTCTCCGCGGTCGAGACGCTGATGCTGCAAAAGGCCGGCATCCCCTCGGTTGCGGCCAACAATGCCTATGAGATGTGCCTCGCCATTCCCTACGCCGCCTTCATCGACATGCATGCCCGCCATGCCAGCGGCCCGGAGATGAACCTGCTCGCCGCCTATGGGGCCTCGGTCGGCTCCCGCGCCGCCCGCAATGCCGACCCGGCGGTCAAGGGCTTCATCGGTTCCTCGCAGGATCTGACGGCGCCGTTTTACGATTCCGACAGCGGCATCGGGACCATGCCGCATGCCCTGGTCGGCTATGCCGGGGGCGATGTGCTCGAGGCCACCAAGCTGCTGGCGGCGCGCCTTCCGGAGCTCGCGACGGTGACCGCGCTCGTCGATTATCGCGGTCTCGAGATCACCGACTCGCTCCGCACCGCCCAGTGGTTCTTCCGCGAAGCCCGGCTCGACCGCGACGGCAAGAAATTCGGCATCCGGCTCGATACCCATGGCGGCCGTTTTGCCGAGGGGCTCGATTACGAGAAATCCGTCGACACGGTCGGCCGCTGGCTCGGCGTCGAAGGCGAGTACAACATCGTCGAATTGGTGCTCGGCCGCAGCGCCGTCCAGCTCGATCCCGGCAATATCCTGGTGGACAAGGTCCGCCGCATCCTGTTCGGCAAAGGCGTCTCGGTGGCATCGACCATCCATGCCCGCAAGGCCTTGGACGAGGCAGGCTTCGAAGCCACCCAGATCGTGGTCTCCTCAGGCTTCGATCCGCAAAAGTGCCAGATCATGGGACACGCCAACGCTCCCGTAAACGTTATCGGATCGGGTAGCTTTTTGCCGGCGACGTTAACTGAAACTTACGCGACAGCTGATATCATCATTTACAATGGTGATGCACGAGTGAAGGTCGGTCGCGAATTCCTTCTCGACTGAGCTGACGCAGCTGATCGGGCTCTGCTTCGACCAGGGCGGCACCAGGTTGAAGGGGTTCGAGTACCATGTTCGGTAGCGTCGTTCGTCGTTTTATCCCATTGCTTTGGGCATCTTTTTTCCTCATTGCCAGCGCCGGCGCTGCTTCGGCCAATGTCGAGGCGGTGATCAATATTTCGACCCAGCGCATCTATGTATCGGTCGATGGCGGACGCTATGCGGTGTGGAAAGTTTCCACCGCCCGCCGCGGTTACTATACGCCGCGCGGCAGCTTCCGGCCGCGGCTGCTCAAGCTGATGCACTATTCCAGGAAATACGATAATTCGCCGATGCCCTATTCGGTGTTCTTCTATGGCGGTTACGCCATTCACGGCACCGGCTATGTCAGGCGGCTGGGCTCGCCGGCATCGCATGGTTGCGTCCGGCTGCACACCGCCAACGCCGCCGATTTCTATTACCTGATCAAGCGCTACGGCCGCAGCAACACGCGGATCCGCATCGTCGACTGAGCCATCCTCAGCGGGGAGCCCGCCGCTCCAGCGGCAGCCCTTGCCGCGCCCAGCCATCGGTTCCCTCGGGATACCACAGCACCCGGCGGTAGCCGAGCGCGAGGGCGCGTTTGGCGGCGTTCCACGACATCCAGCAGCGCTCCAAGCAGTAGAAGAGAAGCGCGCGGTTCCGGTCGCCTTGCGTGACTGCCGTCAAGCCCGCCTGGAAATAGGCCTCGAGCGCCGGCTGGAGCGCGCCAAAGCCGGTGTTGGGCAGCCAGGTCGAGCCCGGAATGTCCTGGCGCTCGGGATCGCGCCAGATGGTCCCGGCCGGAAGATTTGCGGGCTTCGGCGGCTTCGGCAGGACATCCACGAACGCTGCCGACCCGGCGCGCCACAGCCGCTCGGCCTCGGCGGTGGTCACGACCGTCGCGCCTTCGAGCGTCGCCGGCGTGTGGGCGCGGAAATCGTCGAGCCGGTAGCCATGGGGCTCGTCCACTGCTGCCGCAGCGGCGGCGGTGAAAAGAATTAGGCAATAGGCGGCAGGCAACAGCCAATGAGGACGGGCGCTGCTCATCGCTTAGGGCCCAGACCCTTTTTGGGAGATCGCCGTACCCTTCCTTTTCCCTTCTCCCCCGCGAGCGGGAGGCCGGATGAGGGGGTGTCTTGCCAATTTCAACCTCTCTGCGCGATGACTTCTCACTCGTAAAAGATACGCTTGGCGAGAAGGACCCCTCATCCGCCGCTGCGGGGCACCTTCTCCCCGTCAGCACGGGGAGAAGGGAAATGGGGGCTATCAATTCGATTGATTAAAGGGTCCTGGCTCTATTGCCTATTGCCCACCACCTAATCGGTGATCGCCTTGTCCTGCTCATTGAGCAGCGGCACGCCGTAGGATTGCAGCAGGTGGTCGATCTCCTTCTGGTTCTCCGAGATCACCTTGTTGAGCTGCCGCTTCCATTGCTGGTCGGAGGGCCGCACCCCCATGGTGATGCGGTAGGTCATGTGTCCGACCTTCTCCTTGGTGAGCGGCACCACCGTCAGCGGCGGCTGCGTCTTGGCGGCGTAAAAGCCGGCGAGCGGTCCCCACACCGCGGCGGCATCGATGGCGCCCGCGGCGACATCCTCGATCATCTTCTGGGCCGGGTTGGACACGCGGGTGTCGACCATCAGCTGATAGGGTTTGACGTGCCCCATCAGGCCGGCCAGGACCATGCTCGTGGCCGGCGGGGTTCCGGCCACGACGCCGAGCTTCTTCGACTTGAGTCGCGGATCGGCGATGGTCTCGATCCCGTCGAGCCCGGTGCCGGGCTTGAACACCAGCGCATAGGTGCTGCGGTAATAGGGATTGGTGTTCTGGACGAGCTCGTCGCCTTGCGGATAACCCATGATGACGTCGCAGCGGCGCGCGCCCAGCGTCATCCGCACGAAGCCGGTCGCTTGCGGATAATAGGTGTAGGACACCGTTTTCCTGCCAAGCTTCGGGGCCAGCAGCTTGGCCAGGGCCTGCTCGAAGCCCTCCTCCTTCTCGTTGGAGAACGGCATGTTGTGAGGGTCGGCACACACCCGCAGCACATCGGGGTCGACCAACTCGACGCTCTGGCCGAGCCCGGCGGTCTGGGCCGGCGCGAAGGCGTAGCCCAACGACAACAGCAGGAGGGCCAGCAGCGGCGTAGCGATGAAACGCAAGCGCATCCTCCTCAACTCTTCACGCCCAGGCACTGATTTTCGGCGGCACGGGCCGCATCGTTCTTCGATTCCTTCTTGGCGGGTCGCCCGCGGTCCAGCGCGCCGTCGGCCCGCGCCCGCAGATAAATAAAGAGATCATCGAGATGACACATGACGTTCTGATTGGTTCCAAAGGACGGCATCACGCTCTGCGTGGCAGCATTGGAAATCTTGCGGCCATTCACCACCACATCCTGGAATTGCTCGTAGGTCATGGTCTTGAGCGAGTCGGCCAGCGCCGGCGCATAGGACGAGCCGGCCGCGTCGGGTCCATGGCAGACATGGCAGTCCGAATGGTAGAGGCGGAAGCCGGCATAGGTATACCAGTCGACCGTGCCGTCGGGCTTGATGTCGTAGGTCGGGGTTCCTGCCTTGTCGGCGTATTTGCCCTCGGCGTTCTGGTTGACCGCCTTGCTCTTGTCCGGCGTTCCGCCCGCCTCCGCGGCGGCAATGGCAATCAGCAGGGCCAGCACGGCAATACTCAGTCTCGACATCGACAACTCTCGTAATCGGATCCAGGGGGGACAGCGAAGAAGGGCCCGGTTTCGAGCCTCCGTTCAGGGAGGCTCGACCGGACCCTGCGCTCGAGACATGCCGGACCGATGAGGGCCGGTCCGGCATGGAGGGTCACTGCGGCAAGGCAAACACCGTCAGCTGACCGCCGAGGTTGGTGTACTTCTTCAACCCGGCATAGCCGCCGACGGCACCGAGACCCGCATTCGGATCGGTGAGACCGGCCGCAAGGCCGATGCCGGCCCAGCCGCCGACACCCGACAGAATGGCGACGTACTGCTTGCCATTATGCTCGTAGGTGGACACGTTGCCGATGATGCCCGACGGGGTCTTGAACTTGAACAGCTCCTTGCCGTCGGTCGGATCGACCGCCTTCAGGTAGCCTTCAAGCGTTCCGTAGAACACCACGTTGCCGGCCGTTGCCAGGGCACCCGACCACACCGAGAACTGCTCGGGCTTCGACCACACGATCTTGCCCTCGCCAGCATCCCAGGCGATGAAGTTGCCCATGCCGCCATGGCTGTTGGGCGCCGGATACATGCTCAGCGTCGCACCCACATAGGGCTGGCCGGCAGTGTAGCTGACGCGCATCGGCTCATAGTCCATGCAGACGTGGTTCGTCGGCACGTAGAACAGCTTGGTTTGGGGCGAGAACGCGGCCGGCTGCTGGTCCTTTGAGCCAAGGGCAGCAGGGCAGATCCCGGTCGAGTTCACGTCCTCGCCGTTCTTGTCGGTCGAGTATTTGGCCACGACAGCAGGACGCCCGAAATTCGGGCTGTTCTTGTCCATGTCGACGCCGGTGGTCCAGTTGACCGCAGGGTCAAACTTCTCGGCCACCAGCAATGCGCCGTTCTCACGGTCGAGCGTATAGCCCAGACCATTGCGGTCGAAGTGAACGAGGGCCTTGTGGTCCTCCCCCTTCACCTTGATGTCCGCAAGGATCATCTCGTTGATGCCGTCAAAGTCCCATTCGTCATGGGGGGTCATCTGATAGACCCATTTGGCCATGCCGGTATCGGGGTCGCGGGCGAAGATCGTCATCGACCAGCGATTGTCTCCGGGCCGCTGCTTCGGGTTCCAGGTCGAGGGGTTGCCCGAGCCGTAATAGACGAGGTTCAGCGCCGGGTCATAGGAGTACCAGCCCCAGGTGGTGCCGCCGCCGATCTTCCACTGCTCGCCTTCCCAGGTCGCGGTGCCGGAGTCCTTGCCGACCGGCTTGCCGAGCGCCGTCGTCTTCTCGGGATCGAGCAGCGTGTCGGAATCCGGACCCATGGAATAGGCACGCCAGGCCTTCGAGCCGTCCTTCAGATTGTACGCGGTGATCGAGCCGCGCACGCCGAACTCGCCGCCCGAAATGCCGGCCAGGACCTTGTCCTTGACGACGACGGGGGCCGAGGTGCCGGTTTCGCCGATCGAAGGATCGCCGTTCTTTACCGACCATTTCACTTCGCCGGTCTTGGCATCCAGCGCCACCAGCGTGGTATCCGCCTGGTGCAGGATGATCTTGCCGTCGGCATAGGCAACGCCACGATTGACCGTGTCGCAGCACATGACCGGAATGACGTTCGGATCCTGCTTCGGCTCGTACTTCCACAGGATGGCGCCGTCATTGTTGAGGTCGAGGGCGTAGACGATGTTGGGGAACGGCGTATGCACGAACATCACGTCGCCGACGACGAGCGGGCCACCTTCATGGCCGCGCAGCACGCCGGTGGAGAATGTCCAGGCAACCTGCAGCTTGCCGACATTATCCTTGGTGATCTGATTCAGTTCCGAATAGCGTTGATTGGCATAATTGCCGGTCTGCATGACCCACTGCTTGGGGTCCTTTTCAAGCTTGATCAGCTCGTCATTGGCGAGCGTCGGCCCTGCATAGGCCGCCAGAGCCAGCAACGAGACTGTCAAGGTCAGCACTTTTCGCATTTGCTTTCCTCCCGAGGAAATCAGACTCAATTGCCGCGAGCCAGATCCGCTGCAATGTCTTGCCAGGTTATGGGAAGGGTCTCCGGCAGCGTGTCACGACCTCAGCGAGGTGTTCCAGAGGGGCACCGTTATCTGGTTTTACCCCACCTAAGCCTGCGAATTGACGGTGCCGCTCCCTGACAGCTGCCGCCCTTGAAGCCGGAAACCAAAAAAAGCCTAGGCCATCTTGCCGGCGCTTGCAACAGCGAAGCTCAAAGCTTCATCGTGCGTTGCACAAAAACGCATCATGCAGCGCACAATGAACCCGTGGGGGACAAAAGGGGTGTGCTGAACGGCACAGGGGGCCGGCGATGAACGCGCTATGAGTTGATGCGTCGAATTGCGATTGGGGAGAGCCATGTCCAAAGATTCCTGGAAAATACGAGCAGAAACAGCTGCCGTCGAACGCACCAGCTAAGAAAACAACAGGAGAGAAACGCGCCGATTTTGCCCGGCAAGGCCCGAAGAAGTTCGATCCGCCCTCGAAAGCGCAGATCAAGATCAAGGACGGCGCGGTTGCACTTGCACCTCTGCCGCAGGTCAAGACCAAGAAGGTCGAGAAGGCGGCGTGGACCGCCAAGCTCGAGCGAATGGTCGATAAATTTGTCGGCTTGCTGGCGGATGCAAAAGCCAACCTGCAGGCAATCGTGCGTGCGGCCAAGGAACTCTGCAGAGCCACGAAAGGGCTCGACCCGTCGCTCAACGTTTTGGTGGCCAACAAGGTAGAAACCCTTTCCCTCCAGGAGCAGGCCAATGTTTTCGGGAATGTGGAGAAAATAGAGAACAATTACCTCAGCCTCGATGGGGACTCGGCGACATTCGATCTGCTCATGAATACCAAGATGGTGGTTGAGCAAGCGCTGACGACAAGCGCCCCTGTGAGTGTGAGCCTCGGTGTGGACCCGGCGACATTCGATCTGTTCATGAATACCAAGATGGTGGTTGGGCAAACACCGACGACAAGCGCCCCTGTGAGTGTGAGCCTCGATGAGAGCGAGGGGAAAAAGTTCCAACCCGAGCTCAAGAGGAAGCCTGCCTTTGGCCCGGGCGGAACATGGGATCGCAAGGGCGAGGAAGCGACGAAGGCATTCGTCGATTGCCTGCTCCACGGCAAACCGAGCGAGATGCAGAACGTCTATTACGGCGAGAGCGGGCTCCATAAGGTCGTCAGGGAAAAAAGCGATATCTACGGCCGCACCTCTCTCGAATATCTCGTGGGCGGAGAATTTGATCGATGGATCGGGGCGGCGCTCGCCGGCAAGTCGCAAGACCAGATCGCGCAGATCCGGGCGAAGGTCGCAACCGCCGAAAAGGCCGGTATCAAGGGCGAAATCTGGAATGCCTTCAAAGAGCGAATGGAGGTGGTGCTGCTCGCGAGTAAACCAAAGGAAGATGAACGCCTGCAACTTTCCGAAGCTTTTCTGAAATCACTCGCAAGCGGCGGCGATATTCACGCGACGGGAACGAAAATGGTTCAATACCATCGCGATGCTGAGAGCCTGGCCGGCGGCCAGAGCGAGGAGCGGGTAAAGAA
Organism: uncultured Alphaproteobacteria bacterium; assembly: GCA_963744915.1. Lineage (GTDB taxonomy): Bacteria > Pseudomonadota > Alphaproteobacteria > Rhizobiales > Aestuariivirgaceae > DATAFF01. The sequence goes on from CAVUUY010000009.1 coordinate 182,350, forward strand.
AATTACTGAGACATTTCTCATGGTTGCTCTCCATAATGTCGGCCCTGGGGAGAAATCTACACTGCGAACGAATCTCGTTGCCTATATCGCGCGAAAGGATAACCCTCCGGACTTCCCGGTTTCGGTCCAGATCCTAGCCAAACTCCTCGATGTCAAGATTAAAACCAGCAAAGGCGATTCGACCAGGGCTGCTCCTTTGCAAACCGCGCCGATGTTTGAATCCACGGCCCCGGTGCCTGGTCAAACAGCCGAGCAGCTTACTGAGGTTTTCCTGCGATCGGTCTCGTATTTTGGCGTTATCGGCGATATCCTCGCGACAGGAAAGAGCTTGGATAGGCAGTGCTTCACAGACGTGAGCGAGTGGAGCAATAGCCTAAATCGGGTGCAGGCACGCATTACGGGCCTGCTCGAAAAGTCTCTCGCAAAGCTTAGCGTTTCAGACAGGGCCGTAATGTGGGCGAATCTCGCTCCCCATATCGCCACGCTCGGTGAAGAGCCGCATTCGGTCCGGATCCTGGCCGAACTCCTCGGCGGCGAGGTTGGGATCGGCAAAGCTGAGTTGACCAAGACTGCTCCTTCGCAAGAGGAGCGCGCGGCAAAGCGGTTTGTCACCAAGCTGATGATCGCAGACCCGACGTGGCATCAAGCCGGGGAGTTCACCGGGCCGGTCCTGATCAAGGTCTTGGAAGGCCTGTCGGACGGCCTACTGCAAGAGCTGGTTGACACTTGTGAAACGCAACTCGCGGATCAGCCGGAAAACAAGAAGCTGGCTATGGTGCGTGACGAAGCCCAATTGCTGCAGTTGCAAAAAGAATATCTGCTCTGAGGGACGCACATTGTCGGGCGGGCGTCGTCGAGGCGCTCTCCTCGATCATCGCAAAGAGCCTGCACCATGCTGCGCCGGGGAGATCTCCCGGCGCAGCCGTTTCAGGCGCCAGAATCTTCGGAGAAGCGAGGGCTGTGCCGTTCGGCACAACCGGCCGGGCGATCCCATGCTAGACGGGTCTTGACTGAAACAGGGGAAACGAGATCGTGACAATTAGATTTCCGCTCGGCACAACATCCAATTCGTCCGGCACGCCGCCCGATACGCCGCGGGCCACGCCGCCGGGCACGCCGCCCGACACGCCGCGGCCCACGCCGCGAGCAACACAAAGGCGTGTGCCGCTCGTGAAACAGGGAGGCAAGGCGAGGCTGTCGCTGCCGGTGGACTTGAAGAACAGGGCCGATGAGAAGCGGGCCGAGAAACCGATGACGCCCCGAGGAAAGGAGAAGGCCTGGACATCGGGAAAAGTGGACAAGGCCAAGCCGCAGAGTTGGCACCTTGTCAAAGGTTTCGCGTGCTGGCTCGAGGACGTGAATGGCAAGCCCGAGCAAGGCGCCGCTATTCTCCGCGAGTTGGCTCAGGCTGCGCCCGATCGGAAGACGATCGACAAACTTGCGGGCGAAGTTGTTGCGAGCATCAAGGGCGTTTTCTTGCCGGAAGAAATCGGAGCCGTCATTGAAAAGGTGGATAAACTTGATTTTCTTTTGATATCATGCCCGCAATTCTATGCGGCATTTTATGACAAACTGGTGGCGTTGCAGAATCGCCAGATAGCCCCGAGCCAACCACACGGTGAGATCTCTTTCGAAGAGCAGTACGCACAGGGGATGAACCTCATCCCTCCCGTGTCGGACTTCCTGTTGAACGAGATGGAGCCGGTGCCGCAGGTCGCGACTGAAGAGACCAGGACGACCACGCCGACCACGCCGACCGTGCCCAAAGATGAGACAGAGAAGCCGGTAGGGCACGTCGCGCCAGAAGAGACCACGACGACCACAACGATGCCCAAGCGCAAGCCCAAGCTCAAGCTGCCCAAGATGCCCAAGCTGGGCAGTCTTAAGCTGGACAGTCTGCCATCGCTGACACTGCCCAAATTTACTTCGCCTATCACTTCGCCACGCTCGCCCTTCGCCACGCCGCGCTCGCCCTTCGCACGCGAGACCGGTGAACCCAAGGCTCCGTCAATGGCAGAGACCGCGCCGCCGGCGCTCGGCCCGGATTTTGACCGGGCCGCTTGGAATGCGCAGGGCGAAGAAGCGACGGCGGAATTCATCTCCCAGCTGATCGGGGGAGAGCCAAAGAGCATGAAGGAATCGTATTACGAGGGGCTGTATCCCGTCATAAGAATAGTAACCGATCGAACAGAGGCACCCGATGTCGATGAGCTCAATTCATGGATCGACAAGGCGCTCGTGGGTAAATCCAATGACGATCTGCGCAGGATAGCCGAGACCTTCGGCAAGGATTTCGGTGCCAAGGGAGCGATTTTCAAAAATTTCAGCCACCGGCTGTATATGCGCCTCCTGGATAGGCCTTCTCCGGTTGGCCGTGTCGGTGCCGATCTTAACATGGCCGATAGATACATGCTCGCGATCACGAACAACGAACCTAGAACAGCCGTCTACCTGGACGGGCTGCTGTTTGGCCGCCTCCGTTCCGCTTCTCACGAAGATGAAATCCTCGTCGCCAAGAAGTTTGAGGCTCTCTGTGCGCCGACTCTCGAAGGTCTGACTTTAGAGCAATTGATGCGGTTTGGACGCTGCCTTTCTCAACGCTCGGGCACCTATGCTGAAAGGCTCCTCCCCGACGTTTTTACTCGGGCTCTCTGGAAGCTCCCGGAGCAGGAGCGCAAGGCAATCATGAAACAGTTGGGATGGTAGAATTGGTGAGCAGGAGATCCAGAGTAAGACCTGAAAGGGTCCTGGCGTAACCATCGCCGGCATGCCAGCATGAGAATCGAGTGCTGCGTCGGGGGGACACCTCCGGCGCAGTCCGGCTTTTTCTGGAGGGCAAGGGCGTGATCGCGGTCGCTCGGCTGATCGCCATTGTCGTGATCGCCATTGTCGGCCTGCCGGCCGGGAATGGTTCGGCTTTTGCCCAAAGCATGCTCGACCAGGTCGATCTGTCCTCGCCCGCCATGACGACGGCGGAGATCGATCGCGCCGGGCTCATCGCCCGCATCGCCGCCGCACCGCCGGGCAGGCCGGCCGATCTCACCGGGCTGAAGCTCAGCGGCCTCGACCTTGGCGGCATCGACTTCCGCCGCGCCGTCCTGCGCAATGCCCGGCTCAACGGCACCCGTCTGGCCGGCGCCAATCTCGACGGCGTCATTCTCGACCAGGCATGGGCGCTCAAGGCCGATTTCAGCGGTGCGAGCCTGAGGGGCGCCAGCCTCTTCGCCGCGCAGCTGGTCGGGGCGCGGCTCGCCAATGCCGACCTGACCGGCGCGCGCATTGCCGGCGATCTCACCGGCAGCGACCTCAGGGGTGCCAAACTCGCCGGGGCCAATCTGTCGGCCGACATGAAGAACCAGTCCATGGGGCTGATGCGGGCGATCCTCAAGCAGGCGCGGCTCGACGGCGCCGACCTTGCGGGGGCCAATCTGTCGCGGGTGATGGCGGAGTTCGCCTCATTCCGCGACGCCAGCCTGCGGGATGCCAATCTCGCCTCGGCCGAGCTCGGCGGCGCCGACCTCCGCGGCGCCGATGTCGCGGGGGCCGATTTCGCCAATGCCGATGTCACCTCGACGCAGCTGTCCGGCCTCAGGGGCGAGGCGCTCGCCCGCAACATGGACCGGCTGCGCAATGCCGGACGCGCCTTCCGCGACGGCATCAGGCCGCTGCCCGTCACCGCGATCGCGCCGGGCATCTATGTCTTCCAGGGCCGGCATGAATTGATGAGCGAGGCCAATGGCGGTCAAATCGCCAATATCGGCTTCATCGTCGGCAGGAGCGCCGTGGCGGTGATCGACACCGGCGGCAGCGTCGCCGAGGGCAGGGCGCTGCTGGCCAGCATCCGGCAGGTCACGCCGCTGCCGGTCGCCTATGTCGTCAACACCCACATGCACCCCGACCACATTTTCGGCAATGCGGCATTCCAGGGGGAAAGAGGGGTGCGCTTCGTCGGCCACCACGCGCTCGCCGCGGCCCTTGCCCAGCGTCGCGACCAGTATCTGACCGCCAATGCCGGCCTGCTCGGCCCGAAGCTGATCGGCGCGGTCAAGATCATCCCGCCCGACCTCACCGTGGACGGGACGCTGGCGCTCGATCTCGGCGGCCGCACGATCACGGTCACCGCCTGGCCGGTCGCCCATACCGACAATGACGTCACGGTGCTCGACGGCGAGACCGGGACGCTGTTCGCCGGCGACCTGGTTTTCATGGGCCATCTGCCGGTGATCGATGGCCGCCTCACCGGCTGGCTCGCCGTGATGGACCTGCTCGCCAAGTTGCCGGTCGAGCGCGTCGTGCCGGGTCACGGGCCGGCCGCGGTGCCTCTTGCCGCGGCGCTGGCCGATCAGCGGCGCTATCTCGAGCGGCTGGCGAGCGATCTGCGCGCCATCATCAAGGAGGGCGGCGACCTCAGTGCCGCCGCGGCCTCGGCCGGCCAGGCGGAACGCGGCCGCTGGAGCCTGTTCGAGGAGTACAATGCCAGGAATGCCACCGCCGGTTTTGCCGAGCTCGAATGGGAGTAAGGGTGCCGGCGCGGCGCGACGTCATGGCAATCATGACGGAGCGGGAACGCCGTCCTATATTCGGCCCATGCGGAGGCCATGCCCCATTGGAGAGCATCCATGACGCGACTTGCCGCCCTGGCACTCGGAATCGGCCTGACGCTGCCGTCCGGCCTGGGGCTCGCCGACGATGATCCCTGGCCGGGGCTGCAAGGCGATGCCTTCGATTCCCGGCCGATGACTGCCGACAGCGGCCTTGTCGCTGTCGAGGCGCCGTATCGCGCCGAGGATGCCGCCATCGTCCCGATGACCATCACCCTCAAGCCGGCGGCAGCGCCGGTTCGCAAGGTCACCGTGGTGATCGACCGCAATCCGGCGCCGGTCGCTGCGGTGTTTACCCTGGGGGAGAAGTCCGGTGTCAGCCGCATCGCGACCCGTTTCCGCGTCAATTCCTACACCAAGGTCCATGTCGTCGCCGAGACGGGCGAGGGCAAGCTCCATGTCGCGGAGCGGTTCGTCAAAGCCTCCGGCGGCTGCTCGGCGCCGGCCGGCAAGGACCCGGCGGAGGCCAAGGCCAGCATGGGCAGGATGAAGCTCCGCCAGTTCGCCATGCCCGATGGGCGCCGCGAGCTGCAGCTGATGCTGCGGCATCCCAATCATTCCGGCTTCCAGATGGACCAGATCACCCATTATTACACGCCAGCCATGTTCGTCCGGGAATTGACCATCCGCCAGGGCGACCGGCTCCTGCTGTCCGTCACGGGCGGCATTTCCTTGTCGGAGGATCCCAATATCCGCTTCGACTTCACCCCCAACGGAGCCGACCGGTTCACCGTCGAAGCGGTCGACACCGACGAGCACCATTTCAAGGGGGAGTTTCCCGTCGAAACCGCCAGCCAATAGGGATTTCATGCCGATGAATGGCAAGCTTGCCGCCCTCATTCTCGTTGCGTGCGCCGCGCCGGCAACCGCCGCGGCGGTGAACGACTATCCGACCGCGGCGCGCGCCGATTACGTGTTCGGCTGCATGGCAAGCAATGGCGAGACGCGCGAGGCCCTGGACAAATGTTCCTGCTCGATCGATGTGATCGCGACCATCATTCCCTATGACAACTATGTCGCAGCCGAAACCACGCTCAGCATGGGCCAGTTGCCCGGCGAGAACGGGGCGCTGTTTCGCCAGAGCGAGCCGGCGCGCCAGGCCTTGAACGAGCTGCGCCGGGCCCAGGCGGAGGCGGAGGTGCGGTGTTTCTGACCCGCCGTCGACTGATCGCGACGCTCATGAGCGGCGCCTGCCTGCCGGGCCTCCGGCGGTCCGGCATGGCGGCCGAGCCGGGGCTGGTCCGTATCGCGACGCTGAAATTCGGCACCGTTGCCTGGGAGATGGACGTCATCAAGCACCACCGGCTCGACCTGAAGCACGGCATCCGCGTGGAGCTCATCGACCTTGCCGGCAAGCGTGCCGCCGATCTCATGCTGATGGGCGGCGAGGCCGACGTCATCACCACCGACTGGCTGTGGGTGTCGCGCCAGCGCAGCGCCGGCAGCGACTTCACCTTCCTGCCCTATTCGCGGGCGGTCGGCGCCGTCATGGTCGGGGCCGCATCGCCGCTCAAGTCGCTCGGCGATCTCAAGGGAAAGCGGATCGGCGTGGCCGGGGGGCCGACCGACAAGAGCTGGCTGATCATCCGCGCCATCGCGCTGCAACGCCATGATCTCGACCTGGCGCGCGATGCCGCGCCGGTCTTCGCCGCCCCGCCGCTCCTCAACGAGCAGGCGCTCGACGGCGCGCTCGATGCCGTGCTGAACTACTGGCAGTTCCTGGCCAGGCTCGAGGCGAGGGGCTTCCGCCCGCTGATGCGCATCGCCGATGCCGCTGCAGCGCTTGGCCTCGATCCCGACCTGCCGCTGGTCGGCTTCACCTTTCGCGACAGCTTCGCCACGGCGCATCGCGGCGCCATTGCGGGTCTCGCCGCGGCGTCGGCGGAGGCCAAGGACATCATGCAGGCCTCCGATGCCGAGTGGGAGCGGCTGAGGCCGCTCACGCGCGCTGCCGACGATGCCGAGCTCAAGGCATTGCGCGACGGTTTCCGCGCCGGCATCGTCAATCCTGGACGCCCGCCGGACCCGGCCAGCGCGGCCAGGATGTTCGCTCTCCTGGCGCGGCTCGGGGGGCCCGATCTCGTCGGTGGCGATGCCCGTCTCGCCGACGGCACCTTCTTTCAGTTGAAATGACTTGCAGTGGCCAGACGACGCCGTATCGCCGCTGATGCCAGCCGCCCGCTCTGGACCGCGCTGTCGCTGGCGGTGCTGGTCCTCGGCTGGGCGGCGATCGCCGCGTTCCTCAAGTCTCGCTATCTGCCCTCGCCCGGCGAGGTCGGGCGCCTGTTCATGGTCGAGCTCATGGCGGGAGATCTGTTGCGCAATGTCGGGATAACCCTGGCCCGGGTTGCCGCCGCGGCGCTGATCGCCTTTCTGGTCGGCACGGCCATCGGCATCCTGCTCGGCCGTCATCGCGGCGCCGACCGTTTCTTCGACAGCTGGATCATTTTCTTTCTCAATGTCCCAGCGCTTATAACCATCGTTCTCTGTTATTTGTGGATCGGCCTCAACGAGGTAGCGGCGATCACCGCGGTCGCCCTCAACAAGATCCCCGTCGTTGCGGTGACGCTGCGGGAGGGCGCGCGTGCGCTCGACCCCCAATTTGACGAGATGGCGCGCGTGTTCCGCTTCGACCGGCTGAAGCAGCTGCGCCACGTCGTGCTGCCGCAGCTCGAGCCCTATCTTGCCGCCGCCGCCCGTTCCGGCCTGGCGCTGATCTGGAAGATCGTGCTGGTGGTCGAGCTGATCGGCCGCTCGTCCGGCGTCGGTTTCGCAATCGAGCTCAACTTCCAGAATTTCGAGATCGGCAAGATCTTCGTCTATGCTCTCGCCTTCATGGCGGTGATCCAGGCGATCGACCTGCTGGTGCTCCAGCCCTGGGAGCGCCGCGCCACAAGCTGGCGGCTGGAGGCGCGCTGATGCGGGTCAGCATCGCAGCCAAGAATTTTGCCGACCGCCAGGTGCTGCGGGCGGTCGATTTCGCGCTCGGCGATGGCGAGGTGCTGGCGGTGGTCGGGCGCTCCGGCGCCGGCAAGACGACGCTCCTGCGGCTGATCGGCGGCCTCGATCGCTCCTTCGAGGGCACCATCGATGTCGCCGGTCCGGTCGGGATGGTGTTCCAGGAGGCGCGGCTCCTGCCGTGGCGGCGCGCCATCGACAATGTGGCGCTTGCCTTGCCCGGCTCGCCGCGCCGGCCGGAGACGCGCGAGGAGGCTGCCGCGGCGCTGGCCCAGCTGGGGCTTGGCGCGGAGCTCGACACCTTTCCGCGCGCTCTGTCGGGCGGCATGGCACGCCGCGTGGCGCTGGCGCGGGCCCTGGTCATCCGGCCGCGGCTGATGCTCCTCGATGAGCCCTTCGCCTCGCTCGACGAGGCGACGGCCGACGGGCTCCGCCGGATCGTGGCGGATTTGTGGCGGCAGCATCGGATGAGCGTGGTTCTCGTCACCCATGACATGAAGGAAGCGCTGACCCTCGCCGACCGCATCATCCGACTGGAAGGCCAGCCTGCGACAATCGCTGCCGATGTCACATTCGGCACACCCCCCGAGGGGCGAAATGCGCTATGGAGGAGCGAGACGCTCTCTCGGCTGGTGGGAACTTCCTGAAGCCTCTTTGCGTGGCGATCGGTGATCGCTTATCTAAGTCATAGAGTTTTGAAAAGCTGACGACGGCAGGACAGAAAATGCGCGATCCAATCGACACCTACGCTTCCGTTCTCGTTCCCATGGTGGTGGAGCAGACGAATCGCGGCGAGCGCGCCTACGACATCTATTCGCGCCTCCTGAAGGAGCGGATCATCTTCGTCACCGGTCCGGTTGAGGACCATATGGCGACCCTGATCGTCGCCCAGCTGCTGTTTCTCGAGGCCGAAAACCCCAAGAAAGAGATCGCGATGTACATCAACTCGCCGGGCGGCGTGGTGACGTCGGGTCTCGCCGTCTACGATACCATGCAGTTCATCCGGCCGGCGGTGTCGACGACGGTGATCGGCCAGGCCGCCTCGATGGGGTCGCTGCTGCTCTGCGCCGGCCAGCACGGGATGCGCTATGCCCTGTCGCATGCCCGGGTGATGGTGCACCAGCCTTCCGGCGGCTTCCAGGGCCAGGCCTCGGATATCGAGCGCCATGCCAAAGAGATCCTTGATCTTCGCCGCCGGCTCAACGAGATTTATGTCAAGCATACCAGGCAGCCGCTGTCGGCTATCGAGGATGCACTTGAGCGGGATACCTTCCTAACTGCCGAGGGGGCCAGGGAATTCGGTCTTGTGGACCAAGTTATCGAGAAACGACCGGAAATAGCTGGTGAAAAGTAAAAGATTGTGGGGTCAGGCGCGGTCCGTCGCGCTTTGGGACATCTGTCAAGGGTTGATTAACCATCCGCTACCATGCTGAGATGATGGGGAGGCTTCTTCTGGCTGAGAGTCGCGGGGCGCGGAACTTGCTCGGTTGCCGGGCATGTGCGTCGGAACGGTCACCCATGGGTGACGGAAGCGTGACGAACTTTAGGGGGCGCGGCCCAAAGGAGGACCGATGAGCAAGTCTAGCGGCAGTGATTCAAAGAACACGCTTTACTGCTCGTTCTGCGGAAAGAGCCAGCACGAAGTTCGCAAGCTTATCGCGGGTCCGACCGTATTTATCTGCGACGAGTGCGTCGAGTTGTGCATGGACATCATTCGCGAGGAGAACAAATCCTCGCTGGTGAAGTCGCGCGACGGGGTGCCGACGCCGGCGGAAATCTGCAAAGTGCTGGACGATTACGTCATCGGGCAGAATCACGCCAAGCGTGTGCTGTCGGTGGCGGTCCACAACCATTACAAGCGGCTGAACCACGCCCAGAAGAACAATGACGTGGAGCTCGCCAAGTCGAACATCCTGCTGGTCGGGCCGACCGGCTGCGGCAAGACGCTGCTGGCGCAGACCCTGGCGCGGATCCTCGACGTTCCCTTCACCATGGCCGATGCCACCACCCTCACCGAGGCCGGCTATGTCGGCGAGGATGTCGAGAACATCATCCTGAAGCTGCTGCAGGCCGCCGATTACAATGTCGACCGGGCCCAGCGCGGCATCGTCTATATCGACGAGGTCGACAAGATTTCCCGCAAATCGGACAATCCCTCGATCACCCGCGACGTCTCGGGCGAGGGCGTCCAGCAGGCGCTGCTCAAGATCATGGAGGGCACCGTCGCCTCGGTGCCGCCCCAGGGCGGGCGCAAGCACCCCCAGCAGGAGTTCCTGCAGGTCGACACCACCAACATCCTGTTCATCTGCGGCGGCGCCTTCGCCGGTCTCGAGAAGATCATCTCGGCGCGCGGCAAGGGGTCGGGAATCGGCTTCGGCGCCGAGGTCAAGTCGCCCGAGGATCGGCGCACCGGCGAGGTGCTGCGCGCGCTCGAGCCGGAGGATCTCCTCAAATTCGGGCTCATTCCCGAATTTGTCGGCCGCCTCCCGGTGATTGCCACGCTCGAGGACCTCGACGAGGAGGCGCTGGTCCAGATCCTGTCCGAGCCCAAGAATGCGCTCGTCAAGCAGTATCAGCGGCTGTTCGAGATGGAAGATGTCCGCCTGACCATCCCGGACGAGGCGCTGCGCTCGATTTCCAAGCGGGCGATCGACCGCAAGACGGGGGCCCGGGGCCTGCGCTCGATCATGGAGGCCATTCTGCTCGACACCATGTTCGACCTGCCCGGCATGACCGGGGTGGAGGAGGTGGTGATCTCGCGCGACGTGGTCGACGGCGATGCCAAGCCGCTTCTCATCTATGCCGACCGAGAGCCGACTTTGACCAAGGCGAAGGCCTCGCTCGGATCCTGAAGAATGGGGCGGGGTGGGGAGGCGGGCATTCGGACAACCGGGGACGCTGCCATGCCGTTGCGCTTCGGCAACGTCTGCCGGCTAGTTGGTCCGAGCACCGGGCCGGACTTGAATTCGGTATGGCCGCGGGCCATGTTAATGCCCGTCGCGAACTCCTATCCCGCATGAAATCGAACCCGGTTTTACCGGTTTTTCGGACGAGCCAGACAGGCTTCGCGCCAGGCTCATGAGGGTCTGCCGCCGCCGTTCAGTTTACGCGCGTTTTGCCGGCCTGCCGGGAAGCGCGCGGTCCCGGGGCAGCTCCAGGCGAGGCCCAACGCCAGAAAGGGAACTGAGATGATCGAATCCACCTCCAGGCCTGCCTCGGTCGGCGGACAAGACATTTACCCGGTGCTGCCGCTGCGCGACATCGTCGTATTCCCGCATATGATCGTGCCGTTGTTCGTCGGCCGCGAGAAGTCCATTCGCGCGCTGGAGGAGGTGATGCGCGAGGATCGACGGATTCTCCTCGTGGCGCAGCGCAACCCGACCGATGACGACCCGGCCGCCGACCAGCTCTACGGCGTCGGCACGCTTGCGACCATTCTGCAGCTGCTGAAGCTGCCCGACGGCACCGTCAAGGTGCTGGTCGAGGGCGCCGAGCGCGCCAGGCTGGATGGCTTCACGCCGCGCGAGGAATTCTTCGAAGCCCGGGCCGAGGTCATGCCCGACGTCGTCACCAACCCCGACGAGGTCGAGGCCCTGGTGCGGACGGTGGTGACCCAGTTCGAGAGCTATGTGAAGCTCAACAAGAAGGTTCCCCAGGAGGCGGTCGCCTCGATCGGCCAGATCACCGACTATGCCAAGCTTGCCGACACGGTGGCGGCGCATATCGCGGTCAAGATTCCGGACAAGCAGCAGATTCTCGAGATGCCGTCGGTGTCCGACCGGCTGGAGAAGGTCTTTGCCTTCATGGAAGGCGAGATTTCGGTGCTGCAAGTCGAGAAGCGCATCCGCTCCCGCGTCAAGCGGCAGATGGAGAAGACCCAGCGCGAATACTACCTCAACGAGCAGATGAAGGCGATCCAGAAGGAGCTCGGCGACGGCGACGAGCGCGACGAGATCGGCGAGCTGGAGACCCGGATTGCCAAGGCGAAGCTGTCCAAGGAGGCGCGCGAGCGGGCCATGGCGGAGGTCAAGAAGCTCCGCCAGATGAGCCCGATGTCGGCCGAGGCCACGGTCGTCCGCAACTATCTCGACTGGCTGCTGGGTATCCCCTGGGGCCGGCGCAGCAAGATCAAGCGCGACCTGACTTTCGCCGAAACCGTGCTCAACAACGACCATTACGGGCTGGAGAAGGTCAAGGAACGGATCGTCGAGTATCTGGCCGTCCAGAGCCGGACCAACAAGCTGCGCGGGCCGATTCTGTGCCTGGTCGGCCCGCCCGGCGTCGGCAAGACGTCGCTCGGCAAGTCGATCGCCAAGGCGACCGGGCGGGAGTTCGTGCGGATGTCGCTCGGCGGGGTGCGCGACGAGGCCGAAATTCGCGGCCACCGCCGCACCTATATCGGCTCGATGCCCGGCAAGGTCATCCAGTCGATGCGCAAGGCCAAGAAATCGAACCCGCTCTTCCTTTTGGACGAAATCGACAAGATGGGGATGGATTTCCGCGGCGACCCCTCGTCGGCGCTGCTGGAAGTGCTGGATCCCGAGCAGAATTCGACCTTCATGGATCATTATCTCGAGGTCGAGTACGACCTGTCGGACGTGATGTTCGTGACCACCGCGAACACGCTCAACATCCCGCCGGCGCTGCTCGACCGGATGGAGATCATCCGCATCGCCGGCTATACCGAGGACGAGAAGCTCGAGATCGCCAAGACCCATCTCATTCCCAAGGCGATCGAGCACCATGGTCTCGACAACAAGGAGATCGAGATCGCCGAGGATGCGGTGCTCGAGCTGATCCGCCTCTATACCCGCGAGGCCGGGGTGCGCAATCTCGAGCGTGAATTGAACTCGCTCTGCCGCAAGGCGGTGAAGAAGCTGATGCTGTCGCAGGGGCGCAAGAAGAAGGTCAAGATCACCGCCGAGAAAGTTCCGGACTACCTGGGCGTTGCCAGGTTCCGCTATGGCATGGCCGAGCTCGAGGACCGCATCGGCGTGGTGACGGGCCTGGCCTGGACCGAGGTCGGGGGCGAGCTCCTGACGGTCGAGGCGTTGATGATGCCGGGCAAGGGCAAGATCACCGTGACCGGCAATCTGCGCGACGTCATGAAGGAGTCGATATCGGCGGCGGCCTCCTATGTCCGTTCGCGGGCCATCGATTTCGGCATCAAGCCGCCGAATTTCGAGAAGCGCGATATCCACGTCCACGTGCCGGAAGGGGCGACCCCCAAGGACGGTCCGTCGGCCGGCATCGCCATGGTGACGGCCATCGTCTCGGTGATGACCGGGATTCAGGTCCGCAAGGATGTCGCGATGACCGGCGAGATCACGCTGCGCGGCAGGGTGCTGCCGATCGGCGGCCTCAAGGAGAAACTCCTGGCAGCGCTCCGCGGCGGCATCAAGAAGGTGCTGATTCCCGAGGAGAATGCCAAGGACCTGGCCGAGATCCCGGACAATGTGAAAAGCGGTCTCGAGATCGTTCCGGTAGCGCGGATGGACGAGGCGCTGACCCACGTGCTGCTGCGCATGCCGGAGCCGATTCAGTGGGACGAGGAGGCTGAGGAGGCCGCCAGGGCCGCGACGGCAAAACCCGAGGCCGAGCAGATCACAGCTCATTAAAGACAAGATTTTTCAGTACCTTGGCGTGAAATCTTCACGTCGTTGGCGGGAATTCGGCGGTGCCGGGTCCCCGCCTTTTTGTTGACGGAGCGGAACAAGCGGTTGAAATCTCAAGAATTTGCGTCCAGTTTCGGCGCGGGGGCTGGTTTCCCGCAGAAATCGGGGACTTTCAGCCAGGACGAGGTGGCGCGTCACCAATTTCGAAGGTAACCGAAAGGATCCTAACCCATGAACAAGAATGAGCTGATCGCGCGTGTGGCGGAGGATGCAAAACTGTCGAAGGGCGAGGCTGGCGAAGCCGTCGAGGCGACGCTCGAGAACATCGTCAAGGCGCTGCGGCAGGGCGACGACGTGCGGCTCGTGGGTTTCGGCACCTTCACGGTGACCGAACGCAAGGCCTCGGAGGGCCGCGATCCCCGAACCGGCGCCACCATCAAGATTGCCGCATCGAAGAATCCCAAGTTCAAGGCCGGCAAGGTCCTCAAGGAAGCAGTCAACACCTGATAGAACGGACGGCGGAACCCGGGGCGGTTAGCTCAGCTGGTAGAGCGCTTCGTTTACACCGAAGATGTCGGGAGTTCGAGTCTCTCACCGCCCACCAAGCCTCATTGGACTTACGGGCGGTGGAGAAGGCGAAACCGGCACGCAGCTTTTCTTGACAGCCCCGGCCCCCTGCCTTATGCCACCGCGACCGTTGCCGCGATGGGTGAATGCGGCGCTTTTCGCTTGCGGGTGTAGCTCAGTCGGTTAGAGCGCCGGCCTGTCACGCCGGAGGTCGCGGGTTCGAGTCCCGTCACTCGCGCCATGTCTTGGCGGTCGCGATGGTCGCGATGGCGCGCCTGCGCTGATGAGGATCGGCCCGCAAAGCCCCCCGCAAAACCCCATGTCCGCCAGCGTTCTCGTCGAAATTGGCCTGGTTCTCGCGCTCATTCTGGCCAATGGCGCGCTCGCTTTGTCCGAGCTCGCCATCGTCTCTTCCCGCCCGTCCCGGCTGAAAACCATGGTCGATCGCCAGGTGCCCGGCGCCGACGCGGCTCTTCTGCTTGCCGCCGACCCCGGCCGGTTCCTGTCCGCCGTCCAGGTCGGCATCAGCCTGGTCGGCGTGCTGTCGGGCGCCATTTCGGGCGCGGTGCTGGGCGGGCGGCTGGGCGTGGTCCTGGTCGCGGCCGGCATGAGCCCCCGCGTCGCCGAGCCCCTGGCCTTCGGCCTCGTCGTCGCGGTCATCACCTATGTGTCGCTGATCATCGGCGAACTCGTGCCCAAGCAGATCGCGCTCCGCGATCCCGAGGCGATCGCCAGCCGGGTTGCCCCCGCCATGCTGGTCCTCGCCCGGATCGCCGGGCCGGTGATCACGCTGCTCGACCTGTCCGGCCGCAGCGTGATGCGGCTGCTCGGCTTCGGCCAGCAGCAGGGCAACCAGGTCACCGAGGAGGAGCTCCGAAGCCTGGTGGCCGAGGCCGAGACCGCCGGGGTTCTCGAGCCGGAGGAGCATCGCATGATCACCGGCGTGCTGCGGCTGGCCGACCGGTCGGTCGCCGCCGTCATGACGCCGCGCCATGAAACCGAGATGATCGACCTCGGCAAGCCGGACCGGGCGATCCGCAAGCGGCTGCGCGAATGCGTGCATTCGCGGGTCGTCGCCCATGACGGCAACCCCGAGGAGATCCTCGGCGTCCTCCAGGCCAAGGACGTGGCCGACGCGCTGCTGCGCCGCGAGCGGTTCACCATGCGCTCCCTGGTCAAGAAGGCGCCGGTCATCCCGGTCACCATGGACGCTCTCGACGTGGTCGACCTGCTCAAGAATTCGACCATCCATATCGCCCTCGTTCATGACGAATATGGCCATTTCCAGGGGGTCGTGACCTCGGCCGACATCCTGGAGACGATCGTCGGCACCTTCGAGACCGAGGAGGGTCCGGCGGAACCCCCGCTTGTACGGCGGGCCGACGGTTCCTATCTCGTATCGGGAACCATGGCGGCCGACGAGTTTTCCGAGCTGCTTGGCCTCGAGCTTCCCGAGCCGCGCAGCTTTTCGACAGTGGCGGGGCTGGTTCTGGAGCATCTCGGGCGCATCCCCGCGACCGGCGAGTGCTTCGAGCTGCAGGGCTGGCAGATCGAGGTCGTCGATCTCGACGGCAGACGGGTCGACAAGATCTTGGCGAAAAGACTGCGGCCGATGCACCGAGCGGTCGGAAGCCGCCCGTAGTTCCCTATTGCCTGACTGTCGGCGGTGCGCTACCACCTCGCCGGAATCCCGGCAGTTTCATGGCAGTTCAGCAAGGAAGGCCGAAGCCACCCATGCAGGATCTTCTCCGCGACTACCTGCCGCTCGTCATATTCATGGCAATTGCCGGCGCAATCGCGGTCGCGCTCATGGCCTCGGCGCTCGTCATCGCGGTCAGCAACCCCGACCCCGAGAAGCTGTCGGCCTATGAATGCGGGTTCAATCCGTTCGACGACGCCCGGATGAAGTTCGACGTGCGGTTCTATCTCGTGTCGCTGCTCTTCATCATCTTCGATCTCGAGGTCGCATTTCTGTTTCCCTGGGCGATTACACTCAAGGAAATCGGCGTTTTCGGCTTCTGGTCGATGATGGTGTTTCTCGGCGTGCTCACCATCGGCTTCATCTATGAATGGCGAAAGGGAGCTCTCGAATGGGATTGATCGCCGCCCAGCAGCCACTCCTTGCCGCCGTCAATGCCGAGCTGGCCGACAAGGGCTTTCTCGTCGCCGCCTCCGATGACCTCATCAACTGGGCGCGTACCGGCTCCCTGATGTGGATGACCTTCGGGCTTGCCTGCTGCGCCGTCGAGATGATGCAGGCGTCCATGCCGCGTTGGGACCTCGAGCGCTTCGGCTTTGCGCCGCGCGGCTCACCGCGGCAGTCGGACGTGATGATCGTCGCCGGGACGCTGACCAACAAGATGGCGCCGGCGCTGCGCAAGGTCTACGACCAGATGCCGGAGCCGCGCTATGTGATCTCCATGGGTTCCTGCGCGAATGGCGGGGGCTATTACCACTATTCCTATGCCGTGGTTCGCGGCTGCGACCGCATCGTTCCTGTCGACATCTATGTCCCGGGCTGCCCACCGACGGCGGAGGCCCTGGTCTATGGCGTGATGCAGCTGCAGAAGAAGATCCGCCGGACCGGCACGATCGAGCGCTGAACGCATGACCGAACGACTGTCCGAGCTTGCCGGCCACATCGCGCAAGGACTGCCCGACGCGAAGCTCGACGCCACGATCGCTTTTGGCGAGCTGACGGTTGTGTGCGAGGCCGGCGACCTGCCGGCGCTGCTGGGCTTCCTGCGCGACGACCCGCAATGCCGCTTCGTCTGCCTCATCGACATTTGCGGCGTCGACTACCCCTCGCGGGATCGGCGCTTCGACATCGTCTATCACCTGCTCAGTCCTTATCGCAACCTGCGCATCCGGGTGAAGCTGTCGATCGCCGCCGACACGCCGGTGCCGAGCGTGGTGCCGATCTTCCCCGCCGCCAACTGGTTCGAGCGCGAAGCCTTCGACCTCTACGGCGTGCTGTTCTCAGGCCATCCGGACCTGCGCCGCATCCTCACCGACTACGGCTTCTCCGGCCACCCCATGCGCAAGGACTTCCCGCTCACCGGCGAGGTCGAGGTGCGCTGGGACGAGGAGGCGAAGCGGGTGGTCTACGAGCCGGTCAAGCTGGTCCAGGAATATCGCCAGTTCGATGCCCTGTCGCCCTGGGAGGGGACGGATTACGTGCTGCCGGGGGATGAGAAGGGGGGAGAGAAGTGAGGAGTAGTGAGTGGTGAGTGGTGAGTTGCGAGTAGTAAGGAGTGAGATGATGGGGTCGTGGGCGGGGGATGGTGGACAGCAGTGAAAAGATCAATTCATATCGAGAATTGAGGGTGTGGCAGGTGTCGATGCGCATGGCAGAATTTGCATACATTTTGACAGCCAAATTCCCACGTGGAGAGGCACTCTTGGGCAGGTGCGACGAACTCGGGAGAATGCTCCGTTCGCTGATCCGCTCGTTGCAGGGTGGTCTAAAAAGATGACTACTCACTACTCACTACTCACCATTCGCTAAACACAGATGACCGAATCCACCCTTCGCAACTTCACCATCAACTTCGGGCCGCAGCATCCTGCGGCCCATGGCGTGCTGCGCCTCGTGCTCGAGCTCGACGGCGAGGTGGTGACCCGCGTCGATCCCCATATCGGCCTGCTCCATCGCGGCACCGAGAAGCTGATCGAGCACAAGACCTATCTCCAGGCCATTCCGTATTTCGACCGGCTCGACTATGTCGCGCCGATGAACCAGGAGCATGGCTTCGCGCTCGCAGTCGAGCGCCTGCTCGGCCTCGCAGTGCCGCGCCGCGGCCAGCTCATCCGCGTGCTCTATTGCGAGATCGGGCGGCTGCTGTCGCATCTGCTGAACGTCACCACCCAGGCCCTCGACGTCGGCGCCCTGACCCCGCCGCTGTGGGGCTTCGAGGAGCGCGAGAAGCTGATGCAGTTCTACGAGCGGGCCTCCGGCTCGCGCATGCATGCGGCCTATTTCCGCCCCGGCGGCGTCCATCAGGACCTGCCGCCGGAGCTGATCGACGACATCTGGGGCTTCTGCCAGCACCACCCCAAGGTGCTCGACGACATCGAGGGACTGCTCACCGGCAACCGCATCTTCAAGCAGCGCAATGTCGATATCGGCGTCATCTCGCTCGATGAAGCTTTCGCCTGGGGCTTCTCGGGGGTGATGGTGCGCGGCTCCGGCGCGGCCTGGGACCTGCGCAAGGCGCAGCCCTATGAATGCTACGACGAGCTCGCGTTCGACATCCCGATCGGCAAGAACGGCGACTGCTATGACCGCTATCTCATCCGCATGGAGGAGATGCGGCAGTCGGTCAGGATCATGATCCAGTGCCTGGAGCGGCTCGCCGCGCCGGACGGGCAGGGCCCCGTCAGCGCCAGTGACGGCAAGGTCGTGCCGCCGCGGCGCGAGGAGATGAAGCGCTCGATGGAAGCGCTGATCCATCATTTCAAGCTCTATACGGAGGGCTATCGCGTGCCGGAGGGCGAGGTCTATGCCGCGGTCGAGGCGCCCAAGGGGGAATTCGGCGTCTATCTCGTGTCGAACGGCACCAACAAGCCCTATCGCTGCAAGATCCGCGCCCCGAGCTTCCCGCATCTCCAGGCCATGGACTTCATGTGCCGCGGCCACATGCTGGCCGACGTCTCGGCGGTGCTCGGTTCCCTCGACATCGTCTTCGGCGAGATCGACCGATGAGCGTCCGCCGTCTCGATCCCGTCCAGCCCGAGAGCTTCACCTTCACGCCGGAGAACCTGCGCTTCGCCGAGGAGATCATGAGCCATTATCCGCCTGGCAAGCAGGCCTCGGCGGTGCTGCTACTCTTGTGGCGGGCCCAGGAGCAGGAAGGCTGGCTCAGCCGCCCGGCCATGGAATATGTCGCGAAGCTGTTGGAAATGGCCTATATCCGTGTCTATGAGGTCGCCACCTTCTACAGCATGTTCCAGCTGTCGCCGGTCGGCCGGCGGGCCCATCTCCAGGTGTGCGGGACGACGCCATGCATGCTGCGCGGTGCTGAGGATCTGATCGCGGTCTGCCGTCGCCGCATAGCCGCCGATCCCCATCAATTGTCGCCCGACGGCGATTTTTCCTGGGAGGAGGCGGAGTGCCTCGGGGCCTGCGTCAATGCCCCGATGGTGCAGATCGGCCGCGATACCTACGAGGACCTCGTCCCGGAGCGCCTCGAGCAGATGATCGACATGATCGCCCGCGGCGAACGCCCGCCGCCCGGACCCCAGAACGGCCGGCAGTTCTCGGCCCCGGAAGGCGGCCCGACAACGCTGCTGAAGCCGCTGGAGACGCCGTGATGCTCGACGACAAGGACCGGATCTTCACCAATCTCTACGGCCTCGAGGACTGGCGTCTCAAGGCGGCGATGCGGCGCGGCGCCTGGGACGGCACGGCGGCACTGATCGCATTGGGGCGGGCCGCCCTCATCGACCAGGTCAAGGCGAGCGGGCTGCGCGGCCGCGGCGGCGCCGGTTTCCCGACCGGCCTCAAATGGAGCTTCATGCCGAAGGAGATCGGCGAGCGGCCGCATTATCTCGTGGTCAACGCCGACGAATCCGAGCCCGGCACCTGCAAGGACCGCGAGATCATGCGGCACGATCCGCATCTCCTGGTCGAGGGCTGCCTGATCGCCGGCGCCGCCATGGGCTGCCATGTCGGCTACATCTATGTCCGCGGCGAATTCATACGCGAGCGCGAGATCCTCGAGGCGGCGATCGCCGAGGCCCGCGATGCCCGCCTGATCGGCCGCAACAGCATCAATGGCTGGGATTTCGACCTCTACATCCATCACGGCGCCGGCGCCTATATCTGCGGCGAAGAGACGGCGATGCTCGAGAGCCTCGAGGGCAAGAAGGGCGAGCCCAGGATGAAGCCGCCCTTTCCCGCCAATGTCGGTCTCTATGGGGCGCCCACCACCATCAACAATGTCGAGTCGATCGCCGTCGTGCCCACCATACTGAGGCGCGGTCCGGCGTGGTTCGCCGGCATCGGCCGGCCGAACAATGTCGGCACCAAGCTGTTCTGCATTTCCGGCCATGTGAACCGGCCCTGCACCGTCGAAGAGGCGATGGGGATCAGCTTCCGCGAGCTCGTCGAGACCCATTGCGGCGGGGTGCGCGGCGGCTTCGACAATTTGCTGGCGGTGATCCCCGGCGGATCCTCGGTGCCCTGCGTTCCGGCCCATGAGATCATCGACTGCCCGCTCGATTTCGACTCGCTGCGCAACCTCAAATCCGGCCTGGGCACCGCCGCGGTGATCGTGATGGACAAGTCGACCGACATGATCCGCGCCATCGCCAGGCTCGCCCGCTTCTACCAGCATGAATCCTGCGGCCAGTGCACCCCCTGCCGGGAGGGCACCGGCTGGATGTGGCGGGTGCTGACCAGGATGGCGGATGGTCGCGCCGAGAAGCGTGAGATCGACATGCTGCTCGACGTGTCCTATCAGATCGAGGGCCATACGATCTGCGCCCTGGGGGATGCCGCTGCCTGGCCGGTGCAGGGCCTGATCCGGCATTTCCGCCATGTGATCGAAGAGCGGATCGACCGCTACAGTGCCAATGCCGATGGGCATGGCGCGGTGTCGGCCAAAGCCGCCGAATGAAGAGGAGGCAGCAAAGAAGCAAACCGTGGAGACCACCGACATGACCTTGGGTTTCGAAAGCCCGCTGCCTCTCATCTTTGCCCGCCTCTTTGCCCAGTCGGGAACGGCTGCCGCGGCGTGGTCCGGCATGTGGTACGGGCTGGCCATCGGCGCCATGAATGCGGCGACCCGCAGCACGGCAGAGCCCACTGCCCCGGTGCTGGGGAGGCGGGAGATCGCCGCCGTGCCGCCGGTCGCGCCGGTCGCGCCCGTCGCGCTGGTCCGATCCGCCAAGCCGGCGGGCCGCAAGGGCGGGTCGTCGCGGCGGTGAATGGAGCGGGGAGCCGATGCTGGCGTGGCTGAAGCGAAGATTGCGGGGCGAGTTGGGTGCGGCCGAGCCGGAAGCACGCGACCGCCGTGCCGCGCTCGACGACTATTGCCGCTTCATCGTCGGCCGCCCCTCGCTGGTGGCGGAGGAGAAGGAGCTGCCGCATCCGAAGCCCGTGCTGGTCGAGACGCTGCGCGAGGAGATCAAGGCGGCGCTCGGCCGACGCGACTTCAAGCGCTATGACCGGCTCAAGGAAGCCTGGATCATGCTGTGCAACTTTCAGGACGCCGATGGTTGCCGGGACCGCGGCCAGGCGCCGGAGACGGTGATGATCAGCGAGGTCCGCATGCTGCTCACCGAGCTCGACGACATGGCCGCCAGGCTCGGCCCGCCCAAGGCGCAAGGATAGCGAGAATCATGCCGAAGCTGCTCATCGACGGCACCGAGACCGAGGTCGAGAACGGCCTGACGCTGCTCCAGGCCTGCGAGCTGGCCGGCGCCGAGATCCCGCGGTTCTGCTATCATGAGCGCCTGTCGATCGCCGGCAACTGCCGCATGTGCCTGGTCGAGGTCAAGGGCATGCCCAAGCCGCAGGCCTCCTGCGCGCTTTCGATCAACGATCTGCGGCCGGGTCCCAAAGGCGAGCTGCCCGAGGTCTTCACCCGCTCCAAAATGGTGAAGAAGGCCCGCGAGGGGGTGATGGAATTTCTCCTCATCAACCACCCGCTCGACTGTCCGATCTGCGACCAGGGCGGGGAGTGCGACCTCCAGGACCAGGCCATGGCCTACGGCATCGACCGCAACCGGTTCGCCGAGAACAAGCGGGCGGTCGAGGACAAATATATCGGGCCGCTGGTCAAGACCTCGATGAACCGCTGCATCCATTGCACGCGCTGCGTCCGCTTCACCGCCGAGGTCGCCGGCATCGAGGAGCTCGGTGCCATCGGCCGCGGCGAGGACATGGAGATCACCACCTATCTCGAACGCGCCATGACCTCCGAGCTCCAGGGCAACGTCATCGACCTGTGCCCGGTCGGCGCGCTCACCTCGCGGCCCTATGAATTCCGCGGCCGCCCCTGGGAGCTGCGCAAGACCGAATCGATCGATGTCATGGATGCCGTCGGCTCCAACATCCGCGTCGATTCCCGCGGCCGCGAAGTCATGCGGATCCTGCCCCGCACCCATGAGGACGTCAACGAGGAATGGATTTCCGACAAGACCCGCTTCGTGTGGGACGGCCTCAGGGCGCAGCGCCTCGACAGGCCCTATATCCGCAGCGACGGCCGGCTTCGCCCGGCGAGCTGGGCCGAGGCGCTGGGGCTTGCCGGCGAGCGCATCAAGGGCACCGATCCGGCGCGGATGGCGGCGCTGATCGGCGATCTTGCGGCGCTGGAAGAGGTGTTCGCGCTCAAGCTGCTGCTGGAGCGCCTCGGCGTGCCGCACATCGACTGCCGCGAGCCCCATTCGCCGCTCGGCAGCCGCGGCGGCCGGGCCGGCTATCTGTTCAACGCCACCATCGCCGGCATCGACCGGGCGGACGCCATCCTGATCGTCGGCAGCAATCCGCGCCATGAGGCGAGCGTGCTCAACGCCCGCATCCGGCGCGCCTTCCGGGCCCGCGGCGTGCCGATCGGGGTGATCGGGGAGGGGGGCGACCTGACCTATCCTTACGCCCATCTCGGCCATGGCGCCGATAGCCTGGCCGAGCTCCAGGCCGGCCGTCTGCCCTTCATCGAGCTTCTCCGCAAGGCGGAACGGCCGCTGATGATCATCGGCCCCGGCGCCTATGCGCAGCCCCATGGCACCGCGGTGCTGGGCGCCGCCGCCCAGCTCGCTCTCGATGCCGGGGTGGTCAAGGACGGCTGGAACGGCTTTTGCGTGCTCCACATCGCCGCGGGGCGGGTCGGCGCTCTCGAGCTGTGCGCACTACCCCAGAATGGCGGTCGCGACACCGCCGGCATTCTCGACGGCGCCCGGGCCGGCGATATCGAGCTCGTCTATCTGCTCGGCGCCGACGAGATCGACATGGCGGCTCTCGGCAAGGCATTCGTCATCTATCAGGGAACCCATGGCGATGCCGGTGCAAATCGCGCCGACATCATTTTCCCCGGCGCCGCCTATAGCGAGAAATCCTCGACCTTCCTCAACACCGAGGGGCGGCCGCAGCTGACGCGGCGCGCCCTCTTCCCACCCGGCGAGGCGCGCGACGACTGGGCAATCCTGCGCGCCCTGTCGGAGCGGGTCGGCGCCACCTTGCCCTTCGACACGCTCGATGGGCTCCGGTCTGGTCTCTACGACCGGCTGCCGCATCTGGGATTGCTGGACGAGATCACACCGGCCGATCCGGCAGGGCTGGCCGAGCTCGCGGCCGCCGGGGGCGCCCTGCGCCATGGCGCCTTCCGCAGCCCGATCAAGGATTATTATTTCACCAACCCGATCGCACGGGCTTCGAAAATCATGGCCGAATGCTCGAAGCTGCGCCGCGAGCGCCGGCTGGAAGCGGCGGAGTAAGGCATGACCGAACTCCTCACCACGCTGGCTTTCATCGTCGTCCAATCGGTGGCCCTGCTCATCTCGCTGCTCATCATCGTCGCCTATCTCATTTATGCCGACCGCAAGATCTGGGCGGCGGTGCAAATGCGGCGCGGCCCCAATGTGGTCGGCCCGTTCGGGCTGTTCCAGTCCTTTGCCGACCTCCTGAAATTCGTCTTCAAGGAGGTCATCGTCCCGGACGGGGCCAACAAGGGCGTCTTCGTCATCGCGCCGCTGGTCACTGCCACTTTGGCGCTCGCCGCCTGGGCGGTGATCCCGCTCTCCGAGGGTTGGGCGATCGCGAACATCAATGTCGGGATCCTCTATTTCTTCGCGATCTCCTCGCTCGGCGTCTATGGCGTGATCATGGGCGGCTGGGCATCGAACTCGAAATACCCGTTCCTGGCGGCGCTGCGCTCGGCCGCCCAGATGGTGTCCTACGAGGTGTCGATCGGCTTCGTCATCGTCGCCGTGCTGTTGTGCGCCGGCTCGCTCAACCTGCAGGACATCGTGCTGGCGCAGCGCTTCGGGCTCGGCACCTGGATCGGCCTTCCCGGCTCCTTCCTCGACTGGTACTGGCTGCCGCTCCTGCCGATGTGCGTGGTGTTCTTCGTTTCGGCGCTCGCCGAGACCAACCGGCCGCCCTTCGATCTCGTCGAGGCCGAAAGCGAGCTCGTGGCCGGCTTCATGGTCGAATATTCGTCCACCCCCTACATGCTGTTCATGCTCGGCGAATATGTGGCGATCGCCACCATGTGCGCCATGATCACGGTCCTGTTTCTCGGCGGGTGGCTCCCGCCCATCGACGTCCCACCGTTCAACTGGATCCCCGGTCTGGTGTGGTTCCTGGCCAAGCTCTGCTTCGTGTTCTTCATGTTTGCCATGGTCAAGGCGTTCGTTCCGCGCTACCGCTATGATCAGCTGATGCGGCTGGGCTGGAAGGTATTCCTGCCGTTGTCGCTGTTGTGGGTGGTGCTCACCGCCGGCGTGCTGGTGAGCTTCGGATGGGCACCGTGAGGAGGTCGGCCTATGAGCGATGCAACGCTCCGGCTGCTCGGGGCCTTTGTCATGCTGGTCGTCGGCTTCGCGGCCTATGTGCTGACCGACCGCATCGCCTACCGGCCGCTGCGCCGCCGCTACGAGCGCCGCAAGGCGATGGGCCGCCGCGGCCTCGAGCCCAACATGGTGATGGCGTTCATGCGCATCGGCATGTTCATCGGCCTGCCGGCGCTGGGCCTGCTGATCGGTCCATCGCTGCTGCGGCTGTGGCTCGCCTGAGCGGAAGGATGATTGCATGAGGCTTGCCCGCTCTGCTCGCGCCCTGTTCCTGACCGAGTTCATCTCGGCCTTCTTCCTGTCGCTGCGCTACATGTTCGCGCCCAAGACCACGGTCGACTATCCCTTCGAGAAGGGAGCCCTGTCGCCCCGATTCCGCGGAGAGCATGCGCTGCGCCGCTATCCCAATGGCGAGGAGCGCTGCATCGCCTGCAAGCTGTGCGAGGCGATCTGCCCGGCCCAGGCCATCACCATCGAAGCCGGCCCGCGCCGCAATGACGGCACCCGCCGCACCACCCGCTACGACATCGACATGGTGAAATGCATCTATTGCGGGTTTTGCCAGGAAGCCTGTCCGGTCGATGCCATCGTCGAGGGGCCGAACTACGAATTCGCGACCGAGACGCGCGAGGAGCTGCTCTACGACAAGGACAAGCTCCTCGACAATGGCGACCGCTGGGAACGCGAGCTCGCCCGCAACATCGCGCTCGACGCGCCCTATCGCTGACCGGAAGCGGAGCGTACCGAGATGGCAGCTGCCCTTTTCTTCTATCTCTTCTCGGCCGTTGCCATCGCTTCGGCGGTCATGGTGATCGCGGCCAGAAACCCGGTCCATTCGGTCCTGTTTCTGATCCTTGCCTTCTTCAATGGCGCCGGGTTGTTCGTGCTGCTCGGGGCCGAGTTCCTGGCGATGATCCTGGTGGTCGTCTATGTCGGCGCCGTCGCGGTGCTGTTCCTGTTCGTGGTGATGATGCTCGATGTCGATTTCGTCGAGCTGCGGCAGGGCATGCTCAACTACCTGCCGGTCGGCGCCACCATCGGGCTCATCCTGCTCGGCGAGCTCGGGCTCGTGGTCGGCACCTGGACGCTGTCGCCGCAGCTGCTCAAGGCGGTGACGGCGCCGTTGCCCGCCTCGGGTACGGTGTCCAACACCGAGGCGATCGGGCTCCTGCTTTACACCCGCTATCTGTTCTACTTCCAGACGGCCGGCCTCATTCTTCTCATCGCCATGGTCGGCGCCATCGTGCTGACGCTCCGCCACAAAGCCGGGGTGAGGCGGCAGAGCATCCCGCAGCAGGTGGCACGCGATCCGGCGAGCGCCATCGAGATTCGGCACGTCAGGCCGGGTCAAGGGATCTGAGGAGAGGGGTCCGGAGAGAGATGACGATCGCGCTCGGCCATTACCTCACTGTCGCAGCCATCCTGTTCACCATCGGCATTTTCGGCATTTTTCTCAATCGCAAGAACGTCATCGTCATCCTGATGTCGATCGAGCTGATGCTGCTTGCCGTCAACATCAACCTTGTCGCCTTTTCGGCATTCCTCGGTGATCTCGTCGGGCAGATCTTTGCCTTGCTGGTGCTGACAGTCGCCGCCGGCGAGGCGGCGATCGGCCTCGCCATCCTCGTCACCTATCACCGCAACCGCGGCACCATCGCGGTCGAGGACATCAACCTGATGAAAGGCTGACCGCGGGCATGAACAGCGTCTTCATCCTCATCGTCTTCCTGCCGCTGCTCGGCGCGCTGGTTGCCGGCCTTTTCTGCACGGCGGCGTTTCGGCGCATCAGCATCGACGGCACCCCCGACGAGCATGCCGCGACCGGCGCGCATCATCCGGCGGAAAGCCATGCCGCGAGCGACGCCCCGGACGGTCATGGCCCTGCCGGCAGCTCGACATTCCCGCAATATCTCACCTGCGGACTGCTGGTCGTTGCGGCGCTCCTCTCCTGGTACGCCTTTTTCGACGTCGCCTATGGCGAGCACACCTACAAGGTCGAGATCATGCGCTGGATCCACTCCGGCGGTCTGGCGGCGGACTGGGCGCTCAGGGTCGACACCCTGACTGCGGTGATGCTGGTGGTCGTCACCACCGTTTCCTCGCTCGTCCACATCTATTCCATCGGCTATATGAGCCACGATCCGCATCAGGCGCGGTTCTTCAGCTTTCTGTCGCTCTTCACCTTCGCCATGCTGATGCTGGTCACCGCCGACAATCTGGTGCAGCTGTTCTTCGGCTGGGAAGGGGTCGGCCTTGCCTCGTACCTGCTCATCGGCTTCTGGTACGACCGGCCGTCGGCCAATGCGGCGGCGATCAAGGCCTTCATCGTCAACCGGGTGGGCGACTTCGGCTTCGCGCTCGGCATCTTCGCCACCTACAAGCTGTTCGGCTCGATCGAGTTCGATACGCTGTTTTCGGCAGCGCCAGAGCAGGTGGGCAAGACCATTTTCTTCCTCGGCGCCAACCACGACGCGATGACCGTCATCTGCCTGCTCCTGTTCATGGGAGCGATGGGGAAATCGGCCCAGTTCCTGCTGCACACCTGGCTGCCCGATGCCATGGAGGGGCCGACCCCGGTCTCGGCTCTGATCCATGCCGCCACCATGGTCACCGCCGGCGTCTTCCTGGTGGCGCGCATGTCGCCGTTCTTCGAGCTTGCCCCCGATGCCCGCATCGTGGTGCTGCTGATCGGCTCGGTGACCGCCTTCTTCGCGGGCACCGTCGGCCTGGTGCAGAACGACATCAAGCGCGTCATCGCCTATTCCACCTGCTCGCAGCTCGGCTACATGTTCGCGGCGCTCGGCGTCGGCGCCTACGGCATCGCCATGTTCCACCTGTTCACCCATGCCTTCTTCAAGGCGCTGCTGTTCCTCGGCTCGGGCTCGGTGATCCATGCCCTCGATGGCGAGCAGGACATGCGCCGCATGGGCGGCCTCTATCCCAAGCTCAGGATAACCTGGGCGATGATGCTGATCGGCACGCTTGCTCTATGCGGCTTCCCGCTGACCGCCGGCTTCTATTCCAAGGATGCGATCATCGAGGCGGTCTCGGCCGCCGAGGGGCATGTCGGGCTCGCCGGCTTCAGCCTGATGCTGCTGATCGTTGCCGCGTTCTTCACCGCCTTCTACGCGTGGCGGCTGATGTTCATGACCTTCCACGGCACGCCGCGGGCCAATCCCGAGGTGATGAGCCACGCCCATGAGAGCCCGCCGATCATGCTGGTGCCGCTCTATCTGCTGGCGGCCGGGGCGCTGTTCGCCGGCATCCTGTTCGCCGGCTCGTTCATCGGCGAGGAGGAGGGGCTGTTCTGGGGCACCTCGCTCTATCGCAGCGCCGACAACAACGTTCTTGCCGCGATGCATCATGTCGGTGTCCTGATCACCGCCGCGCCGCTCGTCATGCTGGTTGCCGGCTTTGCTCTCGCCTGGCTGTTCTACATCCGCGATCCGGCGATTCCGGCCCGCCTCGCCGAGCGCCACGAGCCGCTTTACCGCTTCCTCCTCAACAAGTGGTATTTCGACGAGATCTATGATGCGCTGATCGTGCGCCCGACATTGTGGCTCGGCCGCGCCCTGTGGAAATATGGTGACGGGCGGCTGATCGACGGCCTGGGGCCGGACGGCGTGTCGGCGCGGGTGATCGACGTCACCCAGCGGGTGATGCGGCTGCAGACCGGCTATCTCTACCATTATGCCTTCGCCATGCTGATCGGGGTCGCCGCCCTCGTGACCTATTACTCGTTCATGGGGGTCCGCTGATGTCCTCATGGCCGATCCTCACCGCCATCACCTTCCTGCCGCTGGTCGGCGCGCTGTTCATCCTGGTGGTGCGCGGCGACGACCAGGTGGCGGTGCGCAACATGCGCTGGACGGCGCTGTTCACCACGCTCATCACCTTCCTGCTCAGCCTGATCCTGTGGGCCGATTTCGACCCGGCGAGCAAGAGCTTCCAATTCGTCGAGCAATATCCCTGGCTCGGCGGCGCCATGACCTACCATATGGGGGTCGATGGAATATCGCTGCCCTTCGTGCTCCTGACCGCCTTCCTGATGCCGATATCCATCCTGGCGAGCTTCAAGGTCGAGCGGCGCGTCAAGGAATATATGATCGCCTTCCTGGTGCTCGAGACGCTGATGATCGGCGTGTTCTGCGCCCTCGACCTCGGGCTTTTCTACCTGTTCTTCGAAGGCGGCCTCATACCGATGTTCCTGATCATCGGCATCTGGGGCGGCCCGCGGCGGGTCTATGCCAGCTTCAAGTTCTTCCTCTACACTCTGCTCGGCTCGGTGCTGATGCTGCTCGCCATCATGGCCATGTTCTGGCATGCCGGCACCAGCGACATCGCCACCATCCTGGCGCATCCGAACTTTCCGGCGGGGCTGCAGACCTGGCTGTGGCTCGCCTTCTTCGCCTCCTTCGCCGTCAAGCTGCCGATGTGGCCGGTCCACACCTGGCTGCCGGACGCCCATGTCGAGGCGCCGACCGCCGGCTCGGTCATCCTGGCTGCCATCCTGCTGAAGATGGGTGGCTATGGCTTCATCCGCTTCTCGCTGCCGATGTTCCCGGTGGCATCCGAGAAGTTCGCGCCGCTCGTCTTTACCCTGTCGGTGGTGGCGATCGTCTACACCTCGCTGGTGGCGCTTGCCCAGGAGGACATGAAGAAGCTCATCGCCTATTCGTCGGTCGCCCATATGGGCTTCGTCACCATCGGCATCTTCAGCCTGACCCAGCAGGGGATCGAGGGAGCGATCTTCCAGATGATCTCACACGGCCTCGTCTCGGGCGCGCTGTTCCTGTGCGTCGGCGTCGTATACGACCGGATGCACACCCGCGAAATCGCCGCCTATGGCGGGCTCGTTCACCGCATGCCGGCCTATGCGCTGGTGTTCATGGTGTTCACCATGGCCAATGTCGGGCTGCCCGGAACGTCGGGCTTCGTCGGCGAGTTCCTGACCCTGCTCAGCGCCTTCCTGGCCAATAGCTGGGTCGCGTTCTTTGCGACCTTCGGGGTCATCCTGTCGGCGGCCTATGCGCTGTGGCTCTATGGCCGGGTGATGTTCGGCCCGCTGACCAAGCCGGAATTGCGCGGCATGCTCGATCTCGACCGCCGCGAGGCGGCGACATTGCTGCCGCTGGCGGCGCTCACCGTGCTGTTCGGCATCTATCCGGCGCCGGTCATGGATCTCTATGCCGCCAGCATCGGCGGGCTGATGACCCAGCTCGCCGCCGGCCTCGCCATCGTCAAGCCGCTCGCCGCGCTTGCTCCCTAGAGCGCTGCGAGCAGATCAGGAACCCGCCCATGTCGAACATCCTCGCCACCGCCGATGCCCAGGCCGCGCTGCCGGAGATCGTCCTCGTGGTCGCGGCGCTCGTGCTCCTGATGCTCGGGGTGCTGCGCGACAGGAGCGAGAGCTTCGACTTCATATCCATTCTGGCGGTGGTCGCGCTGGCCGGTGCCGCGGGCCTCGTGATCGTGGCCGGCCCGGGTCGGGTCACCGCCTTTCATGGCAGCTTGGTCGTCGACACCTTCGCCCGCGTCATGAAGGTCATGGCGCTGTTCGCCTCGGCCGTGGCCATCATCATGTCCACCAGCGTCATGAAGACGGACAAGCTCGACCGGTTCGAATATCCGGTGCTGATCCTGCTGGCGACCGTCGGCATGATGGTGATGATCTCGGCCAATGACCTGATCGCGCTCTATATGGGTCTCGAGCTGCAATCGCTGGCGCTCTATGTCGTGGCGGCGATCGATCGCGACAATGTCCGCTCCTCGGAAGCCGGGCTCAAATATTTCGTTCTCGGCGCCCTGTCGTCGGGCATGCTGCTCTATGGCGTGTCGCTGATCTACGGCTTTACCGGGGTCACCGGCTTCGCCGCCCTGGCCGAGCAGGTCAAGGTCAATGGCGCCGGCATCGGGCTGATCTTCGGCCTCGTCTTCCTCATCGCCGGCCTCGCCTTCAAGGTCTCGGCGGTGCCGTTCCACATGTGGACCCCCGATGTCTATGAGGGCGCACCGACGCCGGTCACCAATTTCTTTGCCGCGGCGACCAAGGTGGCGGCCATGGCCCTCTTCGTCCGCGCCATGGTGCAGCCGTTTCCGGCCATTGCCGCCGACTGGCAGCAGATCGTGGTGTTCCTCTCGATCGCCTCGATGGGGCTTGGCGCCTTCGCCGCGATCGGCCAAAGCAACATCAAGCGGCTGCTCGCCTATTCCTCGATCGGCAATGTCGGCTATGCCCTGATCGGGCTGGCGGCCGGCGGCACCGAGGGTGTCCGCGGGGTGGTGCTCTACATGTTGATCTACATGATGATGACGCTCGGGTCCTTCGCCTGCGTCATCGCCATGCGCCGCAATGGCCGCGCCGTCGAGGAGATCGGCGACCTTGCCGGGCTTGCCCGCACCAACCGCGGCCTGGCCTTCGTGCTCGCCATGCTGATGTTCTCGCTCGCCGGCATCCCGCCGCTCGCCGGCTTCTTTGCCAAATATTTCGTGTTCCTGGCGGCCATCAAGTCCAATCTCGTGGCATTGGCGGTGATCGGCGTGCTGACCAGCGTGGTCGGCGCCTATTACTATCTGCGGATCGTCAAGCTCATGTATTTCGACGAGCCGGTGCCGCGCTTCGATCCGGCGCCGCTTGAAATCAACCTCGTTGCGGCCATGATGGGCCTGTTCATGCTCGGCTTCGTGTTCATCGCCCATCCTCTGCTCATCATGGCGCAGGCCGCGGCGCAATCATTGTTCTAGGATCGTCATTGGTGGCCAGGCATCTCATCCTCGAGGTCGTGGATTCGACGAACAGCGAGGCGGGACGTCTCAATGCAGGCGGCCAGCGCGGGCCGCTCTGGATCATGGCGCGCGCCCAGGCAGCCGGGCGGGGTCGTCACGGCCGCGACTGGGAATCGCCGCCGGGCAATCTCTATGCCACACTCCTGATGACGCTTGCGGTGCCGCTGGCCCATGCGGCACAGCTCGCCTTCGTGGCAAGCCTCGCCATGCGCGACACGGTCTCCGCGCTGCTTCCCCTGCCGGCACCCGCCATCGGCCTGAAATGGCCCAATGACGTGCTGATCGCCGGCCGCAAGGTCTCCGGCATCCTGGTCGAGACGCTGCCGGCCACCAGCGATGGCGGACTGAACGTCGCCATTGGCTGCGGCCTCAATATCGAGCACGCGCCCGCCGTCACCCGCATGCCGGCGACCTCCCTTGCCGATCACGGTGCCGCACCCTCGGCCGATGCGGCGCTGGCCGAGCTCATGGCGCGCATGGACGCACGGCTCGAGCAATGGCAGTCGGGCCGCGGCTTTCCGGGCATCCGCGATGCCTGGCTTGCCGCCGCCATCGGGCTTGGCTCAGACCTCGCGGTGGTGCTCGACGGGCGGGTGGTGCGCGGCTGCTTCGAAGGCCTGGGCGGCGATGGCGCCATGCTGCTTCGGCTTGCCGACGGGACGGTGCGCCCGCTCCATGCCGGCGAGGTGACCTTCGCATCGGCCGACCGGGCGCCGGCATGATGGGCGCGCCGCGCGGCCGCTCTGAGCTCGTCCTGCTGCCGCTCGGCGGCATCGGCGAGATCGGCATGAACTGCTATCTCTATGGTGTCGGCGAGGAGCGGAACCGCAAATGGATCATGGTCGATCTCGGCGTCAAATTCGGCGACGACCGCGATCCCGGCATCGACCTGATCCTGCCGGATGTCTCCTTCATCGCGCAACGCCGCCGCCACCTCCTCGGCATCGTGCTGACCCATGCCCATGAGGACCATATCGGGGCGCTGCCCTGGCTGTGGCGGCGCCTTCAGGCCCCGGTCTACTGCACCCCCTTCACCGCCGCGCTGATCGAGAACAAGCTCGAGGAGGCAGGGCTCGTCGGCGAGCTGCCGCTGCGCGTGCTGCCGATGGGGGCGCGCTGGCAGCTTGGCCCGTTCGACCTCGAATATGTGGCGGTGGCGCATTCGATCCCGGAGCCGAATGCGCTGGTGGTTCGCACCGAGGCGGGGACCGCGGTCCACACCGGCGACTGGAAGATCGATCATCAACCCTCCATCCCGCCCCAGATCGACGAGCAGCGGCTGCGTCAGATCGGCGCCGAGGGGGTGGATGCCCTGGTCTGCGATTCCACCAATGTGCTGCGGCCCGGGCGCTCGCCGTCGGAGCACCAGATCGGCGACGTGCTGGCCAACATGATCGGTGCCGCCAAGGCGAGGGTCGCGATCACGACCTTCGCCTCGCATGTCGGGCGGATCCACTCGGTGGCCCGTGCCGCGGCCGCCGAGGGCCGCGTGGTGGTGGTTGCCGGCCGCGCCATGCACCGGGTGATCGACGCCGCCCGCAGGGTCGGGCTGTTGATCGACCACACTTTCCAGGGCGACGATGCCTTCGGCTATCTGCCGCGCGACAAGGTGGTGCTGCTGTGCACCGGCAGCCAGGGAGAGCCGCGCGCCGCGCTCGCCCGGATCGCCGAGGGAAACCATCCGGAGATCGCGCTCGAGCCCGGCGATCTCGTGATCTTCTCCTCCCGCTCGATCCCCGGCAACGAGAAGGCGATCGGCGCGGTGATCAATGGCCTCGCCGCGCAGGGGGTCGAAGTCGTGACCGCCGATGATGCGCTGGTGCACACCTCCGGCCATCCCCGCCAGGACGAGATCCGCTCGCTCTATGACTGGGTGAAACCGCGGCTGGTGGTGCCGATGCATGGCGAGATGCGGCATCTGATGCGCCATCTCGCCTTCGCCAAAGAGTGCGGCGTGAGCGAGGCGATGCTCGTGCCCGATGGGCGAATGCTGCGCCTCGCCCCTGGTCCGGCCGAAATCGCGGGCGAGATCGAGACCGGTGTCGTCCATGTCGACGGCCGCCTGCTGGTGCCGGGGCGCGAGGGTCCGGCGCGCCTGCGCCGCAAGCTGTCCTTCTCCGGCATCATCGTGGCGTCGGTGGCATTGGACGGCCGCGGCGAGGTCATCGGCGCGCCGGCGCTGGTGCTCGACGGCATTCCCGACGAGGACAGCGACGGCCGCAGCCTGCGCGAGCGCCTGCTCGGCGCCGTGAACCAGGCGCTCCACGCCATGCCGCGGGGGCGGCGGCGCGACAGCGCCGCGGTGCAGGAGCTCCTGCGCGGCGCGCTGCGCAAGGAGGCTGACCTCGCCTGGGGCAAGAAGCCGGTCTGCCACGTGGTCATCCACCGGATCTGACGGGCCTTTGCCGTTCGCCACAAGCGGCCGCGGATCGATGGCTTGGTGAAGTGTTTCCTTAACCTCGGTGCTTGACCGGGCCTTGGCGGGTCGGACGAAATCGGCCAATCTGCCGGCATGGTGCTGCCGCCGTCGCGAACGCTTTATTTCGAGGATCTTTCGGTCGGAATGGTCGAGACCTATTCCAAGGTCGTCAAATCCTCGGACGTGATCGGCTTTGCCGAGATCAGCGGCGACCGCAACCCGATTCACCTCTCGGAGCATTTCGCCGCCAAGACCCAGTTCGGAGGCCGCATCGCCCACGGCCTCTACACCGCGAGCCTGATCTCGGCGGTGATCGGAACGAGGCTGCCCGGGCCGGGTGCCGTCTATCTCTCCCAGACGCTCAACTTCAAGGCGCCGGTGCGGATCGGCGATACGGTGGTGGCTGCCGTAACGGTAAGCGAGCTGATCGCCGAGCGGCTGAGGGTGAAGCTGCTCTGCACCTGCAAGGTCGAGGACACGGTCGTCCTCGAGGGTGACGCAATGGTCAAGGTTCCGAGCCGGCCGCGCTGATGGCGGAGGGCAGCCGGAAGGGAACTTGCCCGAAATCGCCTGCTGGCGTGCTATAGCGCCGGACCATGAGCAAGCAGGTTTCTCCGCCGCCTCGGCCGGAGGATATCGAGCCGATTCGGCTGCGGGACGCGCTCGAGGAGCGCTACCTTGCCTATGCCCTCTCCACCATCATGCACCGGGCGCTGCCCGATGTGCGCGACGGCCTGAAGCCGGTCCACCGCCGCCTCCTCTATGCCATGCGTCTGCTGCGGCTCGATCCGGGGGCCGGGTTCAAGAAATGCGCCCGCGTGGTTGGCGACGTCATCGGCAAGTTCCACCCCCATGGCGATCAGGCGGTCTATGATGCCATGGTGCGTCTGGCCCAGGATTTTGCCCAACGCTACCCGTTGATCGAGGGGCAGGGCAATTTCGGCAATATCGATGGCGACAATGCCGCGGCCTACCGCTACACGGAGGCCCGCCTCACCGAGGTTGCGGCCCTGCTCATCGATGGCATCGACGAGGATGCCGTCGATTTCCGCGACACCTACAATGGCGAGGACCGCGAGCCGGTGGTGCTGCCGGGCGCGTTTCCCAATTTGCTCGCCAATGGCGCATCCGGCATTGCGGTGGGAATGGCGACGTCGGTGCCGCCGCACAACGCTGCCGAGCTGTGCGATGCCGCGCTCCATCTCATCAAACATCCCAATGCCGGCACCGAAAAGCTGATGCAGTTCGTGCCCGGCCCGGACTTCCCGACCGGCGGCACCATCATCGACAGTCCCGCGAGCATACTCGAAGCCTATGCCACCGGCCGGGGCACCTTCCGGGTGCGCGCCCGCTGGTCGGAGGAGCAGCTCGGCCGCGGCACCTGGCAGATCGTCGTCACGGAAATTCCCTTTCAGGTCCAGAAGGGCCGGCTCGTCGAGCGGATCGCCGAGCTTCTCACCGAGCGCAAGCTGCCGCTGCTCGCCGATGTCCGCGACGAATCCGCCGAGGATGTCCGTCTGGTCCTCGAGCCCAAAAGCCGCACCGTCGATCCCCGCATCCTGATGGAGCAGCTGTTCCGCTCGACCGACCTCGAGGCCCGCATTCCGCTCAACATGAACGTGCTGTCGCGCGGCCGGGTGCCGGGCGTGCTGTCGCTGCAGCAGGTGCTGCGGCAATGGCTCGATCACCGCCGCGACGTGCTGCTGCGGCGCTCGCGCCACCGCCTGGCCGAGATCGGCCGCAGGCTCGAAGTGCTCGGCGGCTATCTCATCGCCTATCTCAATCTCGACGAGGTGATCCGCATCATCCGCGAGTTCGAGGAGCCGAAGCCGGCGCTGATGCAGCGTTTCGACCTGACCGACGTCCAGGCCGAGGCCATCCTCAACATGCGGCTGCGCGCCCTGCGCAAGCTCGAGGAAATCGAGATCCGCAAGGAGCACAAGGCGCTCACCGAGGAGAAGGGCGGCCTCGAGAGCCTGCTTGCCTCCGAGGAGGCCCAGTGGCAGACCATCGCCGATCAGGTGAGGGAGGTCCGCGACCGCTTCGGCAAAAAGACCGAGCTTGGCCGCCGCCGCACCGATTTCGCCACCGCTCCGACGATCGCCGTCGAGGCCGAACAGGCGCTGATCGACAAGGAACCGGTCACCGTCGTGTGCTCGGAAAAGGGCTGGATCCGCACCCTGCGCGGACATCTCCAGGATTTCTCGGGCCTCCAGTTCAAGGAGGGTGACCGCAGCAAGTTCGTCCTGTTTGGCCACACCACCGACCGGCTGCTGCTGCTGTCGCATTCCGGCAAGTTCTTCACCCTCGAGGTGGCGAAGCTGCCGGGCGGCCGCGGCCATGGCGAGCCGCTGCGGCTGATGATCGACCTCGAGGCCGCCGAAGGCATTGCCGACCTGCTGCTCCACCGTCCGGGCGGCCGGCTGCTGCTTGCCGCCTGCGACGGCAACGGCTTCATCGCGCCCGAGGAGGAATGCCTGGCCAATACCCGCAAGGGCAAGCAGGTGATGAACGTCAAGGCGCCGGCCGAGGCGATGCTGGCCATTCCGGTGCCGGCCGCCGCCGACCATCTGGCGGTGATCGGCGACAACCGCAAGCTCGTGATCTTTCCCCTCGACCAGGTTCCGGAAATGGCCCGCGGCCGCGGCGTCAGGCTGCAGAAATACAAGGGCGGCAGCCTGAGCGACGCCAGGGCCTTTCGCCTGGCCGACGGCCTGTCCTGGGTCGATTCATCCGGCCGAAACTGGACCGTGACGGCCCTCGGCGACTGGCTCGGCGAGCGCGCCCAGGCCGGTCGCATGCCCCCCAAGGGCTTTCCGCGCAGCAACCGTTTCGAGGAATTGCGGTCGCAACGACCAGCATCCGCGAATTGATTGACACGGGTATTTTCGAGGTTAATCCTGAGGTTAACCGAATTTTTCCCTTGAACAGGTATTATAATGGACAAATTCGGGCTGCTTATCGAAGTTTCCTCAAGGAGATGCCCGTCTCGTTGGAAATTCGGAGACAAGGGCCGATCGGTCGATGACGGTTGAAACGAGCTGGATCGCCAACGGTCGACCCGTGAAGGTCATCAGCGGCGAGATCGGATCGCGAGACGACGAAGACGCGCTGATCCAGCGGAGCGGCTATGTCCGGCTCGTTACCTCACCGGGAGCGACCGAGGTGCGGTGGGCGGTGTTCGCGCCCAACTGGGCCTCGATGTTCTATGCCATCAACTGGCTGCCGCGCTTTCCACCGCCCTACCGGCTGCGCTACTTCATCGTCGGCTGGTGCGAGGAGCAGTATGACGACGTCAAAGGCGCCTGCGAGCGGATCGACGAGATCATCGCCAAAAGCGATATCCACATCACCACCCGCACCTTCGTCAAGGATGTCGACCCCGGCAAGACGGCGGTCCCGGATCTCCTGCGCGATGCCTTGATGGACCATTCGGTCGGCCCGGAATATGCCGTCGACTGCGTGTTCGATACGAGCATCGGCCGCTTTTGCGTCGAGCGTGTCGGCTCGCGCTCGGCGATCGCCCAGATCTGGGGCCTGAGCCCGTCCTCCTATCCCTGCCAGTCCGGCCACACCTACGACCAGATGGTGTCGATGGCCTATGCCAAGGTGCTGCGCACCGGCGTGCCCCATTATGACCATGTCATGGCGTCGATGATGACGCCCGAGAAGGTGCCGCTCTGGGTGCCCTATCAGCGGGTGGTCCTGCCGCACCGCTTCCCCGACGGCCGCAAGGGCGTGACGGTGGTCAGCCAGCTCACCAAGGTCGACATCAAACTCCTCTGACCCACTTCTCCTCGATCAGGAAGTCGAGATCGGAACGTTCCGCCAGCACCAGCCACTCATTGCTGGGAATGTCCTCGGGGCAGTGCTGCCATCTGAGGAAGCTTGGTTCGAGATGGGGGTATTTCATGCGCGTGACATGACCGTGATTGGCCATCTGGTCGCTTACCAGGCCCCAGATCGCATCCGGGTACCATTTGAGATAGGCAAGCAGCATGCCGAGAAACGGCATCGTATCGAAATAGCTGCGGTTTTTCAGAGTCGGGCTGAGCCAGATCTCGCCATGGTATACCAGGCGCCCGCGCACCCGTCCGGCGCGGCTGTAGGACGGCGGCTCGAGATAGGCCGGAACCATCAGCTCATGGCGCTTCAGATAGAGGCCGGCCATCCAGCCGACCACCCATTCGGCGAGGCTCGTATCGACATAGTCGAGCCGGTAGGCCTGCAGCGACACGACCTCGCCCTGCTTGTTGCGGGCGCCGAGCCAGAATGCCTTGTCCTGCAGCCGCCCGACCGCCGGATCGAACATGGGTGAGGCATTGCTGCCGCGCAGCATCAGGCGCTGGCGGGCGAATTCAGGGAAATCGCTGGAGAAGAACGGCTCGGTGTCGAGTGCCCGCGCCCGCTCGATCAGACCGTGCACGATCTCTACCGCCGCCAGCGGATTGGGCATGCCCCCTTCCGGGCTTGCCTCGTTCCGCCTCACCGCGGCCACGGGACTGGCCGACAAGGCCGCCAGGGCCGGGACGATCCGCCCCGGCTCGGCAACCGGCTGCCGCGCTTCGAAATGGACCGGCTTGCCGGCAATTTTCCCCTCGATCATCCATGAGCCCCCGGAGCACGAATCAGACAATCCAGCATCTTTCGGCGTACCGGAATCCGCAACCGCCCACAAAGGGCTAGCCAGCGACTTGCGGTGGGAAAGTGTCCGAAAGTGGAAAATTCAGTCCGGACCGACCTCGGTCCAGCCGTCGCGCGTCAATCGCTCCTGGGGCAGGAACCGCGACTTGTAGGCCATTTTCGATGAGCCCTGGACCCAATAGCCGAGATAGACATAGGGCAGGCCCATCTTGCGCGCCTTCTCGATGTGATCGAGGATCATGAAGGTGCCGAGGCTGCGACCCACCTGGCGCGGGTCGTAGAAGCTGTAGACCATCGACAGACCGTCGCCGAGGATGTCGGTCAGGGCCGCGGCAATCAGCGGCCCCTGGCGGGAATCCGGCCCGGCCAGCGAGATCGCCGGCTTGGCGCGGTATTCGAGGATCCGCGTGTCGACGAAGCTCTCGTCGACCATGGCCGAATAGTCGAGCACCGTCATGTCCGCCATGCCGCCGCCTTCATGGCGGTCGTCGATATAGTTGCGGAACAGGGTATATTGCTCGGCGGAGGCCCGCGCCGTCAGCACCGAGGTGGTGAGATCGCGATTGCGCCGCATGGTGCGGCGGAAGCTGGCAGTCCATTGGAACCGTTCCACCGCCACCCGCACCGACACGCAGGCCGAGCAGCCCTCGCAGGCCGGCCGATAGGCGATGTTCTGGCTGCGCCGGAACCCGCCCTGCGAGAGCGTGTCGTGCAGCGCCCGGGCATCGTAGCTGATCAGGTGGGTGAAAACCTTCCGCTCCTGCTTGCCGCATAGATAGGGGCAGGGGGCGGGCGCGGTGATGAAAAACTGAGGGAAATTGCGCCGTTCGATGCTCACGACAGGCCGTTCCGCAAGGATGTTGCTCTGGCCTTAAGGTTGGCCAACACACGGCGAAAGTCAATGCGACGTCACGGTCTTGCTGGGGATTCCCGCCCGCCCGGCGCATCGAGGACACGGGCGACGAATCCCTGCTTTTCGATGGTCGCCACGATTTCCTCGACATGCCGCCCATCGCGCGCCTCGATCATGATTTCGAGCTCCGCGCCCTTGGCGGGCACGTCAAGGAACATCCGGCGGTGCGACACTTCGAGAATGTTGGCGCCAAGCTGCCCGAGGATGGTGGCGATCCTGCCCAGGACGCCCGGCCGGTCGTCGATCTGGATCCGGAGATTGACGATGCGCTGCTCGCGCTCGAGCTCGCGATAGATCACCGAGGCGAGGATCCGCGGGTCGATATTGCCGCCGCACAGGACGAGCCCGACCTTGCGGCCGCGGAAATGGTCGGGATCGGCCAGCACCGCCGCGAGCCCCGCCGCCCCGGCGCCTTCGGCCAGCGTCTTGACCTGTGCCGAGATAGGCCATCACCGCCCGCTCGATATCGCTCTCGCTCGACCAGGCGCACGTCGTCGACATAGCGCCGGCAGATGCGCAATGGTCCGCTCGGTCACGTTCTTGACGGCGATGCCCTCGGCCAGCGTGGAACCGCCGCAGCGCGACGGGTTCACCCTTGAGCGCGTGGATACATGGATGGGTAGAGCTTGACCTCGACGCCCATCATCTCGATCTGCGGGCTTGATGCTCTTGGCGGCGATCGCCGTGCCGCGACATGACCCCGCCGCCGCCGATCGGCACGACGATGCACTCGAGCGCCGGGCTCGTCCTCGAGCATCTCGAGCCCGATCGTGCCCTGGCCGGCAATGATCTGGTCGTCGTCATAGGGGTGGATCAGCACGCAGCCCTTCTCGGCGATGATCTCCTCGGCCGTCACCTGGCTGTCGGCGAGCGTCTCGCCTGACAGCACGACCTGCGCCGCCATGCGCCCGCGTCCGCTCGATCTTGGTTGAAGGGCGTCGTCTCGGGCATCACGATGGTGGCCGGAATGCCGAGCCGGTGGGCGTGGTAGGCCACCGCCTGGGCGTGGTTGCCGGCCGACATGGCAATGACGCCGCGCGTCGCGCTCGGCCTCCGTCAGGGACTGCATCTTCACGTAGGCACCGCGGTCCTTGAAGGAATTGGTGACCTGGAGGTTCTCGAACTTGACGTAGATTTCGGCGCCCGTGATCTCCGACAGCTTCGGGGCGTGGAGCAGGGGGGTGCGCACCACATTGCCGGCGAGCAGCACGCGCGCCTGGCGGATGTCGTCGATCGTCACGGCCATTGGCGCCTCCTGCTTTGGTCAACGCAGAATTCGTGTAGCATTGCGCGAATCTGTCCAGTCTCTCGCGCGTTCGCTACAACAGGAATTGGAGCATCGCCATGGTATCCCGCGTAGCCTGGATCGGCCTCGGCGTCATGGGATTTCCCATGGCCGGGCATCTCAAGA
Source organism: uncultured Alphaproteobacteria bacterium (assembly GCA_963744915.1). Taxonomy (GTDB): domain Bacteria; phylum Pseudomonadota; class Alphaproteobacteria; order Rhizobiales; family Aestuariivirgaceae; genus DATAFF01. The sequence goes on from CAVUUY010000009.1 coordinate 222,779, forward strand.
CCCGCGGCGGCCACGAGGTGACGGTCTACAACCGGACGGCCGACAAGGCCGAGCGCTGGGTCGGCGCAATTCGGGGGCCGGGCGGTGGCGACGCCGCGCCAGGCCGCCGAGGGAGCCGATTTCGTCTTCGCCTGCGTCGGCAATGACGAGCGATCTCGACGCAGGTCACGACCGGGCCGGACGGCGCCTTCCATGGCATGTCGCACGGCTCGGTCTTCGTCGACCACACGACGGCCTCGGCCAATATCGCGCGGCGGTTGCATGGTGCCGCAAAGGAGCGCGGATTCGGCTTCATCGACGCGCCGGTGTCGGGCGGGCAGGCGGGCGCCGAGAACGGGGTCCTCACCGTCATGTGCGGCGGCGACGCAGGGCGACTATGATTCCAGGTCGAGTCGCTGATCGAGTGCTATTCGCGCATGCGCAAGCTGCTCGGCCCGGCGGGCTCGGGCCAGCTCGCCAAGATGTGCAACCAGATCGCCATTGCCGGGCTGGTCGAAGGGCTGTCGGAGGCCATCCATTTCGGCCTTGCGGCCGGCCTCGACATGGATGGCGGTGATCGAGGTGATCTCCAAGGGTGCGGCGGGCTCCTGGCAGATGGACAACCGCCACAAGACGATGATCGAGGGCAAGTTCGATTTCGGCTTCGCGGTCGACTGGATGCGCAAGGACCTGGGAATCTGCCTCGACGAAGCGCGGCGCAACGGGCGCCCATCTGCCGGTGACGGCGCTGGTCGATCAATTCTATTCCGAGGTCCAGGCGATGGGCGGTCGCCGATGGGACACGTCGAGCCTGTTCGCGCGCCTCGAGAAAGCCAAAGGCAAGAAATAGGACAGTAATATCATTTAAAATCTGTATCGTTCAGCACAGCCCGTCATCGAAAGAAGCGGCATGATCCCTCTCGTGGGCAAACACGCAGTATAGGGGGATTACATGACTGACCGAATCGGCGGCTTCGGCAAGAAGCTTGGCGATACACGAACGGATTCCGAAAAGACACCAGCAAAGCCGACTCCAAGGGCGACCCAGCTGAGCGACCAGGCGAAGAAACGTCACACGCGGGTGCCGAGCTTGGGCTGGCAGAAGGGCGCTCCCTCTGGCGAGCAGGGAGAGGTTAAACCAGAAACGCCGCGATTCCTTGAGCGCGACCGTCGAACAGTCGAGAGTCAGGGTTCCTCCAACGAGGGAGGAAGCGAAGATCTCCCCGAAGTCCATGACGTCGAACTCGTGAGTTTCGAGACGGTGCAGATTGTGCAGAGCGAGGCGAAGCCCGCTCCGCCGGCCCTTCCGCCGAGGCCGGCGATCCCCCGTCTGAAAATGCCGACCAACGAGGAGCCTCAGTCGACAGGCGTTGAATTGCCAAGTGTGGACGTCGTCCCTGAAATCAAGACGGCGCGGCCTTCCACGGACCGTTACCTGATGCGGGAATTGCCGCGGCTGGGCCATAAAAGAACGGGTTCTGATCAGCAGGGTGAAAAGGAAAAGGTCGCAAAAAAGTCAAAGGCGAAGCTCATCCACAAAAGGTTCGTTACGGATCTGTCGTCGCTCGGAGATGGAACACCGCGGACCCCCAGGCAGACGCCGGGCGAGAAGGCGGCGGCGCCTGTTCCGAAAAAGCCAAAGCCCTTGCCCACGCGGCCGGACATGTCGGTGAACACGCCAAGAAAGCCCTGGCCCACAACGCCGAGCACTCCGCGCGCGGAGGCGCGAGCGAAGCCGCAGGATTCGGCAAGACCACCGCGCGAAGACGTGGATTACGACGATCTTCCGCCGCTCGCCTCGCCGGTCGATCGCGACGACACGGTGATCTCGCCGAGGAGCAACAAGGAGTCCTAAACACCAGGGGGTCCCCCCGCCCCCACCATCTCTCTCACTTTCGGTGGACACAAACACGCATCATAGGGGGATTACATGACTGACCGGATCGGCGGCTTCGGCAAGAAGCCTGACCATGCGCGAACGCCTTCTGAAAGGACAGGTGAAAAGCCCACTCCAAGGGCTAGCCAGCTGAGCGAGGAGGCAAAGAAACGTCACACGCGCGTCTCAAGCCTGAGCTGGCGGCAGACCGGTCGCTCCAGCGGGGAGGGCTTTACGGAAATACCGGCAACGCCGCGCAAGCTAGACGATCAGGATTTCGCCGACGATAGAGGAAGCGAGAGCGAGGCAGAACTAAAAAGGACCGTCGATTTCGAAAGCGACACAATGGAGCTTCCCCGCAAAATGCCTCCTCTGCCGCGCATTCCGCCGGCTATTCCCCGTCTGAAAATGCCGCAACGCGGTGATGGGGTCGATCCGACATTGAAGAGGAAAATGTTCGCCCATCAAACTTTTCTTACGGATTTGAGGGCCGTCAAAACGCGCGGTGAAACAACGCCGCGGACATCCTTGCCCGGCGTTGCGAAGAAGCCAAAACCTTTGCCGGCGCTTCCGCCCGGGTCGCCCAGGTCGGGTGTGAAGAAGTCGGGCAAACCTTTGCCCGAGCCGCCAAGCAGTCCACGCGCCAAGCCGCAGGAAAAGCCACTCGCCTCTTCGTCATCCGAAAAGAAAACCTGACGATCCCCGTACCCGATCCGTGGGGCGGCTCCCGCTTCGATCCCTAGGGTTAGGAACCCTTTTGGGAGATCGCCGCACCCTCCTTTTCCCTTCTCTCCGCGATTCGGCTCGGCGGGAAAGACCCCTCATCCGCCCCTCCGGGGCACCTTCTCCCCGTCAGCACGGGGAGAAGGGAATTGGGGGCGGCGGCACCGTTCTTTCCCCTCGCCCCGGGCAAGCGGGGAGAGGGGAAATGCGGGCGGCACCGTTCTTTCCCCCTCGCCCCGCGCCAGCGGGGAGAAGGGAAATGGGGCGGCACCGTTCTTTCCCCTCGCCCCGCGAAAGCGAGACCTCTGCGAAAGAACTCGACGGCAGGCGAGAAGTTCGGTTTTGGGCCGGTGATATGGGTGAGGTGGCCGGGAGAGCCCAGTTTAGCGAGGCTGCCCGGGGTACGTATTGTCATGGTTAGGGCGTGATGGCGGCAGCCCTTCTGAGATTGTAGGCGATGGCGACCAGGTCGAAGTGGAAGCGATTGGCGGACAAGCCGCGGTAGCGCATGCGCCGCAGCCCATAGCCGCATTTGAGCATCGCGAAAGTCCGCTCGACGCCACTGCGTAGCCGGCCGATCAAGCGGTTGCGGACGGTTTGCCAGTACGGCAACTGCCGTTGATATTTGTGGCGGCGATGCTGGATGCGGTCCTTGATGCCACGCGCCTTCAATGCTGCCCGCCGGGTCTTCTTCTCATAGGCCTTGTCGGCATAGACGGCCGCCTCATCGCCGATGATGAGCTGATCGGCAACCTCGCTCTCATAGGTCTTGGCTGGCGTCACCAGACGGCTGCGGATCAGGCCGGAGCCGAGATCGACACCGACATGCACCTTGTAGCCGAAGAACAGCCGGCGGCTTTGACCTTGCCGGGTCCAGTTGGCATCCCCATCATGCGGCGAGCGGCTCTCCTCGCCTTTGGCTGTCGTTCCCGGAGCTGGCGAGCGCACCGCGCTCTCCACCAATGTGGCATCGATCAGGGTGCCGCTCCTGAGCGTCAGGCCGGCTGCCTCAAACTGCCGTGACACCTCGGCAAACAGCGGCTCGCCAAGCCCTGAAGCCTTCAGATCGTTGCGGAACCGGCAAAGGGTGGTCTCGTCCGGCGTTGCCCCCTCCAGCGATAAGCCGCAAAACCGTCGGAACGAAACCCGATCGAGCAAGGCCTCCTCAAGTCCCGGGTCGGAAAGCCCGTACCACTGCTGCAACAGCAGTGCTTTGAACATCGCCAATGGCGGATAGGGCGGACGCCCGGTGTCGCCGGGGCGAACCTGCTCCACCAATGTCTGAAGACGCGACCAATCAAGCAATTGCGCGATCTTCTCCAACCGGGCGTTGCGACCAATGCCGTTCCCGATCAACAGCTCGACAAAGCTCGTCTGGCTCATGGCGAATCCCCGCATCTGACCAGACCATTGAATCATGTCCCAATCCGACCGTCTAATTTTGCAGAGGTCTCGCGAAAGCGGGGAGAGGGTGCCCGAAGGGCGGGTGAGGGGTGGTCGAGCTTGCAAAGAAGTTCCCCTCGTCCGCCGCTGCGGGGCACCTTCTCCTAGGCAGCGCGGGAGATGGCCTGGCGCAGCGGTTTTGCCAGGGTGCCTGTGGCATGGACGACGATGTCGTCGAGATCGAGCCAGGCCGCCAGGCGGACGAGCTCGGCGGCCAGCCGCTCGGCGGCGGCGCCGCTGTCGGTGCCCTCCTCGTGGTGGCTGGCATTGACCCGCAGCACCCCGGCATGGCGGTCGGCCTTCAGGCAGACGCGGCCGACCAGGCGCCCGTCCATCAGGAAGGGCAGCACGTAATAGCCGAACTGGCGCTGCGCCGCCGGGGTGTAGATCTCGATGCGATAGCGAAAGCCGAACAACCGCTCGGTCCGGCCGCGCTCGAAGATCAGCGGATCGAAAGGCGAAAGCAACGCGGTGGCGCCGGCGCGGGCCGGGATGGCGGCGTCGCAATGGCGGTAGGCGGCGTTGCGCCAGCCGGCAACCCTGACCGGCAAGAGCGTGCCGGCCTCGACGAGCTCGCTGAGCGCGGTCGTCGTCTCGGCAACCGGCAGGCGGAAATAATCCCTGATGTCGGTCTCGCTCGCGACCCCCAGGGCGCGTCCGGAAAAGGCGACGAGCGTGCGGATCGCCGCCGCCTCGCCGGGCTCCGGGGCCGCAAGGACCGCAGCCGGGATGGCGCGCTCGGGAATGTCGTAGAGCCGCTCGAAATTGCGCCGGCCGGCCGCCGTCACGGCGCCCGACCAGAACAGGAACTCAAGCGCGATCTTGCCATCGTGCCAGCCCCACCATGGGCCGGTGCGGGCGCCGGTCTCGGACAGCTCGCGCGCCGTGACCGGGCCGCGGGCGCTCACCTCGCGCAATATCGCCGCGACATAATCGCGGCGCTCCGCGGCAAAGCGGGCAAGCCCCTTATAGATGCCGCGGCCGTCGGCGGCGCGCCGCATGCGCCAGCGCAGCAGCGGCCAGAAGGAGAGCGGCAGCAGGCTCGCCTCATGCGCCCAATATTCGAAGAGCGTGCGGTGGCGTATGGCGAAGGCGCGGCGGTCGAGCTTGGCGCGGTCATAGGGACCAAGCCGCGAGAACACCGGAAGATAATGGGCCCGCGCCAGGACATTGACGCTGTCGATCTGCAGCAGGCCGAGGCGCTCGATGGTGCGCTGGACCGGGGCGAAGCCGCTGACCCCGTTGCGGGCGCCGCGGCTGGCCAGGCCCTGGGCGGCGAGCGCGGCACGCCGGGCCTCGGCAACCGACAAATTGTCCGGCGTCATTCCGCTTCCAGCACCGCCTGGGGCGGGCGGGCGCCGCCTTGCGGCAAAGCCGGATCGTAGCGGAAGAGCGTCGAGCAATAGGGGCAGACCGTCTCCTGCTCGTCGCCCATGTCGATATAGATATGCGGGTGGTCGAAGGGCGGCAAAGCGCCGGTGCATTCGAACTCGCGCGACCCGATGTCGATAGCCGGCACGCCCATGTCATTGTGAAACTTGGGAGTTTGGCGAGGCGCCATGACACGCTTTCATTGGTTCAGTTGCGGCTGCCGGGCGGATACCATATCGCAGCAGGACTGGCAAAGGTGGCGAGGGAGGCCGGCTTGGGGAGCTTCGCATCGGATGGGGTGGAGATCGCCTATGAGGTGCATGGCCAGGGCGACCCGGTCCTGCTGATCCATGGGTTTGCCTCGAACGGCTTCGTCAATTGGCGTTCGACCGGCTGGGTCGATCTTCTCGAGAAGGCCGGCCGGATGGTGATCACGATCGACAATCGCGGCCATGGCGCGAGCGCCAAGCCGACCAATCCCGAGGCCTATGACGCGCTCACCATGGCCGAGGATTCGCGGGCGCTGCTCGATCATCTGGCGATCCCGCAGGCCGATGCGATCGGCTATTCGATGGGAGCAAGGCTCGCGGCGATCCTCGCCATCCACCATCCCGAACGGGTGCGCAGCCTGGTGCTGGGCGGGCTTGCCGCCAACATGATCCATGGGCTCAGCGGCGGCGAGGAGATCGCCGATGCCCTGCTGGCGCCGGCGCTGAGCGCGGTCGAGGGCAGCGTCGGGCGGGCATTCCGGATGTTCGCCGAGCAGACCCGCAGCGACCTCAAGGCGCTGGCGGCGTGCATCCGGGCGTCGCGCCAGCGGATACCGGTCGAGGAGCTGGCCAAGATCCGCTGTCCGGTCCTGGTGGTGGCCGGCAGCAATGACGAGATTGCCGGGGCGCTGGCGACGCTGGTGGAGGCCATTCCCGGCGCCGAGGGGCTGTCGCTGAAGGGGCGCGACCACATGAAGGCGGTGGGCGACCGCGAGTTCAAGCTGGCGGTGCTGGATTTCCTCGATCGCCGGCCGTGAGGCGTCAACGGCCGGAAAAATTCGGCGGGCGCTTCTCCAGGAAGGCGCGGCGGCCCTCCTTGTAGTCGTCGCTTTCGAAACAGGCATCGGCCAGGGCCTGGAGCTGGCCGGGGTCCGCGGCGTGCAGCACGCCGGAAAGGGCGTTGACCATGCCCTTGGCGGCGGCGATCGACAGCGGTGCGTTGGCCTCGATCATCGCCAGCGACGACTGGGCCTCGGCCAGGAGCGAGGCTGGCGCTGCGACGGCCTGCACGAGGCCGATGCGCAAGGCTTCGGCGGCATCGATGCGGCGGGCGGTGAACAGCAGCTCCTTGGCGCTGGCGGCACTGACGGCGGCGAGGAGCTGGCTCAGGCCGGCGCGCGGATAGGCGAGGCCGAGGCGGGCCGGCGGCAGCGCGAAGATGGAGCGGTTGGAGGCGATCCTTATGTCGCAGGCCAGCGCCAGCGCCAGCCCGCCGCCGATGCAATAGCCGTCGATCACGGCGAGCGCCGGCTTGCGGCAGCCCTGCAGCGCGGCAAAGCTGTCGAGGGTCATCGCGTCATAGCGGCGGGCGGCTTCGGCATCGTCGCGGTTGGCGGCGAACTCCGAGATGTCGGCGCCGGCCGCGAAGGCCTCGTCCCCGGCGCCTGTCAGGGCGATCGAGCGGACGTTGACGTCATCGGAAAATCGCTGGACGAGAGCGGGAATGGCGCGCCACATTTCGGCGGAGAGTGCGTTGCGGCGCTCGGGCCGGTTGAGCACCAGCCAGCCGGTGGAGCCGCGGCGGAAGGCGGCGAGATGGGGGGTGGGTGTGGGAATTGGAACATCATCCGCGCTTATCGTCATCTCTGCCTCTTCCAATTGTCACGGCAATGCGCCACATGTTGCCGGAATGGTGCTTTGAACGGCCTTTTTTGAACGATTTTGCGCAGGTTTGGCAGCATGCAGGAGCGCGTCATGACTGTTTCCTCCCCGGTGAGATCGGCGCCGATCGCCGCTGTCGACCCGATCTGGCATCGCATTCGCGAGGAGGCGGAGGCGATCATCGCCGATGATCCGAGCATGGGGGGATTCGTGTTCGGGGCGGTGCTGAACCATGACAGTTTCGAGCGCGCGCTCAGCCAGCGCCTGGCGCTCCGGCTCGGCAATGCCGATATCAGCAGCGAGCTGGTCATGCAGGCCTTCGCGGACGCGCTGGAGGCGGAACCGGCGATCGCGCAGGCCGCTCGGGCCGACATCCTCGCCGTCTACGACCGCGATCCGGCGTGCAACCGCTATATCGAGCCGTTGCTTTATTTCAAGGGATATCAAGCGCTTCAGACCTATCGGATGGCTCACCGCCTGTGGCAGCTCGGGCGGCGCGACTTCGCCTATTATCTGCAGAGCCGGTCGTCGGTCATCTTCTCGACCGATATCCACCCGGCAGCCCGGATCGGCCGCGGCATCATGATCGACCATGCCCATTCCATCGTGGTCGGCGAGACGGCGGTGATCGAGGACAATGTCTCGATGCTCCATTCGGTCACCTTGGGCGGCACCGGCAAGGCCGAAGGCGACCGCCATCCCAAGGTGCGGTACGGCGTTTTGATCGGCGCGGGCGCAAAGATTCTCGGAAATATCGAAATCGGCCATTGCTCGCGCATCGCCGCAGGATCGGTGGTGCTGAACGACGTGCCGCCGAACCGGACGGTGGCGGGCGTTCCGGCCAAGGTCGTCGGCTATGCCGGCTGCGCCGAGCCGGCACGGGTGATGGACCATACGATCGACGACAGCTCCGGCTGAGCCGGGCGGGACGACGGGCGCCGTGCAGTTGACAGGGCAGGCAAAATCCTGCCTTTCTCGCCGAACGCGGCTGGAGGGCCCCCCGTGAAGCCAGAAGAGCTGAAGAAACTCACGAATTTCCTGCGCAAGCGCTTCCGCACCCCGACCATCGAGGTGCGCCGCCGGCCGCAGAAAACGGACTCGGCCGAGGTCTATCTCGGTGAAGAATTCATCGGCGTGATGTATCGCGACGAGGAGGACGGCGAACTGTCCTATCATTTCGAAATGTCGATCCTCGATTTCGATCTCGAAGAATAGCGCTTATGGCTGTCTACTCGCTGGAGGGCCTGTCGCCGGAATTGCCCGCCGACGGCGCCTATTGGATCGCGCCCTCGGCCATGGTGATCGGCCGGGTGCGGCTCGATCGCCAAGCCAGCGTCTGGTTCGGCGCGGTGCTGCGGGGCGACAACGAACTCATCCATCTCGGAGAGAACGTCAATGTGCAGGATGGCGCCGTGCTGCACACCGATTTCGGCTTTCCGCTGCGGCTCGAGCGCAACGCCTCGGTCGGCCATCTCGCCATGCTGCATGGCTGCACCGTTTGCGAGGGGGCGCTGGTCGGAATCGGCGCGACCGTTCTCAACGGGGCGCGGATCGGGCGCGGCGCCATTGTCGGCGCCCATGCTCTGGTTCCCGAGGGCAGGGAGATCCCCGAGGACTGCCTGGCGCTGGGTACGCCGGCCCGGGTGGTCCGAGCCCTTGATGACCGCGATCGCGCGATGCTGTCGAGCATCGCCGAGCATTATGTCGAGAAAGGCCGGCGCTACCGCATCGGGTTGGTCGAGATCGCTGATCGCCCGGCCTAACTATTTCATTTAATTATTGAAATGCACTAGAACGGATCGGAGAACTTATTTTTAAAGGCTCTCCCCTAGGTTCTTCCCGACGGCTCTGGGAGACAATCCATGGTCAACATCGTTCGCCTTTTGAAGGACGAGTCGGGAGCCACCGCGATCGAATATGCGCTGATCGCCGCTGCCACCGGCCTCGCGCTTACTGCCGTCATGCCGGCCATCAAGACCGGCCTCGGCATCGTCTTCGGCTCGGTCTCCGGTCCTTTGAAGTAGCGGCTTGCCGATCGGGCGTCAGGCCCGGGAAGCGGAATGCGGTTCGGCCGTCGGTTCCCCCGGCGGCCGAATTGCTTGGGCGCCAGGATCGCGGTTGAAAAAGAGCGGAGCCGGCACTGGGTGGGAACAGTGCCGGCTCCTTAAGACCCGGTCTGGTGGGGGATGGGGAGGGGACGCCGACCGGGCCGTCTCGTTCTGATCGAGAGATCAGATGTCCATCCGATTCCTACTGGCCGCCGCCGGCGATGTTGAGCTCGCCGCGGCGGGTCTTGCGGGTCAGCGCGACCCACAGCTGGGGGTTTTCCTGCGACTGGCGCTTGAGATATTCGTAGCGCGTCTCGGACCACAGCAGGATGGCGTTGCGGCGGTTGTCGAGCACGAGGTCGCCACGATCGCTGCGGACCGTCAGAACGGCATGACCTTCGCCGGACTCGTCGAGCACCACGGTGATCAGCAGCGTCTCGACCGGAAAGCCCAACCCTTCGAGGTAGCGCTGCTTGAGGAGGACATAGTCCTCGCAATCGCCGGCGGAGGTCGGAATTTCCCAGCGCTCCGGCACGGCATACAGCTCCTGATCGGATTCCGGCTTGATGCTCGTGTTGACGAAGGCGTTGACCTCGCCGAGCAGCTTCCAGCGCTCGGGCGTCAGCTCGAGCTTGTAGCGCGTGCCGCCCAGCGGCTGGCAGTCGCGCTGATTGCGCTCGCAATAATCGACATAGCCGATCGGGGGCAGGGTCGGCCCATAGGTCGGCTCGAATGCGTCGCCCGATCTTTTGAAGTTGGTCGAGTCCTTCTCGATGGCATAGGCTGACGGTCCTGCCATGCACAGCGCCGCAACCAGCAACAATCCGGTAACAGTTTTGAACATCCCTGACGCCCCGATCCCTACTGTATTTGAGAGCATCATAGGTGTGCGGTCTTTATATTCGGATAAAACTACGGGCTATCTTCGGCAGAGCTTTAGAAAAAACCGTTAATGCTAAATCGAAACTGAACAAAGCTCTGGCGGTTTTCAAATAATTTACCGTAGAGGCGTTCTGAGCGGTGGTTGTCGCGGCCACCAGGGCGGCGCGGAGCAGCTTCAGGAATTCGATGGCGACGCCGCTCGCGGTGCCTGTCACGTCGATCGCCCTTGTCGTAGCAAAGCCGCGCACTACTGTGCGCCGAAGGCTGTAAATGCCGCGTTAAGGGATGGGGCGGGAATGAAGACGGATCAATCGATCGGCGGCCCGGCAAGGCTTGCGTCAGGACTTGCTCTTGCCGCCCTGGATGACGGTGAAGGCGGCGTTGACGGGCTCGCCGGTTCGGGGGCTTGACAGAAGGCCTGCCGGCGCGCCGGGGATCGGCTCGGTCCAGATGAGGCTCGCATTTTGCAGGACCAGCGAATGCAAGGGCACATGTCCGAGCCAGCGCGGATCCTCGAGCGGCAGGATGGCTCCCAGAATCTGGACCTGGTTGCTTGCGCTCGAGCGGATGGGCACACCCAGCATCTCAATCTTGACGGCGCTGCCATCGAGCGAAATCGCCTGCGAGCGCGCAACACATGGTTGCAGGGTGGCGATCACCCGATCGAGAACCCCGCCGAAGAGCGGGCGCTCGGCGGCGCGCCATTCATCGAGGAACTCGCCTCCGGTCAGGTCGCGGCACCAGAGGAGACAGATGCCGGTGCCGGCCAACCGCCAGCGATAGGCCTGGCGGACCGGATTGCGCTCCAGAATGCACAGCCAGGGCACGATGTTGGCAATCTTCCTCAGATCGAGATCGCTGCGGGTCGGGACGCTGCGCTCGCCGCGGATCAGCTCCCAATAGCGCAGCACTGCCCGGCTGCCGGGGTGGAGCAGGTCTGGGAGCAGGGGGGCCATGGCCACCTTGTCGCTCTCGATCGGGTTCATGCCGCGGGCACCTCTCGAGCCCTGGGGCCACTTGTCTCATTCGAGAACAGCCCGTCTGGCCGATGCAGAGGGCGTGCCAGTCACGGCCCGGCTGTGGTATGGTCGTGGTCGGTGCCGGGTTACCGAGGAAACCGTCATGACGGTCGCGAAAATTCTCAATCAAAAGGGCACGGCAGTGGTTACGGCCCGGCCAAGTGACACGGTGCACGAGGTCGGCCGGCTGCTCACCAGCCGCAAGGTGGGTGCGGTGGTCATTACCGACGGCGAGGTGATCGCCGGAATTGTCTCGGAGCGGGACATCGTGCGGGCAATCGCCGAGCGCGGCGAGACGGCGTTGCAACTCGGGGTTGCCGAGATCATGACCCGCAAGATCGAATTCTGCAGCCCGGCCGACACGGTGCTCGATCTGATGAACCAGATGACGGACCGGCGGATCCGCCATCTGCCGGTGGTGGTGGACGGCAAGCTGTCGGGGATCGTGTCGATCGGCGACGTGGTCAAGGAACGGATTGCCGAGGCGGAATATGAGGCCGCCGAGATGAAGCGCTACATCGCCGCCGGTTAGGCTGGATCAGGGCTCAGGACTGAACCGCTTCGAGGAGCGCCAACGCGCGTTCGATCTCGGGCAGGGCCCGCTCGGCGGCGAGCCGTCCTGCCGCTATCGACTCGGCCGCCCGGTCGAACTCGAACAGGCCGATCGAGGGCGTGCGGGGCACGATGGTGATATCCGGCGGGTCGCCTGCCAGCCGCGATCGCGCCAACCGATCCTGGGTGATGTTGAAAGCGGCGACGAGGACCGTGGTGAGACCTGGGTCGTTCTCGCGGCCCAGCATCTTGCGCAAGGTGCTGTCGCGGCTGCCCTCGGTGGCGTGTTCCGACATCACCATCGGGCCGGGCCGCGGCACGTGCTGGATCACCGTCCCGGTATGGACATCGGTCGACAGGTTGACGGCGATCACCAGGCGGGAGCCCATGGCGCGGCAAGCCGACACCGGAATGGGGTTCACGACGGCACCATCGATCAGCCATTTGCCATCGTGGCGCACCGGCTTGAACACCCCTGGAAGGGCATAGGACGCCCGGATCGCCGGCGTGACCAGCCCCGACCGCAGCCAGATCTCATGTCCGGTCATCAGCTCGGTGGCGATGCAGGTGAAGGGAATGTGCAGATGGTCGAAGGTGACGCCGGTCAGTTGTTCGTCGAGCAGTGCCCGCAACCGGTCGCCGGTGATGAGGCCGGAGCCCCGCCAGGCGATGTCGAGGAAGGAGAAGAGCCGGCGGCGGGTGATCGAGCGGGCGAATTCCTCCAGGATTTGAATGCGGCCGGCCGCAAAGCATCCCGCCACCAGGGCGCCGATCGAGGTCCCGGCCACGGCGGAAGGCACGATGCCGGCCTCGATCAACCGATTGACGACCCCGATATGGGCCCAACCGCGGGCCGCGCCAGCCCCGAAGGCGATGCCGACCGGTGTCCTTGGGGCAGCTAGCAGACTGGCCGCGGCCGTCTCGGTCTGAGCTGCGCCACTGCCGACGGGCAATTCTGCGCGCATCCAGAAACCCTCCCAGATCAGAGATCGATTATGGACTTAAATTTCACAAGGAAGCGTGAAAAATCAGCCAGAATCACGATGCCGGATCGCGACCGATGCCATAGACGGCCATTGGCTCGAACAGGCGGTGATCATCGATCGTCTCGAGGGTGATCCCGGCCGCACCGCTGCGCAACCGGCGATAGAAGCACGACCGCCGCCCGGTGTGGCAGGTGGCGCCGCGCCCTTCGATCTCCACCCTGACGAGCAGCGTGTCCTGGTCGCAGTCGGTGAGGATATCGAGCACCCGCTGGGACTCGCCCGAGGTTTCGCCCTTGCGCCAGAGGCAATTGCGCGAGCGGCTCCAATAATGGGCGAAGCCGGTGGCAAGGGTCTTTTCGAGGGCGGCATGGTTCATCCAGGCAGCCATCAGGCCCTCGCCGGTCTTGCCGTCGACCACGAAAACCGGGATCAATCCCCGGTCGTCGAAGCGCGGCCAGAACGCGCTGCCCTCTTCGATCGATGTCGTGCTTGCCAAATAAGGCCACCCGAAGGTTGTTAGAGCGAGAAGCCACCCGAGGGGCTGCGCACCAGGTCCATGAAGCGGGTCTGGCGCTGCGGATCGGTTTTGAACTCGCCGGTGAACTGGGTGGTGATGGTGGCGACGTTGCGCTTGTTGACGCCGCGCAGCGACATGCATTGATGCACCGCCTCGAGCATGACGGCGACGCCGCGCGGGGCAAGCGCGGTGTCGATGGCATGGGCAATCTGGGCGGTCATCGTCTCCTGCGTCTGCAGGCGGCGGGCGAAGATCTCGACGACGCGCGCCAGCTTGGAGATGCCGACCACCTGGTCCGACGGCAGGTAGGCGACATGGGCGCGACCGATGAACGGGACCATGTGGTGCTCGCAATGGGAGTTGAATTCGATATCGCGGAGCATCACCACATCGTCGTAGCCGCCCACCTCCTCGAAGGTGCGGGACAGCGCCTCGACCGGGTCTTCCTCATAACCCTTGAAGAACTCGCGATAGGAATTGACCACCCGCTTCGGCGTGTCGAGCAGGCCCTCGCGGTTGGGATCCTCGCCGGCCCAGGCAAGCAGCGTCCTGACCGCCGCCTCGGCCTCGGCCTGGCTTGGCCGCTCGATGCTCGGGCCGCGCCCGATAAACGGCTTGTTCGGCCGGATCTTCTTAACCACGGCATCCATCGGTCGTGCTGTCCTGTCCTGCATTTGGCCCTTCAATCCGAGGCTCATCTCGTCGCGTCTCCTGGGGTCCGAACCCGCGATTGCCGGCCCTTCGACGCTTGCATCATTGTTGGTCGCGTACCACTTAGCATGGTGCGGGCCTAGCGGAAAGCCTGAGGCAAACGTGTGGTTCCGCCGTTTACATGGGCACCATTCCGGGCGACGCAAGGGCGGCTCCCGGAAATGGGACATGCGGCCGCGGCATGAGGTGTTCCAACCCATGAGGCGGCAGCTAATATGGTTGGCCGATGCTCAACGACGTCTACAACAAGAAGATCCTGGGATTTGCCGCGGATATTCCGCGCCACCAGCGGCTGACCGATCCCGACGGGAGCGCGGTCGCCCATTCGCGCCTGTGCGGCAGCAAAGTCACCGTCGACGTGAAGATGGAGGGGTCCCGGGTCGCCGATTTCGGGCATGAGGTCAAGGCCTGCGCCCTCGGCCAGGCCTCGTCATCGATCATGGCCCGCAATGTCGTCGGCTCGACCGCGGACGAGCTGCACCGGATCCGGCACGAGATGCATGCCATGCTGAAGGAGAACGGGGCGCCGCCGTCCGGCCGCTGGTCGGATCTCGAAGCGCTGTTGCCGGTGCGCGACTTCAAGGCGCGGCATGCCTCGACGCTCCTCACCTTCGATGCCGTTTGCGAGGCCGTGGACAAGGCGATGGCACGGCCGGCGGCCGCCAAGCCGGGCTGAGGCTCAGCGCCGCGGCGGCAGCGGTGGCGCCGGCGGAAAGCGCGATTGCTGGTCGCGGCTGGTGACGTCGAGCGTGTTGCGGGTGTACTGCGTCGCCGCGTCGCGCCGGGGCTGGAAGTCCCAGGAGGTCGTGCTCCCCTCCCCCAGTGCCGCGAATATCAGGTGACGGGCGCGCTGGCTGTCGCGAACCTTGCGGCTGATCGCGGCAATGTCGAACCGGCTCTCGATCTCCTGTTGGAAGGCGGCGGCGAGCGCCGGTTCGTCCGCGGCGCGATTTACGCGCTCCAGCGGATCGGCAACGAGATCGAACAGCTGATCGGGATCGCTCGGGGTGTGGATGAACTTCCAGCGGCCGCGGCGGAGCATGTACATCGGAGCGATCACGCCTTCCGCCAGATATTCGCCATAGACGGTGGCATCGGGATCCTCGGGGCCGCCTTCGAGCAGCGGCTTGAGATTGATGCCGTCGACCGGCGCGACCAGCTGGCTCGTGCCGGTCAGGGCGGCGATGGTCGGGGCGAGGTCGGCGAGCGACACCGGCTGGTGGACACGGCGCGGCTGGAAGAGGCCGGGCTGCCAGACGATGAGCGGTATGCGGGCGGCGGGCTCGCGGAACGACATCTTGTACCAGAGGCCGCGCTCGCCCAGGAAGTCGCCATGGTCGGAGGTGAAGATGACGATGGTGTCGTCGAGCCGGCCGCAGATCGCCAAGGTCTCGATCAGCGAGCCGATCAGGCTGTCGACATAGGAGATGCTGGCGCAATAGCCGCGGCGGGCGGCGCGCACATCATCCTCGGTGATCACGTAGTCGCCGCCGGCGTTCATGTCGTAGAGGCGCCGCTCATGGGGGTCGAGCTCGGCATAGGGGATGGGACCGACGGTCGGCGGCGGAATGTCGCCGTCGCCATAGAGGTCGAAGAAGCGCCGGCGGTTGACATAGGGGTCGTGCGGATGGGTGAAGGAGACCTTCAGGAGGAAAGGCTCGTCACGCCGATAGCGGGTCCAGTCGAAGATCTGGCGGTTGGCGAGGAAGGCGACTTCGTCGTCATATTCGAGCTGGTTGGTGATCTCGGCGATACCGGCCTGCTTCACCGAGGACATGTTGTGATTCCACCAGTCGATCCGCTCGCCGCCACGCAGCCGCCAATCGGGAGTCCAGCCGAAATCGGCCGGGTAGATGTCGGTGGTGAGGCGCTCCTCGAAACCGTGCAGCTGGTCGGGGCCGATGGCGTGCAGCTTGCCGGCAAGGCAGGTGCGGTAGCCCTGGAGGCGCGCATAATGGGCGAAGGTCGGGATCTCAGCCGAGAACTCGGCGGCATTGTCGTAGACGCCGGTCCGCGACGGCAGCAGCCCCGACAGCGCCACCGCGCGCGCCGGCACGCAGAGCGGCGAATTCGAATAGGAATTCTCGAACACCACGCCCTCGGCGCCGAGCCGGTCGAGGTTCGGCGCCTTGACCACCGCATTGCCATAGGCGGGGAGAAAGCGGGCGGCCAGCTGGTCGGCCATGATGAGGAGGATGTTGGGCTTCACTTAAGGTCTCGGTCCTTCGGTTGCACGATCGGCATCATAAACGCGGAGGCAAGCAGGGTGCGGACTTCTAGAGGATCAGAATTGCCCCGGAGGCAATGAGGGCGGCGCTCCACAGCCGGTCGAGATTGATCCAGCCATGGCGCAGAACGGCGACGCCGGTCCAGCGATAGACGATGACGGCGATGGCACCGGCGACCGCTAGCATGGCCGCGGTGTGCAGGGCGACGGCGAGGAGCGCCGTGCGGAGATTGCCGAGCACGGCGGCTGCGGCACCGAGCGCAGGCGTGCACAGCGGCAGCAGTGCCGGAAAGAGCATCAGGCCGGCGCCATGGGCCAGCGCCATCACAAACGACCAGGCACCGAGGCCGACCAGGCCTGCCGTCATGCCGAACCTCACCCGCCCGCGGTGACCCTTCAGGAGGTGCCAGATTCCCCAGCCGATCAGCAGCAGCCCGGCAAACCAGCGCAGCACCGCCTGATCGAAGACGAGCCCGGCCAGCAGGAACAGGAGGATGGCGGCGAGAATGGCAAGCGCATGCCCGACGGCGATCGGCAGCAGCGCGGTCAGCACCGCCCGGAAGCTGTCGCGCTGAAGGCCGATGGCAACTGCGAACAGCCAGCCCATGGCTGGGTTGAGGCCGTGGAAGGCACCGAGTCCGGCGATGACGATCCACGGCCAGGCGAGGGTCACGGATAGCAGTAGCTGTCCGAGGAGCAGTCGCCGCCTTCGAGGCGCACCTGGTGCGGCCGGTGCGGCCCGGGCCAGCGGATGAAGAAGTCGGGGTCGAAGGCGATGCCGCCATCGGGGGCGGCGTCGAGCTTCACCATCCAGCCATCGAGACCCTGGTGATAGAATTGCGGGTCGACGGCGCCATAGAGCGAGTTGGTGAAATAGATGCGCTTGCCGTCGCGGCTGATCTCGACCATCTGCGGTCCGCCCTGCAGCGGCTTTCCGGCGGCGCCTGGATGGCTCGCGCGCGACACGATCCCGCCGATCCTGACCTTGCCGGTAAGCTCGGGCTTGAAAGGATCGGAGACGTCATATTGGTGGAAGTCGCCGGTTCCCCAGCACGAGACGTAGAGGAAGCGGTCGTCCATCGAGAGGTCGATGTCGGTGACGAGCGGCGGCACGGCGCCGAAGCCCTTGAGGACGTCGGGAAGCAGGCTCGGATCGGCAGGCTCGGCCGGGATGTCGATGATCTTGCGCACCGCCCAGCGGCCGTTCTCGCGGTACCAGGTCCAGATCGAGGAGGAGAGGTCCTTGAGGCTGACCACGGCATTGACGAAGCCATAGGCCTGGCGCGGGTTGTGAGCCGGGCGCAGCTCGAACACGAGCTGGTATTCCGGGCCGAAGTCGATCTCCTGCAGATGGTTGCGGCCGTTCAGGTCCCAGAAATGCAGGCGGCGGCCATAGTTCGAGCCGAGCAGCACCTCGGGGTTCAGCCCGTTCTCGAAGGTATCCGGCGTTCCCCATTCGCTGGTCACCATGGTGTCGTAGCCGAGGTGCCACCAGGCATCATAGGCGAGGCGCTGCGGACCGCGGTCGATCTCCCATTGGCCGCGCACATCGAAGGTCTCGTGATCCATGATGAAGATCCCGCCCGGACCCTTGCCGGCGGCATCGCCGAGAGCCGTGACATAGATGCCTTCCGGACCGCAATGAACCGTATGCGGGCGGGAGTAGTTGGCGCGCTCGGCGAGCTCGGCCGGCTCGATCACCTTGACGATCCGGGGGCGGCGCGGATCCGGCTTGGTGTCGATGATGTGGATGCGCGACGAGCGCAGGCCCGGAACCACCAGATGGCGGCGCTCGACATGGGGATGCGGCGCGTTGGGGCACAGGCAGGACGAGCAGGCGTTCCAGCCGAAATGGTGGAGCTCGTCGCCGGCATTGGGCATGTCCACCTGCGCGATGATCGCGCCATATTCGTCGGAGGCGGGATCGACGTCGACGACGGCGATATAGTCGGGGGACTTGCGGTTCGGGTCAAAGGCCGCGACATAGGCGATGCGCTCTGCCGGCGCCTTCATGGCCATGCGGGGCGAGGGATAGAAAGAGGGATCAGGCTTCCAGGTGGCAACCATGCAGTCCTCCTCAGGGTCGGTAGGGGCAGAGGCATCATTGTTCCACTCGCCGGGCATCGCGGCAAGATGAATGGCGCCGGTGAGGGAAAGGGCGCCGACGCGCGCAAGGAGGTCAGGGGGCCGGTGGCGCTCGTCCTGATCGCCGCCATCCGTGCCTACCAGCTCTCGCTGTCATTCTTCCTCGGGCGGCATTGCCGGCATCTGCCGACCTGCTCCGACTATGCGATGGAGGCGGTCAGGCGCCACGGCGCCTATGCCGGGCTCTGGCTCGGCTTGTTCCGCGTGGCGCGGTGCCACCCTTGGGGGACGCACGGTTTCGATCCGCCACCCGAGGAGGCACCGCGCCGCGAGCTCCGTTTCTGGCGCTATGCCCGGCTTGGGCGGCGGCGGTGAGCCCAGGCGGAAGTCACCAGCTCATGCCGGCGAAGTTGTAGCTCAAGCCGACACGGACGGTGTGGAAGTCGTCGATATTCATGTCGACGGCGCATTTGCGGCGGCATTCCGCGGTCGACAGGTCGTATTCGCCGTCATCGAAGGAGCCGTAGAGATATTCTGCCTTGAGGTGGATGCTCTCCGTCAGCGCCGTTTCGATGCCGCCGCCGACCACCCAGCCGAAGAGATTTCGCGACGCGCTCGAGGAGATGGCGGAAGGACCGACCAGGCCGTCGAAGGTGGTGTCGAGCCAGCCGGCGCCGCCGGTCACGTAGACGAGGGTGCCCTCGCTCGGCAGCCAGCCGATGCGGCCGCGGGCGGTGGCGAGCGCATCGAGGCTGTAATTGGTCTGCTCCTCGCCGCCGGCAAAGGCGAGGTGGCCGTCGAAGGCCCAGCCATAGTCGCCTTCGACGCCGAGCACGAAGGATCCGATCTGGTAATCGTAGCCGCCATAGATGCCGGCGAGACCGACACAGCCCGCCATGTTGGGATCGAGGCTGACATAGGGCGGCTTGTAATTGGCCTCGAGGCAGCCGACACCGCCGAAACCGCCGACATAAAGGCCGGTCCAGTCGGTCAGAGCTGGACGCATGTCCGGCGGCAGGAGGTCGGCCGCCCGGCTTGCGCTCGTCGTTGCGACCAGCGTCGACAGGCCGATCCCGGCCGTCATGAGAATTCTGCTTAAACTCGCCATCACTTCGCCCCCACGCGGACACCTTGGTTAATACGAACCGGGGCACACTAGCCGCGCCAGGGTTAAGCAATGGTTAGTGCTCGCGTGAATTTGCTCGCATAGCGAGCAGAAGGTCGCGCCGGCGCGACGAGCGGAAGTTACGGTCTATTCCCTATTGCCTCCCGCCCTGCCATTTGCCAAAAGCCGGGTTCGCCCGTGATGGGCGATGCGCTTACCTGCAGCGTTGGCAGGAGTGAGCTGGCGAGGAGCTTCCATGATCTCCCTGACATTTCCCGATGGTGCAAAACGGTCTTTCGCCGCCGGCGTGACCGGGCGCGAGGTCGCCGCCTCGATTGCCAAGTCGCTCGAAAAGAAGGCCGTCGCGATGACGGTCGACGGCAAACTCAGCGATCTTGCGGACGAACTCCACGCCGATGCGGCGGTCCGCTTCGTCACCCGCGAGGATCCGGAGGCGCTGGAGCTGATCCGGCATGACTGCGCCCATGTGCTGGCGGAGGCGGTGCAGGATCTCTTTCCCGGCACCCAGGTGACGATCGGACCGGTGATCGAGAACGGCTTCTATTACGACTTCCACCGCAACCAGCCGTTCACGCCGGAGGATTTTCCGGCGATCGAGGCGAAGATGCGCGAGATCATCGCGCGCGACAGGCCGTTCACCAAGGAGATATGGAGCCGCGACAAGGCGCGCGACGTGTTCGCGGCCAAGGGCGAAGGTTTCAAGGTCGAGCTGATCGATGCCATTCCCGAAGGCGAGCCGATCAGGATCTACAGGCAGGGCGACTGGTTCGACCCCTGTCGGGGACCGCATATGCCATCGACGGGGCGGGTCGGCAGTGCCTTCCGGCTGATGAAGGTGGCGGGCGCCTATTGGCGCGGCGATGCGAGCCGCCCGACGCTGACCCGGATCTATGGCACGGCCTGGCGCAATGGCGAGGAGCTGGCAGCGCATCTCCATGCGCTGGAGGAGGCGGAGAAGCGCGACCACCGCAAGCTCGGCCGCGAGATGGATCTGTTCCATTTTCAGGAGGAGGGGCCGGGTGTCGTGTTCTGGCACCCCAAGGGTTGGGCGATCTTCAAGGAGGTCATTGCCTATATGCGGCGCCGGCTCGATCAGTCCGGCTACAACGAGGTCAATGCGCCGCAGATTCTCGACAAGTCGCTGTGGGAGACCTCGGGGCATTGGGAATGGTACCGCGAGCACATGTTCGTCACCGAGACGGAGGACGAGCGGGTGTTCGCCATCAAGCCGATGAACTGCCCAGGCCATGTGCAGATCTTCAAGCACGGCCTCAAATCCTATCGCGAGCTGCCGATGCGGCTGTCGGAATTCGGTGCCGTGTCGCGCTACGAGCCGTCAGGGGCGCTGCACGGGCTGATGCGGGTCAGGGCCTTCACCCAGGATGATGCGCATATTTTCTGCACCGAGGACCAGATGCGGGCGGAGTGCCTCGCCATCAACGATCTGATCCTCACGACCTATTCCGATTTCGGTTTCGACGATGTCGTGGTGAAGCTGTCGACACGGCCGGACAAGCGGGTCGGCACCGACGAGATGTGGGACCATGCGGAGGGCGTGCTCACGGGCGTGCTCGAGGAGATCGCGCGGCAGTCGAACGGCCGCATCAAGACCGGAATCAATCCGGGCGAGGGGGCGTTCTACGGGCCCAAATTCGAATATGTGCTGCGCGATGCGATCGGCCGTGACTGGCAGTGCGGCACCACCCAGGTGGATTTCAACCTGCCACAACGCTTCGGTGCATTTTATGTCGACCATGACGGTCAGAAAAAGACGCCGGCGATGATCCACCGGGCAATCTGTGGCTCGATGGAGCGGTTCATCGGGATTCTGCTCGAGCATTATGCCGGAGCGTTGCCGTTCTGGATCGCGCCGGTCCAGGTCGTCGTCGCAACCATCGTATCGGATGCCGACGACTATGCCCGCCGGATCGCCCAGCGGCTCGTCGCGGCCGGTCTTCGGGTCGAGAGCGATCTGCGCAACGAGAAGATCACCTACAAGGTGCGCGAGCATTCGCTCGCCAAGGTGCCGGTGATCCTGGTCGCCGGCAAGCGCGAGGTCGAGGAGGGGACGGTGAACATGCGCCGGCTGGGCTCGCCGCAGCAGCAGGCGATGAGCCTCGATGCGGCGGTGGAGCTCCTGAGGAACGAGGCGATGGCGCCGGATGTCCGGCGCGCCGGCGGCTATTCGGCCGCTTCCTTGGCATCGAGGGCCGCCTCGTCCTGATTGAAGAGGTGCTCGAGCTCTTCGGCCTGCCGCATGGCGTTGACGCGCATCTTGTCGGGGTCGGAGGCGATCTGGTAGTCGGCGACGAGGCGACGCGTGTCCATTTCGGAGAAGGTCGCGATGGTGCGCCGAACCTCGGCCTCGCTCAGGCCCATGCCGCGCAGGGTCTGCCTGGCGATCTCGAGCGCGGCGCGGAAGGTCTCGCGCTCGATCACGGTCACGCCGAGATCCATGAGCTTGTGCACATGGGTGCGGTTGCGCGCCCTGGCATAGACGGGAATGTCAGGATAATGGCGCCGCACCAGCTCGGCGGTGCGCAGCGAGGCGTCCATGTCGTCGATCGCCAGCACGAAGGCGCGGGCCCGATCGGTCCGCGCCGCCTCGAGAATCTCCAGGCGTGAAGCATCGCCGTAATAGATTTCCGAGCCGAAGCGCCGGATGAAGTCGACCTGCTCGGCCGAGATGTCGAGCGCGGTGAAGGGAATGCGCCGGGCGCGCAGGATGCGGGCGACGATCTGGCCGAACCGGCCGAGGCCGGCAATGACGACATGGCCATCGCCCTGCGGCAAGGCCTTGTCGTAAAGCGGCACCGCAGCCGGGCGCAGCGCCTTCAGCCGGTCATCGAGCATGAGGAGAAACGGGGTGGTGGCCATGGAGAGCGTCACCACGACATCGATCAGGTTGGCGGTGGTGAGGGGGATCGCCCGCTCGGCCACGGCCACCGCGGTCAGCACGAAGGCGAATTCGCCGCCCTGCGACAAGGCTAGGGCGAGGCGGCGCGACCCGGCGGTGTTCAGGCGCATGGTCCGCCCGAGCGGCCAGATCACGGCGACCTTGACGAGGACCAGTCCGAGCACGGCGAGCGCGATGGGAAGCGGGTAGCGGGCGAGCAGCGTCAGATCGAGCGACATGCCGACGGCGACGAAGAAGAAGCCGAGGAGGAGCCCTTCGAATGGCGCGATATTGGCTTCGATCTCGTGGCGGTAGGGGCTCTCGGCGAGCACCAGGCCGGCGATGAAGGCGCCGAGCGCTGCCGACAGGCCGGCGGCATTCATGACGATGACGATCACGATGACGGTGAGAAGGGCGGTGGCGGTCATCGCCTCCTGCACGCCGGTCGCCGCCACGAAGCGATAGAGACGGGTGAGGAGAAAGCGGCCGGCCAGGATGATGGCGCCGATGGCGAGGAGACCGCCCAGCGCGCCCCACGGCGACATCGCCGCGGTCCCGTCCGGCGAGAACAGACCGACGAGCGCGATCATCGGGATGGCGGCAATGTCCTGGAACAGCAGAACGGCGAAGGCGAGGCGTCCGTGGCGGGTATCGAGCTCGCCGCGCTCCTTCAGCATCTGCAGGACGAAGGCGGTCGAGGACAGCGACAATGCCAGGCCGCCGAACAGCGCGGTTCGAAAATCGGTGAGGCTGGCGAGAATGGCGGCGAGGATGATGGCGGTTGCTGCCACCTGGGCGCCGCCAAGACCGAACACAGCCATGCGCATCGCCCACAAGCGCTGCGGGCGCAGCTCGAGGCCGATCAGGAAGAGCAGCATGACCACGCCGATCTCGGCGATGTTCAGGATGTTCTCGGACTCGGTGAAGATGCCGAGCGCGTGCGGACCGATGACGATGCCGGCCGCCAGATAGCCGAGCACCGAGCCGACCTTGAACCGCTTGCCCAAGGGTGCCGCCAGGGCCGCCGCTGCCAGAAGCAGCGCCAGCTGCAAGAGAAAATACTGCATGTCGTAACTCCGCGTCGGCCGTGCTACTGGCCGCCCATCGGGAGACTAACATGCGGAGAGAGGCGGATGGAAACCGCCTCGATCAGTCGGCCGGCCTGAGGACGCGGCGCTCGCCGCCGCCGATGGTGAAGCTGACGAGGCGCCGCTGGCCGGAGCTGCCATATTCGAACTCGTAAATTCCCGGCGCCAGCACCACCGCCTGCTGGCGGCCCTCGCCCGATGCCGTCCAGCCGCTGCTGAGGTCGCGGATGGTCCAGGATAGCCCGTCGGCAAGCTCGATGGCGGCGATGCCTGCCTCATGCTTGATCTCGAGCGCGCTCAGGATCCCCGGCCTGATCACGACGCCGCTGCGCGCAATAGTGTTGCCGGGCGACAGGTGGCTTTCGACCAGATATTTCCCCGAGCGCAGCCTGATCACCTCGCCCGATTCCTGCGAGCGGGTGACCAGGCGGCCCGTCTCCTCGTCATAGATGTCATAGCTCGAGACGATGCCCTGGACGACCGGGGCGTCCTTGACCATGGCGAGGGCGCGGACACCTCCGACATTGAGAATGATGGTGAGGCCGATGCTCTGGCCGGCCAGAACGGTAACCGACTGTGCGACCTTGACGGTGCCATAGCTGGCCTCGACCACATAATCGCCGGGCTCGATGACGCGGTCGACCACCGGAACATTGTCACGGAATATGGTCTCGCCGGCGCGGCGGATCGTCCACTCCACCGGAAGCGTGATGATGCCGCCGTCTTCGGACAGGCGGGCCGCCAGCTCGATGCTCTCGGTGCCCTGGCGGGTGAGGGCGATGCGCAGCTCGTGACGCACGGCGAGCGGGCGCACGGTGCCGGTGACGAGCGCGGCCGGCGAGACCTCGCCATCGACCGCGAGCGCGGCATGGGCCGGTGCGGCGGCCAGTGATGCGGTGAGCAAAAAGAAAAGGGCCATGCAGAGACGATGGCCCTTCGCGAGTTCAAGCGCTGTTTCTATGAATCTCATGGCAGAAGGCAAACCCTGTCAGACCCCGGTGCGGGCTGCTGGCGACCTTGTTCGGCCGTCACGACGATTTGCGCATGAAGAGTCGCGGGCTGCAACAACATCCTTAACACATCGTTAAAATGCGTGAAAAATTGAGAGGCACGTGCACATCGGAGGCCTCGAAACCCATCTGGGCCGTGCTTTGGTTCTCCAAACCTCATATTCGTAAGTTGGAATTATTTTTGAGCGTTGTGCGCGACTGAGCTGGCTGCGAAGATCGAAACTGAAAATGGCATCGGGCGCCCGGCAAATCATCGATGGCCAAGCCACCTATCGAAGTCTCAGCGGCGGAAACTCGGCAGGAGTCAGCGGTTGGCGCATTGCGTGTCCCCGCCCTCGAGACCCAGCATTTGAGCCGAGCTGTTGTAGGCAAGCTATTGACGAACGATATCAGCGTGCGAATCGAGGTCGGCGAAGTTCTCGCAGTGGTCGGCCCAAGCGGATCGGGGAAATCATCCTTTTTGCGGCTGCTGAACCGCTTGGACGAGCCGTCAGGTGGCTCCGTACTGCTTAACGGTCAGGACTACAAGGAATTGGAGCCGGAAGAATTGCGTCGTCGCGTTGGCATGGTCATGCAGACCCCATATCTCTTTCCGGGAACCGTGGCCAATAATGTCTCCTACGGACCGCGACAGCGTGGAGAGGCGTTTGTTGACGCACAGATCGCCGCTGTCCTTCAACGTGTCGGACTGAGTGGATTTCAGCAGCGCGACGTGAGCAATCTGTCCGGAGGAGAAGCCCAGCGCGTATCCATTGCTCGCACTCTGGCGAACGCGCCGGAAATCATCTTGCTCGATGAGCCAACGTCTGCGCTCGACGAGAATTCGGCACGAGATGTCGAAGACCTCGTGCTCGACGTCATCCGCGAACGGCAGATGACCTGCGTAATTGTCACCCATAACAACGATCAGGCACGACGCTTGGCCGATAGAACAATGATCATTGCAGGCGGCAGGTCAGTTGCAATTGGCCCCACCACAGAGGTGCTTAAGAATGGCTGAGCTCCTACAAAGCTTGGACCGTGGCGTCCTCGTCGGACTGGCACAAGCGGCCGCCGCTATCGTCTTGTGCGTCGGCGTCGCAGTCCTGTGCCGCAGGTTTGGCGTTCGCGTCGAACGCGAAACCATGCTGTCTCTGGCCCGCGGCTTGGTGCAGATGGTCGCGGTTGGTTTTGTCCTCGCGCTATTGCTGCACGGAAACCTGTTGATAGCGGTACTCATTCTGCTGGGCATGACCGGTGCCGCTGCCGTTACCGCGTCGCGGCGAGCGCCGGAAATCAAGAACCCCATACTCCTCTGCTTTTGCGCCATAGCCGCTGGATCAGGCGTGGTCATCGCCCTCCTTCTCGCCACCAGGACGCTCAATTCGGACCTGGTGGTTCTGGTACCCGTCGGTAGCATGATCATCGCAAATGCGATGAATGCTTGCGCACAGGCGATCGAGCGTTTCAGGGCAGACGTCCTATCACACCGTGGCTTGATCGAAACCGGCCTGGCGCTCGGCGCCAGGCCGTTCGAGACGGTCGCGCCCTATGTTCAGACGGCTGTCTATGCGAGCCTGCTTCCCCGACTCGACATGTTGAAGTCGCTCGGCTTCGTGTGGATACCTGGAGTCATGGCCGGCATGTTGGTATCCGGCGCCAGTCCCGTCTATGCCGGCATCTTTCAATTCATCGTTGTCGCCATGATTCTGGCCGCCTCGGGCATCGCGGGGCTCGTAGCCACCTTGCTCCTGCGAGCGCGGATTTTCTCCACTGCAGCACAATTGACTGCCCGCCCAGGCTTTTCAGAGCCCACCAAGGTCAGCCCGTGAGAGAAATGAAGCCGGCCAGTTCTTGAGGGGGAGCCGGAATTGCCGCGAACATTGCCGATCGCGGTTCATCTGCCTCACGCGCTGCCACGTTTCAGGCCTGAATGAAGGCAAGCAGATCCGGATTGATGACGTCTTGATGGGTCGTGAGCATGCCGTGCGGATAGCCTGGATAGACCTTCAACGTTCCATTCTTGAGCAGCTTGACCGACAGACGCGAGGCGTCATCAATCGGCACTACCTGATCGTCGTCACCCTGAGTGACGAGCGTCGGGACGGTCATCGCCTTCAAATCTTCGGTCTGATCGGTCTCGGAGAAGGCTTTGATCCCCTCGTAATGGGCCTTCGCGCTGCCCATCATGCCCTGGCGCCACCAGTTCTGAATCACCCCCTGAGAGATTTTGGCGTTGGGACGATTGAAGCCGTAGAAGGGACCCGAGGCGACATCGATGTAGAACTGCGCTCGGTTGGCCGCGAGGGCGGCACGCCAGCCGTCGAACACTTCTATCGGAGTGCCTCCTGGGTTGTCCTTGGTCTTGATCATGAGTGGTGGAACGGAACTGACAAGCACAGCCTTGGCAACGCGGCCTTGCGGCTGCCCATATCTGGCGACATAGCGGGCGACTTCGCCTCCACCGGTCGAATGACCGATATGGATGGCGTTCTTCAGGTCGAGATGTTCGCACACAGCGGACGCGTCCGCCGCGTAATGATCCATGTCATGACCTTGGCTGACCTGGCTCGATCGCCCATGGCCGCGTCGGTCGTGGGCAACAACCCGATAGCCCTTGCCGAGAAAAAACAAGAGCTGTGCGTCCCAGTCGTCCGAGCTTAACGGCCAACCGTGATGGAAAACAAGAGGCCGCGCGTCCTTGGAACCCCAATCTTTGTAAAAGATCTCCACTCCATCCCGCGTAACAATGGTACTCACGTTTTCGCTCCTTTGGTGTTGCTGCTGCCGAAAGTTTTCTATCCATCGCCTCCGGAAGAGGATGTGTGCCGCTGAGTAGATCAGAGCATTTGTCGCGCGCCATCGTAGGCAAGGTCAAAACCAAAGATATCACATCCAAGTGTAGGCGAAATTCCCCATTGTGCGCACGGCCGCCCTGTCTCTCGCCCGCGGTCTGCCGTCTCGTTTTACTTCAGGGATTCGAGAAACGTCGCCGATGGCACAAAGAACAGCGTCCCAGTAACCGCCCGGCTGAAGTCGAGCAGCCGGTCATAGTTGCCGGGCGGGCGGCCGACAAACATGTTTTCGATCATCAGTTCAGTCACCCGCGGTGTGCGGCAATAGCCAATGAAATAGGTGCCGAATTCACCCTCGCCCGCTCTCCCAAAGGGCATGTTGTCGCGCAGGATCTTAAGCTCTTTTCCGTTCTCACTGATCGTCGTGAGCGCATTGTGGGCTGACGTCGGCTTTACCGAGTTGTCCAGCTCTATGTCGGACAGCTTACGGCGGCCCATGATGCGCTCCTGCGCCTCCGTGGTCAGCGCGCTCCATGCGGCCATGTCATGGAGATATTTCTGGACGATCACGTAGCTGCCGCCGGCGAACGTGGCATCCTCCTCACCGATGAGGGCAGCCTCGATCGCTGCCTCTCCTCTCGGGTTTTCGGTCCCGTCGACGAACCCGAGAAGATCGCGATCGTCGAAATAACGAAAGCCATGCACCTCATCGACGGCCGCGACCGCGTCGCCGAGGCGCGCCATCATCTGCGTGGCAATTTCGAAACAGAGGTCCATGCGTTTCGCACGGATATGGAAAAGCAGGTCTCCTGGCGTCGAGACTGCGTGGCGCGGTCCCGCCCGAACCTCACGGAAGGGGTGAAGTTCGGCCGGGCGTGGGTTCCCGAACAACCAGTCCCACGCCTCGGAACCGATACCCAAAACGCACGACAGGCTACCTTCGAGATCGCGAAACTCCACAGCGCGAAATATTGCCGGGAGGTCTGCGCAAAACGACCGCACGGTGGCACGATGGTCCGAGCCCGGATTTACTGTTGCGATCAGGAAGATCGCAACACGGGTAAGTGGAGCGGATACGGGCTGCGGAACGACAAGCATGCTCTCACCGTTTTCCGGCACAGTCATTGGATCGCAGTGACCGAGCCATTGGCCGTCAATTGACTAACGATTGAGCCAGACTGTCATGCCAGGTTCAAGTCCGGTCGAGTCGCCCTGCGGATCAAGCCGCAAGCGCAGCGTGCTGCGGTCGTGATCGCCCACCGCGCGCTCGGCCTGCCAGGTTGCGAAGGACCCGAGCGGCACGAGCTCGGTGACCACCGCCGGCGTCGATTCGCGCGCTCCCGGCCGCGCCACGTCAACTTTCGCCCCGACCGTGAGGCCGCGAAGCAGATCCTCGCGTGCGTTGAACGACAGCCAGCGCTTGCCGGTCTCCTCGATCGCCAGCACCGGCTGGCCGGGGCGGATGTTCTCGCCGTTCTCGGCGACGATGACGGTGACGACGCCGTCGGCCGGCGCGCGCAGGATGGTCTTGTCCAGGCGCCGCTCGAGCACCGCGAGCGCGGATGCGGCGGCCTTGACCTGCGCATCGGCAATCGCGCGCTCCTCCCGGGTCGGCCCGGCGACCGCGGAGTCGTGGTTCGCCTGTGCCTCTGCGACGTCGGCACGCGCGGCCGCCGCCTCGTTTTCGGCCTGATCGAGCGCCTGCTGCGCGGCATTGTTGCTGCGTGCGAGAGTGGCGGTCCGGACGAGCTGCACCTGCGCATATTCGAGCGTTGCCTTCGCCTTGGCGATTCCCGCCGCGAGCGAAGCGATCTCTTCGGCGCGCACGCCAGCATAGACGTTATTGCGGGAGGCGGTTGCAGAGTTGAGAGCCGCCTTTGCCTGCGCCACCGACGCGGTCAGCTCGAGGGCCGACAGCTCGGCAACCACATCGCCGGCGTGCACGCGATCGCCCTTGCGAACTTTGATGGCTGCGAGCTGGCCGCCCACCTCGGGTGCCACGCGAATCTCGGTTATGCGAACGACACCAATGATGGGCGGCGTCCCCTCGGAACGCCATAGTGCATTTAGGCCGAGGCCTACCGCGAGGAAGACCACACCCACCGCGATGATTGCCGGTCTTTTAGCCATGGGTCCGTCTCCGCTTCAAGAAGAACGCGGACATCACCGCGAGGGCGAAGTAGATGATTGTCAGGATCCACAAACCCCGCCAGTCGCGCGCCACCTCCCACAGGCTGGCGCCCAGCTGGTTGATGCGCACGAGTCCATCGATTGCAAAAAAGGAGGGGAAGATATAGCCGACGGCTTGGACCGCCTCGGGGATCGCCTCGCGAGGCCAGGAAAAACCTGTCAGGAACAGCTGCGGCAGGCTGGTGCCGAGAAAAATGAGTGTTGGTGTTTCTGGATGATTGAACCAGGCGCCTGCCGTCTGGCCCATGAAGCTGGTCGCCAAGGCGAACACCGATGCCAGCGCAAACAATTGCAGCGGCTGGCCGAGTGTGGAGAATCCATAGAAGCGCGGCAGCACGATGAAGTAGAACGCGAGCGCCGGCAAAAATATGGTGAGGTGCGCAACCCCGCGGCCCAGCACGGTTGTAAAGGCGCTGCCGGTGTGCTGAGCCAGTGCGACGACGGTCAATAGCGAAGCACCGATGAGAAGCATCTGCTGGAGGATCAGTATGAAGGCCGCCGGCACAATGTAGCTGGCGTAGCCGCCCACCGGATTGAAGATCGGCTGCAGCAGGATATCGGCCGGGCTCGTGGATGCGAGCGCTGCCTTGACCAGGCTGCCGTCGATACGCGCGCCGCCGGCGGCCAACTCGGAGGACAGGGTGTTGATTGCCACTGCGATCCCATTCGCGGTCGTCCGGAAGATGAAAAGATAGGTGGCATCGGCGTAGATCGGGATATGGACGACGCTGCCCTTGAGTATGTCGCGCTCGGCCCCGGGCGGGATGCCGACCACAGCAAAAGCCTTGCCTCGGTCAAGTGCCGCGCGTGCCTCGCCCAAGTCTGCAGCCCGCATCGCAACGCTTACCGCCCCGCTCGCATCCAGGGTCTCGACGATCCTGCGGCTGAGCTCGCTCTGGTCGCTGTCGACAACCGCGATCGGGATCTTGCGCAGGATCTGGTTGAGGTAAGGTTGCGGGTAATAGATCCCGTAGACCAGGGGCGCGACCACCAGCAGGATAAAAGCGCCGCGCAGCGCGAGCACGCGCCGCCACTCCGCGACAAAGGCGCCGCCGACGCCGCGCGGCGCGTCAATCGCCGGCAACCGCGGTGCCGCTACCGCCGGGACTGCGCTATTCGTGAGCGACCGCAGCCGCAGCACTGCGAGCAGCGTGTAGAGAGCGGCCAGCGCTGTCAGGGCTGCGAACGCTGGGGCAGAGTCCGAGAGCGGCAAACCTCGCGCCGCTTGCCCGAGCAACACGGCCATATACCAGCGCAGCGGCAAGATGGCGCCCCACACAGAAGAAAACGTATTCATTCCGAGCACAGGAAATCCCACGCCGGCATAACCGAAGGCCGGCGAGACCACGATACCGGTCAGGCCAAGCCCGGTCGCGAGGTCACGCACCAGGAGCTGCAGGAGCGCGCCGAGCGCCAGATAGCCGATCAGGAACAGCGACGCGGCAATGATGATCATCGGCACATTGCCCTTGAACGCGACGCCGAGCAGTCCTTCCAGGATCAGCGGCACCGTCAGCATGATCACGAAAAAGATCGCAAACAGCGGCGCGAGCTTCCCAGCGAGCGCCACGATCGGATTGCCACCCGCGCAGGCGAGCCAGGTACGCATGCTACGACGGCGAAATTCGGAGCCGACCGCGTAGCCGGCGGCGATAGCGACGATGACATGCACGACCACTGGTAGCAGCGTTCGCAACAGGAACTGGGCGTAATTCCGCTGCGGATTGACCAGCACGATCGTTTCCGTGGCCAGTGAACCGATGCGCGACGGCTGCGGCGCAGCGCGGACCGCCGCGCGCCTGCTGGCGGTGCCGAGACTGTCGCTCATGCCCGACGAAGCAACGCCGGTCGCGGTGAGGAATTGCTGATTGTAGAAGGCGACGACCTGCGGGCGGCGCTCGGCCTTGAGATCACGCTCGAATTGGGGCGGCACGTAGACGGCGGCAATGGCCTCGCCTGACCTTATCGCGCGGGCCGCGGATGCTAAATCGCTGGCGCGCTCGACGATGCTGAGACCGGGCGATGCCGCCACCTGCTCTATGAAGGCGCGCGAAGTATTCGATCGATCGTGGTCGACAATGACGATTCCGAGCCCGCGGATCACCGGATGACTAAAAACCGCAGTCAGCACCACGAAGGCGAACAGTGGCACGCCGAAGATCAGGCTTAGCGCAATCCGATCGTGGAGCAGCCAACGCAATTCGCGCCTGGCCACGAGCCAGAAGCCGGGCTTCGGTCGGCGTCTCATTGGCGGGGCTGCCAATCCAGATAGGCACTCATGCCGGGACGCAGCTCCGGTACCCTCTCGACCGGATAGGCGCGGATCGAAAACGTGCGCAGATCGAAATCACCGGTGGCGCGGGTGGCGCGCCAACTGGCATATTCGCCCTTGGTGGCGATCAGCTTGACTTCGACGGTGATGAGGCGATCGGTGAGCGCCGGGATGCGCACGTCGAGGCGGTCGCCCACCTTCAGTGTCCTGACCAGGTCCTCGCGCAGATCGAAGTGGATCCACAGATCGCCGAGATCGATCAAAGTCACCAGAGGAACGCCGGGGGAAACGTATTCGCCCGGTTCCACATTGCGCTGGTAGACCTGTGAGGCTACGGGCGCGTAGACCACCATCTGGTCGATGATCGATTGCACCGCCTTGATGTCGGCGAGAGCCTTGCCAACATCAGCGGCGGCGATCTCGCGCTCCTCTTTCGTGTAGCCGTTGACCGCCTGCTCGTGGGCCGATCGTGCCTGATCAGCAACGCGCTGATTTTCTTGCAGGGCATCGGTCGCCTGGTCGAGGCGAGCAATCGGCGTATTGCCGCTCGCGGTCAGTTGACTGACGCGGTCGTAGGTCTTCTGCGCCAGCACGACGCCGGCTTCCGCCCGCTCGAGCGCGGCTTTACGCGCAGCGATCACTTCGATCCGCGTGCCAGCATTGATGTTGGCCAGCTGCGCCTCGGCGACGATCTTGGCGGCCAACGCCTGTTCCCTCTTCGCGATAGTCTCCGGGTTGTCGATTCGAACCAGCACTGCTCCGGCGGCGACGTCTTGGCCGCGAACGACGGGGATGTCAGCGACCCGTCCATCCACTCGCGCCGCGAGGTCAAGGCGCGTGGCATCAACCTCACCCTGCACCAGCAAAGGCTGCGGTCGGATCATATACCACATCGAAAGGCCAGCAACGGCGGCGACCACGAAGCCGACAATGATGGCCGGAACGCGGGTGGACGCTGGAGCCTTGCCTTTCGGCGCTTCCGTTGGCTCCTTAGGCTCCGCTTTTGTTTCCACGGCAGGCGTCTGAATGTCCAATCGAGCTCTCCGTTTGGGCCGTTGCCGTCAGACTACCGACTCGCCAGCAGCTGCGGCCTCATCGGCACTCACGGCTATTGCATCCATCTGCTCCACCGCACGGCGTGTCGGACGATTCGCTACATTCGCGCGCGCGAGCTCGAGCGCTCGCCGGCGATCATTGCCGCTGCCGGCATAGAACTCTGCCGCATGGTCCGCGAAGGCGAGCGGATGCTGCGCGAGAAGCCTGTCGAAGCCGCGTCGTGCAGCGTCGAGCTGTGTCTGGGCTTCCTCGAGCCTGCCTTGGGCTCGCAGCACCTCGGCAAGCCGCCAATGGACCTCGGGATCGCCGGTTGAAAGCGTCGGCAGAAGCAGCGTCTCGGCGTCGGCCGTCCGGCCCTGGCTCAGGTAGACCTCCGCGAGATGCACGCGCGCCTTCGCGTAAGCCGGCAGGTAAGCGATGGCGCGCTCATACCAGGCGGCAGCGCGGTTCAGATTCGGCTTGGGAACGAGTTCCCCCCACAACAAGCCGAGCTGGAAACAGACCCAGGCCAACGGGAAAGGCGAAAAGCCGTCATAGGCATGAAACGCCCCTTGATAAATGGCGTCCGCTTCGGCGAACCGCTCGAGATCGGTCAACACGGCACCGAGAGGAACCAGGTCTTCGATGCGGGCGCTTGCCGCGGCGTTCTGCCGGCGCGCAGCGAGCACCGCTCAAGCTCCACGCCACAGGCCTGATCGATTGCCAGCAATTGGTGCTCTATCGGCTTCCGCGCCCCATCCATCTGCGCGGCCCGCGCAAGATGCGCTCTTGCATCCTGGAACCGATGCGCGGTCGAGGCGACTTTTTGTCGACAGTCTGGGCCTCGTCCGATCCGGCTGGTGTTTTTGTTTCCGTTGCCATGGATGCCTTTCCTTTCGCCTTTCTTCAACTCGAACGGGCTGCCAATCCAATGTCTCGCATTGTCTCCTTGACTTGGGTTCCAATCCGGACGAATTCCCGGTTGTTGCTCGGGGCTTATTTTGCTCCAACACAGGCGCAGTGTCGAGTGCATGACTAGGCGGCTCTTGGTCCGTGATCAGGTGTTGGCAGAGCGCTGGGGTGTGCCATTCGTCGACAATACTATTGTCAGCAGAAGCCCAATCTGAAGAAGAGGCAAAGGTCAGCTATTCTAACCGGGGAAGGGCCGGCGCAGTGCCGGTTAACGGGAATGGAAGAATGGGTTGACAGATGACATGCAGTTCTCCAGCACTCGTGCGCCAGCGTTGAACCGGGGCAGCTTTCATGACCGTGCAACTCACCGAGGGACTACCGCCCGAGGCGCTCAATGATCTCAGCGACACTCTGAGCCTGCTTGCCACGCGGCGTTCGGCATCGGCCAAGGCGATGCAGGAGCCGGGGCCGTCGCGCGAGCAGCTCGAGCAAATTCTCGAGATCGCGGTGCGGGTGCCGGACCATGGCAAGCTCACGCCATGGCGCTTCATCATTTTCGAAGGCGATGGACGGGCGGCGTTCGGCCGGATCCTCGAAGCGCGCTGGCGGGAGCTTCATCCGCAGCACGGCGCCGAGAGCCTGGCGCAGGCCCGCCAGATGTTCGAGCGGGTGCCGGTCGTCATCTGCGTCGTGTCGCGGGCGGCGCCGCATCCCAAGATTCCCGAATGGGAGCAGCAGCTGTCGGCCGGCGCGGTGTGCCAGAACATCCTGATCGCGGCAACGGCAATGAGCATCGGCTGCCAATGGATGACCGACTGGTGCGCCTATGACCCGGTGACCACCGCGGCCATGGGTCTCGAACGCGGCGAGCGGGTGGCCGGCCTCGTCTATCTCGGCGAGCCGGCGGAGGTGCTGACCGATCGGCCGCGGCCGGTGGCGGCAAGCCTGACCACGCGCTGGACCGGTTGAGCGATGGCGATCCGCGGCATCCTGTTCGACAAGGACGGAACCCTGATCGATTTTCCGGCGACCTGGCTGCCGGTGCTCAAGGCCCTGGCGCTCGAGTTTTCCGGCGGCCACCAGCCGCGCGCCGACGAGCTACTGATCGTTGCCGGCTATGACCGCGAGCGCGATCAATTGCGCGGCGGCTCGATCTGGGCGGCCGGCAACAGCATCGACCTGGTGCGGGCGTGGAAGCCGCAATTGACGCCGGCCGAAGAAGCGGAGTGGCTGGCCTTCGTCGACGATTTCTGCTCCGAGCATGCGCCCGACAGCGCCGTGCCGGTGATCGAGCTCGAGCCGCTGTTCAGCGAGCTCGAGGCCGCCGGGCTGAAGCTCGGCATCGCCACCAACGACAATACGCGCTCCGCCCGCCTCACCGCCGAGCGGCTCGGCATCGCCCACCATTTCATCGCCATTCTCGGTTATGACGCGGTGACGCAGGCCAAGCCTGCCGCCGATCCGGTGCTTGCCTTCTGCGGCATGGCTTCGCTACGGCCGGACGAAGTGGCGGTGGTCGGCGACAATCGTCATGATCTCGAAATGGCGCGGGCGGCGGGCGCCGGGCTGGCCATCGGCGTTCTGTCGGGGACCTCGGCAGTTGACGAGCTCGGCCCGCATGCCGACCATGTCATCGCCTCGATCGCCGAGCTTCCCACGGTGCTCGGCCTCAGAGGGAGAAAGTGAGCGCATTGCGATGTTTTATGACACCACCCGCAACCAACACGGATTTCAATATGATCCATTCAAGGCTCTGATCGTGCCGCGGCCGATCGGCTGGATCTCGAGCATCTCGCCGGCGGGCAAGGTCAATCTGGCGCCGTACAGCTATTTCAATGCCTTCGCCGAGCAACCGCATTACATCGCCTATGGATCGGGAGCGAGCCGCAGCGGCGGCAACAAGGACACGCTGCGCAACATAGAAGAGACCGGCGAATTCGTCATGAACATTGCGACCTATGACCTTCGGGAAGCCGTCAACGCCACCTCGGCCCATGTGCCGCGCGGCACCGATGAATTTGCCCTTGCCGGCCTGACGCAGGCGGCAAGCCGGTTGGTCAAGCCGCCGCGGGTCGCGGAAAGCCCGGCCAATCTGGAATGCCGGCTCTACCAGATCGTGCCGCTTCCTGGCGATGACGGCTCGGCCGAAAATCATCTGGTGATCGGCCGTGTGCTGGGCATCCATATCGATGACCGCTTCATCGTCGACGGGCGGGTCGATACGGTGGGCATGCGGCCGCTGGCGCGGCTCGGCTATTCGGAATATGCGGCGGTCAGCGAGAGCTTCCGCATGCGGCGCCCCGATTAGGGCAACACCGGATGCGGAAGTTATCCTGTCGATTCTCTATGTTTGTATGAGCTTCTGACCGCCTTCACGCGACCGGTTGTCGGATGCTCCCCTTGTGGCACTTGATACGGATTCTTGTTCGATCCCGAAACTCTGTCGGTCATGGTTCTTCCCCTCAGATGGACCTCCGATCCTGCATAGATCGGACCCATCATACGTAGCACCATGACCGCGGCCTGGTTGTGCCGTTCGGCACAGCAATCAGACCGTCAGGTCGTCAGGCAGGGCGCGCACCACCTATTGCCTGCTTCCGTAGCGCGCGGCGCGGGCAATCAGCTTCTCGGCGCGGCGGCGGTGGGGAATGTCGAACATCCTGCCGCCGATGGCCACGACGCCGGCGTCGCCGGCAGCGACAAAGGCGTCGATCACGGCCTGCGCCTCGGCAATGGCGGCGGGGCTCGGGGTGAAAGCCCGATTGATGATCTCGACCTGGTCGGGGTGGATGGCGAGCTTGGCGGAGAAGCCGTCGCGCATCGCCGCGGCGCATTCGGCGCCAAGGCCGTCGTGGTCGCGAAAGTCTAGATAGACCGTGTCGATAGGCTCGACGCCGGCGGCCCGCGCCCCGAGCAGGCACAGGGTCCTTGCCAGACGGTAGGGGTCGGTCAGCCCGCCCCGGCTGTCGCGGCTTGCCGTGGCCCCGAGATCGCTCGACAGGTCTTCGGCACCCCAGGCCATGGCGACAAGCGGCGGCACCGCATCGGCAAAGCTCTGGAGGGCGAACATGGCCTTCGCCAACTCGGTGGCAATGGCAATGACCGGCAGCGGCGAGCGAAGCTCTCGGGCGAGCTGCAGCACGTCCTTGCCGCCTTCGGCCTTCGGCAGCATCACGCCGTCAGGGTGGGCCGGAAGCATGGCGTCGAGGTCGGGCGCCAGCAGGCCGCTCGATCGCGGGTTGACGCGGACGAAGAGCTGCGGCTGCGGTCCCGCGCGCGCCCCAAGGCATTCGGCAGCGAGGCGGCGGGCAGCATCCTTGCGGGCGGGGGCGACCGAGTCCTCGAGGTCGAGGATCACCACATCGGCGGCGCTGGCCAGCGCCTTGGCAATCTTGCGCTCGGCGTCGGCCGGGACGAAGAGAAGCGAGCGCACGGTCAGCCTGTCGCCGCGGGGCGCTTGCGCATGAAGGCCTGCCGTTGGCAGACGGCGACCAGCGTGCCGTCCTGCCGGAAGGCGCGGTGCTCGAATTCGACGATGCCGGCATCGGGGCGGGACTGGCTGTCGCGCTTGCCCTTGACCTCCGTTTCGACGCGAATGGTGTCGCCCTGGAACAGCGGGGCGGGAAACTTGACGTCGCGCATGCCGAGATTGGCGACAGTGGTGCCAACTGTCAGATCGTTGACAGAGATGCCGATCATCAAGCCGAGCGTGAACAGGGAGTTCATCAGCGGCTGGCCCCATTCGGTGGCGGCACTGAAATGGCGGTCGATGTGGAGCGGCTGCGGGTTCATGGTCAGGCAGGAGAACAGCATGTTGTCCATTTCCGTTACCGTTCGCGTAATCGGATGGGCATAGACCCGCCCGACCGCAAACTCCTCGAACCACAAACCGGCCATCTGCAATCTCCGATGAGGCTGTCTCCGCCTCTTCTCTTAGCAGTGCGATTCCCCCTGAGTCTCCGCAATGTTGCGAACAAAAGCGAAACCGCGGTTTTGACCGGCTGTGGATAACTGGAGAACAGATCTCGGGCAACGCACTGAATACACGCGATTATTTGCGTTCCAAAAAGCTGTGGATAACTTGTTAACTTGGCATTAACCCTGCGGCCGCAGGACTCGGGTGGCAGGGCGGCGGGATCGGAAAGTTGACATGTGGCTCGAAGGGCACGTCGATATGACACGCTGTTTGATCGTCGACGACAATCACGATGACCGGCTGAAGCTCGCCGGCATGCTGGCGGCCTATGGCTTCGAGCTGACGGCGGCAACCGGCGAGCAGGAAGCCCTCGAGATCTGCTCGCGCAAGATGCCGGAACTAATCGTGATCGACGAAGGCAAGACCTGTCCCGACGCGGCAGCGTTCATCCGCCGGCTTGGCCGCACTGCCGAGCGCTGCCCGGTGGTCATCGTGTGCCCGCAGGAGCGGGAGGCGGCGCGCATCGGCCGGACAATCTGGGGCGGTGCCGCCGAATGCATGATGAAGCCTTATGATGCCGAGATCCTGGATCTCAAGCTCAGACAGACCGGAATCATTTGAAAAAGCGATGAAATTCGCCGCTTCCGCTTGATTGCTGCGCTGCAAGCGCCTAATCCGACGCATCGATCATCAGCGGCGGGGCTGTCATGATCCTTCATTTGAGAACTGTTTGGGCGCTTTTGATCGGCGTCATGCTGCTGGCGCTCGGCAACGGGCTTCAAGGCTCGTTGGTCGGGATCAGGGCAACGGCGGAGGACTTCTCCGCGACCGCGACCGGCATCATCATGTCAGGCTATTATCTCGGCCTGTTTCTCAGCTCCTTCGTCACACCGAATCTGGTGACCAAGGTCGGGCACATCAGGGTGTTCGCGGCGCTGGCCGCGGTTGACGCTACGGCGGTCCTGATGTTCCCGCTCTATGTCGAACCGCTGTGGTGGCTGGTGCTGCGGCTGACCGCCGGGGTTTGCACGGCGGGCCTCTATATCGTCTGCGAGAGCTGGCTCAACGCGGCGGTATCCAACCAGTCGCGCGGCCGGATCCTGTCGATCTACATGATCATCGTCTATGGCTCGCTCGGCGCCGGCCAGCTGCTGCTCAATGTTCCGGACACGAGCGGCTTCACCCGCTTCATCATCATATCGGTGCTGCTGTCGCTGTCGCTGGTTCCGATCGCGCTGGCGCCGATCGAGGCGCCGGTGATCGAGGAGGCGCAGGCGGTAAATCTGCGCGATCTCTACCGATCCTCGCCGCTGGCATTGGTCGCGACCTTCGCCAACGGCCTCGGCCAGAGTGCCTTTTTCAGCATGGGTGCGATCTATGGCATGATGCAGGGGCTGCCGCTCGCCTATATCTCGCTGATGATGGCGCTGCCGCCGATCGGCGTCATCGTCTCGCAATATCCGATCGGACTGCTCTCCGACCGCTACGACAGGCGCAGCCTGATGACCATGCTGGCGCTGCTGACGTCGATGATCGCGCTCTGCTCGATCGTCGTCCAGCCCTATTCGCGCGATCTTCTTATCGGGCTCTTCACGCTGTTCGGAGCGCTATCGCTGCCGATCTATTCGCTGGCGGTGGCGCATGCCAACGACCATCTGCGGCGCGACCAGATGCTTGGAGCATCGGGCCAGCTGGTGCTCATCTATGGCAGTGGTGCGGTGCTTGGGCCCTCGATTGCCGGCGCCTTCATGCAGCGGCTCGGGACGCCGGGGTTCATGACCTACATGGCGGTGATCTATACGGCGCTCGCGGCGTTCGCGATCCATCGCATGCGGCAGCGGGCGGCGCCGTCCCGCGTCGAAGGTCCGGTC
Source organism: uncultured Alphaproteobacteria bacterium (assembly GCA_963744915.1). Lineage (GTDB taxonomy): Bacteria > Pseudomonadota > Alphaproteobacteria > Rhizobiales > Aestuariivirgaceae > DATAFF01. The sequence goes on from CAVUUY010000009.1 coordinate 262,159, forward strand.
CATCCGGTCAGCCCGGTCACCACGCCGGTGGCGGCCAAGGCCATGGTCGAGGGTCTGCCGGAAGCCGTCTGAGGCCCAATGTGGTGAACCCGTTATTAACGCTTGCCGCCTAGCCTCAACTATCGCGGACGGCCGATCGCCGCCCGCGAATCTGTTGGCGGGGCGGGCAAGGTGGGTGACATTCAAGGGTCGCTCGACGCGACGGTGTTCGATGCCGTCCTCGAGCATGGCACGGCAGAGGAGCGCCTGGAGCTGGCGCTGCAGCTCGCCGGATTGCTGTGCGAGCCGGAGCTCGCGGCGGCCGACCGGGCTGCCGTGCTGCCAACGCTGGCGGCGCTTGCCGCCGATCCGGACAGGGACGTTCGGGAGGCGCTTGCCGCGGTGCTCGCACCGTGCAGGACCCTCGATGCGGAGATCATGTTCTCGATCATTGCTGCCGACGACGATATCGCTGCCGCCTTCATCGCGACGACGGCGGCGCTCGACCGCTCGCGCATGCTGTCGATCCTGAAAGTTGGCGACGAGGCGCGGCAATGCGCCGTGGCGGCGCGGCCGGACCTCGAGGACGACATCGTCGCCAAGCTCATCGAAGGCGCCTGCGAGGCAGCGGTTGCGGGGCTTGTGGACAACCGGAGCATTGCGCTCAAACCGAGCGACTTCAAGCGGATCTATCTGCGCTTCGTGAACGTGCCGACCATGGTGGACCGGCTGCTTGCGATCGAAGCGCTGCCGGTGGAGATCCGGCTCATCGAGGTGCGCCGCTCGGCCCAGCGGATGCACCGGCTGCTGCGGCAGCGCTGCTGGATGACGGTGGCTGAAGCGGACGAGATCATCAACGAGACCGAGGAGCGGATGCTGCTGCGGATTCTGCTCGAGGTCGAGGAGCAGGCGCTGGAGCGGCTGATCGCGTTCATGTCGTCGCGCGACATGCTGACGCCGTCAATCATGCTGAGGGCAGCGTTGAGCGGCCACATCATGATCCTCGAGCATGCGCTGGCCTGGCTTTCGGCCATGCCGGTGAAGCGGTTGAAGGGCGTGGCGGCCGGTCGCAACGGTCACGCGCTGAAGGCGGTGCATGCATCGGCGGGAATCCCAAATGACTGCTATCCGGTGGTGCGGGCCGCCTTTGCGGTGGCGGCTGAGGCGCAAGGCGAAAGCGCCTGGCCAAGCGAGGAACAGTTCGGCCGCCGCGTGGTGGAGACCATTCTGACCCGCCAGGAGGAGCTCGCCCCGCAACACGGTGCCATGGTCCTCGATCTGGTCGGACAATTCGCCGATGACCGCACACGGGCGTTGGCCAATCGGCTGAAAGGCAATCTCTCGGCGGTCGCCTGAAATGAAAGTGCCGAGGGCAATCGTCAGCCCCCGGCACCCGCAACACCAGCCGGCGACGCCGGTTACGCAACTTACGCTACCTTTGTACGTCGCCTGTCGTAAATTCTTCCCTAAGGTTCATTGCGGTTTCGACCGGCTTGCGCCGGATCACCAGCGGAACTGCTCCGCCAGAACGCGCTCGGCCAGGGTATGGCCGGGGTCGAACATCAGGCGCACGGTGAGGGACTGGTCCTCCATCACCTCGACGATATGCACCTCGCGCACCTCCTCCTGATCGGCCACGGCGGCGACGGGACGCTTGTCGGGCTCGAGCACCTCGATGCCGACCCTGGCGTCATGCGGCAGAATGGCGCCCCGCCACCGCCGCGGCCGGAAGGCGCTGATCGGGGTGATGGCAAGGAGGGAGGAATTGATGGGCAGGATCGGCCCGTTGGCCGACAGATTATAGGCGGTGCTGCCGGCCGGGGTGGCAATGATGATGCCGTCGCAAATGAGTTCCTCCATCCGCATCCGGCCGTCGACCGTAATTCGGAGCTTGGCCGCCTGGTGACGCTGGCGCAGCAGCGAAACCTCGTTGAAGGCCAGGGCTTCGCGGCGCCCGCCCCCGGTCGGCGCCGCGATCATCCGCAGCGGATGGATGGCGGTGACCTGCGCCCGATCGAGCCGTTCGAGCAGGCCGTCGGCGTCATAATCATTCATGAGAAAGCCGACCGAGCCGCGGTGCATGCCGTAGATGGCATGGCCACCAGGCAGAACGCGGTGCAGGGTCTGCAGCATCAGACCGTCGCCACCGAGCGCCACCACCGTGTCGGCATCGGCCAGGGAATGGTAACCATAACGGGCGACGAGCTCGCGCTCGGCGGCCCGGGCTTCCGGCGCGTCGCTGGCGAGGAAGGCTATTCGGCGCGTTCCGGTCATTCGACACTCTTGCGCATTGACAGCTCGGCCGAAAGTGGTTGAAGCACGGGACCGCTGCCTTGTGCAACCGGAGAACCGACAGCGCATGCGCTCCCTGGTGTTCTGCACCACCTGCCGTCACTCGGCGGCCGAGCCGACCGGCCCGGATGGGGTGACCGGGGGTGAGCGGCTGGCCCGGACGATGGAGGCTCTGCTCTCGGAGCAGGGCCGCAGAGACGTGACGGTGCGGCGCCAGGCCTGCCTGTGGGCCTGCACGCGGCACTGCAATGTCTGGATCGTGGACAGCCAGCGCTTCAGCTATCTGGCCGGCGGCTTTGCGCCGGAACCGGCCGCCGCCGAGGCAATCCTGGCCTGGTTTGACCTGCATGGCGAGAGCGAGCGGGGCGAGGTGCCGTTCCGGGCCTGGCCGAATGGCATGCGCGGCCATTTCATCACGCGGCTGCCGCCGGCGGTCGAGGAGAAGCAATGACCGCGTCAGCGCCGAGCAGCACGCTCGTTCTCGGGGGCGCCCGATCCGGCAAGAGCCGCCATGCGGAGGGGCTGGGGCGGGCCCATGGCGGGGCGATGATCTACATCGCCACCGGCGAAGCCGGCGATGCGGAGATGGCCCGGCGCATCGCGCATCATCGCGCGGCCCGGGGCCCGGCCTGGACGACGATCGAGGAGCCGGTCGACCTCGCTCAAGTGCTGGAGCGCGCGGCACGGCCGCAGCAGTTCGTTCTCGTCGACTGCATCACACTGTGGATCACCAACCTGATGGCGCGGGGGCGCCCGGTGGGGGAGGCGGTCGAAGGCTTGTGCCGGGTGATTGCCGCGGCTGGCGGCGATCTCTGCCTGGTCTCAAACGAGGTCGGCCTCGGCATCGTGCCCGACAATCCGCTTGCCAGGCAGTTCCGCGACGAGGCGGGGCAGGCGCATCAGCGGCTCGCCGCGGTGTGCCAGCATGTGGTGTTCATGGTGGGGGGCCTGCCGATCACGGTCAAATGACGCCCTAGAAGGAGAAGGCGGCAGCCAGCGCCACCAGGGCGGCGAAGAGGGTGATCATCTGCGAGAACAGCCGCAGGGCGCGGCGGATGTCGTGGCGGTCGAGATCGATCCGGCCATTGCCCAGCCAGGGGAGGTCGACCGGCACGCCGTCATAGTTGCGCGGCCCGCCGAGGCGGATGTCGAGCGCGCCGGCCATCGCCGCCTCGGGCCAGCCGGCATTGGGCGACACGTGCTTGCGGGCATCGTACCACATGCGGGCCAGGGCATCGGCGCCGGCGCCGGGGTTGGTGAGGCTCGCGGCCCCGGCGAAGAGCAGCCCGCTCAGCCGGGCCGGTATCAGGTTCACGAGGTCGTCGAGGCGTGCCGAAGCCCAACCGAAATCGATGAAGCGGGGCGATTTGTGGCCGATCATGCTGTCGGCCGTGTTGATGACCTTGTAAGCGGCGATGCCGGGCAGGCCGAACAACGCCAGGAACAGGGCCGGCGCGATCACCGCGTCGGAGGCGTTCTCGGCAAGGCTCTCGATCGCGGCACGCGTCACGCCGCTCTCGTCGAGCTGATCGGGATCGCGGCCGACGATGCGGCTTACCGCGCGGCGACCATCATCGAGGCTCTTTTCGAGACCGGCATAGACGGCGCGGACATGGCGGTAGAGGTCGAATTGCGCAAGCAAGGTGGTGGCAAGCACCGCCTCCAGCAGCCAGCCCCATTCCTGATGGCGGAGCCACAGGCTGAACGGGATGGTGAGGATGGCAACCAGCACGAGGGTCAGGAACAGGGCGAATGCGCCCTTGAATTTCTGCCAGATCCGGTTGCCATCGGGGTGGTTCAAGGCCTCCTCGAAGCCGCCGATCACGGCGCCGATCCATTCCACCGGGTGGCCGATGGCGTCATGGATGAATTTCGGATAGCCGGCGAGGCGCTCGATCACCAGGGCGGCAAATGCGATCGACAGCGTGGTCGACAGCATCAAGCCGCGTTCGCCGGCGCCGCAATGGCAAAGACGCGTTCGATATCCAGATTGGCCGTGAGATGCTCCGCCAGGGCATCGAGCGTGCGCTCGACGTGCTCGGCATGGCCGAGCGATCCGGGCGTGCCGCCGAGCGCGGTGAGGTAGGCCTGACGGAAGGCATCGCTCTCGAAGCAGCCATGGATGTAGGTGCCGGCCACCCGGCCATCGCGCGAGATGGCGCCATCCGGAACGGCGCCGACCATGGCGAAGGGGCGGGCGCAGTCCTCGCCGCTGGTCCGGCCAAGATGGATCTCGTAGCCATTGATGACGGTGTTGGTCGCGACATGGATGGCGCTGACGCGCGCCAGCGCCTTCACCGGCTCGAGCGTCGTCTCGACATCGAGGAGCCCGAGGCCGTCGACGGATTCCGGCTGGCCCTCCAGCCCCTGCCAGTCATGAATGCGCCGGCCCAGCATCTGATAACCGCCGCACAGGCCGAGCACCCGGCCGCCGCGCCGCAAATGGGCCCGGATATCGGTGTCCCAACCTTGCTCGCGCAAAAAGCGCAGATCGGCAATGGTCGATTTGGTTCCGGGGATGATGACGACATCGGCATGGGCCGGGACGGCGGCGCCGGGCTGGACGAATTCCACGGTAATCGCCGATTCGATCATCAGGGGATCGAGATCATCGAAATTGGCGATGCGCCCCAGGCGCAGGACGGCGATCCTGATCGGGCCGTGGTTGGTCGCCGGCCGCATGCTGTCGAGCACCAGGCTGTCCTCGGCAGGCAGCCGGCGGGCATCGCTCCAATGCGGAACGACGCCGAGGCATGGTACGCCGGTGCGCTCCTCGAGGAATTTTCTCCCGGCGTCGAACAATGTCGGGTCGCCATGGAAATTGTTGACCAGCGAGGCGCGGATCAGCGCCGCATCGGCTGGGTCGAGCACTACGAAAGTGCCGACCAGCGAGGCAATCACGCCGCCGCGATGGATGTCGCCGATGAGGATGACGGGGACGTTGGCGGCGCGGGCGAACCCCATATTGGCGAGGTCGCCGTCGCGGAGGTTGACCTCGGCCGGGGAGCCGGCGCCCTCCACGACGACGAGGTCGGCAGTGCCGGCGAGGCGCTGGAAGCTTTGCAGCACCGCCGGGCGAAAGCGGTCGCGATGGCCAAAATAGTCGCGGGCCGAGAGCGTTGCCGCGCGGCGGCCCTGGACGATCACCTGGACGCCGCCGGTCGCCTCGGGCTTGAGCAGGATGGGGTTCATGTCGGAGACCGGCTCGCGGCGGGCGGCGCGCGCCTGCAAGGCCTGGGCGCGGCCGATCTCGCCGCCGTCGGCGGTCACCGCGGCATTGTTCGACATGTTCTGCGGCTTGAACGGCGCCACCTTCAGACCCCGGTTGGCGAAGGCTCGGCAGAGGCCGGCAACGATCAGCGACTTGCCGACATTGGAGCCCGTTCCCTGGACCATCAACGCGCGTGTCATCGGTTATCGCTCGCCATCGACAATATGGGCAAAGGAACCCATGACCCGGCCTCTCCGGGTGCCCATGGACGGCAATTCCCGCCCCTCGCTGTCGGCTGCCGCAAAAAGCGGTTCGCCCGCGCCGCCGCTGGCAAGGCTGGCATAATGGAACTCGTGGCCGCGCAGACATGCCGGCCAGGGCAGGGGACTGTGGTGGCTGAGGCGGCGGTAGCCGAGATGCAGGCGGGGTTCGGCGAAGGAGGTCTCATGCGGCAGAAGGCCGGCCATGCCGTGGCGGCGTCCGTCCCTGTCGGTCAATCCCTGGCCCAGAACCATGTAGCCACCGCATTCGCCATAGATCAGAGCGCAGCGCCCCGCGGCGTGCGCCAGGCCACGCATGAAACCGGCGTTTCCGGCGATACGCGCCGGATGGAGCTCCGGATAGCCGCCGGGCAGGAACACCGCGTCGGCGTCCGGGGCAGGCTGCTCGTCGCTCAGGGGCGAGAATGGCACGAGTTCGGCGCCAAGTCTGCTCCAGCCGTCGAGGATGTGACGATAGGCGAAAGCGAAGGCGATGTCGCCGGCGACCGCGATGCGCTGGCCGAGCGGCGGCAGCGGGGTGGCCGGAGTCGGCGCGGCCGGCAGCGGCCGGGCGAGCGCCAGCAGGGCGTCGAGGTCGACGCAGTCGGCAATGGCGCGGGCAGCGTGATCGATGACGGCGCCGATCGCCGCGATCTCGTCGGCCTGGACGAGTCCGAGATGGCGGGATGGGAGCCCGAGCCGGCGATCGGTCATCACGGCACCGAGAAGGGGCGGGCCGCCGCCCTCGAGGGCCGCGGCGATGATGGCGCGGTGGCGATCGCTGGCGAGGCGGTTGGCGATGACGCCGGCAATGACGATGCCGGGGCGGTGGCGGGCGAAGCCTTCGACCAGGGCGGCGATCGACTGGCCCTGGCGCGCGGCGTCGACCACCAGCACCACCGGCAGGCCAAGCATGGCGGCTAGATCGGCGGTCGAGCCGCCGCCGCCGGGCGGGCCGTCGAACAGGCCCATGACGCCCTCGACGAGCACGAGGTCGGCGTCACGCCGCGCCGCGAGCTCGGCGAGGCGCTCCGGCCGCATTGCCCACGGATCGAGGTTGAAGCAGGTCTGGCCGGTGGCCAGCTCGTGAAACCGGGGATCGAGATAGTCGGGGCCGCTCTTGGCGCCAGCCACCTTGATGCCGCGGCGGCGCAGGGCGGCGAGGAGCGCGAAGGTGATGACTGTCTTGCCGGAGCCGGATGACGGTGCCGCAATCACCAGGCCGTCAGCCAACCGCATTCTCCCGCAGGTTGTCCTTGTACCAGTCGAGAATGTCGCGCCAGGCGACCACTCGGCCGGCCACGACGATCGCCGGGGTGGGCGGGGCCTCGGCAGCGAGGAAGGCCCCGACCTCACCCAGCGTCGTCACCGCGACGCGCTGGCCGGGCAGCGTGGCGTTGGAGATGAAGGTCAAGGGCTCGGTCGGATCGCGGCCGCCGGCGATCAGGGCGGCGGCGATCTCGGGCGCGTTCTTCACGGCCATGTACATGACGATGACCGGCGAGGCGGTGGCCAGCGCCTGCCAATCGACATTGGCCGGCATGCGTCCGGTGGCATCATGACCGGTGAGAAAGACGACCGAATGGTTGCTGTCGCGGTGGGTGGCCGGAATGCCGGCATAGGCCAGCCCGCCAATGCCGGCGGTGATGCCGGGAACGATGCGGAAGGGCACCCCGGCCCTGGCAAGCACCTGGCACTCCTCGCCGCCGCGTCCGAACATGAAGGGGTCGCCGCCCTTGAGCCGCAGGACCCGCCGGGCGGCGCGGGCAAGCTCGATCAGCCGCACCGAGATGTCGCGCTGGTGGGGCGAGGGCTTGCCACCGCGCTTGCCGGCATATTCGAGCTCGGCGCCGGGCCGGACCCAGCGCAGGATGTCGGCATTGACCAGGGCGTCATAGACGACGACATCAGCTCTCTGCATGGCATGATAAGCGAGCAGCGATAGCAGGCCCGGGGCGCCGGGGCCGGCGCCCACGAGCCACACGGTTCCGGGCTCGAACTCGGGAAAGACCTCGGCATCGAGCCGGGCGAAGCCCGAGGGCTCCTCGCCGTGATGAATCCAGCCTTTCAGGGGCCTGCCGGGACCCGATGTCATGCGCGCTCCTCGCCTCGTCGCGACCTTTCGAGTATAGAGGGCCATGGGTCGGACAACCATGCCCAAACAGCAGCTTAGACGCGGCTGGACGACCGGTGCATGCGCTACGGCGGCAGTCAAGGCGGCCTATGCGGCATTGCTCACCGGCCGCTTCCCTGACCCCGTCGCGATCTCGCTGCCGGGCGGCGAGACGCATGCCTTCGCGCTGGCGCTCGCGGGCAAGGGCGAGGACTGGGCCGAGGCCGGCGTCATCAAGGATGCCGGCGATGATCCCGACGTGACGCATGGCGCGCTGATCGTCGCCTGCGTGCGGCGCGCCGGCCCGGGTGACGGCGTGCAGTTCAAGGCGGGACCCGGCGTTGGAACCGTCACGCGGCCAGGCCTGCCGGTGACGGTGGGCGAGCCGGCGATCAATCCGGTGCCGCGGCAGATGATGCGGGCGGTGGTGGCGGCGCTGGCGGAGGCGCAGGGCGACAGCGGCGATGTCGAGATCGAGATCTCCATTCCGGGCGGCGAGGCGCTCGCCGACAAGACGTGGAACCCGCGGCTCGGCATCAAGGGGGGCCTGTCGATCCTCGGCACCACCGGGATCGTCAAGCCGTTCTCCTGCGCCGCCTGGATCGCCTCGATCCACCGCGGCATCGACGTGGCGCGGGCCGGCGGCCACACCCACATTGCGGGCGCGACCGGCTCGACCTCGGAGGCGGCGGTGCGGCGCCTCTATGCGCTGCCGCTCGAGGCGGTGGTCGACATGGGCGACTTCGTCGGCGGCATGCTGAAATATCTCCGCGCGCATCCGGTGCCGCGGGTGACCGTGGCCGGCGGCTTCGGCAAGATCACCAAGATGGCGCAGGGTGCGGTGGATCTCCATTCGGGAAGAAGCGCGGTCGACTTCGAATGGCTGGCGGCGCGGGTGGCGGCGCTCGGAGGCGACGACATGACGGCCGGGCAGGTGCGCCGCGCCAATACGGCGATGGAGGCCGAGGCGGTGGCGCGGGCAAGCGGTCTGCCGCTCGCCGAGACGGTGGCGCGGGCGGCGCAGGCGGCCGGCAGCGCCATGCTGCGGGGCGCCGATGTGGCGCTCGACATCGTGGTGGTCGACCGCAGCGGCCAGGTGATCGGGCATGCCGGGTGAGCGCGTGCTGATCATCGGGGGAACGCGCGACGGCCGGCTGCTGGCGGCCGCCGTCATGGCGGCGGGCTTCGAGCCGGTGACATCGATGGCGGGCGTCACCAAAGCGCCGGTGCTGCCGCCCGGCACGGTGCATATTGGCGGCTTCGGTGGCGCCCAAGGCCTCGCCCGGTATCTGAGCGAGGCGAAAATCCGGGCGGTCATCGATGCGGCCCATCCGTTCGCGGTGCAGATCTCCGGCAATGTCGCGAAGGCGGCGGCCCAAACCGGCGTGCCGCACCTCCATTTCGATCGCCCGGAATGGACCCCCGGACCGCAGGACCGCTGGATCGCGGCCAAGGATGCAGCCGAAGCGGCGGCGGTGCTCGAACCGCAATCGCGGGTGCTGCTCACCATCGGCACACGCGGCCTCGGTGAATTCTTCCGCCGCGGGGACGTGACGGGCATCGTCCGCATGATCGAGCAACCGGAGCGGCCGATCCCGAGCGGCTGGAGCCTGCTGCAGGCGCGACCGCCGTTCCGGCTGGAAGACGAAATCGCGCTCCTCGAGGCGGAGTCGATCGGCGTGCTGGTGACCAAGAATTCCGGCGGACCGGCCGATGCGAAGCTGTCGGCGGCGCGCCTGCTCGGGTTGCCGGTGGTGATGATCGCCCGGCCGGCGAAGCCGCAGGCGGCGCGGGTTTCGGCGATCGACGAGGCGGTCGCGTGGCTGGCGCGGGTGGTCGGCGCCGGGCCGTTGCCGCGCTAATGAACCGTCAGCGTCGGTTCGACATGGTCGACCGCGCCGCCATGGACGCGGTAGACGCGGGTGGCGATGCGGATCCAGGCCGGGCGGTGGGTGATCGCCACCACCGTGTACATCTGGCTGAGGTCGGTGATGTTGCGGCAGATGGCGGCCTCGGTCTCCTCGTCGAGCGCGCTCGTCACCTCGTCGAGGATGAGCAGGCGGGGCCTCAGCACCAGGGCGCGGGCCAGCGAGATGCGCTGGCGCTGACCGCCGGACAGCTTCATCCCCATCTGCCCGACATCGGTGTCGAGCTGTTGCGGCAGCGACATGACGAAGTCGTAGGCGCCGGCCTCCCGCAGCGCCCGCACGGCATCATCGCGCGACAGCTGCTTGTCGCCCATGCAGAGATTCTCGTAGATCGAGCCCTGGAGCAGCGTCAGCTCCTGCGGCACATAGCCGATGCCCTTGCGCCAGCTCTTGAGCGACAGCTCGGCGAGGGGCACGCCATCCACCAGAATGCGCCCCTGCTGCGGCTGGTGCAGCCCGACCAGCAGGTCGACGATGGTGGTCTTGCCGGCACCCGAACGACCGGTGAGGACGGTGACGGCGCGGGCCGGGATCTCCAGCGACACCGACTGCAGAACCTGGGCGCGCTCGAAATTGAAGCTCACCGACTCGAATGCGATGGCGCGATCGAGGGTGGCGACCACGATGCCGGAATCCTCTTCCTCGAGCTCGCGGGCGCGGGCGATCATCTTCATGCAGGATCGATAGGCCTGGTAATTCTCCTCGAAGGTCTGGAGGGCGTGCTGGAGACGCTTCACGCCCCGGATGATCTGGATGAAGATCAGCCCGAGCACCAGGAGCTCGGGCAGCGGCACGTGATAGACGATGGCGCCGAGATAGAGGCCGCCGCAGATCACGAAGGAGACGAGGATGTCCTGGCCGTAGGACATGGCATAGCCCATCACCTTGGTGTGGACGAGCGAGCGCCGCATCTCCTTGATCTGCTTGGTGAACAGCTTCTCATAGGAGCCCTGGCGCTGCATCGAGCGCAGCGCCTTCATATTGCTGATGGTGTCCTGAGCCTGGCTGACGAGCTTGCTCGTGTGCTTCCAATGGCTCTTGCTCGACCGGCGCGAGCGCGACAGGACCACCATTGCCGGCGCGGCGACCAGGGCAACGCCGAGCATGGCGCTGGCGAAGAAGGCGCTCGAGACCAGCAGCGCGATCACGAAGGCGATGCTGATCTTGGTCAGCTCGGTGACGGTAATGGCAGCGGAGTTGTAGGTTTCGGCGGCAGCATGGGCTTCGCCGGAAAGGGTGTGCGACAGGGTGCCCGGGTTGCTGTCGGTGAAATAGCTCCAGCGGACGCGGAGGAGCGTGGTGAGCAGCAGCTGGCGGATGCGGGTCGCGACCTCGGCGACGGCGATCGCCACATAGCTCATCGCGGCAAAGGCCAGGATCGAGCGGATGGTCAGGGAGGCGAGCAGCAGCAGCAGCAGCGTGTCGAGCGCCGGGCTGATGCCGACAACCGAGAACATCTTGCCGGTGAGGGCGCCGAGCTTCGAGGGCTTGCCGGTCGCCATGCCGCCGGCGATGGTCACCACCGGAATGACCATGCCGACGCTGAACAGCTCGAACAGCCCAGCAAACAGCAGGCAGACGAGCACCGAAACCGGTTTGGCGCCGGGCGCTTTCAAAAAAATCGCGAAGACGTTCTTCATTCCCCCACACTCGCTCTCAGCTGTGGCAGCGGTCCTACGAGATCTGCTGGCGGCGAAGTCTCCCGGGCGCACCGTACATGCCGGCTCGGGCCTTTTCCAGTTTTCGCACGTGGTTATTCCGCAACAGAGCCATTGAAAGCGGCTTGGTTCTCTACCTCCGGTTGAAAATCAGAACTCCACCCCAGCCTGTGCCTTCACGCCCGAGCGGAACGGGTGCTTGATCTCGGTCATCTCGGTGACGAGGTCGGCAAGCGCGACGAGCTCCTCGCGGGCGTTGCGGCCGGTGACGATCACGTGCTTGTCGGACGGCTTGTTCTTCAGCACCTCCAGCACCTCCTCGAGCGGCAGATAATCGTAGCGCAGCACGATGTTGAGCTCGTCGAGCAGCACCATGCGGAAGGACGGGTCGGCGATCATCGCCTTGCTATGCTCCCAGGCGGCGCGGGCGTGCGCGATGTCGCGGGCGCGGTCCTGCGTTTCCCAGGTGAAGCCCTCGCCCATCGCCTTGATGGTGACGAGATCGGGGAACTTCTCGAGCACGGTGCGCTCGCCGGTCGCCCATGAGCCCTTGACGAACTGGATGACGCCGGCCCGCATGCCATGGCCGATGCAGCGGAAGATCATGCCGAAGGCGGCGGTCGACTTGCCCTTGCCCTTGCCGGTGTGAACGATCAGCAGCCCCTTCTCGATGGTCTTGCCGGCGATGATCTTGTCGCGCGCCGCCTTTTTCTTGCGCATCTTGTCGGCGTGGCGGGTGTTGAGGGCGGTCTCGTCGGTCATGCCGCGGGCTCCTTTTCGATATGCTGCAGATCGCGCCAGGCCGAATTCGACCGCGGCGACCACAGGCCGCGCTCCAGCGCCTCGGCGAAGCGGGCGGCGATCTCGGCGAGGGCGGCGGGGTTGTTGTCGGCGAGGAAGGCGCGGACCTCGGGGGTGCCGAGATAGGCGTCATAGGCGAGATCGAAATGGTGGCTCTGCACCGCGCCGGTGGTGGCAGCGAAGGCGAACATGTAGTCGACGGTGGCGGCGATCTCGAAGGCGCCCTTGTAGCCATGGCGCATCACGCCGGCGATCCATTTCGGATTGACGACGCGGGCCCGCATGACCCGGCCGATCTCCTCCTCGAGGGTGCGCGGCACCGGCCGCTCGGGGCGGGAGTGATCATTGTGCCAGACCACGGGGCGGACGCTTGCGACATGCTCGACGGCCACCGTCATGCCGCCCTCGAACTGGTAGTAATCGTCCGAGTCGAGAAGATCATGCTCGCGGTTGTCCTGATTGTGGATGACGGCCTCGATGGCGGAGAGGCGGCGGCGGAACATCGCCTCGCTGGCCTCGCCATGGGCTTGCGCGCCATAGGCATGGGCACCCCAGGCGACATAGGCGCGCGCCAGATCGGCCTTGTCCTGCCACAGGCGCTCGTCGATCAAAGCCTGGAGGCCGGCGCCGTAGGTGCCGGGCATGGACCCGAAAATGCGATGACCGGCGAGGCGCCGGGCATCCTCGCCGGCGAGCCCGGATTGCGCCAGCATGGCCTGATCCTCCTGCATGCGCTGTCGCACCGGATTGTCGGCCAGCGCCTCGTCGCGCTCGCCGATGGCGCGGGCGACCTTGTCGATGAGCTCGATCTGCAGCGGAAAGGCATCGCGGAAGAAGCCGGAGATCCGCAAGGTGACGTCGACGCGGGGGCGGCCAAGCTCGGCCAGCGTCAGGATCTCGAACCCGGTGACACGGCCGGTTCCCGGCTCCCATTGCGGCCGGGCGCCGAGCAGGGCCAGAGCCTGGGCGATGTCGTCGCCGCCGGTGCGCATGTTCGAGGTGCCCCAGACGGAGAGCCCCATGGCCGCCGGGTAGCGGCCGTGGTCCTGGAAATGGCGGGCGAGCATCGCCTCGGCGGAGCGGCGGCCAAGGTCGAAGGCGGTGGGGGTCGGCACCGCCCGGTTGTCGAGCGAATAGAAATTGCGCCCGGTGGGGAGGACATCGAGCCGACCGCGGCTCGGCGCACCGGAAGGACCGGCAGGGACGAAGCGGCCGGCAAGGCCGGCGAGCAGGGCGGCGATCTCGCGGCCGCCGCAGGCCCTGACGGCCGGCCGGATCCGGCTCTCGATCGAAGCCATGACGGCAGTGCTGGCGGGGCCCGGCGGGGCGGCGCTGCCGGCGACAATGGCGGCGGCCAGCGCCTCCAGGCGCTCCACGGTGTCGCCCGCCGTGCGCCATGGAGCGGCATCGATGCGGTCAAGGAGGGCAGGGCGGAGGCCCTGCCAGGGTTCGCCCAGCTCGGCCGCCAGCGGATCGAAGGCGAGGTCGAGGTCCTGGGCGAGGGCGCGGTGAAGCGAGGCGTCGCCGGCCAATCCCTGGCGGCGCGGCAGACGTGACAGCGCCACCAGGAGATCGGTCTCCAGACGGCCCTCAGGGCTCGTGCCCAGAATGTGCAGGCCGTCGCGGATCTGGCTCTCCTTGACGTCGCACAGCCAGGCATCGAGGCGGGCGAGCGCCGAGTCGTCGGCAATGACGTCGCAAATGGCTGCATCGCGGTCGATGCCGCTCGACTGGACAAGCTCGGCGATGCGGCGGCGGAGCAGCTTCTGGCGCCGCGCGTCGATGCCGCCTGCCAGGGCATATTCGTCGATCAGGGCTTCGAGCTGGAGCAGGGGCCCGTAGGATTCGGCACGGGCGAGCGGGGGGGTGAGGTGATCGATGATGACGGCAGCGGTGCGGCGCTTGGCCTGGGTGCCTTCGCCCGGGTCATTGACGATGAACGGGTAAAGCTGGGGAACCGGACCGAGCGCGATGTCGGGCCAGCATTCCTCCGAGAGCGCGGTGGCCTTGCCGGGCAGCCATTCGAGATTGCCGTGCTTGCCGTTGTGGATGACCGCATGGGCGCCGAACACCTCTCTCAGCCAGACGTAGAAGGCGAGATAGCCATGGGGCGGCACCAGGGCGGCATCGTGGTAGGTGCTCTTCGGATCGATGTTGTAGCCGCGCGCCGGCTGGATGGCGATCGCGACATGCCCATGGAGGCGAACCGGCAGCCGGAACACGCCTTGGCGGCAGAAAGGGTCCTGCTCGACCGCACCCCAGCGGGCGAGAAGGGCCTCGCGCGCCGCGGATGGGAGCCGGTCGAAAAAGGACCGGTAGGTGGCAAGGGGGAGCAGGGCATCGGTCGGCGCGTCGGGATTGGCACCGCTGTTGGTGGGGCCGCGCATCAGCTCGGCGATGACGTCGTTGCCGTGGCGCGGCGGCGCGTCGACCCGGTATCCCGCGGCGGCGAGCGCGTCGAGAATTGCGACGGTGCTGGCCGGGGTGTCATACCCGACGCCATTGGCGATGCGGCCGTCGCGGTTGGGGTAGTTCGCCAGCACGATGGCGACGCGGCGCTCGGCGGCATCCAGCAAGCGCAGCTTCACCCACGCAGCGGCCAGGTCGGCGATGCGGTCGATCCGCGACTGCTGCGGCCGATAGGACATGATCGAGCATTCGGTCTCGGCATGCCAGTCGCCCGCCTCCTTGAAGGACGCAGCCGAGGTGATGATGCGGCCATCGAGCTCGGGCAGGACCACGTTCATCGCGAGGTCGCGGGGGGACAGGCCTTGACTGCTCGTCGCCCATGCCGCGGCGCTGCTGCCGGAAAATATCACCTGCAGCACCGGGCAGTCGAAATCGGCGACGGGATTGCCATCGTCCTCGCCGTCGAAGCGGCCGGCGGCGAAGGCCGTCGCATTCAGGATGACGGCTGGCGGACGGCGCTCCAGGGTCGATTTGAGAAATTTGATGCTCTGGGCGTCTTTGAGGCTGGTGATAAATATCGGAAATGGCACAAGCCCGCGGCCTGCCAGCGCTTCGGCGAGGCGATCGACCGGCGCGGTGAGCCCGCCTTCGATCAGCGCCCGGTAGAACACGATTGGCGCAAGCGGGCCGTCGCGCTGCTGCTGACGGTCGGCTGCGCCGAGGATTCCGGCATGGGGCAAGGCAACCGGTGGCGGCGGGGGTGCATCGGTGCTGCCGAGAAGTGCCGCGCAATAGCGCAGGAAATTGCCGGCGTTGTCGGATCCTCCTTCGGCCAGATAGCGATGGAGCCGCTGACAGGCCGCCGGCTCGATGGTGGACAGAGCGGCAAGCGCCGGGTCGGGGTCGCGGCCACCGGGCAGCAAGGCGAGCTTGAGCGGGCGGCGCTGCGCCAGCGCCACCAGCTCGTCGACTCCATAGGGCCAATAGCCGCGACCGCCGAGCAGGCGCACGATCACGAGCTTGGCGGCGGCGGCGGTCCGCTCGATCCAGCTGTCGACCGACAAATGATGGCCGAGCGCCATCAGATTGGCGAGGCGCAGCGACGGCTTGGGGTGCGGCAGGCGGTCGAAGGCGCGGGCGAGGAGCGCGAGCTCGGAATCGGCGGCCGACAGGACGATGCAGTCGCCCGGGCTCTGGCCGAGATCGATGGCCTCGCCGGCGCCTTCGAGGGTCTCAGACTGTCGCGCGAGAAGATGCACCGCGCACCCTCAGATTGCGAGCTCGCGCTCGATGCCGTTGCGGTCCAGCCCCTTCAGCCCGATGACCACCAGCGACGAGCGGCGTTCCTCGCCATCGCGCCAGGATCGGTCGAACCAATGATTGACGCGCGGACCGACCGCCTGAACGACGAGGCGCGAGGGGTTGCCGTCGAGCGCGATGAAGCCTTTCAGGCGCAGGATGTCGTGGCGGCAGACGGTTGCCGCGACCGCCGCGATCAGGGCGCTGCGGTCCGTTACGGAGCCGAGCGGGACGACGAAGCTCTCGAAATCGTCGTGGTCATGGTCGTCGAGTCCCTCGATCTCGTGATGCGACCGGCGCGCCGCAAGGTCGCTTTCGGCGGCGGCGTCGAGGCCGATCAGGGCCGCCGGGCTGACCTGGCCATGGCGGGCGGTGACCAGCCGCGCTCCCGGGCGGAGCTGTCCGGAGAGATCGCGGGAAAGCTTCGTCGTCTCGGCATCGCTGAGGAGGTCGGTCTTGTTGAGCAGCACCATGTCGGCGCAGTTCAGCTGGTCCTCGAACAGCTCCTCGATCGGGCTGTCGTGCTCGACGCCGGGAATGGCGGCGCGCTGGGCGGCCATGGCGGCCGCGTCATGGGCGAAGCGGCCCGCGGCCAGGGCCGGGCCGTCGACCACGGTGACGACCCCGTCGACGGTGACCCTGGCCCTGATCTCGGGCCAGCCGAAGGCCTTGAGGAGCGGCTGCGGCAGGGCCAGCCCGGAAGTCTCGATCACAATGTGGTCGGGCGGTTCGGTGCGGCCGATGAGCTTCTCCATTGTGGGGATAAAGTCCTCGGCAACCGTGCAACAAATGCAGCCATTGGCCAGCTCGATCAGATCGTCCTCGCGGCACAGCGCATCGCCGCAGCCCTTCAGCAGCTCGCCATCGACGCCGATATCGCCGAATTCGTTGACGATAAGGGCAATCCGTCGGCCATCGGCATGGGCCAACAGATGGCGCAGCACGGTGGTCTTGCCGGCACCGAGAAAACCCGTGATCACGGTGACCGGAATTCTGTCGTTCATGCTGGCGGCCTCGCTCGCGTCCATCTCTCTTCGACACGGTGTTTCACACCAGGGTGAACCGGTCAACGGCGGGCGAAGCTTGCGCTTCTGCAAAGTTCCTGATATACTGAATGAACATTCAGTCAATTAATGGAAGCCCATTCATGCAGCACGTTCGCGATATCGATATGAAGCTTTCCGACAGCGAGCGCGGCGGGTTGCCACCCTGGACCTATTTCAACGCCGAGCTCCTGGAGCTGGAGCGCCGGGAGCTGTTCCGCAAGTGCTGGCAGCTTGCCTGCCATGTGAACGACGTTCCGGAGCCTGGCGACTACCAATGCTTCGACATGGTCGGCGAGCGGGCCCTGATCGTCCGCGGCCATGACGGGGAGGTGCGGGCGTTCCACAATGTCTGCCGGCACCGCGGTTCGCGCGTGGTGGCGCATCAGGCGGGGCATTGCCGCTCGGCGCTGGTGTGCCCGTTTCACGGCTGGTCCTACAATCTCGACGGGACGCTCAGGGCGGTCCCGCAGAAACGCACCCTGCCGGCGCTCGATCCGCAGCGCCACGGCCTGATACCGCTCGAGCATGAAATCTGGAACGGCTTCGTCTTCGTTCGCTTCATCAAGAGCGACCAGCCGCCGGTCAGCGAGCTGATGGCGCCCTATGCCGAGGAGGTGGGTCTTTACCGGGTGGCGCAGGCGCGGCCGCTCACCAAGATCAGCAAGCACGAGCTCAGGGCCAATTGGAAGGCGGTGCGCGACGTCGACAATGAGGGCTATCACGTGCCGATCGCCCATCCCTCGCTGCAGGACCTCTATGGCGGGCGCTATCGCGACGGGCGCGGCGGCCTCGGCATGGGGCGGTCCTTCGCGCCGTTCAACGAGGCGCCGGACAAATATTGGAGCGTGCGGCTCTACAAGGAGCTCCTGCCCGAGGTCGAAAGCCTGCCCGAGTCGCATCGCCGCGCCTGGCTCTATATCGGCCTCTTTCCCAACCTCGTCCTGATGCTCTATCCCGATCGCGTCGGCTTCTACCAGGAGTATCCCCTGGCAATCGGGCGGACGGAGCAGCGCTTTGCCTATTACGGCCACCCCGACGAGCGGCGCGAGATGAAGCTTGCCCGCTATCTCAGCTATCGCATCGACCGGATCACCAGCAACGAGGACGATCAGCTGATCGAGTGGTCGTGGGAGGCCATGCAGTCCTCGAGCTTTGCCGGGTTCATCCTGTCCGATCTCGAATCCGGCGTGCGGTTCTATCACGACCAGCTGCGGCGGGTCCTGCCGGTCATGGCACTGGAGCATCCACCCGCTCCGGGTCAGCTCGAAGCCGTCAACAACTCGCTCAAATCGGTGCGCAATGCCGATGTCTGGGACCAGGAGCTGCCCGAGCGGGCGGCGGTCTGACCTCTCTGGACGGCGGCGAGCGGCTATTGCATCATGCCGCCCGTCGTGAATTGCCGGGTGGATGGGCGGGATCCTCCGACGGCTTCACCGGAGGACACTTCCGCCATGCCTGTGCCGGTCGCGTTGCGCGCTGCGCTTTTGCTGCTTTTCACCGTCATCATCGTGACAATCGCGCCGCTCGCCGCCAGGGCGCAGACGGCGAACGACATAGGCCCGCCGCCGCCGCCCCGGTTCGTGCCCTCCGACGTGGTGGAGGAGGCGCGCCGCGATGCCGAGAAACGCCAGGCGCGCACCGCCGAAGAAACCAAGGCAGCCGATGAGCTCGGCCAGCTCGGGTCAAGTGCGCTCGCCGCCGGCGACAGCCGGTCGGCGGCCGACTATTTCCGCCGTGCCGTCGCTCTCGCCAAGGATGATCCGGCGCCCTGGATCGGGCTCGCCCGGGCCAAGCTGGCGATCGCCCCGGCCGATGGCAACGAGACCTACGCGCTGCCGCGCGAAGCCACCTCGGCGGCGCTTGCGGCCTATGGCCTGACACGGACGGCGGCGCTGCGCGCCGAGAGCCTGGCGGTGCTGGCCCAGGCGCTCGAGCGGCGCGAGCTGTTCCGGCCGGCGCTCGAGGCATATAAGGCGAGCCTCGGGCTGGCCGAATCGGCGCCGGTCCGCCAGGCCTTTCTCGAGCTCAAGTCGCGCAAAGGCTTCCGGGTGGTCGATCACAGCGTCGACGCCGACACCCTGGTGCCGAGGATTTGCGTGCAATTCTCGGACGATCTCGTCAAATCCGGCACCGATTACTCCTCCTATGTGACCCTCGACGGCAAGCCGGCGCGGGGTGTCGAGAAGGACGACCGCCAGCTCTGCGTCGGCGGCCTGAGCCATGGCCAGCGCTACCGGCTGGCGCTGCGGCAGGGGTTGCCGGCGGCGATCGGGGAGACGCTCGAAGCGCCGGTCACGCTCGAGGCCTATGTCCGCGATCGCGCCGCGGATGTGCGTTTCACGGGAAGCAATTTCGTGCTGCCGACGAGCGGTGCGAAGGGGATCCCGGTGGTCACCGTCAATGCGCGGGAGGTGGAGCTCACCCTGTACCGGATCGGCGATCGCGGGCTTGCCCGGCTGATCAGCGATGGCAAGTTCCTGCAGCAGCTCGACGGTTATGACGCCGACAGCATCCGGCAGGCGAGCGGCGAGCTCGTCTGGAAGGGCATTGCCGAGACAGGGTTCGATCTCAACAAGGAGGTTTCGACCCTGATCCCGCTCGAGCAGGTGCTGCCTGAGCGCAAGGCCGGGGTCTATGTGCTGGTGGGCCGGCCGCGCTCGGACAAGTCCGAGGAATGGAAGAGCCGCGCCACCCAGTGGTTCGTGGTGAGCAATATCGGCCTTTCGACCTTTGCCGGCGACGACGGGCTCGACGTGTTCGCGCGCGCCCTCGACAGCGCCCGCCCGGCGGCCGGGATCGCGCTCAGGCTGATCGCGCGCAACAACGAAATCCTCGGCACGGCGCAAACCGATGCCGAAGGCCATGCCCGCTTCGATGCGGGCCTGATCAGGGGCGCCGCAGCCATGGCGCCCGCCGCCGTTCTGGCCAGCGACGCGGCGGGGCAGGACTTCGTCTTTCTCGACCTGACGCGGCCCGGCTTCGACCTTGGCGATCGCGGTGTCACCGGGCGCAAGGCGCCGGGCCCGGTCGATGTTTTCATGTACACCGAGCGCGGCATCTACCGGGCGCTGGATACCGTTCACGTCCTGGCGCTCGCGCGCGACGGCAGCGCCAAGCCGCTGCCGGGCCTGCCGCTCACCTTCATCTTCAAGCGGCCGGACGGCGTCGAGTTCGCGCGGCTGACGGCGCCGGATCTCGGCGGCGCCAGCCATTGGAGCGGCTTCAAGCTGCCGGGCAATGTGCCGCTCGGGACGTGGACGGTCGGGGCCCATACCGATCCGACCGCCGAGCCGGTGGCAGAACAGCAGTTCCTGGTCGAGGACTTCGTGCCGGATCGGACGGAGTTCACCTTGACGCTGCCTGGGACGGTGCTCAGGCCCGGCACCGAGACGCGGGCGCAGGTCGAGGGCCGGTTCCTCTATGGCGCGCCGGCCTCGGACATGCGGCTTGACGGGGAGGTTCGCGTGTCCTCGACGCGGAGCCTCGAGAGCTTTGCGGGCTATGTGTTCGGTCTCGCCGAGGAGGACGCGGTGTCGAACGTGACGCCGCTGGCGGATCTGCCGGCGACCGACGCCGCCGGCAAGGCATCGTTCGCGGTGCCGCTCGGCGAGCTCCCGTCGGCGACGCGGCCGCTCGCCGGCGCGCTGGTGCTGCGCATGCGCGAGGGCAGCGGCCGGGCGGTCGAGCGGACGGCCAGCCTGCCGATCGACAATGGCGAGACCTTCATCGGGATCAAGCCAGGCTTCGGCGGCGACACGGTGCGACAAGGAACGGTCGCCGGGTTCGGCATCATTGCAGCCAAGGTCGACGGCGCGCGGCAGGCGGTGAGCGGGCTGCGCTGGTCGCTCGTCAAGCTCGAGCGCGAATATCAATGGTACCGTTCAGGCCAGAGCTGGAATTACGAGCCGGTCCTGCGGACGCAGAAGGTGGCGGACGGAACGGTCGATGCGCCGCTCGGCGATCCGGCCCGGATCGCGGTTCCGACCGATTGGGGTCGCTACCGGCTGGAGGTGGAGAGCCCCGCCGACGGCGCAGCCACGAGCTATGAATTCACCTCCGGCTGGTATGTCGACCAGGCCACGACCGAAACGCCGGACGGGCTCGAGATCGGTCTCGACAAGGCGGAATACCGCCCTGGCGAAACCGCCAGGCTGACGATCTCGCCGCGCTTTGCCGGCGAAAGCGAAATCGTGGTCGGCGGCGACCGGGTGGTGTGGCGCAAAAGGGTCGACATCGCCGCATCGGGTGGTGTCGTCGACATTCCCGTGACCCCCGAGCTCGGTGCCGGCGGCTATGTCACGGTGGTCCATTTCCGGCCCGGCGACAATCGCGAGACGCGGATGCCGCATCGGGCGATCGGCATCAAATGGCTGAAGGTCACTCCCGGCGACAACCTCATCGGCGTTGCGCTCGCTCCGCCTTCCCGCATGCTGCCGCGCCAGACGCTGACGATTCCGGTCACGCTTTCCAACATTGCGCCGGGCGAGGAGGCCTATGTCGCGGTGGCGGCGGTGGATGTCGGAATTCTCAATCTCACCCGCTATCAGACGCCGGACCCCGATGGCTGGTATTTCGGCCAGCGCCGGCTCGGCCTGGAGATCCGCGACCTCTATGGGCAGCTGATCGACGGCACGACCGGGGCGATGGGTCGTGTCCGGTCGGGCGGCGACCAGGGCGGGATGACCATGCGGGGCAGCCCGCCGGTGCGCAAGCTCGTCGCCTTCTTCTCCGGCCCGGTGCGGGTCGATGCGCAAGGCAAAGCCACCATCAGCATGGCGATTCCCGATTTCAATGGTTCGGTCCGGGTCATGGCCACCGCCTGGTCGGCGCATGGGTTGGGTCATGCCGAGACCGAAGTCGTGATACGCGACGAGATCGTGATCACGGCCGGCGTCCCGCGCTTCCTGGCGCCGGGCGATCGTTCGCTGGTGCGGCTCGACATCGCCAACCAGGATGGGCCGGCGGGAGATTACCAGCTCGATCTCGAGAGCAGCGGCGAACTGGCAATGGAGCGCGGCGCGCTGCCGGCGACGGTGGCGCTCGCCGCCGGCCAGAGGCTGGCGCTGAGCATCCCGGTGACTGCCCGCTCGGTCGGCACCGGCACGTTGACGGTCAGGCTGTCGCGGGCCTTGGGGCCGGCGGTGGCGCTCGAGGAGACGGTGCCGGTTCGCGCTGCCCAGCCGCCGGTGAGCGAGCGGCGGGTGATAGCGCTGCGTCCGGGCGGCACGACGGTCATCGACTCCGATCTGCTGGCCGGCCGGGTTGCCGATGGCGCCAAGGTGACGCTCGGGGTGTCGCGATCGGCAGGCCTCGATGTGCCCTCGCTGCTGCTGGCGCTCGACCGCTATCCGCTGGGCTGCGCCGAGCAGACGGTGAGCCGGGCGCTGCCGCTGCTCTATCTGTCGGAAGTGGCGCGGGAGAGCGGAATGGCCGACGATGCCGGGATCCGGGCCCGCGTACAGGACGCGATCGAACGCGTGCTGGCCTATCAGGCGGCGAGCGGCAGCTTCGGCCTGTGGAGTCCGGGATCGGGCGATCTTTGGCTCGACTCCTATGTCACCGATTTCCTGACACGGGCGCGCGAGGAGCATTACCGCGTTCCCGACCAGGCGTTCGCGCTCGCTCTCGACAATCTGGAGAACGCGCTGTCCTACGATGCCAATGTCGCGGACCAGGGGCCGCAGATGGCCTATGCGATCTATGTGCTGGCCCGCAATCGACGGGCATCGATCGGCGATCTTCGCTATTTCGGCGACGACAAGCTCGAGTCCTTCGGCACGGTGATGGCGCGGGCCCAGATCGCCGCCAGCCTCGATCTCTATGGCGAGAAGGGGCGCGCCGGGAGCGCCTTCGCAACGGCTTTCCGGCTGCTCAAGGCGAAAAGCGAGAACTGGTCGCGCACCGACTATGGCTCGCGGCTGCGCGACGGGGCGGCAATGCTGGCGCTGGCGGCGGAAAGCAAGCCAACGCCGCAATCGGTTGTGGAAATGATCGATTATGTGACCGACGAGCGCGTGGCGCGCGACCAGACGAGCACGCAGGAAAATGCCTGGCTGCTGCTGGCGGCACGCGCCGTGCTGGCCGAGGGCGGCAGCATCCGCCTCAACGTCAACGGCACGGAGACGCAAGGCAATTACGCCCGCACTTTCGCCGGTCCGCAGATCGAGCGGACGCCGCTGACGGTGACCAATGCCGGCGCCGGCGATGTGGCCGCCGTGGTGACGGTCACGGCGGTGCCGGAGTTGCCGCTGCCGGCCGGCGGACAGGGCTTCACGATCGAGCGATCCTATTTCCATCTCGATGGATCGGAGGCCGATATCAGCCACGTGGCGCAAAACGAGCGGTTCCTCGCCGTCATCAAGGTGACGCAGACCACGAGCTGGCCGGCCCGGATCGCCGTCACCGATCTGCTGCCGGCCGGGTTCGAGGTGGACAACCCGAAGCTCGTCCAGAGTGCGGATCTCGCGGCGTTCGACTGGTTGCCGGAGATCACGCCGGCGCATAGCGAGGTTCGGGCCGACCGGTTTGTCGTCGCCCTCGATCGCAATCCGGAGGAAACGGGCGCGTTCACCTTCGCCTATGTGGTGCGGGCGGTGTCGCCTGGCAGCTACGTCCATCCGCCGGCGATGGTCGAGGACATGTACCGGCCGCAGCTCAATGCCCGCACCGCGACCGGCAGAATGGAAGTCACGGGACGGACGCCGTGAGCCGCCGCTCGATCCGGCGATGGGCGGCGGGGGCCGCCGTGCTGGCGCTGATCGTGCTCGGCCTCGATCTTGCCGACCGGGCGTTCCCGCCGCCCTTGCCCAAGGCCGCCGATCTGTCGACGGTGGTGACCGACCGGCAGGGGCGGCTGCTCAGGGCCTTCGCTCTGCCCGAGGGCATGTGGCGTCTGCCGGTGACAGCCGATGAGGTCGATCCGAAATTCATCCGGCTGCTGCTGGCCTATGAGGACAAGCGGTTCGAGAGCCATCATGGCGTCGATCCGCTGGCGATGCTGCGGGCGGTGGGTCAGGCGGCGACGCGCGGCGCGATCGTGTCGGGCGGCTCGACGCTGACGATGCAGCTTGCGCGCCTCCTCGATGCGACGCCGGGGCACACGCTCTTTGCCAAGGCGAAGCAGGTGGTCCGGGCGTTGCAGATCGAGCGGCGGCTCGACAAGCGGCAGATCCTCGATCTCTATCTCGTCCGCGCGCCCTATGGCGGCAATGTCGAAGGCATCCGCGCCGCCGCCCTGACCTGGTTCGGCAAGGAGCCGCTCAAACTGACGCTTGCGGAAGCAGCCCTCCTGGTCGCTCTGCCGCAGCTCCCCGAGCGCCGCCGTCCCGATCGCGATGCCGATGCTGCCTACCGGTCGCGAAACCGGGTTTTGGCGCGGGCCCTGGCGGCGGGCGCCATCGAGGCGCGCGACTGCGCAAGGGCGATGGCACAGCCAATTCCGCCGGTTCGCCAGCAGCTGCCGATCCATGCCGCCCATCTTGCCCAGGAGGCGCAGCGCCGGGCGCCCCTGGTCAAATCGCACCGGCTGACGATCGATCGCGCCATGGAGGAAGCCCTCGAGCAGGTGGCTGCCGAGCGGGTGCGGCTGCTTGGCCGGCACCATTCGGTGGCGATGGTGCTGGCCGATGCGGCGAGCGGCGAGGTGCTTGCCTATGTCGGCTCGGGCGGCCTCTTCGATCGCGAGCATGCCGGTGAAATCGATATGGCGAGCGCGGTCCGATCACCGGGCTCGGCCCTCAAGCCGCTGATCTACGGCCTCGCCTTCGAACAGGGGATCGTTCATCCCGAGACCCTGATCGAGGATCGGCCGGTCAGCATCAGGGGCTATCGGCCGGGCAATTTCGACCTGACCTACCAGGGCGACGTCACCGTGCGGACGGCGCTGCAGCTGTCGCTCAACGTGCCGGCGATCCGGCTGCTCGATGCCGTCGGGCCGCAGCTTCTGGCATCGCGGCTGAGCTTGGCCGGGGTCGGTTACGTGCTGCCGGATGGTGCCGCACCGGGCCTGCCGATCGGTCTTGGCGGCCTCGGCCTCAGACTGCTCGATCTCGCCGCGCTCTATACCATTTTCCCCAATCGCGGCCGCGCCGCCGTGCTCGGCACCGGAGTGCCGCAGAGCCCCCGGCCGCAGCCGCCCGGCCGCGAGGTCCTCGATCCCGCCGCGGCCTGGTATGTCGGCGACATATTGGCCGGCGTCGCGCCGCCCGAGGCTGCGATGCGGCAAGGCTTTGCCTACAAGACCGGCACGTCGTTCGGCTTCCGCGACAGCTGGGCCATCGGCTTCGACGGTCGGCACGTGCTGGCGGTATGGGCGGGCCGGCCCGATGGCAGCCCGTCGCCCGGAATGACCGGACGGCTGAGCGCCGCCCCGATCCTGTTCGAAGCATGGACACGGGCCGGGCTCGGCGTGGTGCCGCTGCCGGCTGCGCCAGCCTCGGTGCTGCGCAGCACGGCGGGCGATCTGCCGCAGGGCTTGCGGCGGTTCAAGGCACCCGATGATCGGCTGGGCGTCGGCGCCGGGCCGGAGGCGGCGCCGGCGATCGTCTTTCCGCCGAATGGAGCCAGGGTCGACCTCGGATTTGCCGCCGGCGGGCCGGTCAGCCCGCTCGAGATGAAGATGCAGGGCGGTCGGGCTCCCTTCCAATGGCTCGTCAACGGCAAGCCGCTGGCCGGGGCGGAACGACGGCGGAGCCTCTTCTGGCAGCCGGACGGGCAGGGGTTCTCGACCCTGACGGTGATCGACGCCAAGGGGCGATCGGCCCGGGCGAGCGTCTTCCTGGAATGAAACCGGCGCCGGCTCGGGTCAGCGAATGATCTGGCCGCTGCTGGACCAGCGGCCGAAGTTCGGCAGGTCGAGCGTTGCACCGATGCGGTCGAATTCCTGCGAAGTGGCCCCGCCGAAGGAATAGGTCGAGCCGACAAAGATGGTGTGGTCGAAGAAGCTCACGTCCTCGTCCTTGTTCTCGAACTTGGCGCCACGATAGCCGAGGAAGGCGCGGGTCAGGCCGATGATTGGCAGGTCGAGCGAGAAGTCGTAGCGGGCGCTCCATTCGAGGATCTGACCGCCGTCATCGCCGTGGTCGATGTCGCCGTCGGCGAAGGCGAACTCGCCTTGCAGGCGGTTGTCCGAGCCGAAGAACGAATTCTCGTTGAAGAAGTAGCGGGCAACGCCGCGGGCGAAGAAGGCGTGCTGGAACTCGTTCTCGAACGACAGGAAATCGGTGTTCGGATTGAGCACGCCGCCCTGGCCATAGAGGGTGAACGGCCCGAAATAGAGCTGACCCTCGCCGCCGGCTGCGAAAAGGGCGTTCGACGTGTTGTCGGACTCGCCCTGGCCGATGGCAAGGAAACCGCCGAACAGGCCCAGATTCGGATCGCGCCACGATGCATGGATGCCGCTCTGGCCGCTGAGCTGGAAATTGTCACGCGCACCGTCATCGTCATTGTCGGTCAGCAGCGTGCTGTTGTACTCGATATCGACATCGCTCTGGATCGAGAAGTTGGTTCCAAGCGGCAGGCTGATGCGACCGGTGTTCGAGTCGGACCCGAATTGGTCCTCGTCCGGGTGGACATGTCTGGGATCGGCGATGAAGGTGTAACCGGACCAGTTCTCGACAATGCCGGAGACGACGAGGGCCAGCGGCGTGGGCGCGGCCATATCGGCGGCCCGGGCCGCTGCCGCCGGCAGGACCAGCACCGAGGTTGCCGCAAGAAGGCCCAAAACTCTCCGTCGCATCCGCATCCCGGTTCGAATCGATAGGACGCAACCTTAGTCGACGAACCGGTAAACCGGAAATGATCAAAGCCCCGGACAGGAAATAGAAATATGCTGTTGCCGCGTGGTGACAGCCGGGCCAGCGGTTGGCCCGCTATTCCGCAGCCTCGGCCGTGTCGCGGGCAATGAATCCGCCCGATTGGCGGTTCCACAATTCAGCATAGATGCCGCCGCGCTTCAGCAACTCGGCATGGGTTCCTTCCTCGACGATGCGTCCCTTGTCCATGATGATCAGCCGGTCGAGGGCGGCGATGGTCGACAGCCGGTGGGCGATGGCGATCACCGTCTTTCCCTGCATCAGGCTGTAAAGGCTCTCCTGGATTGCCGCCTCGACCTCGCTGTCGAGGGCGCTCGTCGCCTCGTCGAGGACCAGGATCGGGGCGTTCTTGAGCAATACCCGGGCAATGGCGATCCGCTGGCGCTGGCCGCCGGACAGCTTGACGCCGCGTTCGCCGACATGGGCGTGGTATCCGCGGTAGCCGTTCAGATCCTCGAGCTCCTGGATGAAGTCGTCGGCATGGGCGCGGCGGGCGGCAGCGACCGCCTCCTCGAAAGTGGCCTTCGGCCGGCCGTAAAGGATGTTGTCCACGACCGAGCGATGGAGAAGCGAGGTGTCCTGGGTCACCATGCCGATCTTCTCGCGCAGGGCTTCCTGCCCGACCAGGGCGATGTCCTGGCCATCGATGAGAATGCGGCCGCCCTCGAGGTCGTAGAAGCGCAGAAGCAAACTCACCAGGGTCGACTTGCCGGCTCCCGACCGTCCGACCAGGCCGACCTTCTCGCCGGGCCTGATGGTGAGCGACAAATTGTCGATGATCCCGCCCATGCCGTCGGCGCGGTTCTTGCCGTAATTGAAGTGAATGCGGTCGTAACGGACCTCGCCGCGGGGGACGGTGAAGGGCCGGGAAACGGGCGGGTCGACGACGGTGCGCTCGCGGGCGATGGTTTCGATCCCGTCCTGCACGATGCCGATCTGCTCGAACAGCGAAGCGAGCTCCCACATGATCCAGTGCGACATGCCCTGCATGCGCAGGATGAGCCCGATGGCGAGGGCAATGGCGCCGGCGGTGACGGCTTCGATCCACCACAGCCAGAGCGACAGCGCGGCCACCGAGAACAGCAGCAGGGCGTTGAGCGCGTTGAGGGCAACTGTCAACAAGGTGACAAGGCGCATCTGCCGATGGACGGTGCCGAGGAAGATGTCCATGCCATTGCGGGCATAGCCGTCCTCGCGGTCGGCATGGGCAAACATCTTCACCGTGGCGATATTGGTATAGCTGTCGACGACCCGGCCGGTCACCAGCGAGCGGGCATCCGACTGCTCCTTGGAGATCACCTGCAGGCGCGGGATGAAATAACGCAGCGCCAAGATATAGCCACCGAGCCAAAGGATCAGCGGCATGGTCAGACGCAGATCGCTCGATGCGAACAAGATCAGGGCGCCGGTGAAGTAGACGCCGACATAGAGCAGGACTTCGCTCACCTTCATGACGACTTCGCGCACGCCGAGGGCGGTTTGCATCACCTTGGTGGCAACCCGTCCGGCGAAGTCGTTCTGGAAGAAATCCATGCTTTGGCGCAGCACATAGCGGTGCGCCTGCCAGCGTGTCCGCATGGCGAAATTGCCGATCAGCCCCTGGTGGATGACCGCCTCGTACCAGAATTTCAGGAATGGCAGGACGAGCAGAACGAGCGCGCCCATGCCGGCGAGGCCAAGCCAGTGGTCCTCCCAGAAGGTCTGGCGGTTGGCGGCGGACAGCCAGTCGACCAGCTTGCCGACAAAGGCAAAGAGCGACACTTCGATGAGCGCCACCACGGTGGCGAACAGCGACGAGGCGAGAAGCAGCGGCCCAAACGGCTTGGAATAGTGCAAAATGAAGCCGAAAAGCGTCGCTGGAGGCCGTTCCGGAAGCGCTTCCGGAAAGCTGTCAGTACGGGTTTCGAGCCAGCGAAAAATCGCGGCGATCACGGCGGACTCCGGTCGGCTGTCGAGCCGTTGCTAGTGGGCAATGATAAGGGCGGAAACGAGGCGCCATTTGCGACGCATATTAGCGAAGCGCCTCGGCAATGACACCCTCATCGGGCGCAAGCCTGACCTCCGGGCCGAGGCTCCCGCCGTCGCGCTCGGGCGAGGTGGATCGAACGCCTTGAGGAGGCTACTTGACCAGCGCTGGTTCGGCGGTTCGGAGAGGGCTGAACGCGACCGGTGTCGGCTCGAGCCGGGCGATCGCCTTCTGCAGCGGCATGTTGGCTGCTCCGGTCATGTAGGCGAAGCGGCCGCCATTGGGCTGGCCGAGGGCGAACACGCCGTTGCAGACCACCAGCTTCTCGCCGGGCGCAACCCTGGTCATCGTCAGGGGCGAGAGCTGGACCAGGGTCCTCAGGCCCTTGACCTCGCGCATCGTCATGGCGCTGGCCGGACGCAGCTCCATCAGGCCGCATGGCAGATAGAGGAAGGGCAGCTCGGCAATGAAGTTGGAGGTGTTCACCAGGACGAGGGTGAACAGCGGTGAAATGCCGCTCGAGCGGGGGACGATGCAACGCTCCGCGACCAGTCTCAGCAGCGGGTTGGCAACCAGCTCCACGTTCTTCATCGACAGCTCCACTCTTGCGTCGAGGAGAGTTTGCCAGATATGCCTTAAAGGACTGTCAAGCAGTGAACGAAGTGCGGCAAAGTGAGTTGGAGTCACCAATTGTTAGTCTTGGGTAGGCATTGGGTATTCAACAACGTCCGCTGGCACAGGCGTGCCAGCCGTAGAGGTTCGTGTCATGGGGTATCTAGAAGCTGCATTCTTGTGTGCCGTCGCTTTGGTGATGATTACTGCCATACAGATGGACAGCTGAGCATAAGTACTTGTGAAATCTGGTGGTGAGCGCGTCAACTTGATGCGGTGCTGATTGTCTGCAGCAGCGCGCCCTCCTCGGCCGGTTCCGCGGGCGGCTCCTTCTTCTCCGCAATGGGGACGCCCAGCCATTCGGCGGTCTGGGCGAGGGCATCCTGCAAATTATAGGCGACCCGGTCCACCAGCATCCCCGCAGCCGGGTCGCGGGCCGGCGGGCCGGGAGGCGGGCTGAGATAGCACAGGATGGTCTTGGCCTGGGGCGCCTGGCGCTTGAGGCGGCGGGCAAGAAAGCGGACGAAGGCCTGGGGGTGGGAATCGAGATAGCACAGGCAGATGACCTTGGCCTGGGTGAGGTCGATCATCACGCCGGGATCGCGCGACAGGCGCACCGGGGCGGCGGCGCGGGCGGCGATGCCATTGGCGCGCAGGCCGGCAACCGCGGCCTCGGCTGCGGCGTGGTCGAGCTCGGTGCGCCCGCCGATGCAGATGACCGGCGCATCCGGCCCGGTCGGGGCGAGCTCCTCCTTCAACTGGTCCTCGAGCTCCTCGAACACGAAGATCGCATCGTCGGCGAGCTTGGCGCGGGCTTCGGGAGTGGTGGTGCCGCGCAGCCGGTCGTTCTCGGCGAGCCGCAGCATGGGAATGACCACCTGATCGAGAAAATTCATCGGCGAGGTCTCGGCGATCGCGGTCTCGGCGACGGCGACCGCCTCCTCGACATTGCCGGCCAGGAGCCGCTGATAGAACCGCTCCTCCGGCGCCAGCACCGGGTCGGAGCCGAGGAGAACGCCGAGAAACTCCAATTGCGGCACGTAGCGGCCGATCACGACGAGACAGACGGTGAGGGGGGTGGCGAGAAACAGCCCGACCGGACCCCACAAGGTGGTCCAGAACACCGCCGCAAGAATGATGGCGAGCGAGGAGAGGCCGGTGCTCGAACCGTACAGCCAGGGCTCGACCGCGTTGTTGATGATGAGCTCGACGACGAGGAACAGCCCGATCACCAACAGCAGCATGGTCCAGCCGGGGTCGGTGGCGAAGGCCAGCACCGACGGGAACAGGGCGGCGAGAAATGGCCCGAGATAGGGAATGAACCGCAGGATGGTGGCGAGCAGGCCCCAGAGCAGGGCATTGGGGATGCCGATCAGATAAAGGCCGATGCCCACCGGGACGCCGTAGCAGAGGTTCACGACGAGCTGCATCAAAAGATAGCGGCTGACCCGTTCGGCAGCATCGTCGAGCACGCGGGTGCTCTTCTGCATGTCGCCATGGCCGACCAGGCGGATGAAGCGGTCACGCAGGTCGGTGCGCTCGATCAGGACGAAAATGACGAACACGATCACCATGCCGGCGGTGACAAGGGGGGCGATCAGGGGTCCGGCAATGGTGCGGAGGACTTCGAGGGGGCGCAGCTCGGGCTGCTCGATGACCACCGGCACCGGGCGGCGCTGGTCGGCGGGGAGGGCTGGCCCGGACTTCGTCTCAGGCCGGTCGGCGGAGAGCTCGCGGGACAGGTCCTCGACCGTGTGGGTCACTTCCTCGATGGCGGCCGAGCCGAGGCCGTAGGAACGGAGCGAGCGGAGCTTGGTCGATATCGTTTCCTTGTAGCTCGGGACGCTCGATGCGAGCTCGATCAGCTGTCCGCCGACCAGCAGCGACACCCCGCCGATGATCAGCACGGCGAACAGGACAGCCACCAGCACGGCAGCAATGCGCGGGACCTTGAAGCTGCGCAGCCAGTCGACCAGCGGAGCAAGCGCAAAGGCCAGGAGGATCGCCAGCGCAAACGGGACGAAGATGTCGCGGCCGAAATAAAGCGCGGCAAGCGCAAGAAAAATCCCGCCGGCATTGACGACCGGCGAGGCCGGCGCCACCGGTTCGCTGGGCTGTGGACGCTCTTCAGCCATGGAAATCCTCACAGACGCCCATCGTCAGCAGGGCTTATCGCTTCCCGCCAGCCGGCGGCCGGGTCGGGCCAGCGCCGTCGTGCAGGAATGATCATATCTTCTCGGACGATGAGCAATTCAAAGTGTTCAGGAATGCTTATGGACGAGACGAGTTGCACGCGTGCGCCACTGAGGCCAAAATCGCGAATGGTGCAATCCAGGATTGTCCTGGCCGGCGGATCGATGATGCGACCTTCCTTGAGCGCCCGAAACCGCTTGTTTCCCGATATTCTTCCATGGCTGCACGGTTCAGCCCTACTCGAAGTCAATTGCTGCCAATGGCTGGATCATTATTTCGCTGTTTCAGTCGCCGCGCGCCGACAAAGCTTGGGCGATGCTGAAATCGATTGCCGAGGTCAAAGAACTCGATAAACATCTCGCATCACAGCGGCAAGCGGTGGAAGATCAAGCTCTTGGCGCCGCATGGGCGTTGCTAGCATTCGCTGGTGGAACATCGTACTGTCCGCGGCGGCGGACGCGAAAATTCGACAGCCGGCATGGTGAAAGCATATTGGGAGGCACTGGCGCGCTCCAGGCGGAGATCGCTGGCGTTGCTTTGCATCGGAATCCCGGCGATCCTGTTCGGGGCTGCCGCATGGTACGACCACGAGATTTCCCTGCGCGCGGCGCGCGAGCAGGTGTCCTCGACCGCCGATGCGCTTGCCGAGCATGCGCGGACCGTGCTGAGCTCGGCCGAATTGGTTCTCGATCGGGTGGCCGACCGGATCGACAATGCCAGCTTCGAGTCGCTTGCAACCTCGTCGTGGCTGCATGACCGCCTGCTGCAGATCGCCCGCGACCTTCCGGAAGTGGAATCGATCTTCGTGGTGGATCAGAGCGGCCATATCGTCGCGAGCAGCCGGGCTTTTCCCATGGTCCGCTACGACGTCAGCATGCGGGACTATTTCGTGGTCGCCAACGAGGGATCGACCGCGGTCTATGTCAGCGCGCCGTTCCGCGGCAAGATGTCGGGGACCGTGGCGTTCACCGTCAGCAAGCCTCTCATCCGCAACGGCAAGTTCGACGGCGTCGTCGCCGTCACGCTGTTTCCCGGCTATTTCCACGATTTCTATCGATCGGTCCTGAAACATCCGGATGCGGCGACCGCCGCGCTGGTGCGCAGCGACGGGCATGTGCTGGTGCGCTACCCCCAGACGTCGCGGGATATTCTGCGGCTCGCACCGGACGATCCGCTGGGGCGGGCGGTGGCGAGCAACGTGCCGGGCGGCACGCTGTGGGCGAAGTCCTCGATCAGCGGCCGCGACGAGGTGGCGGACTACCGGCGCGTCGAGCATCAGCCGCTCTATGCGGTCTTCGCCCTCGACCGGCAGGCCTATCTGACGCCGTGGTACTGGCGGGTTGCCGCCTGGGCAGCCTTTGCCGCCCTGGCTGGGGCGGCCATGTTCCTCGCCATGGACCAGGTCACGCGCCGCCTGGAGAGGGAGAAGGAGCAGCTCAAGCTCCTGCTGGCCGAGGGCGAGCGCCGGCGCGAAGCGGAGTCGCGGCTGCTGCAGTCGCAGAAATTCGAGGCGCTGGGTCAGGTGACCGGAGGCGTGGCGCATGATTTCAACAATCTCATCAGCGCCATCATGGGCGCGCTCGCCATGCTGCGCAAACGGGCGAACGATCCCAAGCAGATCGAGCTGCTGGCGCTTGCCGAGGAGGCGGCCGACAAGGGCGCCAAGATCACCCAGCAGATGCTCGCCTTTGCCCGCCGGGAGTCGATCGAAGCGGAAATCGTCGACGTCAACGAGGCGGTGAAAGGCATGAGCGAGCTGCTGCGCCATACGGTTGGGCCGGGCGTCACCATCAGCTACGAACTGGGAGCGGACGTGCCCCCCGCCAGGATCGATCCCGTCGGGTTCGAGATGGCCATCCTGAACCTGGCAGGGAACGCCCGCGATGCCATGCCGGAGGGCGGCACCCTGATCATTGCCACCGCCAGGGCCGGCAAAGCGGGCGGTGCAGCAAACCAGATCGTGGTCGCGGTGAGCGACAATGGCAGCGGCATGTCCGAGGAGGTGCGGCAGCGGGCGCTCGAGCCGTTCTTCACCACCAAG
This sequence comes from uncultured Alphaproteobacteria bacterium, assembly GCA_963744915.1. Lineage (GTDB taxonomy): Bacteria > Pseudomonadota > Alphaproteobacteria > Rhizobiales > Aestuariivirgaceae > DATAFF01. The sequence goes on from CAVUUY010000009.1 coordinate 295,779, forward strand.
GGGCCCGGTCGCGGCACCGGGCTCGGACTGGCGAGCGTGTACGGCTTTGCCACCCAGTCCGGCGGCTCGGTCACGATCGAGAGCAGCATCGGGACGGGGACGACGGTGCGGATGGTGCTGCCGAGCGCGGCCCCGGGTGGTTCGGATCACCAAGCCTCGACCAAACAATCCACCATGTCCACATAGGCATCGATGTCGGTCTTGCGTTTGAGGTAGCGAGGGTTGGGACCCTTTAATTCGTCGCATTGACAGATCCCCATTTCCCCTCCGGCGCGCCGTGTGGCGCCTCATTATCCATGTCAATCAGATGGTTGGCCTTGGCAATGGGTGGATCTGGGGGGTGTTTCTACGCCGTTCAGCAAATGGCTCCTCACCGCCATGGCTGAACGATGCGTTCACCTAATTGAATCAGCAATCGCGCCTGCCGGGCGTATAGTTCCGTCATCGCGAAGAGAGCAGAGGCCGTCCAGGTTCACCATGAATGCCGACTATTTCAGCGACCCGGGACGGCACCCGCTGATCCGCAGATTGCGGAGCATCACCGATATTGCGAAAGGGGAGCTCGAGGCACTCATGGATTTGAGGATGAAGATCGTCGAAGTCGATGCCGACACCGACATCGTCCTCGAAGGCGAGAGGCCGACACAGTGCGCGCTGATGATCGAAGGCTATGCCTGCCGCTACAAGCTCCTCGATTTGGGCAAGCGGCAGATCCTCGCCTTCAATATCACCGGCGACATGCCGGATCTGCAGAGCTATCACCTCGAGGTGATGGACCATAGTCTGTGCACGCTCAGTCCGGCGAAGCTGGCGTTCCTGCCGCACCAGACGATCGATTCCATCATCACCGCCTACCCCAAGCTTGCAGCAGCGCTGTGGCGCTCGACGCTGGTCGATGCCTCGATCTTCCGGCAGTGGATCGCCGGCGTCGGGCGGCGTCTCGCGCATGAGCGGATCGCCCATCTCGTCTGCGAGCTGGTGGTGCGCCACCGAGCGGTCGGACTGGCACCGGACTTCCGGTTCAACTTTCCGGTAACGCAGGCCGAGCTCGGGGACGCGACAGGACTTTCCGTGGTGCACGTCAATCGCGTCGTGCGGGATCTGCGGAGCATGGGCCTGATCAGCCTTGCCGGAGGGTATGTGGCGGTCCGCGACTGGGCGCGCCTCAAGGAACTGGCCCGCTTCGATGCCAGCTACCTCCATGTCAGAGGAGGAGAACCGTGACCTCACTTACTTTTCGACCGGTGCGGATTGCGACCGGCAGCGAGGACGAAGACGGCTGCCTCGTCTTCAATGACGATCACTTGATCGCCGTGCTGGTCCGCCTTTCGGATCTCCATGGCGATGCCGAGGGCAAGTGGTTCCTCGAAGCTGCCTTCGGCCATCTCGATCACACGGCCCGGCCGAGCTTCGATACGCTCGACGAGGCCAAGAGCTGGATCGGGTCTCAGATCGAGGCCTGACCTCAGGGATCGACCGCCGCGGGCGTGGCGAAATGACATTCCGCCTTGCGGTCCCGCTCGATCACCCGCAGCACCGGGGCGGTGCCGATGCACAGCGGCTGCGCCATCGGGCAGCGCGGATGGAAGTGGCAGCCGGATGGCAGGCGTTCGGGGGAGGGCGGGTCGCCGCGCAGCACCAGGCGCTCCCTGCCGGTGCCGGGTATGGCGCCGATCAGCGCGCGCGTATAGGGATGGAGCGGATGCAGGAACAGCGCTTCGGCCGGCCCGCTTTCGACGATTCTGCCGAGATACATGACCGCGATGCGGTCACTGACATGCTCGATGACGGACAGGTCGTGCGAGATGAAGATGTAGGAAAGCCGCAGGCGGCTCTTGAGCTCGAGCAGCAGGTTCAGGACCTGGGCCTGGATCGACACGTCGAGCGCCGACACCGGCTCGTCGAGCACCAGGAGCATCGGGTCGAGCGCCAGCGCCCGGGCGATGCCGATGCGCTGGCGCTGACCGCCGGAGAATTCGTGGGGATAGCGGTCGGCAGCCGCGGGGTTCAGGCCGACGAGATCGATCAGATCGAGGACACGCCGGCGGCGCGTCTTGCGGTCGCCAACGCGATGGATGTCGAGTGGCTCGGAAATGATCGAGGCGACGGTCATGCGCGGATCGAGAGAGGCGTAAGGGTCCTGAAAGACGATCTGCAGGTTGCGGCGGTGGAGGCGCATGGCGCCGGCGGAGAGAGACGTCAGATCGCTCCCCATGAAGCGCACGGTTCCGGCGGTCGGCTCGATGAGGCGCAGGATGAGGCGCGCCAGGGTCGACTTGCCGCAACCGGATTCGCCGACCACGCCCAAGGTTTCGCCGGCGGCCACCGCAAGGGTCACGTCGTCGACGGCGCGAAGCGTGGTGCCACCGCCGCGGGCGGCATAATCCTTGGTCAGGCCTTCGACTTCGAGCAGCATGCTCACGTAAGGGGATTCCAGCACGCGGCAGCTCGGCCGTCCGCGAAGGGGACGAGCGGTGGGGTGATCGTGGCGCAGCGGTCGAGATGCCGCGGACAGCGGCCGAAGAAGCTGCAACCGGCGCCGCGCTCGGCCGGGGCGGGGACGAGGCCGGGAATGGCGGCGAGCGGCATGCCGCGACGGGCGTGGCGGGGCGAGGCCGCGAGCAGGCCGGCGGTGTAGGGATGGCGGGGATGGCCCAGCACCTCGGCGACCGGCCCCTGTTCGGCTACGCGCCCGGCATACATGACCACGACCGTCGTCGCACAGCTCGGCGATGACGCCGAGATCATGGGTGATGAGCAGGATGGACAGGCCGAGGTCGTCCTGCAGCGATCGCAGGAGGTCGAGATCTGCGCCTGAATGGTGACGTCGAGTGCGGTCGTCGGTTCATCGGCAATGAGCAGCTTCGGGCCGCAGATCAGGGCCATGGCAATCATCACCCGCTGGCGCAAGCCGCCCGACAGCTCATGCGGATATTGTCCGGAGCGACGCTCGGCGCTGCCGATGCCGAACCTTGCGCAGCATGCGCGATGACCTCGGGCTGGGCGGCACGGCGGCGCAGGCCGCGATGCAGCAGCAGCATCTCGGCGATCTGATCGCCGATCCGCAGCGTCGGATTGAGGCTGGTCATCGGCTCCTGGAAGATCATGCCGATGCGGTCGCCGCGGATCCGCTGCATCTGCGGCTCGCTCGCCGCTGCCAGATCGTCGCCGTCGAAAGAATGCTTGCCGGCGGTCGATGCGTGACGGCAGGCGGCAGGAGCCGCATGATGGTCTGGGCCGTCACGCTCTTGCCGCAGCCGGATTCGCCGACCAGCCCGAGGGTCCTGCCGCGCGGCACCGAGAAGCCACATCCTCGACGACCGGAACCGTGTCCCTGTCGCTGCTGAAGGCGACAGTCAGATTTCGACGCGCAGCAGGGGATCGGCGGTCATTCGAAGACGACGCGCGGGAAATAGAACGACACCACCCAGTTCGGCATGTCGACGATCTCGCTGATCCTGAGGTCGCCGCAGACGCTGCACAGCATGTAGGCATCGACCGGGTTCATGTTGTAGCGCCCGGACAGAAGGTCGATCATGCCGGAGACGGCGGCCTTGGCCGCCGTCCATCAGATCGGGACCGATGCCGGTCGTGACCTCATAGCCCTTGCACGTCGAGGTGGCGCGCGACCGGTCCCGGCGTGGTGAAGCGCGGGAAGGCGAGGTTCGCGCCCTTCACGAGCTCGAACTTGCGCCGCGAGCGAGCAGGGGCTCTCGATGGCGGTGCCGCAGACCTCGCCGTCGCCCTGGCGTCGCATGGGTGTCGCCGACGCTGAACAGGCCGCCCGCCACCTCGACCGGCAGATAGAGCTCCGTGCCGGCGGCGCATGTCGCGGATGTCCATGTTGCCGCCCATGCGCCGCGGCGGAACGATCGAGTGCTGGCCCGGCTCGGCGGGCGCAAGGCCGATGGTGCCGCAGAAGGGTTTGAGCGGCACGCGGCCGCCTGGACCATACATGGCCGGCGCCAGCGTCTTCGGCATCATATTTCCAGATGTGCAGGGCCGGGTCCTTGAACTGGTCGGCGAGCAGGCCGAAGCCCGGAATGTTGGCGGTCCAGCCCCAGCCCGAGGGCGCAAAGGAGAGGAGCGTCACCTTGATGGCGTCGCCCGGCTCGGCGCCATCGATATAGATCGGCCCGGCCACCGGATTGACCTTGGCGAAATCGAGCCTGGCGATGTCGGCAACGGTCGAGTCGGGCGGTGAGCTGGCCCCCCGAGGAGTCCACCGGGTGGAACTCGACCGTCTCGCCGGGCGCGATGCGGACGACGGGCGGATTGTCGCGGTTCCAGCCGAAATGGCACTGGTGCTGATGGATGGTGTGGTGTGCTTGTGCATGAGCCCTCAGAACGCTCCCCTCCCGCAAGGAAGGGGAGCCGCGGTTGATCGCTACTGCGCGTCCTTGGCGAAGATGTAGTCGTAGTTCACCGGGATGTGGATCGGATCGGTGAACAGCGTGGGATCGCCGCCGAGCCGCTCCGAGTGGATAGGTGAAGCGCTTCTCGTTGAACACCGGCGCCCAGGGCGCCTCCTTCAGCACGTCGTCGAAGATGCGCCTTCCAGTCGGCGATGCGCGCGGCCTCGGCCTGGTCGTCCTTGACCATGGCGTCGGCCTTGCTCGGCGCGGTCATCGAGATCCTTGTTGCAGTATTTCGACCAGTTCCAGCCGCCCTCGACGGCGCCGGCGCAGCCGAGAATGCCATAGTAGAAATTGGCCGGATCGGGAAAGTCGGCGATCCAGGCCATGCCGCCGGACCATACCATCGGCGCCTTGCCGGAGCCGCCGGCGGCGATCACCTCGGCCTGCGCCAGGGAGCGGATCTCGGCCTTGATGCCGACCGCGGCGAGATCCTGCTGGATGGCCTGGGCGATGCGCGGGTTGGGATCGACGTTCATGGCATAGAGCTCGGTCGTGATTTCGCCGCGCCGGCCTCGTCCAGGAGCTTCTTGGCGCCTTCGGGATCGATAGGCATAACCCTTGTTCTCGGCGGTTGTAGCCGGGCATCGCCGGCGGCAGCGCCTGGGTCGCCGGTACGCCACGATTGTTGATGAGCCGGACGATGCGGTCCTTGTTGATCGCCATGTTGACGGCCTGCCGCACCTTCAGATTGTCGAAAGGCGGCTGCGTTGACGTTCATCGTGACATAGCCGGTGTGGAGCTGGTCGCCGATCGGCGATCAGGTCCTTGTTGGCGGGGTCGGCCATGATCTCGGCGAACTGGGCCGGCGGAATGCCGTCGCCGACGATGTCGACCTCGCCCTTCTTCAGTCGCAGCACGGCGACCGTCGGGTCCTGGCCGAATTCGAAGGTGAGCTTGTCGAGATAGGGCACGCCGGCGCGGAAGATAGTCCTTGTTGCGCTCGAGCTCGATGTTCTGGCCCGGCACCCATTCGACGAACTTGAAGGCGCCGGTGCCGACCGGCTTCTTGCCCCAGTCGGCGCCCGCCTTCTCGACTTCTTCCTTCGGCACGACAAAGCCGAAATTGATCGCCATCAGATGCAGGAAGGTGGCGTCGGGCCGGGTCAGCGTGAAGACCACGGTCTTGTCGTCCGGGGTGGTCGATGCCGGACAGTTCGTTGGCCTTGCCGCCTGCCACGTCGTCATACCCTGCGATCATGCCGAAATAGCCGCCGCCAGGGCTCTGGGTTGCGGGATTGACCGCGCGCTCGAGGGAATATTTCACGTCGGCCGAGGTCATCGGCCCGGCCATTGTGGAATTTGACGCCGTCGCGCAGCTTGAACGTATAGGTGAGGCCGTCGTCGGAAATCGTGTAGCTCTCGGCGAGGTCGGGCTCGAGCTCGGTGGTGCCGGGCTTGTAGTCCATGAGCCCGTCGAAGATCGACTTGATCACCGACCAGTTCTGCCAGTCATAGCCGACCTGCGGATCGAGCGTGGTCAGATCGTTGTTGAAGGTCACACTGCCGCATCCGCCCTGCTTGGGGGCTCGCGCCAGCTCGGAGCCGCGAGCCATGGCAGTGGCAACGGCGGGCAGGCGGCCAGATACAGCCGTTTCATGAGCATCTCTCCCTGTCGTTCTGTTTCTAAGATTTCTGCCCGCATATCAGCGCAAGCGGATGCGCGGGTCAATCAGCGGCGCGATCAGGTCTGCCACGAGATTGCCGAGGACGATGAAGCACGGCCGCGACCGTCGTGACGCCCATGATGATCGGAATGTCGAGCGACTGGATGGCCTGCCACATGAGCTGACCGATGCCCGGCCAGCCGAAGACATTCTCGACCACCACGACGCCCGACATGAAGATGCCGATGTCGAGGCCGATCATGGCGATGATCGGCAGCGACCGCGTTGCGCACGCCATGGTCGAGCAGGACGCGGCCATTCGGTCATGCCCTTGGCGCGGGCGGTGCGGATATAGTCCTGGCGCAGCACCTCGATCATCGAGGATCGCATCATGCGCGAATACCAGCCGCCGCCGGCCATTCCGAGCGTCAGGGCCGGCAGGACGAGGTTGCTCAGGGAGCCGTAGCCGCCGAGCGGAAACCAGCTCAGCAGGTAGGCGAAGACATAGAGCAGGGTGAGCCCGAGCGACGAATTGCGGCGTCGAGACCTGACGAAGGACAGCGTCATCGCCACCTTGTCGCCGCTGCGGCCGCGGCGGCTGGCGGCATAGATGCCGGCCGGGATGCCGATCAGCAGCTCGGCCAGGATGGCGCCGAGCATAAGCAGCAGGGTGGGCGGAAGACGGGATGCGATCAGGTCGCCGACATCGCTCTTGCGGGCGTAGGACTTGCCGAGATCGCCCTGCACGAGGCGTCCGACATAAGCGAGCATATTGCACCGGCAGCGGCCGGTCGAGGCCGAGCTGATGGCGGATCTGCTCGCGCAGTCTCGGGCCGTGGCATTGCGCCCGGCCATCATGGCCACCGGATCGGCCGGGATCATGAAGGTCAGGCCGAAGGTGACGATGGTCACGCCGATCAGGATCATGAAGGATGCGACGAGCCGTCTCGCGAGATAGCCGATCATCAGCTGCGGTCCCGTTGGGTCGGGTCGAGCGCATCGCGCAGGCCGTCGCCGACGAGGTTGAAGGAAAGGGCGAGAATCAGGATGGCAGCGCCCGGAATGAAGACGAGCCAAGGGGCGCATTGAGGAAATAGGATTGGCTCTCGAAGATCATCATGCCCCAGGCGGGAGTGGGCGGTTGGACGCCGCGGCCGAGGAAGGACAGCATGGCCTCGAGCAGCACGGTGGTGGCGATGCCGAGCGTCGCATAGACGATGACGGTCGGCACGAGATGCGGCAGCAGATGGCGGAACAGGATCCGCAGCGGTACCGGCGCCGAGCGCCCGCGCCGCCTCGATATAGTCGCGTTCCGACAGCGCCACCGTCTCGGCGTAGATCACCCGGGCGATCTGCACCCAGTTCACCAGGGCGATCACGAGGATGATGATGGCAAGCCCGGGCTTGAGGATGGCGGCAAGCGCGATGGCGAGGAGCAGCGGCGGAAAGGCCATCATGAGGTCGGTGAGGCGCATGATCGCGGCCCCCGCCGTGCCCCGCAGATATCCCGCGGTAACCCCCAGAAAACTGCCGATAATCACCGCGATGCCATTGGCGAGAATGCCGATCAGCAGCGAGGTGCGGGCGCCATAGAGCAGCCGCGAGAACTGGTCGCGCCCATTGGTGTCGGTGCCGAACCAGAAGCGCTCGCCGGGGGGCAGGGGCGAGCCCTCCAGCGTCAGGCCGTCGAAGAACTGCTGATTGGGATCGTAAGGGGCGACCGCCGGGGCGAACAGGCCGAGCACCAGCAGCAACAGAATCATGCCAAGGCCGATCACCGCCAGCCGGTCGCGACGGAAGCGCCGCCAGAAATCCTGCATGCCGAGTTGCCCATCCGTGACGACCTGCAATACGATTGAAAAGAGCACTTCGGAGACCAATTAAGCAACCAAAGGGCACCGAAATGGTGCGTTGAGGAACATTATGGCGGATTATCACAGAAATTGGATGTGGTCGGAGGCCTGCGAGATGCTCGCCCGGGCAGAACGCATGCATCAGGATTTTTTTCGTCCGCCGCGCGAGAGGGCGAGGCAGCCATCCTGGGAGCCGCCGGTCGACGTTCTGGAGACCGAGCGCGAGGTGCTCGTGCTGGTGGCGCTGCCGGGCGTCGCAGCCCAGCAGGTGCAGGCGGCGATCGATGGAGCCGAGCTCGTCGTCGCCGGCAGCCGCGTCCTGCCGCGCGAGCTCAGGACCGCGATCATCCACCGCCTCGAGCTGCCGCAGGGTCGGTTCGAACGGCGCATCCGATTGCCGTCGGGGCGCTATGAGTCGGTCACCGTCGCGGTGGTCGATGGATGCTTCACCGTGACGCTCAAAAAGGCGGAGACACGCCGTGGCTGAAAGCCGGACGCCCGAGCTGCCGGCGCTGCCGCCGGATGCAACCATCATCGTGCCGGTGCGCAACTTCGTGTTGTTCCCGGGTGTGGTGATGCCGGTCGCCGTGCTGCGCCCGCGGTCGGTCGCCGCGGCCCAGCAGGCGCTGCGCGACCAGCGGCAGATCGGGATCATCATGCAGAAGGACCCGGCGGTCGAGGATCCGCGGCCGGACGACCTGCACCGGATCGGATGCATCGCCAACATCCTGCGCTATGTGACCGCGCCGGATGGCAGCCACCACCTCGTGTGCCAGGGCGACCAGCGGTTCCAGGTCACCGACTACCTCGAGGGGTGGCCGTTCATCGTGGCGCGGGTGCTCAGGATCCCCGAATCGGAACCGGTCTCGACCGAGGGCGAGGCGCGCTTCCTGCATCTGCAGAACCAGGCGGTGGAGACGGTCGAGCTCCTGCCGCAGGCGCCGCAGGAACTGCTGGCGGCGATCCGCTCGATGACCGCGCCCGGCGCGCTCGCCGATCTCGCCGCCGCCTATCTCGACATCAGGCCGGAGGAGAAGCAGGAGATCCTGGAGACGACCGATGTCGTGGCGCGCATGGAGAAGGTGTCGCAGCTGCTGGCGCACCGGCTCGAGGTGCTGAGGCTGTCGGCCGAGATCGGCAAGCAGACCAAGGCGAAGCTCGACGAGCGCCAGCGCGAATTCCTGCTGCGCGAGCAGATGGCGGCGATCCAGAAGCAGCTCGGGGAAGGCGACGACGGCAAGGCACAGGAAATCGCCGATCTCGCCCAGGCGATCACCAATGCCGAAATGCCCAAGGAAGCCGAGGAGCAGGCCCGCAAGGAGCTGCGGCGGCTCGAGCGCATGCCCGAGGCGGCAGCCGAATATGGCATGGTCCGGTCGTATCTCGACTGGCTGATCGAGCTGCCGTGGAAGCTGCCGGAGCGGCCGCCGATCGATATCGCCGAAGCGCGGCGGATCCTCGATGAGGATCATTACGGGTTGGAGAAGATCAAGCGGCGGATCATCGAATATCTGGCGGTGCGCAAGCTGGCGCCGCAGGGCAAGGCGCCGATCCTGTGCTTCATCGGCCCGCCCGGCGTCGGCAAGACCTCGCTCGGCCAGTCGATCGCCCGGGCCATGCAGCGGAAATTCGTCCGGGTGAGCCTTGGCGGCGTGCATGACGAGGCGGAGATCCGCGGTCACCGGCGCACCTATATCGGCGCCTTGCCCGGCAACATCATCCAGGCTATCCGCAAGGCCGGCGAGCGCGACTGCGTGATGATGCTGGACGAGATCGACAAGCTCGGCCATGGCATCCAGGGCGATCCCGCCTCGGCGCTGCTCGAAGTGCTCGACCCGGAGCAGAACAACACTTTCCGCGACAATTATCTCGGGGTGCCGTTCGATCTGTCGCGGGTGGCGTTCATCACCACCGCCAACATGCCGGACACCATCCCCGGACCGCTGCGCGACCGGATGGAGATCATCACCCTCACCGGCTACACCGCGCGCGAGAAGCTCGAGATCGCGCGCCGCTATTTGGTGCGCCGGCAGCTCGAGGCGAACGGGCTCGCCACGGATCAGGTCGAGCTCACCGACGATGCCTTGAAGCGCATCATCGACAGCTACACCCGCGAGGCCGGCGTGCGCACCCTCGAGCGGCAGATCGGCACGATTCTGCGCAGCGTGGCGGTGCGCATTGCCGAGGGCCAGAGCGGGCCGATCAAGGTGGATGAAGGCGATGTCGCCGCCATTCTCGGGCCGCCGCTGTTCGAAGGGGAGCTGGCGATGCGCACCGGCATGGCCGGCGTCGCCACCGGCCTCGCCTGGACACCGGTCGGCGGCGACATCCTGTTCATCGAGGCGACGCGGACGCCAGGCAATGGCCGGCTCATCCTCACCGGCCAGCTTGGCGATGTGATGAAGGAAAGCGCGCAGGCGGCGCTCAGCATCGTGAAGAACCGCGCGGCAGAGCTCGGGATCGCGGCCAACGCCTTCGAGAAGGCGGACATCCACATTCACGTGCCGGCCGGTGCGGTGCCGAAGGACGGGCCGAGCGCCGGGGTCGCGATGTTCATGGCGCTGACGTCGCTGATGACGGACCGGCCGGTGCGCAGCGACACGGCGATGACCGGCGAGATCAGCCTGCGCGGCCTGGTGCTGCCGGTCGGCGGCATCAAGGAGAAGGTGGTCGCGGCGTCGCGGGCCGGTCTGAAGCGGGTCATGCTGCCGGCGCGGAACCGCAAGGAATTCGACGAGATTCCGGAAGAGGTCCGCCGCGAGCTCGAATTCATCTGGCTCGAGCGGGTGGAGGATGCGGTCGCCGCGGCGCTCGAAGGGGCCCGTGCCGAGACACGGGCGGCGTGAACGGAAGGGCGAGGGGAAGGCGCTAGGGCCCCATTTCCCTTCTCCCCGTCATTCGACGGGGAGAAGGTGCCCCGGAGGGGCGGATGAGGGGTCTTTCTCGCCAAGCCGAATCGCGGGGGAGAAGGGAAAAGGAGGGTACGGCGATCTCCCGATAGGGTCCTGACCCTACAGAAGCTTGCGCAGCTCGGTGACGGCAAGGGAGCTCGGCGCCCAGGCGAGGTTCGCCTCGAGCGTCTTCATCTGCCCGGCATCAAGAGTGGACAAGGACTCCTGCATGAGCAGCGCCATGCGCGTGCCCCGTTGCCGATAATCGAGCCCCGCTGTTTTGTAATGCCCCTCGAATCTTTCGGCGGTTTCGCCAATGTCACCGTCGTCGAGAGCAGTCCTTACCATCTCGTCGGCATGGATGCGTTCACCGACGCTGAAAGCCAGCGCTTTTCGCGTTGCGTCGAAGATCCGTCCATGTCCGCCGAAATCGTTGTAAAGGTTCTCCGAGACGGCGTGGAGTTGGTCGATCGAAAGGCCTTTCAGGGCCCCTCTGAACCATTTGATGAGGTTTCCCTCCTCATCGCTAGGCTTCCAGCCCGTGGCTCCTCTCTCGATGAGGAGTTCAAAGAGCTTCGGGTTCCTGCCAAACTCCGCATCGTAGAAAGCGTCCTTCATCTTCTCTGCACCCCCATCGAGCACGGCGTCGACGAAGTCCTTGGCCCGCGCCCTGCCGCGGCTGTCCCAATCACGCCGTTTGTCGTGAGGCTTCTCGGCGCCTGGCGGGAGCCGTTCCACCCGCACCGCCTTGCCCGGCGCCGCGAGACTGACCTTGGCCGGCGGATGCCATGGACCGCGCGCGGGCTGCCGCGGCTTCGCCGGCGGCGCTTTGGCTCCTTCCGGCGGCAACCCGATCTTCAGCACCGAACTGTAAGTCGCGCTCTTGTCCACGGCTGTTCCCTGCTCCGCATGAGGCCGAGCAGTATTAACGTCGCCACAGCGCACCACCTGTGCCGTTCGGCACAGCGGTGCGCCTAAAATGAAGATGGGAGGCTTGGCCCTAGCGTCCGCGCATTCGGTCGATGCTCCATGGGCCAGGGCCGGCAAAGACCAGATACAGGAAGATGAAGCAGTAGAGGATCGCGGCGTCGCCGCCGTTCAGCGCCGGAAAAAAGCTTTTGGGCGCGTGGAACATCCAGTAGGCGACCGCCATTTCGCCGGCCAGGACGAAGGCGACGCAACGGGTGAACAACCCGACCAGGATCAGGAGGCCGCCGAAGAATTCGAGGGCGCCGCCGAACCAGAAAAAGGAGAACGCGGCCGGCATGCCACCGGGCGGGGTGGGGAAGCCGAACAACTTCTGGGAGCCGTGCGCCAGGAAGATCAGCGCCGTCACGATGCGCAGGATCGCCAGGGCCTCGGGCGTGTATTTCGCAAGTCTTTCCATACCGATCATAAGCCGTTGTTCCGCCGTTCAGATTTGCAATTCGGATCGCCGTTGCGAATGGCGAAAGACTACGGCCGAGATATGGCCGGGAGTGGAAATCCAGCGTAGAGTAGCGGAATGGACGAAACACAATCAATGTTTGCCGCCCTGCGGCAGTCGAGCCCCGACCAGGTCGTCGACGCGATCGAGCAGCTGGTCAGGGAAGGCAACGACCGGGAGCTGGCGCGCATCAACGCGCTTGCCTTCGCCAAGGAACGCGGTCTCGACGAGAGCGCGGTGATCGGCGCCTTCCTGCATGCGGCGCGACTCGGGATGTTCGATCTGTCCTGGAACGTGCTGTGCCCGGGATGCGGCGGGGTTCTCGAGACCAACAATTCGCTGAAATCGATCCAGAAAGCGGAATATAGCTGCGCGCTCTGCGCCGAGGATTACGAACCGACGCTCGACGAGATGATCGAGGTGACCTTCACGGTCACCCCGCGGGTCCGCCGGATCGCGGCCCACAACCCGCAGGGCCTGTCCCCGACCGAGTATTTCCGGCAGATCTATTTCGGCTCGGGTCTGGAGATTCCCGACGATTTCGATGCGCTCTTCGAGACCATGACCATCGAGGCGCTCGACCTGCCGGCCGGCGACAAGGCCATCGTGTCGCTGCAGCTTCCTGCCGCGTTCCTGATCGTCTGCGATCCGGTGACGCACACGGCGCAGTTTCTCGACGTCAAGGGCGAGCCGGTTCGCGAGCGCCAATCGCTGTCGGTGATCTTCGACCGCGACATGCCGCAATATCCGCCAATCGAGATGCGGCCGGGGCCGCTGCGCATCGCCATGGAGAACCGCACCGACAGCCGCGTGCTGCCGACCATCTTCGTGGCAGACGATCCGCTCCACGATTTCATGAAGCGCCGGCGGCCGTTCCTGACGGCAAAACAACTCCTGTCGAACCAGACCTTCCGGGACATCTACCGGACCGACACACTCGATGTCGACCAGCGGTTGAAGATCACCAGCCTGACCTTCCTGTTCACCGATCTCCGCGGCTCGACCGAGCTCTATGACCGGGTCGGCGATCTCGTGGCGTTCGACCTGGTCAGGACCCATTTCAATGTTCTCAACACCATCGTCGCGGCGGAAGCGGGTGCGGTGGTCAAGACCATCGGCGATGCCGTCATGGCGACTTTCCCGACGCCGGACCGGGCGGTGGCGGCGGCCATCCGGATGCGCGATGCGATGCGCGACCTCAACCGCGGGAGGGAGCGCGAGGATCTGTTGCTGAAGATCGGCATCCATGAAGGGCCGTGCATCGCCGTCACCATGAATGAGCGGCAGGACTATTTCGGGCAGACGGTGAACATCGCCTCGCGGGTGCAGGGGCTTGCGACCTCGAGCGAGATCTTCGCAACGGGTGCCGTGATCGAGGATCCGCGCACCTCGGGCGTCCTGGAAAAGAGCGGAATCGTGCCGCGAAACCAGAGCCTGCCGCTGCGCGGAATCGCCTCGGAGCTGAGCATTTACGCGCTGCCGTGAGGCAGAGTATTTTAGCCCCCGTCGGCCGGGGATTTGGCCGACCGCGGGGGCGTGTGAGTTGTGTAGATGCGTACATGGCGCGCGTCCCCGCGCCAGATTTTCTCAAATCCCCCACGCGGTGACGGCGCGTTCCCTCGCAGCTTCAAGTCGCCTGCGGGATTCCGTCCCAGCAGCCGATTTCCTCCTCGCGCTCCAGCGTCGGTTCCTCTTTGACCGCCTTCAGCGTCGAATCCGGCACAGGCGTCGCCTGGCCATCGCTGTTGGCATGCGTCATCGCTTCGCCAGTTTCCCTGGGCATGTTGCCGTCCCTCCGTGCACGCTGCCGATCAGGCGTGCTTCCCGCGCTCATCATGCCATGGCGCGACGATAAGGCCGTCGCCAAGCTCAGGACATCGTTAATAAGGCGATGCGGCACGGAAGGCACGGCAAGAACGGGCTTGCCAAGGGTCGATCGCCCATCGAAGAATGAACGGCAACACGCTCGGGAGCGCCCATGGCCCGTCTGGTCAGGCCCGCATCCATGCTCGCTCTGGCACTGGCCGCCACCGGCGTGCTTGGCGGCTGCGACGACAGCAACCACTATGTCGCTCCGCCGCCGGCCAAGGTGACGGTGGCGCTGCCCGAGCAGCGGCAGATCACGCCCTATTTGGAAACCACCGGGTCGACTGCCGCCGTCAACCAGACCAATCTGGTGGCGCGCGTTGCAGGCTATGTCGAGGACATCAAATACAAGGACGGTTCGCTGGTCACCAAGGGCACGATCCTGTTCGTCATCGAGCCCGAGCCCTACCGGGTGCGGCTGGAGCAGGCCAAGGCGGCAAAGGCGGGCGCGGAGGCATCGCTGAAGCAGCTCGAAGCCGACTATCAGCGCCAATCCGACCTGGTGAAGCGACAGGTCGTGTCGCGCTCGACGCTCGAGTCCTCGCTGGCGGCGCGGGACAGCGCCCAGAGCAAGCTGGACCAGGCGGTGCTCGACATCCGGCAGGCCGAGATCAATCTCGGCTATACCGAGGTCAAAGCCCCGTTCGACGGCATCGTGACCGCCCGCCAGGTCTCGGTCGGGGAACTCGTCGGCGCCGGCGCGACGACGGTGCTCGCCATGATCACGCAGATCGATCCGATCTATGTCAATTTCACCATCGCCGAAACGGCTGTGGTGGAGGCGCGGGAGCGCTTGCGGAAATCCGGCGAGACGGTGGCCGATCTGATCGGCAAGCTGCCGATCGAGGTCGGTCTGCAGAATGACAAGGACTATCCGATCAAGGGGGTGCTCGACTATGCAGCGCCGCTGGTCGATCCCTCGACCGGCACGCTGGCGCTGCGCGGGATCTTCCAGAACCCCAAGCGCCAGCTGCTTCCCGGCTATTTCGTCAGGGTGCGGGTGCCGATGTCGAACGAGCCGAAGCGCATGCTGATGGTGCCGGAGGTGGCTCTCGGCAGCGATCAGAGCGGCCGCTACGTGTTCCTGGTCAATGGCGACAATATCGTCGAGCAGCGCAAGGTGACGGTCGGGGCCAAGGTCGAGGACATGCGCGTCATCACCTCCGGCCTCACGGCCGACGATCGCGTCGTGACCACCGGCCTCCTGCGCGCCGTTCCGGGCCAGAAGGTCGAGCCGCAGCTGGTGCAGCCCGCGAAGGTCAGCGGGACGCAATAGAGCATGATCGCCCGGTTCTTCATCGACCGACCGGTGCTGGCGAATGTCATCGCCGTCCTGATGGTCGTCGTCGGCGCGGTGGCGCTCTTCAATTTGCCGGTGGCGCAATATCCCGACGTGGTGCCGCCCACGGTCCAAGTCACCACCCGCTATCCCGGCGCCAGCGCCCGCACCGTCGTCGACACCGTGGCGCTGCCGATCGAGCAGCAGGTCAACGGCGTCGAGGACATGCTCTATATGCAGTCCTTCAGCGGGTCCGACGGAAGCTATTCGCTGACGGTCACCTTCCGGATCGGCGTCGATCTCAATTTCGCGCAGGTGCTGGTGCAGAACCGCGTCGCGAGCGCGGTATCGCAACTGCCGCAGGCGGTGCAGAGCCAGGGCGTCACCGTCCAGAAGAAGTCGACGGCGATCCTGATGTTCGTGACGCTGACCTCGCCCGATGCCCGCTATGACAGCCTGTTCCTGGCCAATTACGCCACCATCCGGCTCAAGGACGAGCTGGCGCGCCTGCCGGGGGTCGGCAATGTGTCGGTGTTCGGCGCCGGCCAATATTCGATGCGCGTCTGGCTCGACCCCGAAAAGCTCAAGGCCCGGGGTCTCGTACCCCAGGATGTCATCCAGTCATTGCAGCAGCAGAGCCAGCAGGTCACCGCCGGCCAGGTCGGCATGCCGCCGGTCCAGGGCTCGCAGGCGTTCCAATACACGCTCAACATCGCCGGCCGGCTGGACGATGCCGACCAGTTCGAGAATGTGATCGTCAAGACGGGCGACAAGGGCGAGATCACCCGCGTGCGCGACGTCGGCTCGGTCGAGCTCGGGGCGCAGACCTATGGCCAGGTCTTCACCTTGAACGGCAAGCCGGCGGCGGGCATGGCGATCTTCCAGTCGCCGGGGGCGAATGCGCTGAACGTCGCCAATGTCGTCAAGGCGCGGATGACCGCGCTCGAGAAGGATTTTCCGCAGGGAATGGTTGCCACCGTTCCCTTCGACACAACCGTGTTCGTGTCGCAGTCGATCAAGGAGGTCTACAAGACCCTGATCGAGGCCGGGGTGCTGGTGCTCGTCGTCATCCTCCTCTTCCTGCAGGACTGGCGCGCCATGCTGGTGCCGGCGACGACCGTGCCGGTCACCATCATCGGCGCGTTTGCCGCGATGGCTGCCTTGGGCTTCACGGTCAATCTCGCGACGCTGTTCGCCATCGTGCTGTCGATCGGCATCGTGGTCGACGACGCCATCGTGGTGGTGGAAGGCGCGGCGCACCAGATGGAGAAGGGCTTGTCGGCGCGCGATGCGGCGATCCAGGCGATGAACGAGCTGTTCGCTCCGATCATCGGCATCACGCTCGTCCTGGTCGCGGTCTTCGTGCCGGCCTCCTTCCTGCCGGGGCTGACGGGGCGCATGTATGCGCAATTCGCATTGGTGATCGCCGCCACCGCGCTGCTCTCGGCGGTCAATGCCGCCACGCTCAAGCCCACCCAGTCCGCCGCCTGGCTGCGCCCCCCGGTGCCGCCCGAGCAGCGAAATCTCTTCTATCGGGGCTTCAACGCCGTCTACGCCCGGCTCGAAAATGCCTATGCGCGGCTGATCGGCCGCCTGGTCGGGGCGAGCCGGCTCGTCGGCCTGGTCAGCGCCCTCATCATTGCCCTCTCGTTCTACGGGCTGTCGCGGGTGCCGACCGGCTTCCTGCCGATCGAGGACCAAGGCTATCTGCTCGCCACCGTCCAGCTGCCCGACGGGGCATCGCTGTCGCGGACCCAGCAAAGCCTCGACGCGGTCGCCGCGATCGCCCGCAAGGAACCGGCGGTCCAGGATGTCGTCACCATCGCCGGGATCTCGGCCCTCGACAACAGCGCGGCGCTGGCCAATGCCGGCATTGCCTATCTGGTGCTCAAGCCGTGGGACGAGCGCGAGAGCCTGCTTCAGCTTTATCCGCGCATGGCGACAGCCTTCGATGCCGTCGACAGCGCCCGCGTGCTGGTGGTGCCGCCACCGCCGATCCAGGGCATCGGCAATGCCGGCGGCTTTGCCATGCAGGTTCAGCTACGCGACGGCAGCAATGATTTCCTGAAGCTGCAAAATGCCGTCGCCACGCTGGTCGGCAACGCCCAGAGCCAAAGCGGGCTGCAGCGGGTCAACACCACTTTCAGCGCCGCCACCCCGCAATTCCGCGTCGATGTCGACCGGGTGAAGGCGGAGACCATGCATGTCTCGGTCGACCAGGTCTTCGCGGCGTTGTCGTCCTATATGGGCTCGAGCTATGTCACCCAGTTCAACAAATTCGGCCGGACCTTCCAGATCTATGTGCAATCGGATTCGCGCTTTCGCCTGACCATCGACGACATCAACAAGCTCAATGTCCGCAATGCCAGAGGCGAGATGATCCCGCTCGGCACGCTGGTGACCATCACGCCCGAGACCGGTCCGTCGCTGATCAATCTCTACAATCTCTATCCCGCCGCCAGCGTCATCGGCCTGCCGGCGCGCGGCTTCAGCTCGGGGCAGGCCATGAGGCTGATGGAGCAGGTGGCTGAGCAGAGCCTGCCGCCCGGCACCGGCTATGAATGGACCGGGATGTCCTACCAGGAGAAAATCGTCGGCGGGCAGCTCTATATCGCCTTCGGTCTCGGGCTGCTGCTCGTCTATCTCGTGCTCGCCGGGCAATATGAGAGCTGGCTCGCACCGCTGTCGATCGTGCTGTCGGTGCCGCTGGCGCTGGTCGGGCCGGTGCTGGTGCTCAATGCCGTCGGCATCGACAACAACCTTTACGTCCAGATCGGGCTGATCTTGCTGATCGCCCTCTCGGCCAAGAATGCCATTCTCATCGTCGAGGTGGCGCGCGAGCTGCGCCAGCACGGCCAGGCCATCGGCGAGGCGGCCGTCAATGCGGCGCGTGCCCGCTTCCGGCCGATCCTGATGACGTCCTTCGCCTTCATCCTCGGCGTCGTGCCGCTGGTTCTGGCAAGCGGCGCCGGCGCCAGCGCCCGCAAGTCGATCGGCGTCACCGTGTTCAGCGGCATGCTCGCCTCGACCTTTCTTGCAGTGCTGTTCGTGCCGGCTCTCTTCGTCCTGCTGCAGCAGTTCGAGGAATGGCTGAAGGCACGCAGGAGGACGGGTCAGAAACCCCAGCCCCAGTCGACCGGGTAACGCGGCCGGGGTGCGAACCACGGGTTCCGCGGATAGCGCGGCGCCGGCCGGTAATAGTCACGCAGAGCCGGCGGGGGCGGCATGCCGTCGTAGGAGCCGCGGCTGGTGGTGACACGGATGGTCACCGACCGCAGGCCTTCATCCTGGACGAGCTGAAAGAATTCCTCGGCATTGCTCGGATGCAGCCGCACGCAGCCATGCGAAACCGCACGACCCAGGCGTCGCACCTCGACAGTGCCATGGATGGCGACATCGCCGTTGAAGAACACGCTCCATGGCATCGGGGCGCTTTCATATTTGCTCGAAGCGTGGTCCTGGTCCAAAAAGGTCGGATGAAAGGTTCCGCTCGGCGTCACATAGCCTGGCCGACCCGTCGAGACCTTCCAGGTCCACAAATGTTCACCATCTCTCGAAACAGTCATGGTCTGGGTGCGCTTGTCGATCACCGCGACCACATTGGCAAAGGCCGAGTTGGCCATGAAAACTATCGCCATCGCCCCCAGGAATACTCTGTACATGTCTGGCTTCCCCTCGCTTGGTCGGGCCATTCTAACAGGCGAGCGGACAAGAGCAAAGATGGGCGGAATTTGCTAGGGCCAGGACCCTTTTTGGGAGATCGCCGTACCCTCCTTTTCCCTTCTCCCCCGCGAGCGGGGGAGAAGGTGGCCGGAGGCCGGATGAGGGGGCTTCTCCACTCTGCGCGATGACTTCTCACTCGTAAAAGATACAGGACTTCTCGAAGATTTCGGCGTGGCGAGAAAGACCCCTCATCCGCCCCTCCGGGGCACCTTCTCCCCGTCAGCACGGGGAGAAGGGAAATGGGGGTCTGTCAATTCGATTAATTAAAGGGTCCCAACCCTAGGCACTTCGCCGACTTCATCAATGAAACGGTTTGAGATCGTTCAGCAGCGTCGGGAGATATTCGGCGACCGTCGGGTGAATGTGCATGGCGCGGGAGATGACGCCATAGGGCTGGCCCGCCGCCATGACGTCGAGGAAGGCATGCACGACCTCATCGCCAGCGATCCCGAGTATCGCTGCGCCCAGGATGCGTTTCGTTCGAGCATCGACGACAACCTTCATGAAGCCCTGCGTCTCGCTGCGTTCGCGGGCCCGTCCCACCGCGGTCATCATCCGCTTGGCGCTCAAAGCCTTGATCTGCTTATGGCGCACCTCGTTCTCGGTCATTCCGACCCGACCGAGCGGCGGGTCGATGAACAGGCCGTAGCAGGTGATCCGGTCGGAGATGCGGCGCGGATCGTTGTCGAACAGATTGGCAGCGACAATTTCAAAGTCGTTGTACGAGGTGTGGGTGAAGGCGCCGCGCCCGTTCACGTCGCCGACCGCCCAAATTCCCTCGACCGTCGTGCGGCACTGGTCGTCGACGGTGATATAGCCCTTCGCGTCGGTGGCAATGCCGGTGTTCTCGAGCCCGAGATCGTCCGTGTTCGGCCGCCGCCCGACCGCCATCAGAACATGGCTGCCGCCTATGCGCGGCGCACCTTCGGTGCAGTCGACATTCATGGCGACCCGACTGCCATCCGGTTCGAGCGCAATGCATTTGGCGTTCAGCCTCACAGCGATGCCTTCGGCCTCGAGGACCTCACGCACCGCTTCGGAGACATCCGGGTCTTCCCGACTTATCAGGCGGTCGGCCATTTCGACCACCGTCACGTCTGCACCGAACCGGCGATAGGCCTGGGCAAATTCAAGGCCGATATAGCTGCCGCCGACGATCAGCAGGTGCTCGGGAAGGTAATCCACCGCCAACATGGAGCTGTTGGTCAGATAGGGAACGCGGTCGAGGCCCGGCATGTCGGGGATGAAGGCGCGGCCGCCGGTATTGATGACGATCTTGTCGGCTGACAGGAGCTGACCACCGATCGCGACGGTCTTCGGCGCGGTAAACCGGGCCTGGCCCCGGTACACCGTCGCATTGGCGAGGCCTTCCATCCAGCGCCCAACGGCGGTGCGGGACTGAGCAACGATGGCGTCCTTGCGCGCCTTGACCCGCTTCATATCCACCGAAACGGGCCCGGTATCGACGCCATAATCCTTGGCGCGACGGGCCATATGGGCAACATGGGCGCTCGCGACCAGCGTTTTGGTGGGAATACAACCGGTGTTTACGCAAGTGCCACCGAAGTCCTTGCGCTCGATGATCGCGACCCGCAAGCCTTCCTTTGCAAAGCGGGCGGCGAGAGATGGACCGGATTGGCCGGTCCCGATGATGATTGCGTCGAAATGGTCCGACATCGCGCCTCAATCCTCCATGCCGCTCTTTCGACCTCGCGTCGGGTCTTCTCATATCCTGCTTCGCAGTGTTTGCGAATTCCCGATTGGCTGAAGTCATCCGCAGCCAGAACCCGCTCAGCCGAGACAGGCGGTCCTCGGGCATGTTTGCGGCAATCAGGCTTGCCTTTCGAGGCCCGCTCGCACGACAATCATCGAAGGACGAGCCAAACCGCGGATCGTCCCTGCGCAACCCCTGGATGGAGACCCAAATGATCAGCAAGACGCTCATCGCCTCGGCTGTCACGGCGGCCGTTGCTGCATTGAACGCCACGACGGCAGGAGCGGCCGGACCGGCCGATCAGCCGGTCTATTCCTTCGAGAAATGCTATGGCGTGGTCAAGGCCGGGCTGAACGACTGCCAAACCGCGACGCACTCCTGCGCCGGCACGGCAACGGCAGACGGCCAGGGCGACTCGTGGATTTACGTGCCAGCTGGCATCTGCGCCAAGCTCGTCGGCGGCAGCAGTCAGCCGAAGAACAGCTAGGCAGCGGCATGTCATCAGTCGGTCACCGGAGGTCTTGCCATGGTCAATGAATTGGCTTCGACGATGCCCGCCAGCGCTGGCATTGGACTGCGTCATCCGCATATTGCGGAGATCCTGGAGAGGCGTCCGGCGGCCGGCTGGCTCGAGATCCACGCCGAGAACTACATGCATGGCGGTCCTGCAACGCAGGCGCTCGAGAAAATCCGCAATTATTTCGAACTGTCCGTCCACGGCGTCGGCCTGTCGCTCGGCTCGGCAAGCGGGATCGATCCGGCTCATCTCGCCCGGCTCAAGGCGGTCTGCGACCGGTTCCAGCCGAAGCTCGTGTCGGAACACCTCGCCTGGTGCATCGGCGAGGGTGTCTACCTCAATGATTTGCTGCCGGTTCCGCATGATGAAGAGGCGCTCCGTATCCTGGCGCGGAACGTCGATCTGACGCAGTCGACGCTCAAACGACAGATTCTCATCGAGAACCTCTCGACCTATGTCGGCTTCACCCGATCGACGATGAACGAGGCGGAGTTTCTTGCCGAACTGGTTCGTCGCACCGGCTGCGGGCTCTTGCTCGATGTCAACAATGTCCATATCTCGGCCCACAATATCGGCTTTGATGCCGGCGCGTGGATTGCCAGCCTTCCCGGCGAGGCAATCGGAGAAATCCATGTGGCCGGTCATTCCCGCAACGACACCCCGGATGGCCCGGTGCTGATCGACGATCATGCCTCGCGCGTTGCGGCCGATGTCTGGGCGCTCTATGCCGGTGCGATCAAGCGATTTGGTCGCCGTCCGACACTCGTCGAGTGGGATGCTGGAATTCCGACGCTCGACGTCCTGCTCGGCGAGGCGATGCGTGCCGATCTGTTGGCCGGCGCGGAGGTCTTCCATGCTGCCGCTTGAGAGCCTGCAGCGAATGATGACTGCCAGCATTCTCGGCCCGACGTCGTCTCGGCTGGGTTCGGAGCTGGAAGTCCGCGGGGCGAACGCAGTCGATCGCTTTGGCATTTATCGCAACAACTCGCTGCTCTCCTTGACGGAGGCGCTGGCGGTCAATTTTCCGGTGACCGTGCGGCTGGTCGATGACCGGTTCTTCCGTTGGGTGTCGCAGGGGTTCATCCGGCAACATCCGCCGCGCGAGGCGCGCCTTTGCGCCTATGGTGCCGAATTGCCGGCATATCTGGCGCGTTTGCCGGCTTGCCGGACCGTTCCCTATGTCGCCGAAGTGGCGCGCCTCGAATGGGCGATCGCCCTGTCGCTTCAGGCCGAAGAGGTTGTTTCCTGCTCGATCGCGGCGCTCTCCCGGCTCGGCAATGACGCCGGAGCCGCCCGGCTCCGACTGCAACGGAGCCTGCAGCTGATCCCGGCGCGTTGGCCGGTGGTCGAGATCTGGAGCGCTCACCAGAAGGAGCCCATCGAACTGCCATGCGGCATCGCCCGGCGGGCCTCCCATGTCGAGGTCACGCGCCATGCGCATCGGATTCGCCTGACCGCGCTGCCGCTCGGCCGCTTCGCCTTTCGGCGGGGATTGGCAAAGGGGCTGCCGCTCGACGCCGCGGTGGATCGGGCGATGTCGCGCGATCCGCGATTTGAACCGGCGATCGAAATCGCCGCGCTGTTTGGCGAGAACATCGTGACCGACGTCATTCCATCCGAGCGAGAAGCATGATGGCCGCGCAGCGTTGAAGATCATCGCGCCACGTCACGTCAAGCTCGGCACGGCGCTGGTCGGGATGCTGCTGGTGGCAGTGCTGTCGACGGCGCTGGTCATCCATCTGTCGTGGAGCTGGACCGCCCGGCGCAACATCGAGACGGTCGTTGCATCCTTGAATGCGCAAACCGCGAATGCCGTCAGGCGGGAGCTCGAGCTGACGTTCCGTGCCGCGGAGGGTGCGGCGGAGATCGTCCGGTCGATCCTCTTCCAGGGGACGATCTCGGCCGACGACGAAGCCAAGCGGGAATTCGTTTTTCTCTCGGTGCTGCGCTCCAACCCGTCATTGTCCTGGGTTGGATTCGGCTTTCCCGACGGTCGCTTCTTCGGTGCCCATGCAACGGCCGAAGGCACGATCGAGATGGTCGAGATCGGGGCAACGGCGGAAGGGGGAACGCGGACGCTTCGGCGCGACATCTATGCACCGATACCGGGCGACATCTTCTTCAAGCAGCGGCTCAAGGGCACCAGCCAATATGAAGCGAAGGGCAGCCCCTGGTATCGTTCCGCGATTTCCTCGCCAGGCCAGCAGTGGACGATGGTCAACATCCTGCCAAGCGGCTTCGAGCCAGCCGCGGTGGTATCGACCAAGGTCGACGTCTACAGCCAGTTCCGAGGCGCGCTGATGGTATCGATCAACCTCGCCAAGCTGGCGCAGTTTCTCGGCGGCTTGGATGTCGCAAGCAACGGCGCGGCAACGATCATCGCCAGGAACGGCCAGGTCGTTGCCAGTTCGATGCCGGGCGTGCAGGCAATGGGGCGGATCGATGCCAGGCCAGACCCATTGTCAGAGGCCATGGCGAAACTCTTCGCGACGGGGCAGCATGCGGCGCTTCTCGACACCGACGGCGCTGGTCCGGTTTATGGAACGGCCGCCGGCCTCGATTTCAACGGCTGGCAGCTTCTCACCGCGATTCCCCGGTCGGTCTTCACGGCCGAGATCGATCGGAACTCGCGACGATTGGTGGTCTTCGTTGCGGGACTGGCAATCCTTGCAGCGCTGATCGCTGCGGCCATTGCACACGGCCTGTTCGTCCGGCCGATCAAGGCCCTTGCGACGGAAATCGGATTTGTCGAAAGCTTTCAGCTCGATCAGGTGCGCCGACTATCCAACTGGCTTGCCGAGCTCGACGATCTCTCCGCCGCGTTGAAGCGCATGGCGACCGGTCTGTCGGCCTTCGGCCGGTATATCCCGACCGAGCTCGTCCGCGACCTGATCGCGCAGGGCATTGCGCCGAAACCGGGTGGGCAGCTGCGGGAGATCACGGTGCTGTTTGCCGATCTTCCCGGGTTCACCAGCCTGGCTGAAAGCTTCGGCCCCGATGTCGAGCCGTATCTGACGGCCTTTCTCACCATTGCGACGGAGGCGATCGCCCGAGAAGGCGGCACAGTGGACAAGTTCATCGGAGATGCGGTGATGGCGTTCTGGAACGCGCCGCGGGAGTTTCCAGACCATGCCATGCGGGCAGCGCGCGCCGCCGACGAGATTCGCACCGCAATGCGATCGGTGGAGCGTCCGGGTGGAATGGTCCGAGGGCCGGCGGTTCGGATCGGACTGAATACGGGTACGGCAATGGTCGGGAATATCGGTTCGGCTGAACGGTTGAGCTATACGGCGATCGGCGACACGGTGAACATTGCCAGTCGAATCGAAGGATTGGCCAAGGAGCACGGAATAGAAATCATGGTAAGCGAAACCACGGCCGAGAAACTCGGCACCGGGTTCGCGCTCCGTCCTGTCGGGGAGGCAGCGATCCGCGGCCGGGCTGGCAAGATCAGGATTTTCGAGCTGCAGCACGGGGATGTCCCCGCTGGCGGAGCCATACGCTCTCACGGGGCGCGTTAGCCTGGCGACGGCTAGGTTTTGCGGCACTCACCTATCCCACGACAGCACCGCCTTCAGGAAATTGCGCGTCCGTGCCTCGCGGGGATCTTTCATCAACCGGTCGGGCGCATCGATCTCGATGACTCGTCCCTCGTCCATGAACACCACGCGGTCGCTCACGTCGCGGGCGAATCCGAGCTCATGGGTGACGACGATCATGGTCATGCCCGTCTGGGCCAGGTCACGCATCACCGCCAGCACCTCGCCGACCAGCTCGGCGTCCAGCGCCGAGGTCGGCTCGTCGAACAGCATGAGCTTGGGCTGCATCGCCAGCGACCGCGCAATCGCCACGCGCTGTTGCTGCCCGCCGGACAGCTCTGCGGGGTAGACCTTTGCCTTGTGCGCCAGCCCCACCCGTTCCAGCAACGCCATGGCGGCGGCGCGCGCCTCCTGCGGCGACCGCTTCAGCACCTGGATCGGCCCCTCCGTCACGTTCTGCAGCGCCGTCATATGGGGAAACAAGTTGAAGCGCTGGAACACCATGCCGGTTATGCGCCGCTGGCGCGCGATCTCGGTTTCGCTCAAGGGATGCAGGGCCTCGCCGACAATGCGGTAGCCGGTCAATTCGCCGTCGAGCCAGATGGCGCCGGCATCGATGCGCTCGAGCTGGTTGATGCATCGAAGAAGCGTGGTCTTGCCGGAACCGGATGGGCCGATGACGCAGACCACCTCGCTCGGCATCACATCGAGAGTGACATCCTCGAGCGCTCTCACCAATCCGAAGAACTTCCCGACCCGCACCGCCGACACGAGCGGCTTCATCGCGTCGCGCTCGACGTGAATCCCCGGCCGAAGCGGTTCTCGAGCATCGCCTGGAACACCGACAGCACCGAGACCACGATGAGATACCAGAAGGCGGCGACCATCAGCAACTCAATGACCTTGGCGTTGGTGTAATAAATGTCCTGGGCATTTCTCAAAATATCGCTGAAGCCAATGATGCTGGCGAGCGAGGTGATCTTGAGGAGTGCGATGAATTCGTTGCCCAAAGGCGGCACCACGACCCGCATTGCCTGCGGCAGAATGATCCGGCGCAGCGACAGCCAGTAGGACATGCCGATCGATTTCGACGCCTCATATTGGCCGCGATCGACGGACAGCAGCCCGGCACGAACGATCTCCGAAACATAGGCGCCTTCATTGAGTCCGAGACCGAGAAGAGTGGCGACAGCCGGCGTGATGACATCGACCGTGCGGACGTCGAACAGACCCGGTATGGCGATATGGGGAAAGACCAGCGCGAGATTGAACCAGATCAGCAGCTGCAAAATGACCGGCGTGCCGCGGAAGAACCAGGCGTAAAACAGGGCGGCGGTCCTCAGCACGGGATTGGGCGAGCCACGCGCCACGGCACATAGCACGCCGATGACGATGCCGATCACCATGCAGGCGATCGACAACCAGATGGTGTTGAAGAGACCCCAGAGGATCGTCGGCCAGAAGAGAAATTCGCGAGTCGTCGACCAGTCGATCTTACCGCGGGCGAAGGCATCCACGAGCAGCCCGACCAGGAGGAGGGTGATGACTACCGCCGTCACCCGCCCATAATGGCGAGGGCGCACGTGACGCAGGCGTGCGACATCGACCTCCTCCATCGAGCTGCGGCCTTCAGAGGCTTGTCGCGGTCGTCATGGTGCCGGCCCGGCGTTGAAGGTGACATCCTTGTAGGAGCTGAGATCGAGCTTCCATTTCTTGATCAGCTGGTCATAGGTGCCATCGGCGATCACCTTCTTGAGCGCGGCGGCGACGGCATCCCTCAGCGTGTTGTCGCCGCCGCTCTGGAAGGCCATGCCCATGAGCGTCGAGGAAAAGGGCTCGCCGAGCGGCCGGTAAACCCCGGGCTCGGTCTGGACGATCGTCGGCACCGCCTCGAGGCCTTGGACCGCCGCCGCTGCCCGCTCGGTCTTGAGATTGGTCAGCTGTTGGCCGAGATCGGTGTCCACCATGACGGTGATCGGCTCCTTGCCGGCGGCAACGCAGTTCTTCTCGCTCCAGGCCTTGACCGTATCGGGGTAGCTTGTGCCGCGCGTCGTGGTGATGGTCTTGCCGCAGAGATCGGTGAGCTTCTGAAGCTCGCTCAAACTGGTGAGCGTGTAGAATTGGGCGCCTGCCTTGAGGTAGTCGATGAACTCGAACATCGGCCGGCGCTTGGGGATGTCGTAGAAGCCGCTCATGATCATGTCGACACGGCCGGATTGCAGCGCCGGCGTCATGTTCTCGAAGGCGCCGTCCTGATATTCGATCTTGACGCCGAGCACCTTGGCAATGGCGGCTGCAAGGTCGATATCGAAGCCGATGATCTCGTTCGTCTTGGGGTCCCGCATTTCGAGCGGCGGGTAACCGGTGTTGAGCGCGACGCGCAGCACCTTGCTCTTCTCGATGTCCGGCGGCAGGGTCTGTCCTTGCGCAGTCACCGGGGCGAGGAGGCAGATGGCGGCAAACACGATGGTCAGTGTCCTGCTTTTCATGGCAAACCCTCTCCGTTGTCAAAAGCACCAATCAATTCGATTAACGGCTCGGCCGGACGATCTGCGGCACAGGCTTCGGCCAGAACGGTATTTTCTCGACCTCGGGGACCCACTCGCCGCGGTCGACAAGACCCCGAACATGGCTGCCGATCTCGGCCAGCGTGGCAAACCAGACATTGCCCTTGTCATTCATATGCTCGATCAACTCGACCATGGCAGCGGCACGCGGGAGCCGGCCGGACACGAAGGGATGCCAGATGGCTGCCCACAGGCCGCCATGCGCCCAGGCCGCATCGAACTCGGCACGGAAGACATCCATCGCCCGTTCCGGCGACTGGATGGTCATGCCCATATTGAATTCCTTCATGTTGACATATTGCGGCCAGTCGTCGAGGGCGTGGTCCGAGGGCAGCTCGATCAGCCGGCCCGCGCCGCCCTCGATCAGATAGGGAACGTCGTCGCCGCCGAGCGAGGCATCATAGGCGAAGCCATACTCGATCAGCAGGTCGAGCGTGAATTCGGAGAAGGCGCCCGATGGGCAGCGATATCCGGCCGGGGGCTTGCCGGTGACGCGTTCGATCTCGACAATGCCGCGTTCGAGGACCCGTCGCTCATCGCCAGGGGAAAGTTGATTGGGCCGTTCATGCAGCCAGCCGTGATGGCCGATCTCATGGCCGTTCTCGACCAAAAGCTCGATGGCCCGCGGGTAGGTCTCGATGCACCAGCCGGGCACGAACATGGTCTGGCGCATTCCGAAGTGGCGCCAGATCTCGACGATCCGCGGGACAGCAACACGGGCGCCGTAGCGCAATGACGAGGAGGCGCTGATCCGGCGGGTCGAATCTTCCGGATAGTAAAGATGCAACAGGCTTTCAGCGTCGAAGTCGAAGGAGAAGCAAACGGCGCAGTTTGCCCCTTTCGGCCAGGGTGGCGGATTGCGGATGAGCTTCAGCATGGTCCTTGGCACAGCCTGCTTCATCTTCCGGGAAGCGCGGGATTGGCGTCAACTCCAAAGTTGATCTAAGTTTGCCCTGGGGTTGCGAATTCTCATTGGAGGCGCGCGGCGTGGGTGCGATCACGGAAAACGAATGGCGCTACAACCAGCTGATCAAGCAGTTCCCGTCGGACGCCGAGCCGGCCTTCGAGGATCCCGATCTGCTGGCCAAATGGTGGGGGCGCAATTGGGGGTGTACGAACGATGTCGGGCGACTGCGGGTGGTCCTGATGCACCGGCCGGGGCCGGAGGTGAACGTCGTCGATACCTCGAAAAGGCTCGACAATAATGCCTTTGGCGACGAGCAGGCCGGCTGGTATTGGCGCGGGACCGAGGGGCCGGATCTTGCCAGCATGCAAAAGCAGCACGACGCCTTTTCGGCTGCCTTGCGATCCGAGGGGGTCGAGGTGGTCACCATCGGCGAGCCGGGGGCGGGACGGATGAAATCCTGCTACACGCGCGACGCGATGGCGGCGGTTCAAGGCGGAGCCATCGTGATGCGGCTTGGGCCACGCATCCGCCGCGGCGAGGAATTGCCGGTCACCCGCACCCTGGCGCGGCTTGGCTGCCCCATCCTTCGGACGATTTCCGGCACCGGTATTGCCGAGGGCGGCAGTTTTGCCTGGCTCAACCGGAGGACCGCGGTGATCGGCCTGTCGTCGCGCGTCAACGAAGAGGGGGCGCGGCAGATCGAGGAGGTGCTGCGCTCGCAAGGGGTCGAGCTGATCAAGGTCGCCCTGACCGGTTACCGGCTGCATATTGACGGTCTGTTCGTGATGATCGCGCCCGATCTGGCGCTTGCCAACATTACGCTGCTGCCGTTCTGGTTCCTCGAAAAGCTCAAGGAGCTGCGGATCCATCTCGTCGAGATCCACCATCAGGACGACAGCGCGATCATCAACTGCCTGGCGGTGGCGCCGGGGCGGGTGCTGATGCCTGAAGGCGTCTGCGACCACACGATGGATCGGCTGGCCCTCCATGGCGTCGCGGTGACCACCATTGCCTATGACAAGGTGATCTCCGGCGGCGGCGGCCTCCATTGCTCGACGGCGCCCTTGATCCGCGATGAGGTCTGAAGCCATGAGCAGGACAGGCGAATGGAATGCGGCGCAGAAGAGCGCGCTCGATTGGTTGGATGAACAGCGGCCGGCGCTGTCGCGCGATCACATGACGCTGTGGGATTTTCACGAGCCGTCATGGCGCGAATACCGTTCCTCGCAGTGGTATGTCGACCGGTTGCGGCAGGCAGGCTTTGAAGTCGAGCACGGGTCAGCCGGCATGCCGACCGCCTTCTGCGCGCGCTGGCGCAATGGCAATGGCCCGACCGTCGCCGGCTATGCCGAATATGATGCGGTGCCCGGCCAGTCGCAGGCCCCGGTGCCCTATCGCAAGCCGCGCGACGGCGTAAGCAAATTTGCCGCCGGCCATACCGATCCGCATTCGGCGCTCGGCATGGGGTCGTTCTCCGGCTTTCTGGCGGCGCGGCACGCCATGGACCGGCATGGCATCGGCGGCACGCTCGTGTTCTTCGGCGAGCCCGCGGAAAAGATGTGTGCCTCGAAGCCCGTCCATGCGGCGCATGGCTACTATCGCGACCTCGATGCGGCGATCAGCTTCCACCCGCATTCCTTCCCCGCACTGACCAATGGCTGCTTCTGGGAGACGAGCTGCGCCCCCTATTGGAGCCGCATCTATACCTTCGAGTGCGAGAATCCCGAGACCTGGCAGAGCGGAGCCGCCGGAGTCGTGTCGCATGTCCATGCCATGGCGCGTGCTCCCGGAGCGATCGACGCGGTGTGCCTGATGTACACCAACTCCAAGATGATGAAGGAATTGATGCTGCCGCATACCGGCAGCTGGAGCCTCAACGAGTTCATACCGATTGCCGGCCAGGCGGCCGCCGACAATATCGCCCCGGCGATCTCGCAGATCCAATATTCGCTGCGGGCGCCGATGCTCGGCATGTGCGAGGCGGTGTTCAAGGTGCTCGACACCAACGCCGATCATGTAGCGGCGATGACCCATTGCACCGTTACCAAGGCGTGGATCACCAAAACCCGGGCCGGGCTGCCGAACCTGGCCATGGCGGAGATCACCTACCGCAATTTCGAGCGGTTGGGAGCGCCGCAATGGGGAGAGGAGGCCAAGAGCTTCGCCCGCGAGGTTCAGAAGAACCTCGGTCTTACGCCCATGACGGAGCCATTGCTCGACAAGACCATGGTGATGACGCCACCCTGGGAGGCCGAGGAAGCGTTCCGCAAGGAACTGCCGGCCTGGCAGCTGAACTATGCGGCGGATGATTTTGTGGACTACAGCTGGCATGCTCCGACGGTTCGCCTCTATGTGGCGCATCCGGAATTGGCCGAGCCCGCGGGCGGTTACCGCTATCCCTCCTGGGTGCGCCACGCCATGGGCGGGGTGCCGGCCTGCATCGATCCGATGTGGACCAGGGCAGGGGAGGTGATCGCCACCACCCTCATCGATCTCATGGTCGATCCCGCCGGTCTGGCCAATGCTCGCAGCGAGTTCGAGGAGCGGACCGGCGGCGGCATCGGCGGGTCGAAATGGGTAGCGCCGCTACTGCCGGCCGATTTCGTGGCGCCGTCCGGCTATCGCTGGCCGGAATATGTCGAGACCCCGCGCGGTCGCGAGTGGACGGTGCCTAGCCTGTAATCTGGTGGTCATAGGGATCGCCCTTGGTGACGAAGGGCACGATTGTAACAGTCCCGTCAGCGCTGATCGTGAAGCCACGCACGCCGGCATAGCTGATGGCGTTGTCGTCGAGAAGCGTCTGGGCCGGTTGCTCCATGCCGGATGGGACGTATAGGAAGAAGTGCCTGACCCCGGTGGGAGTGTCGGCATCGGCGCTCTCGGATCCGGCTCGCAGCTGCGGGACGGCATCGGCGCTCAGGGTCTGTTCGACTTCGCCGATCTCGCGCACCCGCCCCGTCCCGTCGACGATCACGATGTCGGGGAAGAACTCTCCCTGGACACCCGCAATGCTGCGCTGCCGCACCGGTACGTTGGTCAGGGTGACATAATCAGCGGGCCATGTCGTCTGGCCGGCGAAGGGAAACCGCGTCCGAGCGATGAACTCGACCACGCGATCATGCACTTTGTCTGTCACGCGTCATCTCTATATCTGGCGAGCCGCCGGCCAGCCGCTTCGGTTCATTTGGCCACGTGCCAAACCTTGCCG
This sequence comes from uncultured Alphaproteobacteria bacterium, assembly GCA_963744915.1. Classification (GTDB taxonomy): domain Bacteria; phylum Pseudomonadota; class Alphaproteobacteria; order Rhizobiales; family Aestuariivirgaceae; genus DATAFF01. The sequence continues at coordinate 327,291 of CAVUUY010000009.1, forward strand.
ACATTGTCTCCCTTGACGTCGCCTGGCTTCTCATCCTTGGCGTAGGTGTAGAGAGGTTGTCCCTCGTCGGCCCATTGCGTGCTGCCGTCAGAGCGCTTGACAAGGGTGAGGCTACCGGTTGGCTTCGCATCCTTTTCAGCCTTGAGCGGTGGCCACATCTTGGCGCAATCGCCCTTGCAGTTCGATACGCCTTTCTTGTCCTTGTCGAAGGTGTAGAGAGTCATCCCTTCGGGTGTGGTCAATACGTCGCCCGCAGCGGTCTTGGACATTTTCAGCGAACCGTATTCACCTTCCGCCCGGACATTGCCCGCCAGAGTTGTGATCAAAAGCGCCGCCGTTAGCAGCGTCATCGGCTTCGAAATCATCTGATTTCCTCCTTGTCCAACGTATTCGGGGCAGAAAACCGAGGCCCATTCAAAGTACGTTGTGCTGGCCGCGACATTCCAGCCAGCGGTCGTGGTCCGCAGCCATCATTCCAACTGGATGATGACCACCTTCGTTCCCTCCTTGGAGGTGACTTCGCTCTTGTGACCCTCTCCGGTGGTGTCGCCCATCAGCCAGGCATCACCCGCAGCGAGTGTACGGACCTCGCCCGTGCTGCTGGTGATGCGCATGCCGCCGGAGAGACAAAACAGGATTTGGCGACGTGGCGAGGGATGTGGCTTCCCGACCCAACCTGGCGGCATGTAGATGAGGACATAACCGCTCGCAGGCTCGCGCGCCGATACAAAGACGGGATCGGCGGGCGGTGCGAATTGCTGCAGCCTCTGGGCAACCGAGTAGCTGTCGAACCGACTTTTTCCCTGGTCGTCGGCATAGGTCCGGAACACATTCACAGAGGCTTGGGGCACAGATGCTTCGGGCTTGTCGCTCACGGCCACCTCCATTCTGCTCTGCTTCTTCTTAACACGCGCGACGTGACGGTGGTTGTGTTTGGGAAATTGGATCGCACCCCGAATTTCTCGCTAAAGTTGTCAAGACGGCGGCTAATTCCACGCAATTCGCTTTTTACTTGCAATCGAGCGATCGGTGACTTATTAAAGGGTGTCAGCCATGGCCGGACAATTTGGCCGTTTTGCTCGCATGCGTCGAGCATACGTACAGACCATCTCAACAGTCATCGGATAGACGTTACACAACGGGCGGGCCCATCGACCTGGAAAAAATGGCGTTGTGCGGTGCCCACCGGCAGGCATGGAGTGGCTGGTCTGCTGCCATGCCCCGTAATCTTGCAAAGGAAAATGGACTTGAATTCTTTTGAAACTCTCTCGCTTTGCCCTGCCGTCCTGAAGGCGGTCCGAGAAGAAAACTATCTCGTGCCCACCCCGGTCCAAGCCAAAGCCATCCCACATGCTCTGTCTGGGCGCGATGTTCTCGGAATTGCCCAGACCGGAACCGGCAAAACGGCAGCGTTCGCGCTCCCCATTCTCGAGCACTTCATTGCCCGCCAGGTGCCGGCCCGGCCGCGCTTCCCCGGTGCTTTGATCCTCGCTCCGACGCGCGAGCTGGCAAATCAGATCGTTGGCGATCTGCGCAATTATGGGCGCTATTCGAAGATTTCGTCGCTCGCCGTCTATGGCGGTGTCGGAATCGAGCCGCAGATACGGGCCCTGGCCGGTGGTATCGACATCGTTGTCGCGACGCCAGGACGGCTGATCGACCTCATGAAGCGTAAGGCCATCGGTCTCGGCCGGGTGGAGATCGTCGTCCTGGACGAGGCCGACCGCATGCTGGACATGGGTTTCGTCCGCGACATACGGCGCATTGCGGCGTGCCTTCCGAAGAAGCGTCAGAGCCTCTTTTTCTCCGCCACCATGCCGCGGGAGATCGAGCAGCTCGTGGCCGACCTTTTGGCCAACCCGGCAAAGGTCGAGGTAACACCTGCCGCATCAACGGTCCAGAAGCTGCGTCAGCAAGTGCTATTTGTCGCCAATGGGCAAAAAATGGCGGCACTTGCCGCGCTGCTCGATCCGGCCAGTGCATCGCGGGCGCTCGTGTTCGCGCGTACGAAGCATGGCGCGGACCGGCTCGGCAAGGAGATGGTCAAGCGCGGGTTTCAGGTCGGGGTGCTGCACGGCAACAAGTCCCAGAAACAGCGCGAGAACGCAATGCACGGCTTCCGGCTCGGCCGCACCAAGGTTCTGGTGGCGACCGACATCGCGGCCCGCGGCATCGACATTGACGGCATCTCGCATGTCATCAACTACGATGTCCCAAATGTGCCGGAGACTTACGTCCATCGCATCGGGCGCACCGCAAGGGCGGGTGCGACAGGCCTTGCAATCACGCTCTGCAGCGCCGAAGAGAAGCCCTATTTGCGCAGCATCGAACGGTTGACAGGAACCGGGCTGTCGATCATTAACCGGGCTTTCTGAGCACCGCCCGATCTGGCGCGATGCTTCTCGATCTGAACGGCATCGCCCATATCTGAGATCCTCGCGATCGGTGCAGCATTTTGCCTTGCGTTCGGCAGCATGATCGTTGCCGAACTCAAGGGCCGCGTCAGCCTCATAACGCTGACGCTCTGGCAGACCTCCACAGCCGCCGTCCTTACCCTGGCATTGGCGACACTCATCGGCGGCTGGGGCACCGTCAGGGCATGGCACATCCCCTATATCTTCGCCTCAGGCCTGTTCGGCACGGTGCTTGCCAATGCGAGCTTTCTTGCCGCGATCTTCATTCTCGGGCCGCGCCGCGCGGTCCTGCTTTTCTCGCTCAATGCACCCTTCGCGCTCCTGCTCGGATTGCTCGTTCTCGGAGAAGCGGCCCGTCCCCTTCAGGTCGTCGGTGTGCTTCTTGTCCTTGCCGGCATCGCCTTGGCGGTCGTGTTCGGGTCGCTTCCGGCAAACCCGCCGCAGGATGGAAGCAATGCAACCGAGCGCGCGCCGCAGCTCAACATCGGCTTGGGCATTCTATCGGGTGTTGCCTCAGCCCTGTTTCAGGCATTCGCCAATCTGATCGCCAGACCCGTGATGAGCGACCACGTCAACCCGTTTGCGGCGATGAGCCTCCGGGCCACCTTTGCCACGGCTTGCTTCTGCGCCGTGTCTCTGCTGCCGTTTCCCATGCTCAGGGACCGTCAGGCATTTTCCCTGCACCTTTTCGCGATCAGTGCTGCGGGGGCCGCGATCTCAACGGGCCTCGGCATGTCGCTCGTGATGGCAGCCCTCGCCACCGGCAAGGTCGGGATCGTATCGACGCTGTCGTCGCTTGCACCAATTCTCGTCCTGCCAATGGTCTGGGTGCGATCCGGAAACGCCCCCTCCGTCCAAGCCTGGTTTGGCGCGGTTCTTGCGGTGGTCGGGATCGCCTTAATTGCCCTGGCCTGAGCATTGAGACAATTTGTCCGACGTCGCAATTGCCGGTCGTCCCTGGTGATCTGTGCGTTGGAACACCGTAAGCTAGCCAGAACTTCAGACCAGCGTGCTTTCAAAGCTGGCAACGGCAACATTGACCTTGGGATTTGGGCCATGAAGCTACCTCCGACGTCCCTGCTCACGATCTGCGGTCTCGAGGAATTGGGCCATCACAGCAGCCGAGGCGTAACCCATGTCTTATCGATCCTGGATCCGGATTGGGCCGACCCAGCGGATTTTGGAACATATGACCCGCATCACCGCACCACGCTGCGTTTTCATGATGTGATCGAACCCGGGCCGGGCCTCATCATTCCTCAAACCGAGCATGTCGAGGCAATCCTGGATTTTGGCCGGTCCCTCACGACAGACAGCGACGGCCAGGGAAGGGCCCATCTGCTGGTGCATTGCCATATGGGCATCTCGCGCTCGACAGCGGCTATGGCGATCCTGATGGCGCAATCCAGTCCCGAGGAGAGCGAGGAGCGGATTTTCTCGCAGCTTGTCGAGCTCCGCCCCCAGGCCTGGCCCAATTCGCTCATGGTCGCGTTCGCTGACGATCGGTTGAACCGGCAAGGCAGACTGCTGAACGCCTTGGGCGGACTCTACGCACGACAAATGGTGAAACGGCCCGACACGGAGCAGTTCATGCGGACACATGGTCGCCGTCGCGAGGTCGACATGGCCTTGCGTTCATCACCGGAGGGTGGCAGCGAACCTTCCGGGGAGGGAGCGCGGCGAGGAGGACCAGCGTGATGGCGGAACGTGACGTTGTCTTCGCCGGCGCCGTGCCAGAGATCTACGACACTTACCTCGTTCCGCTCATTTTCGAATCCTATGCAGCGGACATTGCGCGGCGCGCGGTCATGGAAGGCGCGGACGCCGTTCTCGAGACAGCTGCAGGCACCGGCGTCGTGGCCCGTGTTCTTGCACCGCTTCTTGGCGCAAATGCCCGATACGTGGTCACCGACCTGAATGCACCAATGCTGGCGATAGCAGCCGGCAGACAGGCTCCGGACGAGCGGATCACCTGGCAACAGGCCGATGCTCTCGACCTGCCATTCGAAGACGGCGCCTTCGATGTCGTGTGTTGCCAGTTCGGCGTGATGTTCTTTCCAGACAGGGTCGCTGGCTACCGCGAGGCTCGCCGAGTCCTGAGACCGGGCGGCCGTTTTCTGTTCAGCACCTGGGATCGTATCGAGGAGAACAATTTCGCGCGGATCGTCACCGATGCGATTGCCGCAGTTTTTCCACAGGACCCGCCAACGTTCCTCGCCCGGATCCCGCATGGATATCATGAGGTGGCAAGGATAGAGGCCGATCTGCGCTCAGCCGGCTTTTCCGACATCCGCTGCGAGACGATTGCCCATATGAGCACGGCTTCAGCGCCAAGCCATCCTGCGATTGCATATTGTCAGGGTACACCGCTTCGGAACGAGATCGAAACCCGGGATGCCATGGCGTTGGAGACCGCGACAGCCTTCGCATCGGACGCGATCAGGAAGGCATATGGCGAGGGGGCAGTGTCAGCGAAGATCAAGGCGCATATCATCACCGCGCGGGCGTGAGCGCGCTCCTGCGCGGCACCTGTCCGGGCTTCGGCTGCCAGGCCAGCAGGTGACTCAGCGGCAGATTTTGGGTAAGAGGCCAGGTGGTACCTCACGCTCGAGAAACGGAGCATTTCGATGTACAAGTCTCTCATTCTGATCGCCGCGATGGGCGCCTTCACCTGCATGGCTGGCCCGGGCCACGACCATACCGTACGGTGTCTCGGCAGTCCCTTCGCAAGTGACGCTCGTCGCCGGCGGCTGCGGGCGCGGCTGGCGTCCAGGACTTGAACGCGCCAGTCGGCGCTGGATCGGGCTCTTTTGACGAGGATCATCGGGTTGGTTGATGCAGCGCCACGGCGTGGCGGTTTTCTGCTGGGAGTGTTCTTCATCACATTCGCGGTTCTGGTGTTCCAGATCGTGCAAACGCGAATTCTTTCGGTCGTTTCCTGGTACTATCTGGCGTTCTTCGCCATCAGTGTCGGCATGCTAGGCATGACGGTGGGCGCCGTGTGGGTTTATCTCACACGCAGGCGTTTCGCACCGGAGCGGCTTTCGACCTATCTGTCCGATACGGCACTCCTTACCGCCATATCGATGCCGGCATCGGTGCTGGTGCAGTTTTGCCTCATCACCAAGCTCCTACCGACTGTTACGTCCGCGGTCGCCTGGGCCCTACTGATGGGGGCAATGACCGTGCCCTACATCTTCGCCGGGGTTACCGTAACTCTGGCTCTGACGCGGAGCCCGTTCCCTGTTTCGCAAGTTTACGGCGTCGACTTGCTGGGCGCCGCGTTTGGTTGCGTCGCAGTTATTGGAATTCTCGATTTTCTCGATGGACCGTCGGCGATATTGTTCGCCGGACTGGTCGCCGCCGTCGGCAGCTGGTGCTTTGCGCGGGCATCGACATCCACAGAAGCCGCCGCACTTTCAGCCCGCAGCTATTGGCGGCGGCACAGTCTGGTGGCAGTCGCATTGGCAGCGTTGATCGTGTTGAATCTTGCGAGCCCGGTGGGCTTCAAGCCCGTAATGGTCAAGGACGCCTTCGAATCAGGTTGGTTTTCGCGCCTGGAACGCTGGAACTCCTATTCGCGCATCGTCGCCTATCGGCCCTACCAGGGAACCCTGCCTTTATGGGGACCTTCACCGCTGCTCGACAAGAGCCTGACCACTTGGCAGGCACAGCTGAATATCGACGGAGCGGCCGGAACCACCATGCTTCATTTCGATGCCGCCGACAGGTCGCTGGATTTTCTGCGCTATGACCTCGTCAACCTGGCTTACAACCTTCCCGGCATCAAGAAGTCGGCGGTGATAGGCGTCGGCGGCGGCCGCGATCTCGTATCCGCCAATTTGTTTGGCGTGAGGGACATCACCGGGGTCGAGCTCAATCCCATCTTCATCGACCTGCTCACGAAAGATCCATTTTACGCGCCCTACTCCAATCTCCTGGCCATCCCTGGCTTGAAACTCCACGTCGATGATGCCCGCAGCTGGTTCGCGGCGACCAAGGAATCGTTCGACCTCATCCAAATGAGCATGATCGATACATGGGCAGCGACTGGAGCCGGTGCCTTTTCACTGAGTGAAAATGGTTTGTACACCTTGCAGGGTTGGCGGGCTTTCGTTGACCGCCTGACGGATGATGGCGTCTTGACGGTCAGCCGCTGGTACAGCCCCGGAGACGTCAACGAGTTCCGGTCGTATGATCGTGCTGGCGCTGGCGACGATGATTGACCGAGGGGTTGCCGACCCACGCAAGCATGTATTCGTGGCAAGGGCAGATCACATTGCCACTCTGGTGTTGTCGAAGGCACCGTTCACATCCGAAAGGCTCAATCTTCTAGGGGAGGAAACCCGGCGGCTCGGCTTTCAAGTGCTGGCTGCGCCGGACTTGACCCCCAATTCGGAGGTGCTGCGCAACGTCGTCGCCGCCAAGGACCTTGTCAGCCTCGAGCTCGCCGCCGGTGCCGCATTCCTCGACCTTACGGTCCCGACAGACAACCGACCATTTTTCTTCAATCAACTCCGCTTCGGCGACATACCGCTGGCGATCGGCAAACTTCTCGATGACAAGCTCGGCCAAGGCGTGTTGCGTGGCAATCTGGTGGCCTCGATAACGCTGGTGCTGATCTTTGTGATTGCCGTCCTTGCGGTGATATTCACGATCGTGCTGCCGCTTCGCGAAGCTGCAAAGACCGCTCCACGCGGACTGGTCCTGTTGGGTACGCTGTATTTCTCGCTGATTGGCATTGGATTCATGTTCGCCGAAATTTCGCTGCTGCAGTTTTTCAGCCTCTTTCTTGGGCACCCGGTCTACGCATTGGGCGTGTGCCTTTTCAGCCTCATCCTGGCGAGTGGCCTGGGAAGCCTTGCCTCGGGAAGCATACCGCTCGACAGAACCTGGCGCATTGCGGTGTGGGGAGGAGCTTTGGCTGGCTACCTTCTTGTGAGCCAATGGGGCCTGAGCCGTCTCTTCGAGGCAACGACCGCGCAGGTCCTGCCGGTGCGCATTCTGATCTCGCTGGTCGTCGTGATGCCAGTTGGCTTTCTCATGGGCTTTGCATTTCCGACCGGAATGAGACTGGTCGAGACCATCGACCGCGAGCCAACGCCATGGTTCTGGGGCATCAACGGAGCAACCGGTGTGCTCGCCTCAGTGCTCGCGGTGATGATCGGGATGTCGTTTGGCATCAACGTGACCATGCTCCTCGCCGGCTTGTGCTATCTGGCGCTGATCCCGATAGCCGGTTCGCTCCTGTGGATGTCGCAATTCCGCGAGGGACTGCAGGAAAGTTCGATAGAGCCAAAGAACATCAGCAATTTCATGCCGAGAAGCCGGCGTGCCGCCGAGTGACCATGTCGTTCACCAAGATGAAGGAGGGCGATTGCGAGCGGGAAGGACGGACACCAGGCGAGGACGTTTGTGCTGGCGCAGGCTTGGAGAAGAACCATGAAGATCAGCGAAGTGATGACGTCCGAAATCAAGATCGCCGATCCGGAGCAGACCGTCCAGCAGGCGGCACAGATGATGATGGAGATAGATGTGATCGCGGTGTTGAGACCGTTCAACATCCCGGCGATCGACTAGAGTTTGTGAAATCTGCCCAGTCGAGTGAGGACAAGCGTGTCGGTCGAGAGAAGTGCATTTGGGAGTCTACAGGGGAAAGATTTCGGCCTCTTCACGATTCGCAATGAATCGGGCGCCGAGCTCGCGGTCACCGATTACGGGGCGACGACGGTCAGCCTGATCGTGCCCTCTCCTTCCGGCGAACCGGCCGATGTGATACTTGGCTACGACTCTCCGGCAGCCTACCACGCCAGCGAGACTTATTTCGGCGCGACGGTAGGGCGCTTCGCCAACCGCATCCGCCGAGGGCGCTTTAGGCTGGACGGCAAGGAATATCAAGTCAGCTGCAACGAGGGGCAGAACTCGCTGCACGGCGGGCGCGAGAGCTTCGACCGGCGCGCTTGGGCGGCGGATTGCGATCCGAAGAGCAACAGCGTCACCTTCCACCTGATCTCCCCCGACGGAGATCTCGGCTTTCCCGGGAAGCTGAAGCTCAGTAGCACCTATACACTCGACGACGATCAGCGCGTCCGTATCGACATGCGGGCGAGGACCGACAAACCGACGCTCTGCAACATCACCCACCACAGCTATTTCAACCTCGCCGGCCACGCTTCCGGCGACGTGCTGGGTCAGGAACTCAAGTTGAACTCGGACTTCTACACCCCGGTGGACGATGAGCTGATCATCACCGGCGAGGTGCTGAAGGTCGCAAATACGCCTTTTGACTTCCGCGTGCCGCGCCCGATCGGCAGCCGGATCAACGAGCTGCCGCGGAACGAAGGTGCAGAACGTCTCGAGGACGGCGTCGGCGGCTATGATCATAACTTTTGCCTGCGCGGCGAGCCCGGCGTGCTGCGCGCGGTCGCCCAAGTGCACGATCCCAAATCCGGCCGCGGCTTCGAACTCTTTACCACGGAGCCCGGTGTCCACTTCTACACCGGTGGTTATCTTAACCGGTCGGTCATCGGAAAGGGCGGCAAGCCATATTGCAAGTTCGGCGGATTCACGCTCGAGACACAGAAGTTCCCGGACGGTCCTAACCTGAGCCACGTGCCGCAGTCGCGGCTCGATCCCGGGCAGGAGTATCACCACATCTTCGAGCTTCGTTTCTTCCGATAGGCGCCAAAATCAGCCGTGGAGGCGGCGTGGACGCGCCGGCAAAAAGGCCACCAACCCGCTACGCCCAGGCGAAGCCGCTGGTCCGCCCCGATTATTCGACCGAGCTTGTACCTCGAACTGCGCCGGCAAGGTGTAGTGACCATCGCCAGCCCTTGGGGGCGGATTCCCGCCGGAGCGGTTTGGTTGACGCAAAAGGACGGAGGCTGGCGCGTCTAGCCACCGCCTCCTCAGCTCCTGATAGCTGTAGAAACCCGATGGTGCGCTTGCAATGGGGCGCACACCCGCTGAGAACGGGACTCTTGGGGCAAACCTTTCCCGACAAGCTGCTAGGATTTGGCGCGGCGAATCGAAGGCGATGGCAGACCCTCACACGATCCTCAGAACGGTTTTCGGTTTTTCCTGCTTCCGGCCGGGGCAGGAGGAAATCGTTTCGACGCTGCTAACGGGCGAAAATGTGCTTGCCGTCATGCCGACAGGCTCCGGCAAATCGCTGTGCTACCAGGTGCCGGCGCTGGCGTTCGGCGGCCTTACCGTCGTCGTCTCGCCTTTGGTGGCGCTGATGCTGGACCAGGTGGCCGCGCTGCAACTCCAGGGCGTTGCTGCCGAAACGATCAATTCGTCCCGGGATCGCGAGGCGAATGTCGCCGTGTGGCGGCGGGTGGCTGCCGGCGACGTCCGGCTGCTCTACCTTTCACCGGAACGGCTGATGACGGGGCGGATGCTGGCCGCGTTGCAGCGCCTGCCTATTAGCCTCATCGCCGTTGACGAAGCCCATTGCATCTCTCAATGGGGACCTAGCTTCCGCCCCGAATACGAGATGCTTTCCAACCTGCGCGACGCTTTTCCGGGTGTTCCCATTGGCGCGTTTACAGCCACGGCGGACGAGATGACCCGCGCCGACATCCAGTCCAAGCTCTTCCTTGGGACTGCCAAGACTTATGTCCACGGCTTCGACCGGCCGAACATCCGCCTGGTTGTCGAGCCGAAGCGTGAGTTGCGCAAGCAGCTCCTCACGTTCCTTGCCGATCGCAGGAGCGAAAGCGGCATTATCTATTGTCTATCGCGCAAGCGAACGGATGAGATCGCCGCCGAACTCACGGGAAAGGGCATTCGGGCCTTGCCATATCACGCCGGTATGGAGAAGGCTGCCAGGGACGAAAACCAGAACGTATTCATGACTGAGCCCGGCGTCGTCATGGTGGCGACGATCGCCTTCGGCATGGGGATCGACAAGCCCGATGTGCGCTTCGTCGTGCATGCCGATCTGCCCGGCAGTCCGGAAGCCTACTATCAAGAGATTGGCCGGGCAGGACGCGATGGGAAATCTGCCGTAGCGCAGATGTTTTTCGGTTATGGAGACCTGCGGACCCGCCGCATGTTCATCGACAAGGAGAACGATGGCAATGACAAACGCCGGCGGCGCGAGCAGAAGCGGCTCGACGCCCTTATTGGCTATTGCGAAGCACCGCACTGCCGCCGAATGGTGCTGCTCGGCTATTTCGGCGAGACCACCGAGCCTTGCGGCAACTGCGACGTTTGCCTCGATCCGAAAGCGACACTGGACGGGACTGCAGACGGCAAGCTGATCCTGTCTGTGATCGGCGCGACGGGCGAGCGTTACGGGGCGTCGCACATCATCGATGTATTGAAGGGGGTGGCAACCGAGAAGGTTGTGGCTGCCGGGCACGACCAGCTGAGCGTGTTCGGGAAGGGAAACGCGAGGACCAAGCGGGTTTGGCAGTCGCTGATCCGCCAGCTTATCGCGGCGACCTTCCTCAAAGAGGATGCAAATTATGGCGGCCTCTCGATCGCGCCACGCGGCCGCGAGCTGATCGGTGATCGGGAGCGGTTCGGCTACCGGGCCATCGCACATGGGCAGGCGCGCAGGGAGCGGCTTAAGGTGGCCCTCAACGGTTTCGCGGTGGCAGTGGACGAGGATCTGCTGGGGCGACTCAAGCGCAAGCGGATGGAACTCGCCAGGGACCGACGCGTCCCGGCTTATGTCATCTTTTCCGATCGTTCGCTGATCGACATGGCAGAGAAACGGCCGCGCACCATCGAAGAATTCGCCGCCATCCACGGGGTCGGCCGCTCCAAGCTAGCCGAATTCGCCGACGCCTTCCTCGAAGTGCTGGAGACCGCCTAACCGGTCATGAGCGACCGCGAGCAGGGAACCCATTGATCCTGCAGCAAAACCGCGGCGCAGCCTTCAACTTGGAGGAACCGGCACAGAGCGGGATCATGCTTTTCGACGGCAGGCCGGGAGCGCTGAGGGCAACGTTTCTGGGTCGGCAATTTGATTTTCGTCGAGTAGAAAAGCGTAAAGCGAGAAGTATCTGGTCAGATCTCAATGGGGTATTCTGACCTCTGAACGGGAGGAATTGATGGCCACGGTCGAGGTCCGTTCGGTCGTTAAGCGCTTTGGCAGTGTCCAGGTCCTGCATGGAATCGATGCCATCATCGAGGACCGCTCCTTTGTCGTTCTGCTCGGGCCATCGGGTTGCGGCAAGTCCACTTTGCTGCGGATGATCGCTGGACTTGAGGCGGTGACCGAAGGCGAAATTTCCATCGGCGGGAGGGTGGTTAACAAAGTGCCGCCAAAGGACCGCGACCTCGCGATGGTTTTCCAGAATTATGCGCTCTACCCGCATATGAAGGTCTTCGACAACATGGCCTTCAGCTTGAAGCTGGCCAAGGTCGATAGCGCAGAAATCAAGCGGAAAGTTCTGCGCGCAGCGGAGATTCTGAATCTGTCCGACTATCTCGATCGCTATCCGCGGCAGCTTTCGGGTGGGCAACGGCAGCGAGTGGCGATGGGACGGGCTATCGTCCGCAATCCGCAAGTTTTTCTGTTCGACGAGCCGTTGTCCAATCTGGATGCTCAACTGCGCGTGCAGATGCGCACCGAGATCAAGGCCTTGCATCAGCGCCTTGGGTCGACCTCGATCTATGTGACCCATGACCAAATTGAGGCGATGACAATGGCCGACAAGATTGTGGTCATGCGGGAGGGAAGGATCGAGCAGGTGGGGCCTCCGCTCGAAGTCTATGATCACCCGGGCAACCTGTTCGTGGCGGCCTTTCTCGGCTCGCCTACGATGAACCTGATCTCCGGGACGTTGCGCGGCAAGGACACGAGCCGTCACGTCGAGACGAATGATGGCGCCATGCTGCCGGTGTCTGGCAACATGCCAGGGCGGGAAGGTCAGCAGGTCTATTATGGCGTTCGACCCGACCACCTCACGGTCGTTAACACGGGGGGGTTCGAAGCGATCGTCGAAGTGGTCGAGCCCACGGGCGCTGATACTTTGGTATTCGCCTCGATCGGCAAGCAGAAAATCTGTGGTGCGTTCGCGGAGCGCCATGGCTTCCGGCCTGGGGAATGCATCGCCCTCGCGCCGCGCCCCGACTGTGTGCATTTGTTCGATGCGCAGTCAGGGATTAATCTGAGGCTTTAATAACGGACGGCCGACAAGTATTGCCGTCCTCGGAGGAGAAACCATGAAGGATCTGACGCGACGCGACTCATTGAAACTCGGCGCCGCTTCGCTTGTTGCAGCTGCGGCCGTCGACATCGGCCACGATATGCCGGCGCAGGCGCAGGAACCGACACTGGATCTGAAACCGGAGAAGGATGCGTCGTTGCGCGTGCTGCGACCGGCCAAATTCGTTGCCGGCGACGAAAAGCTCTGGCTGGAAAACACGGAGAAATACACAAAGCAGACCGGGGTCAAGGTCAAGGTGGAAAGCCAGAGCTGGGAGGATTTGCGCCCGAAGGCCGCGGTTGCGGCCAATGTGGGCAAAGGTCCCGACATCGTCTATGGCTGGTACGACGATGCACACCAATATCCAGACAAGCTGATCGATGTCTCCGACGTTGGTAACTACCTCGATAAGAAATACGGTGGATGGTACGATGTGTGCCGGAAATTCGGGATGCGTGACGGCAAGTGGATCGCCATTCCATTGGGGGCTGCCGGGGCGCGAATCGTCTATCGCATTTCTCTGTTGAAGGAAGCCGGGTTTGCTGCCTGGCCGACCGATCTCGATGGCATGTTGAAGGCTGCTCAGGCACTGGCTGCAAAAGGCCATCCCGGTGGTCTGGCGCTCGGCAACGCGGTCGGTGACGGCAATACTTGGTGCCACTGGTTGGTGTGGTCGTTTGGCGGTCGGATGGTCAATGAGAAAGATCAAGTTGTCATCAACAGCCCGGAAACGATCAAGGCACTCGAGTATGCAAAGGAGCTGTACAAGAGCTTTGCACCAGGAACCCTGTCGTGGCTTGATCCATCCAACAATAAGGCATTCCTCGACGGGCAGATCTCCTGGACCATCAACGGCATCTCCATCTATTACACGGCGAAAAACTCGAAGGACGAGAAGATCAAGGCCCTAGCCGGCGATATCGGGCACGCCATTCTGCCCATCGGACCGGTCGGCCATCCCACGGAGCTGCATCTGACGGTGCCGGCAATGGTGTTTGCCTATACCGAATACCCGAATGCCGCGAAGGACTACATCCGCTTCATGCTCGAAAAGGAGCAGTATGTGCCGTGGCAGGAGGCATCCATCGGCTATTTCAGCCAACCATTGCGGGCCTATGAAAAGAGCCCGGTGTGGACCTCGGATCCAAAGCACACCCCGTATCGCGACCTGATGGCCAACATGCTATGGCCGGGTTATGCCGGATCTCTGGGTTATGCCTCAGCCGGCGTGATGGCCGACTTTGTCATAGTCAATATGGTGGCGCAGGCCGCCTCAGGCGCCAAGTTGCCGCAAGATGCTGCGGCGGAGGCACAGAAGCGCGCTGAACGCTATTACAAGCTCTAATCTCAAGGCGGAGCAATGCCCGTGGTTCCGGCCGAACCATTCGACGGACCACGGGCCTGCATCGGGAGCCATCGTGCATGACCTCCGATAAGATTGCACGGCCTGACCAAGCGCTGTGCCGGACGGTGACAGAGCTGCTCAACCGCAGTGCGGTGCTCTCGTTCCTGTTCATGCTGCCGGCGGCCGCCATCTTGCTGCTGTTTTTGACCTACCCGCTCAGTCTCGGGATCTGGATGGGGTTTACCGATGCACGTGTGGGTCGACCCGGCAACTTCATTGGCCTCGAAAACTTCTTCTCGCTCTTCGACGACGATGTGTTCTGGCTCTCGGTTTTTAACACACTGATCTATACGATCTTCGCAACCATCGCGAAGTTCGGTCTTGGAATGTGGTTGGCGCTTCTCCTCAATCACACCATTCCGTTCAAGGCCTTCATTCGGGCCATCGTGCTGCTGCCTTATATCGTGCCGACCGTATTGTCCGCGATTGCCTTCTGGTGGATCTACGACCCGCAGTTTTCGATCATTTCCTGGTCGCTTCACAGATTGGGGTTCATCGACACATACATCGATTTTCTAGGCACGCCCTGGAATGCACGCTGGTCGGTGATCATTGCCAATGTCTGGCGCGGCATCCCCTTCGTCGCCATCTGCTTGTTGGCGGGATTGCAGACGATCTCGCCGTCGCTCTATGAAGCGGCCGCACTCGATGGTGCGAGCCAATGGCAACGTTTTCGCTACGTTACCGTGCCGCTGCTGATGCCGATCCTGGCGGTGGTGCTGACATTTTCCGTTCTGTTCACCTTCACCGATTTTCAGCTGATCTACGCAATAACGCGCGGCGGACCGTTGAATTCGACACACCTGATGGCGACCCTGGCATTCCAGCGCGCCATTCCGGGTGGCGACATGGGGCAGGGGGCCGCAATCTCGACTGCAATGATACCGTTCCTGATCGCGGCAACCCTGTTCAGCTACTATGGCCTGCAGCGACGTCAATGGCAGCAGGGAGGGGCCGATGACTAATGCAGTGAAGCGCCCTTCTGCCATCTCCGATTTATCCGAGGGAATGAGCTATCTCGATACGCTGCCACGACGGGTGGTGACAGTTTACATCCCGCTAACGGTCTTCATCGTCGTGCTCCTCTTTCCGTTCTATTGGATGGGTGTCACGACATTCAAACCCAATGAGGAACTTTACAACTTCTCTGACCATAACCCATTTTGGATCAGCAGCCCAACACTAGACAACATCAGGAAGCTGCTTTTCGAGACTGACTATCCGCAATGGCTCCTCAACACCATGACGATTGCCGCGTGTGCAACTTTTCTCTCCATTTTTACCAGTGTCCTGGCAGCCTACGCGATTACACGTTTGCGCTTCCGAGGCGCTCAGATCGTCGGGCTGCTCATCTTTCTCGCCTATTTGGTGCCGCCGAGCATTCTGTTCATCCCACTCGCCACCCTGGTCTACGGACTCGGGATCTATGATACCAACTGGGCTCTAATCCTCACCTACCCGACCTTTCTCATACCGTTTTGCACGTGGCTACTGATGGGATACTTCAAAAGTATTCCGTATGAACTTGAGGAATGCGCTTTGATCGATGGCGCCACGCGCATCCAGGTCCTCTGGAAGATCACGCTACCACTTGCTCTACCGGGTCTGATCTCGGCAGGAATCTTCGCATTCACCCTGTCTTGGAACGAGTTTATCTACGCCCTCGCGTTCATTTCCTCGACAGAGCAGAAGACGGTCCCAGTTGGAGTTCTCACCGAACTGGTCGAGGGCGACGTCTATCACTGGGGCTCGCTGATGGCGGGTGCGCTTCTTGGCTCGCTTCCGGTGGCAATCCTTTATTCATTCTTCGTCGAGCACTACGTCGCTTCGCTTACCGGCGCTGTCAAAGAGTAGCCGCCGATACGATCGCGTGCCCTTGCGCGGGAGCTTCGAGAGTGGGGAGCTAGCCTCTTCGGCCGAAACTTACTGGAACGCAGCTCGCATGACCCGGCTGCGCGTCTCGGCGATCACAGCATCATATTGTTGGAGTTGTTCCGGACTAAGGATAGAGGACAGAGCGACGCGCTGCTGGGCGAGGATGGCGCGCAACTCAGATGAGATCCGCTGTAATTTGAAAATCTCCGGTTTTGCATTCGGATCGATGCCATTTTTTCTGAACAAGAGAGCACGCCGACTTCGGCTGCGGGCTATGATTTTCTGAACCTGAGATCTTTGCTTCCCGGTTAGCTCCAGGCGTCCCACTACATCGGAATCATAAATCGAAGCCAGAGCGGGAATGGTGGTGGACGGGGAGGCGATGGTCGCAAAAGCCAGGAATCCGCTAACGAGAAGCTTCCGTGCAGACCACATTGAAAGCCTCCTTCGATCAATCGAGCTGCGTGTCGCTGTCCGTCCTCAAACAAGGTACCAGCCCCACTGATGGCTGCAATGGAATCCCTGCAGTGTCGACGCGATGAGTTGCGAGTGGGGCGGGCGCGATCAAGCCCCTGTCATGGCAACGAGGCTTAAGGAAGTCTTGTCAGGTTTGCGGGACCTAAACCGGGCACCTACATAGCCACCGTATGCCCCGTTTTTGCAACCGAGGTTGATGACAGCGGCATCCCTGGGCATTGCTGGCTCGGGAGAGGGGTGAGCCTCGCGACGCAAGCCGCGGGGCTTCTTTCTCGTGCTGGTTCCCGGCGAATTAGAATATCCCGCGACTGGAGGACCAGACGCGGGACTTTGTCACAGGCGATTTGCCAGTACATCCGATTAGAGTATTCGCAGCTGTTCAGCAGCAGATTTGCCGGTCCGACGATCTGCGACGATCTCGAATGAGACTTTTTGCCCCTCGCTGAGGGTGCTCATGCCCGAGCGCTCGACAGCGCTGATATGGACAAAGACATCGTTGCCACCGGCCTCCGGTTCAATGAATCCGAAGCCCTTTTGGCTGTTAAACCACTTTACAGTTCCCTGGCTCAAGTGAGCACATCCTTCATTCAGTATGGATCTAAACTGCGCCTTCGCGCAGCCGCTTAGTCGAGATTTTAGGGAGAAGGTCGTCAGTCTGGCGCGCTATTGCCCGCGAGGCCAAGTCGTTCGGCCGAAACTCGATACGTCCTATATGCTACCTACACCCGCACTTCGCAAGATCGATTTCAGCCTCAGGATGAAAATAGCTGAGCGAGTGATTGCCCGAGCGGCGATGGGGTGTTTGGTGAAGGGCATTGGCCTCAGCTGCGGCCCCGATCCTCCCTTGCCCCCTAAGGCAGCTGCTGACGGCGGTTCACTCATGGGCAGCGTTGCTGCAGGGCCGCATGTGTGGCAGGCGGGCAGCAGCGAAGCTCTCGAGGAAGGGCACTGCAGACTTCGACATTGTCCGTGGCATGATCGACGATATTCTGCGGGCGACGCGCATGCACGTCCGACCTTTTGAGGGCGTCGAGGCCTGGGCTATGGCGGTTCGGTGCCATTCTCAGTTGTCGTATGGGTAAGGAACACGGTATCTGGACGTTCGTTCAACACCATGACCCGTTATCGGAGGGGCACACAAATGGAACGGAAGCAATCAATCCGGATCGGGGTCGTTGGCGTCTCTAGAAAATCCCCGGCATCCGAATGAGAAGACAGGAGTTCAATGAAAAACGAGAACAAATCAAAAAAGGGCGCAGCTCGAGGATACAAGGACGACGAGCTTGCGGGGCGCTTGAACAAGGCCGCAAGTGCCAGGTTGGCGATTCTGGAGAAGTTTCGTGCAAAGCCCGGCGCGGATGATCCAGGCGAGATTCAGCGACGGGCAGCGCGCCGGGAGATCGCCGAGGCACGAGATCTCCGAACAGCGACACAGAAAGCCTCTCGCTCCGCTGAGGACGCACGCAAAATTGCCGAGAGCTCCGCTCGTGAAGCCGCCGAACAGGTGCAACGGATTGCCCAAGAACAGCGGGATGCCGTCAAAAGCGAGCTTCAAAGAGCACAACAAAAGGCTGAGAGGGACGCTCGTTATGCCGCGAGGAAACAGAGAAAGAAGTGACGAACATCGCTTCGGGCTCAGTCGGCCCAAAGATGCTGGTGTGTCTTGGTATCAGACAGGTGCTTTGTGACAATGCGGCCTGCGAGGTGGGTGGTGTCCTCATGAGCCGCATGCGCATGCCTATTTCGCGGCGCGTCGATGCCTCAACCGGTTGCGCGCGGCGTCGAGTTGATCGATGAGCGATGCCGTTCGATCGCTGAACTTACGCGCGAAAAACGCTTCGCTACGCCCGAAGTGATCTTCGACTATGAAGGGATACTCGTCGATGAAGCGCTGGGTATGTCGATTACCTAGCGCAGCCGGATTTTTGCCGCCCGCGCTCCAGTCCGTATAGACGAGATTCCTTCTCACACGCGCAGCAAACGGTGAATTGCCGATGATCGTTTGAAACAATCCTTCCTCGGGAAACCAGGTATTGCGATAGAAGCGCAGGAGCTGCGGTTCCCGCGCGGCGCAATCGAGCACGTACTGACATGCTTCCCGCGACATCGTCCACCAGGTGCTGCCGCCGAACGGTTTGAGGCCATGCAACGCCGCCGCATAGTCCCGTTCAGGTATCAGCTTCAACTTATCCAGCACACTGTGCGCTGTGCTGATGACACCCGACCATGAAGACCCGCTCAAAACTTTGTAGCGCTGCAAGCGGCTTAGCGGTTTGCCAGCAGCGTCGTCAGGCATCGCGACGACGTTGATGAACTCGGCACCTGCATTCGCCGCGAGAAATGCTTCGAGCTCCTCGATCGGGCGAATCGGATAGTCGGAGCCGCTCAACAACATGCAGTAATCGTAGTGTTCGGGTGAGCGCAGTGCGGTTTCAATCAAGAGCAATATCGCCTCGACCATCGAGAACTCACCCCAATAAACAGGCGTACGCCCGCTACTGAAGTACACGCGCGGATGTCGGGTCTGGAGAAACGGTGCGATATCGCTCTTCGCATCGATGTGCACAAACGCTGCCGAGTGATCGATCAGGATCGCGTTCACCAAGCGTTGAAAGTGTGCCGGATTGTCGTGCGCGATAATGAGATAGGCGATCTTCATTAGCGAATTTTACGTGACGATGTTGATCGAATCCAAGTCCAGGGATCGAATTCAAGATCGAAATTTTCCCTAGCCGATACCGTGACGGGTCCCGGGGCTTTTTGCGGGATTGAAACCCTGGTATCTGAACCCAGTGCCATTACATACGGCAAGCACAGATTTGACGCCGCGAGGCTTGACCGCCCTGGGGAGGCTCAGGACTGGTGCGCCCGGCACGGAAAGAAAGTTGCTCCGCAGGTTGCCCTACGAGGCTCTTTCTTGGCGATTTAAGTGGGTCCTTTCAGGCGACTTTCTGCCGGAAATCATAAAGCGGGATGTGGTTCCATATTTGCATTTGGTCTGTACATGGTCGCGACAATAGAGTGAGCGACCGGTTGGGGGCAAGCGCCCTTTGCAGCGGCCTGCGCCGCCCTTCAACAGCGGCGAGACACTCGCTTACCTCGGCAACTCTAAGATCGGCTGCAAGCAAAAATGGCGAAGCTGGTAGAAGATAAGAGGGAGCTCCGGTACACGGAGCTCCTGGCTTCACGTCACTTGGGGGGTGCCGAGACCCGGCAGCCCAGGACGCGAAGAACGATCCTGATCACGATGTGGCGAAAATCGGTTCCCGTTCCGGGTCTTACGATTTCGTTCCCCGGAAGGGCCCTTGTGGCAGTGGTTGGGCGACCGATGTCACAGATGGAAGGCTGCCTGGAGTCCATGATAGGCGAAGACGATATCGCCATCGCCGGCGAAATGAACGCCATCGAGATCAAGACCGCTGCTACATACGTACGCATGAACACTCTTCCTTTGGCCCGGAATTGCTGTCGTAAAAACTCCGCCATTGCCGACCGAGCGTTGCGGCAATGCACGCGCTTCAAGCTTCTGTT
Source organism: uncultured Alphaproteobacteria bacterium (assembly GCA_963744915.1). GTDB lineage: Bacteria > Pseudomonadota > Alphaproteobacteria > Rhizobiales > Aestuariivirgaceae > DATAFF01. Next base: position 347,159 of record CAVUUY010000009.1, read on the forward strand.
TTGGAGGGATCGCCGTCCCGTCCAGAGTAGTCTCGTGCACAGAAGTAGTGTTACGTTTCAGTAATGATTGGCAAAACTTTCCGAGCTCTCAGTCAAATAACGTTTGTGTGAATATATTGCAATCTGCAGAATTTTATATAATAATTTTTTAAAATTACCAGGTTAAAATCAAATATAAGCCGTTAGTCATTTCGCGTATTCTCCTAGGCAGTTGTTGACTTGTACTTAGAGATCGGCGACGCTCTACATATCCGATCGCAGCCCACTCACGGCCAAAATCCCTCAGGCGGGTGATCAAATTATGCGAAGATTTGTCATGGTTTTATTGTTGTTGTTTCCAGCAATAGCGGGGCTGATCTTTCTGTATAGTTTTAACAATGTGGGTAACGACTATACCGAGTTCCTTCATCGCAGCACCAAGGGCATTCGCGAGGAATTGGTTGACTTGACCAGCGTCGCCATGAGCTGGCGCCCGGGCCGCGATATGCTGCCAATCGCCGATATCAATGCCTTTATGGATCGCATGAGCGGCGCCTACGCCAACGCTCGCGAGCTCCTCGAGAGCCAACCCGACAAATACATCACCGCTCCGATCGAGCGCGGCCGCTTTGCCACTGTCGTGCGCGCAACCGGCACTCTCAACCCCATCTCGACGGTCGACGTCGGCTCCGAGCTTTCCGGCCGAATTGCCGAGGTGCTTGTCGACTTCAATGACAAGGTGCGCGCCGGCCAGGTTCTGGCGCGTCTCGATCCGGTGACTTTTGCAGCAAGAGTGAAAGAGGCTGAGGCCGCTCTTCGGATCGCCCAAGCGGGTGCGCGGGTGCAGCTCGCCTCGAAGGAGCGCGCGGCGGCCGAGATCTCCGCTGCCAGGATGGCGCGAAGGGTGGCGGAGGCGAATCAGGCGGCATTGACCGCAAAGCTCGGCGAGACGGAGCGCGATGTTAAACGAAAGCTGATCCTTGCGCGCACAATGATCATATCAAAGAGCGATTTGACGGGAACGCAGGCGCGACGCGATGCCGAAGCCGCCGATGTGCTGGCCGCGACAGAGCAGATCAACATGAAGGGCGAAGCCATTGTGGTCGCCGAAGCCGATCTCAGAATCGCCGAAGCCAATCTCGACAATGCCCAGGCCATTGTCGAAGAGAAGGAGGCCGCGCTCGATCAGGCGGAGCAGGATCTCGCGCGCACCGAAATCCGCTCCCCGATCGACGGTGTGATCATCAAGCGCGACATCAATCCGGGTCAAACCGTTGCAGTCAGCCTGGAAGCAAAGATGCTGTTCAACATCGCCAATGACCTTAGCGAGATGGAGGTTCATGGCAAGCTCGACGAGGCCGATATCGGCCAGGTGAAGCCCGGGCAGAAGGTGGCCTTTACGGTTGATGCCTATCCCGAACGTCAGTTCGAAGCCGATGTGCGGCAGGTGCGCATGGCCCATGAGGTGGTTCAGAACGTCGTAACCTACACGGTCGTCATTTCCGCTTCCAATCTCGAGCTCCTGCTGTTTCCCGGAATGACCGCCAATTTGGTGATCCGGATCGACGAGAGCGCGGATGTCCTGAAGATCCCCAATCAGGCCCTGCGGTTTCGGCCGGGTGGTGAACCGCCCGCTTCGGAGAATTCCAATATGACCTCCGGCGTCGTCTGGGTGAGCGATCCCGATCGGCAAAGGCCTGTGCCGGTGCCGGTTGCCCTCGGTCGCAGCGACAGCAACGGTACCGAACTGCGCTCCGGCAGTCTGACAGAAGGTCAGCCCGTGATCGTCGGCGTTGCCGTTTCGGAGGTTGGCGCCGGACCGTTTGGAATCCGTCTGGGATTCTAGCGGTGCCAGAACCTCTGATCCGCGCCGTCAACTTCGACAAGCAGTATCACGTCGGCGGCGCGGTTGTCCGGGCCGTTTCGGACGTCTCCTTCGACGTCGAGCCCGGCGAATTCGTCGCCGTCATCGGGCGTTCGGGTTCCGGAAAGTCGACTCTGATGAGCTTGCTCGGTCTGTTGGAGACGCCCGACGCCGGGCAATACCGGTTGAAGGGTCTCGAAGTCGCCAAGCTCGACCGGAACCAACGGGCTGTGCTGCGCTGCCGCGAAATCGGCTTCGTGTTCCAGATGTCTTCGTTGTTGCCGCGATCCAGCGCCTTGGAAAATGTCGAACTGCCGCTTGCCTATGCCGGTGTGAGGCGCCGCGACCGGCGACGCAGGGCACAGAATGCGCTGGACCGCGTCGGACTCTCTCATCGGCTCGAGCATTGGCCGTATCAATTGTCCGGCGGCGAGCAGCAACGCGTGGCGATTGCCCGCGCAATCGTGAACGAACCGTCTTTGATCCTCGCCGATGAACCGACAGGCGCCGTCGACAGCCGAACGGCGGATGGGATTATGTCGCTGTTCGAGGATCTGAACCGGGATAATCGCACGATCATCGTGGTTACCCATGCCCGCGATGTTGCCCGAAGGGCCCGCCGCTGCATTACGCTCAACGATGGTTATCTGGTCGGTGATGAACGAGCCGACCCGGCCTTGTCGTCCTCCGCGGCAACAGCTCTCGGCAAGGTCGCATGAGCTATCTCGAGAGTATTCGCATTGCCTTTCGGACGCTCGGTGGGAACCGCACGCGCAGCTTCCTCACCGTGCTTGGCATCATCATCGGTGTCGCCGCCGTGGTCTGCATGGTTGCCGTCGGGGACGGTGCGCGGTCGCAAGTCACTGAAGGGCTTCGCTCACTCGGCACCAATATCCTTTACGTTTCGCCCGGTGCCGCACAGTCCGGTGGCACCCGTTTAGCCGCCGGCACAGGTCACACCCTGACCGATGAGGATGCGGCTGTCATTCTCCGCCAGGTGCCCGGAATTGAGTTGGCGTCGCCCATGATCTCCCGCGAGGCGCAGGTCATTGCCGGCAATCGGAATTGGTCGACGACCGTGACCGGCAATGACTTGGGCTACCTCATTGCCCGCGAATGGGCGCTGGCCGCCGGGCGCCAATTCACCGCCGCCGAGCTTGGGCGCGGCGCGAAAGTGGCGATCATCGGCCAGATGCTGGCCGCGAAGCTTTTCGACAACCGGGCGCGCCTCGGCGACACCTTACGCATCGGCACCGTGCCGTTCACCATCATCGGCGTGCTCGACCACAAGGGCCAGAATGCCGCCGGCGGCAGCCGCGACGACGTCGTTATCATCCCCCTGGCAACGGCGCGAACCCGGGTCATCGGCTCGCAAAGCGACGTGAACCGCCAGGCGCTCGACTTCATCATCGTGAAATATTTCGAATCGAGCGATCTTCAGACGATCCAGCAGCAGCTCCGAGCGGTGCTGCGGCAGCAGCACAAGCTCGTCGGCGACGCGCCTGACGATTTCGAGATCTACAATCCCGCCGATGTCTTGGCAACCCAGGCAGGCTCGGCGCGCGTTTTCAGCATCCTGCTTGCTTCCATTGCTTCGATCTCGCTGATCGTCGGCGGCATCAGCGTCATGAACATCATGCTCGTTTCGGTGTCGGAGCGCACCCGCGAAATCGGCTTGCGCATGGCGCTCGGCGCGCGCGGCCGCGATATTCGTCGCCAGTTCCTGATCGAGGCTATGGTGCTTTCGCTGATCGGCGGGACCCTTGGCATTGGACTGGGATCGGTTGCGGGCGTGGTGGTAGCGCTCTATAGCGGTTGGCCCGTGCTGATCAGTCCGTGGATCGCTGTTCTTGCTTGCGGCGTTTCGACCGCTGCCGGTCTGATCTTCGGCGCCTATCCGGCCTCGCGCGCGGCGCGCCTCGATCCGATGGTTGCGCTGCGGTACGAATGAGGCGGGATATCTGGACGGCGCGGCGAAGGTGCCGATTGTAGTCGCGCGCGAGCAAATACCTCTTTGCCCCCTTCTCGCCGTCCCTATGGGGAGAAGGTGCCCCGGAGCTGGAGAAGGACCGGAACGGGCCTGAAACCCGCGTACGCCCCAGCCGCTTCGCTTCGGGGACCGCTGCCAATAAAAGCTACAGCACCAGCCGGTCGCGCCTCCCTAGAAGCAGTTGCGGAAGCCGGACCAGTAAGTTCAACGACTTGCCTCGGTACCAGTCGGTGTTGCTGGTGATGCTGACACAGGTTCTGCTTGCTTCGGCGAAGTCGAGGACAGCTTGATCGCGCTTTTGCCGATGGATTCTCTAAAGTAGACGATTCTCTTCGCCCCCACGTCGCAACTGCCCACGATTTGTCCTTCTTTCACATCCGGACCATCCACGATCTGCAAAACATAGTTCGCGACGCCCTTCGCCTTGATCTTTGCATCGATCTCGGCTTTGACCTCGTTGCAATCTCTGGCCAAGGCGGCAACAGGAATGACGGTGACGATCAGCGACCCTAAGGCGAGGAAACGGCGCATGTTCATGGAATTCCCCTACGCTCCAACTCACCATCCGGCCTTTAGTTTAGCGGCAACTTTATCACACGTCCGTTGCTGATAAGGCACATTGCAATAAAAATGGTACACACGCCTGTACGCGCTCGAAGGTCGTTAGGAAGAGAGACACCGCCCTTCGTCGTTGCGGAAGTCCTTTTTCGGGCTAGGCGCGGCTCGATGGGCCCTTCTTACGAGGCTAACGCCGTAGCTGGATTCTCCAAGGGAAAGAAACGGATGGATGACGTAGCGGGGTAGGGGATTGGACCATGGACGACCTGCGGCGAAGTTTTGCGACTCACTGCACTGAGCAGCTTGGCGTTGACCCTTTGGTCGTAGATAGGATTCTAAACCACGTGCCGGGCGCTGTGCGCAGCGTTGCAGCCGTGTACCAGCGCGGGGAGTACCTGGAAGAGGAACTCATGAATTGTCCTCAGTCGGCTCACGAGATCGGAGAGCCGCATGAAGGCACCCTAGTGAACTATTCTCATCAACCGGCCGAAGGTAGCAAACGACTCCATCCTTCAAAGCGCGGGCCCGGACTTTATCATCGGCATAGGCCGTCACAAGGATCGTCGGAATCTCATACCCTGCAGCGATGAGGTGCCGGTGAAGCTCGGGTCCGGTCATCGCAGGCATCTGAACGTCTGCAATCAAGCAAGCGGTTTCGCGGAGGTGAGGAGACGCGAGGAAATCGGCTGCCGACGGGAAACGCCTCGACGCGGTAATCCCGCGGCCTCAATTCGATCTGACCTGCCATACACGCGACACCACTTTCAATAGCCGAGCCTTCGGCTCTGCCGCTCAGGTTTTTTCATGTTAAGATGATCGCTCACGCCGGAACAGCTGAGCGACGGCCGATGGTCGCGATTTGGTGCGTCGTCATCTATTGCACGTGAGCCGTGCGGGATGCGCTTTTGGTTGGCTGGTCTACATCAAGGCTTCAGCGCCCGATAGTGCCTCAATACATGACTCACGCCAGTCGAAAAGTAGGGACAGCGGATATGCTGGTTAAAATCGTTGCGGCTCCTCAAGTACCAGCTTGAGCTTGTCTGCCATTCGGCCGAGCTCGGGAAGAGAGCGGGTGTTCATTTTCCGCATCGCTCTGCTGCGATGGACTTTCACCGTTGTCTCTGTGATCCCCATGTCGCCCGCGATCTGCTTGCTGAGACGACCGTGCGCGACTTGTATCAAAATCTCACGCTCGCGTGGGCTAAGCGACCCGAAGCGCTCTCTGAGAGCGGTCAAGGCATTTTCGTTCTCCCGCCGGGCACGATCGCGAGAGAGGCCGAGCAGAACGGCCTCGAGCAGTTCCTGATCACGGAACGGTTTCGTAAGAAACTCAATGGCACCGCCCTTCATCGCTTGAACCGACATCGGAACATCACCGTGCCCTGTGATGAAGATGATTGGGAGTTCCCTGTTGGCGGCGGCGAGCTCGCGCTGAAGATCAAGGCCGCTCTGCCCTGGCAATCTGACGTCGAGCACGAGGCAAGTGGGGCCATCCGGCGGATCAAACGCCAGAAACTCGGAAATGGACGCGAACAGCTGGGCTTCCAGACCGAGCGACCGCAGCAGACGCGCGACCGACTCTCGAAGCGCCGGATCGTCGTCGATGACCAAGACCGTGGACTTTGCGTCAGGCATTGCTACTGTTCCCGAAAGGATCACCGAATTGCTCGGCTCGGAAGTTTGGTAGCCGCACGGCTCAACCTATTCCTAATCTGTGGAAATGAACAGCCACATTCTCGCCCAGCGGGCACACGCGCCATAGACTAAGGTTTACACCGAAGCACATTGGCTCGGCGGCATCTTGGCACTCAACTCATGGATTTCGCGTCCACGCATAAACCAAAGTTTACAGGGCACTGGTATTGGCCCAAAAGCATTCTAGTCCCGGTTATGGAATTCGCATGCCAGGTGCGATGGTCTGGTTGGGTGCACCCGGGCGAGTTCGTTTGAACTGCCGGAGGCTATATGCCGAAACCGCCATTGGTGTCAGTCGTTGAGGATGATCAGCACTTTCGCGGGTCCAGGGGGAAGGCTCATGAGATCGTTGGGCTACAGTGTCGAGGTTTTCCCGTCGACAGCCGATTTCCTCGCATCCTCTCGTCTGGTCGAAACGGCCTGCTTGATCGCTGACGTCCATATGCCTGCAAATGACCGGGTCGAATTCTACCGACATCTCATCGATGCAGGCTACTCAATTCCGACTATCCTCGTTACTGCCTACCCCGATGACATTGATCGGAGCCCGCGCCCTCAACGATGGGGTGGTTTGTTACCTTCGGAAGCCAGTTGATGAGAAGCATCTGACTACGGTGTCTTCGTGCGGCTCTCGAGTCTGGTCAGCTACCCAGGGAAATTCATGAGTTCCCTATTCCGCGCTGGGCAAGGTGAACTGAAATATAGCGCCCCTAGGTTCGTTCGCAACTGCCCATAGCCGGCCGCCATGGGCATCGATGATCGACCGGCAGATCGACAGTCCCATCCCTACTCCGCCGGACTTCGTGGTGTAGAAAGCCTTGAAAACGCGCTCGAGATGTTCCGGATCAATGCCCGGCCCGGAATCGCGCACTACTACGAGGATGTCACCCGTCTGGCTTTGTTCGGTGCTGACCAACAACTCTCGTGTTCCCGCCTCAACGGAGCCCATTGCTTCGATCGCGTTCAGGATCAAGTTCAGGACGACTTGTTGCAATTGAACACGATCCCCCTGAACGGGAAACAACCCCTCCCTGAGGCGGGTCTGAACCGAGACTCCATTCTTGGCGATTGCGCTTCGCGCCAATACGATCACCTCATTGACCGCCTTATTGAGATCAAAACGGTCCGTTCGTGGCGGCGCTTTCTTGATGTGATCACGGATCCGGTCGATGATATCTCCAGCTCGATCAGCATCGCCCACAACGCAGCCGAGCGCTTCCCTGACCTCGTCCAAGTTCGGCGGCTGCCTGTCCAAAAAATTCAGGGCCGCACAGGCGTTGTTGCGTGCCGCAGCTATCGGCTGCTTGACTTCGTGAGCTAGCGAGGCGGCCTGTTCTCCCAGTATGCTCAGACGATTCATATGCGCGAGATCTGCTTCCAATTGGCGCAACCTCTCGCGCTCGGTCAGATTGAGTTGCGCCTGCAACATCAATGATTCGGAAAGGAGTACCAGCAACACGGGGATCGCCGACACAACCGAGAAGCCGGGAGTGGCGTACCAAGCGACATCGTAGCGGTCGCCTATAGCGGTCAACATGATTGAACCTAATAGCCATGCCAGTGTCACAACCGACAGCCACAGGTCGAGCACCGACCGGCGCCGCCGTCTCCACTGCAAGACAAGCGCACCAATGGAAACAAACAAAACAACGCCCGTGGTGAAATGCGAAAATTTGCTTGACTGATCGAGAGAGGTTACCAGCACCGGCAGAATGTCCTGGAACCCTGTAACGAACCACGTCAATCCACAAACGATCAAGACGTTGCAGGCGATGCTGGTGAAAATGGACGTGCGAACCGAATCCCGCGATACGGACGGCGTCTTGTGTTCTTTGCTCATTAACAGCGCGTACACAATGACCGATGTGGGCAATCCTGCATGCCACACAAGATAGAGCCAAGGCCGTGATTGCGGGCCAGCGCCGAACAATCCGGTCGGATGAAATGTTCCCGGCCAGACCAATCCATAAACGGCAACGACGAGTGCAGTGAAGAGATATCCATTAGCGAGGAATAGCAGCGCACGCGAGCGCACGATTGAGAATTGTGCGAGTAGCAGGCTCGCGGACATCAAATCATTCAGGAACATGACAGTTGCAACAAGAGGAATGAAGATGTCCAGCCGCGGCAGCATGACGTGCGCAAAAGGAACGGTGACCACAAATACAACAAGCAAGAATGTTGAGACCGCAAGGGCCGCCCGGCTATGTGTCGGGCTGGGTGGTTGAAAGGAGACCAGCCATGGTTGTTGAATTTCGGGCATGGCTTGGCTCACCAGGACACTGCTACAGCCTCGTCAGCTTTCAATTTTGCCTGCAATTCTCAAGAGCAGACATCTTATTGCAATGCTGCGTTCTACTGTAGAGGGTTATCGGCCCATGTCGATCCACTTTATCGCGGCGCTCATCGATGCCGACCGGGGGTATCGGGCGTATGGCGAGAAGCGCAATCACCAAGAATGGTGTCTTGGTCCGAACCCGCCTCGCGGAGGGACTGTTTCCCGTTCAGTGGGATCATGTGCAAGTGCAACAAGTTGTCCTGAACTTGATCCTGAACGCGATCGAAGCAATGGGCTCCATTGAGGTGGGGAAAAGAGAGGCGTTGATCAGCACTGAACGACGCCAGACGGGTGATGTCCTTCTAGCAGTACACGATTCTGGGCCTGGCATTGATCCGGAACGTCTCGCGCGCGTTTCGAGGCTTTCTAACCACGAAGTCCGGCAGCCTGGGGATGGGGCTGTCGATCTGCCGGTCGATCATCGATGCCCATGGCGGCCGGGTATGGGCGGCTACGAACAAACTGGGGGCACTATTTTTTTCAGTTTACTTTGCCCAACACGGAATAGGGAACTCATGAATTTTCCTTAGGTGGCTCACCAGACGCGAGAGCTGCACGAATACACCGTAGTAGATGCTTCTGATCAACTGGCTTCTGAAGGTAACAAACCACCCCGTCCTTCAGTGCGCGGGTCCGGACGACATCGTCGGGGTAGGCTGTCACGAGAATCGTCGGAATTGGGTGCCCGGTGTCGATGAGCTGGCTGTAGAGTTGGATTCCTGTCATCGCAGGCATATGGACGTCGGTGATCAAGCAAGCAGTTTCGACGAGACGAGGCGACGCGAGGAGATCGGCGGCCGACGGGAAAGCCTCGACGGTGTAGCCCAACGACCGCAAAAGTCTTCTCATGGATTCGCGAAAAGACTGATCATCATCAACGACCGAGATCAACGCTTTCGCCATTCTGCCTCCGGCAGTTCGCGCGAACCCACCAGTCGGGTACCTCCCAAACGATGTAGTCGGGCCCTCTGCAAATTCGTAGCCTGGCCAAAGAGTGGTGCCGAGGCAATCCAAGACCGGGTAAACTTTGGCTCATGCCGCACTCTCACTCCGTAACTTACACGCCAAGAAATTGGCCGAGCAAGGTCAGTGCGCATAAACCATAGTGTATGCCGGACGTGTCCTGCGGCCGAGAACGGGGCTGTTCACCTCCCCGGATTGGGACTAGAGTATAGCCATACGGCCACGCCGGATTTGCGAACCGAACAAAGGCTCATTGCTGATCTTTGATTATGAGTAAGCAGCCATGCCTGACGCGCGTCCCACTGTCTTGGTTATCGACGACGATCTGGAGCTTCGAGCCTCGGTCGGGCGATTGTTGGGATCGGTCGGCCTGGATGCTCGGCTATTTGCTTCTATTTCCGACTTTCTCAAGTCCGATCCTCCGGATGGCCCCACCTGTCTGGTCCTCGACGTGAGATTGCCGGGACAGAGCGGTCTTGATCTTCAGCGCGAACTCGCCGCGGCGAACAAGGGACCTCCCAATCATCTTCATTACAGGGCACGGCGACATTCCGATGTCGGTGCAAGCGATGAAAGGTGGGGCCATTGAGTTCCTTATAAAGCCGTTCCGTGACCAGGATCTCCTTGAGGCCATTCAGGTAGGCCTCTCTCGCGATCGTGGCCGGCGGGAGAATGAAAAGGCTTTGGCCTCCCTCAGGCAGCGCTTCGCATCGCTAAGTCCCAGGGAGCGCGAGATTATGATTCAGGTCGCGCGAGGTCGGCTTAGCAAGCAGATTGCCGGCGATATTGGCATCACCGAGACCACGGTGAAAGTCCATCGCAGCAGGGCGATGCGGAAGATGAACGCCCGCTCCCTTCCCGAGCTCGGCCGCATGGCAGACAAGCTCAAGCTGGTGAGCGAGGAGCCGCAACGGTTCTAACCAGCGTATCTGCAGTCCGTACATTTTGACTGACGATAGTCACATGTTGAGGCGCCATCCGACGCTGAAGCCACGATGCCCGGCTTCCGGGCGTGGATTTCTAAACCTTGATTTAGAGCAGCCAACCCGAAGCGCATCTCGCACGACTCACGTGCAATAGATGGCGACGCACCAAATCGCGACCATCAGTGTCACAGCGGCCGCGATCTGCCGACGGATGGCATCACGGTAGAGCCATCAAAGGAGGCAAAGCATGGATATGCAAAGCGCGGCGAGCGCGTTTGCAGCTGCAACTGCAATGTTCTCAGCGGTTGTTGCGATTGGAACGTTTCTTCCGGCGTGGTGCACGCGACAAGCGGAAACCAAAATGGATAAGGAGCGCATCAGAGTTGTGGTTCGGAGTTAGCGCTCAGGACAGACACCAGGGTCCTAAACCTTAATTTAGCCCGTCCCAGCCAAGAGGCAATGCTGCACGACTCGAGTGCAATAGATCCTCCCAAGTGGCCGAACTAAATCTGTCGATAGGTGAAAACCGGCTCTGCGGTTCGAACACAGCTGGCGACAAAGAGATTAAGCGGATCCAAAATGAACGAGGTAACCTGAAAATGGTCACAGCAGCGACAGCAACTCTCGGAGCAACGATCGCACCGGCGAAGAAATCAGCAAAGCCAATTCCTCCGCCGAACAGCGATTTCTACCAGCTTGCGGACGTCTTGACAGCCGACGAAAAGGCGACGGTCGAGAAGGTGCGTGCTTACATGGAAAAGGCGGTCAAGCCGATCATCAGCAAATATTGGTCGGATGATGCGTTTCCGTTCGAACTTCTACCGTCCTTCGGCAAACTGCAGATCGGTGGGCTGGGTTTTGAGGGTTATGGCTGTGCTGGCGGAAGCCAGAAGCTGTTTGGGTTCGTGGCGATGGAGTTGGCTCGCGTCGATGCGTCCATGTGTACCTTCTTCGGCGTGCATAGCGGCTTGGCAATGGGCTCGATCTATCTCGACGGATCGGAGGAGCAGAAGCAGAAGTGGCTTCCGCCGATGGCGCGCTGGGAAAAGATCGGCTGCTTCGGCCTCACCGAGCCGTTGGTTGGGTCGGGAACCAGCGGCGGCCTTCTGACAACTGCCAAGCGCGAGGGCGACACCTGGATCCTCAACGGTCAAAAGCGGTGGATCGGCAACGCGACCTGGTGCGATCTGTCGATCATCTGGGCACGCGATCTGGCCGACAACCAGGTCAAGGGCTTCATCGTGGAGAACAAGACAACGCCCGGCTTCAGCGTCGAGAAGATCGAGCACAAGATTGCCCTCAAAGTGGTTCAGAACGGCGAGATTACCCTCAAGGACGTACGGGTGCCTGAAGCGAATCGCCTGCAGGGCGGCAATTCATTCCGCGATACCGCGCGCGTGTTGCGGATGACCAGGTACATGGTCGGATGGGCCTCGACCGGGATCCAGATGGGCGCGTTTGAGGCTACACTCAAATATGCTCAGGAGCGGCAGCAGTTCGGCAGACCGATTGCTTCATTCCAGATGGTACAGGATCTGCTTGCCAAGATGCTCGCCAACGTAACCGCCTGCCAGTGCCTCATGGTTCGCTTGGCGCAGATGGATGACGAGGGCAAGCTCGGTGACCATCACGCGTCGCTGGCGAAGGCGTTCTGTACGGCCAAATCTCGCGAAACCGTTTCATGGGGTCGCGAACTGCTCGGCGGCAACGGCATCGTGACCGACTTCAATGTCGCGCGCTTTTTCGCCGATGCCGAGGCGCTGTATTCCTACGAAGGCACATATCAGATGCAGAATTTGATTGTTGGCAAGGCCATCACTGGCCTGGGCGCCTTCGTCTGATGCCTCAGACGTCACCGCACTCCCTTCACTGACTCTTACCTTAGGCAGGATAAGGAATATGACTCCGTCACCAGCAGGAATCACGTCTTCACCTGGAGTGGTGCCTAATTCGCCCACGGCAGCACTGAAGCTCGATAACGTCGTATACGCGAAACAGGACGGCCTTGCGTATGTCACAGTCAACCGACCCCGGGTGCTAAATGCTCTGAACACGCCGACATGGAAGGATTTGCGAAAAGCCTTTGAGGATGCGCGAGATGATGGCGCGATACGTGGCGTTATCCTGACTGGAGCCGGCGATAAAGCCTTCATTGCCGGTGCCGACATAAGCGAGCTCGCACATGTCTCGGCCGTCGATGCCGAGGCGTCGAGTCGCTTCGGGCAACAGGTGCTCGATCTGATCGAGAAATCTCGGCAAACCAGTTATCGCAGCCATCAATGGCTTTGCGCTGGGTGGCGGTTGCGAGACGGCGATGGCGTGCACCATCAGGATCGCGGTCGAGACCGCAAAATTTGGCCAGCCCGAAGTCACACTCGGACTCGTTCCGGGAGGCGGCGGAACCCAGCGGCTACCGCGGCTGGTTGGCAAAGGCCGGGCCCTACAGCTCATCCTGTCCGGGGAGATGATCAGCGCGCAGGAAGCTTGGCGCATTGGGCTCGTCAACGAAGTGGTTCCGGCGGCTGCGCTGATCACTCGTGCTGAAGCCATTCTGAGGAAAATCGCCTCCAATGCTCCGATGGCCGTCAAATTCGCGCTCGAGGCCGCGAACAAGGGGGTGGAGACGAGTCAAAGCGAAGGCTTGCTGCTTGAGGCTTCCTACTTCGGCCTTTGCGCCGCAACCGAGGACAAAAAGGAGGGCACGACGGCCTTCCTCGAAAGGCGTACTCCCCAATTTCGCGGACGGTGAAGAAACTGCCGCGGCGTCCGACTATTCAGGAGAAACTCAATGTCGAGTGAGAACATATTTTCAGGTCTGAAAGTGGTCGACCTTGCGAGCTTCATCGCGGGTCCCAGCGCCGCCGTGATCCTGTCGGATTTTGGCGCCGACGTCATCAAGGTCGAACCGCCGAACGGAGATCTGTGGAGAATTGGGCATCGGATCCCGCCACAGCCGCAAGCAAAAGAAGCCTATCCCTGGCACTTGGCCAATCGTAACAAGCGCGGGATCACGCTTGATTTGAAATCGCCGGACGCCCAGAAAGTTCTCGAGAGGCTGGTCAAATGGGCCGACGTGCTCATCGTCAATACCCCGCACCCCGCACGCAAGCGATTGAAGTTGGAATATGACGACGTGGTTCAGTGGAACCCGCGCCTGATCTATGCGGATGTCACAGGCTTCGGCGAAAAGGGGCCGGATGCCAATCTGCCGGGTTTTGATATCACGTCATATTGGGCACGCAGCGGTCTGCTGTCGATGACGCGAGATGCCGGTGCGCCGCCGACCTGGCCGGTTGCTGGTAGCGGTGACAATGCGACCGCGGTCGGACTCTTTTCTGCAATTGTCACCGCGCTCTATCGTCGCGAGCGCACCGGCCAGGGGTCGTATGTCACGACCTCGCTGCTGGCCGAGGGCATTTGGTCGGCGAGCGTTTCGATCCAAGCAGCCCTTTCCGGGGCCAAGTTCTATGAATTGCATGACCGAAAGAATCCTGCCAACGCGGCATTGAATGTGTATCAGGCTGCCGACAACACCTGGTTCGTTCTCCTGATCACGCCAGACAAGCTGGCAGCTGTTGCCAAGGCGATCGGTCGCGCCGATCTACTCACGGATCCACGATTTTCCGATCCTGCGAAGCTGGTGGCGAACATGCCGCAGCTGTCGGCTATTCTCGACGAAGTCTTCGGCGCCCAGCCGATGGCGCATTGGGACGAGGTCTTCAACGGCATCCACGTGACCTTCGGCGCAGTTCAGGGGCCCCAGGAAGTCATCAACGACCCGCAACTTAAAGCAAATGACATCGTGGTTCCCCTCGAAGGCGCTGGCGGAAATCTGACGTCGACGATCAGCAGTCCCATTCAGGTTCATGGTGTTACGAAGGTGCCAGCGAGACGTGCTCCAGAGCTTGGCGAGCACAATGAGACGGTTCTCAAGGATCTGGGGTTCAGCGCGAGCGAGATCGATAAATTGCGCGCAAGTGGTGCCATTGCGAAGGCAAAGGAACGCGCCGCATGACTTCGAGGGGCGCGTCCTCCGGAATACCGAGACACTTGGAACGGGAGCGGAAGCAATGAAACCTGCAAATATCGCGACTCTGTGGCGCATAGCGTCGACCCGCATGCCGACCAGGTGGGGAATGTTTAATGCCATTGGGTTCGAGCGTGAGGTGTCGAACGGCACTCTACGAGTTGAAACCGCGGTTGCGATCGTCATGGGGGACGTTGCCGAGGGAGTTCCCTTGCTGCGGATCCAGTCGCAGTGCTTCACCGGAGAAATGCTCGGGTCGCTTCGCTGTGATTGTCGCGAGCAGCTGGAAATGGCGATGCAGGCCATCGCAGAGGAAGGCCGCGGACTGGTGATCTATGAGTATCAGGAAGGCCGCGGCATAGGCCTCATGGCGAAGTTGGAGGCCTACGAACTGCAGGATGTCGGCCTTGATACGGTCGAGGCCAATCATGCCCTTGGGTTCAAGGCCGACTGCCGAGACTTCAGCTTGCCCGCCGAGATCCTTAAAGATCTCGGGATCAAGAGAGTTCGCCTGCTCTCGAACAATCCGCATAAAGCCAGCGCGTTGGTAGCAAATGGCGTCGAGGTGGTCAGTCGACTCGGCTGTGAAGCTACGCCAAATCCGCACTCAGTTTCCTACCTGAAGACCAAGAAGGAGAGAATGGGCCACACGCTGAGCCTGCTACAGGACATTGGCACGGGCCCGACATCGAGCGAATTTAGGAGACAGATCCATGGATGAAATCGTTACGGAGCGTTCAGGGGGCGTCCTTCGCGTTCAATTGAACCGTCCGGCAAAGAAAAACGCCCTGACTTCCCGCATGTACGTCATCCTGGCGGATACGTTCAATCAGGCAGGAAAGGACGAAGGCACCCGTGTCGTGCTCTGGCATGGCGCAGGCGATTCTTTTTCAGCTGGCAACGATGTCGAGGACTTCCTGAAGAATCCTCCAGGGCCAGGCGAGTCTCCGCAGGCTCAGCTGATGAACGCTTTGATCGATTTCGACAAGCCGCTGGTCGCAGCCGTGCATGGTGCCGCCGTCGGAAGCGGAACGACCATGCTGATGCACTGTGACTTCGTCTACGCCGGCGAGAGCGCAAAGTTCCAGATGCCGTTCATCAATCTGGCTCTGGTTCCAGAGTTTGGATCCAGTTGGTCCGTACCGGCGAGGATCGGGCATGTCCGTGCAGCGGAATTGATCTTGCTCGGATTGCCCTTCAACGCCAGGCGCGCTGCGGAACTCGGCTTCGTTAACCAGGTCCTGTCCGATCAGGACTTGCTGACCACGGCAATCGAAACAGCGCGAAGTTTGGCTTTGAAGCCGGCCGATGCGCTGCAAGCCAGCAAGCGACTTATGAAGCGATCTTTCCGTGAACAGATCAAGGCGGCAATCAAGGCCGAGAACGAAGAGTTCAGCAGGCGGGTGCGCTCAGCAGACGCAAAGGAGGCTCTTGCAGCGTTTCTGGAGAAGCGCCCGCCTGACTTCAGCAAGACCAAGAAATCCGCAACAGCCGCGTAGCTCTTTCGCCGCCTGAATTCGGCGACAAAATAACCGCAAGTCCTTCCAAAAGGAGAACGACATGACTGAGACTCTCGCCAAACGATCGAAACCTGTGCCCGACCGCAAAGAAGCAGTTGGCCGACTGTTCGTTCTGGAAGTGAGTGGCAATCGCATCCATTCGATGAATCCGGACGGTTCCGACCAAAAAGTCATTGTCACCGACTGTCATCTCCCCGATGGGATCGTCGTCGATGTCCAAGCTGGTCACATTTACTGGACCAACATGGGCTCTAGTCCCAGCACAAACGATGGCTCGATCGAACGCGCCGATCTCGATGGAAAGAATCGCAGGGTGATCGTTCCGCAGGGTATTACCTTCACGCCAAAGCAGATTCATCTCGATAAGAAAGCGGCAAGCTCTACTGGTGCGACCGGGAAGGAATGCGCGTCATGCGCTCCAATCTCGACGGTTCGAAAGTCGAAACCTTGGTCGAGGCCGGGCGTGGCGACGCCGATCGCCGGGATCAGACCCGGTGGTGCGTCGGTATCACCATCGATCCTGTGCGCAAACACATCTACTGGACACAAAAGGGACCAGACAATGGAGAGCGCGGTCGACTCTTTCGCGCTGGTATCGAGATCCCAAAGGGTGAGACGCGCCGCCAACCGCTCCGATATCGAGCTATTCTTCGACAATCTGCCCGAACCGATCGATCTCGAGCTCGATCTCAAAAATCGCGTCCTCTATTGGACCGATCGGGGCGATCCTCCGCGCGGAAACACGGTGAACCGCGCATCCATCGATGCAAAGCCACAAAGCACCAGAAATCGTGCTGACGCATCTTATGGAAGGAATCGGCATCGCGCTGGACGTCGCTGGCAATCGGATGTTCGTGACCGATTTCGGCGGGTCGCTCTATTCCGCCAAGCTCGACGGATCGGGAGAACGAAATTCTCTCTTCGCGCAGGGCAATCTCACCGGCATCGCCTACGCCGAAGTCTGAAATCCGATCACAGGAGAATCCGACCATGTCAAACAACAAGCCTATTCGCCGAATCGCCATCATCGGAACGGGCGTCATCGGTGCGAGCTGGACGTCGCTGTTCCTGGCGAAGGGACTAGAGGTCATCGCAACCGATATTGCACCGGACGCTGAGCCGTCGCTGAGACGCTTCGTCAAGGCAGCCTGGCCCGCCCTCGAGCGACTGGGCCTCGCACCCGGCGCGTCGCAGACCCGGCTGACGTTCACGGCAGATATGCCGACGGCAGTTCGAACCGCAGACTTCATCCAGGAGAACGGACCGGAGCGGATCGATTTCAAGAAGAAGCTTTATCGGCAGCTCGACGAGTTATTGTCGGCCGACGTGATCATTGCTTCAAGCTCCTCGGGGTTGACGATGAGCGAGATTCAATCGGCTTGCGAACTGCATCCAGAACGTTGCGTCATCGGTCATCCTTTCAATCCGCCGCATCTGGTCCCGCTCGTTGAGATCGTTGGCGGTAGCAAAACGTCTGAAGCGACGATTGACCGTGCTGTCGAATTCTACACCGGTCTCGGAAAGCAGGCGGTTCGGCTTCGTAAGGAAGTGCCCGGCCACGTCGCCAATCGTCTGCAGGCCGCGTTGGCGCGAGAGGTCTATTATCTTGTCGCCGAAGATGTCGTCAGTGTCACCGACATCGATAAGGCATTGTCTTGGGGGCCAGGTCTGCGTTGGGGCATCATGGGTCAGGTTCTGCTCAACCACCTTGGGGGCGGGCCAGGGGGGATCGAGCATTTCTTCGAGCAATTCACGGGCCCCATGACGGCGTGGTGGAAGGTGCTCGGCTCGCCGGAATTGACCCCCGAGGTCCGACGCAAGCTCATCGACGGTTTGCATACAGAGGTCGGCTCTCGTTCGATTGTCGATCTCGAGGCACAGCGCGACGAGATCCTGCTGGGCCTGCTCGAGCTGCGCAGCAAGTATGAGCCAGCAGCCAATGACATTCCTAAAACAGCTCGGTCATCCAGGGCGGTGTGAGCGATGAGTGAGACACTACAAGAGTCACGTCCGCAAACTCGAGAGATTGCGGTGCCGCTCGATAGATCGGGCATGCCAAAAACCGGTGGATCCGATTCTAAGCGAAAGCGTGTTGTCATTGTTGGCGGCGGGTTTGCCGGGATCGCCGCGGCTCGTGCTCTCAAAAGATGCGATGCAGACGTCATTCTGATCGACAGGCGCAATCACTACATCTTCCAACAGCTGCTGTACCAGGTTGCGACCGCAGTTCTTTCGTCAGCCGAGATCGCTGCTCCAATCCGGCAACTTGCTAGCAAGCAGAGGAATGTAAGTGTGCTGCTTGCAGAAGTGACGGACCTGGACTTAAAGACTCGAACTGTCGAGGCTTCTTCCCCCGAGGGCATTCGAAAGATCGCGTTCGATTATTTGATAATCGCTACCGGGATGTGGCCAAGCTATTTCGGGCATGACGAATTTGCCCAATACGCACCGGGCCTGAAGAGCCTGGCCGATGCCGAGACAATGCGCTCCAAGATTCTAAGCGCCTACGAAGCGGCTGATAGCACCGATGATGAGACCGAGCGAGCGCGGCAAATGACATTCATCCTGGTCGGTGGAGGTCCGACGGGTGTCGAGCTCGCGGCATCGATGGCACTGCTGGCCACCGTCACTTTGCGCGGTCAATTTCGTAGAATTGATCCTGCGAAGAGCACGATTGTCCTGATCGAGGGTGGCAAACGCATTCTTCCGACATTTGCCGAAAGTCTTGCGAGAAAAGCAGCTAGGCGGCTTGAGAAGCTTGGTGTCAAAATCCAAACCGGAGTGAGAGTCGAAAAGGTCGACAGAGAATGGTGTAGTCGCCGATGGAAAGATACTTCCGAGCGCGACAGTGCTATGGACCGCCGGCGTTACGCCTTCTCCGATCGTAAAACTGCTCGGAGCCAAGACGGATCGGGGGGGCAAGGTGGTGGTTGGCCCATTCATGAACGTTGAGGATATCCCGGGCGTGTTCGTCGTCGGCGATGCCTCGTCAGTCATGCGCGATGGCAAGCCGGTGCCGGGTGTGGCTCAGGCCGCGATTCAGCAAGGACGCTATGTCGGACGCCTGATTGCGCGACATCTCAAGGGACAAGAACCGAAGAATCCATTCCGCTATTTCGATTTGGGCAACATGGCGGTGGTCGGCAAGAACTTCGCGCTATTGGAGAGCGGGCGGCTCCGCATGAGCGGATTCGTCACCTGGTTGGTTTGGGTTTTCGTCCATCTTATGGCGCTTCCACAGCTGCAAAATCGGTTTCGGGCGCAAAACCAGTGGTTTTGGTCATATTTCACCGGACAGCGCAGCTCGCGACTGATCCCGGAGCCGCCGAGGGTCGGAACTCATGAGCGTGACCGTTGAGCGGACTGCCTGATGAATCCCGTCTACCTTCCTGCTCTCGAGCATTGGCGGGATCGATGCTAAGCGGCCTGACGTCGCTAGCGTCAGCCTGGCTCACTCAGCATCATCAGGACCGTTCCACAGGACTCTCGCAGGATAAAGTTAGACGGCAAAAGCTCTACAAGCAATTCATCGACGAAGCTTCGAAGCTCTACGCGGATGCTCTTGCACGCGACAAGGCGGAGATTTCCGCTCTGGTCAGCGTCTACGCACCGATAAGCCGGATGCGCGTCGTGTCGAGCTCTGCCGTGGTCGAAAAGGCGGAGGCGGTCATTCTGATGCCGCGAGGAGCTGAGCAAAGTTTAGTCGTCCTAACACTCAGATCAACGATGATGATGGGCCTTTCGGAGGCAGTGTCTCGAAAGCAGGCGAATTCGAGGAATCTATGCTTCGACAGGTCCGTTCGTAAACCTAGGTTCAGCGAAAGCAACCTCATCCGCATCCTGCACAACTCCGGTGCACTAGATTGCGCGAACTCGATCATCGATTATGTGTCTGAAACGCCGAGATCGTTTCTGCACGAAAACTCTCGGTCTTGAACCCGCGAAGGACGGAACTGGTCATGAAGATTGCAGCAGTTTCCGCACCTCGCTTTGAGTGGGTAGTTTCCAAGACGCGCCTATCGGATTTCGTCACGCTCATGAAACCGCGGGTGATGATTTTGGCTGTCTTCACCGCATTCGTTGGAATGGTGATAGCACCGGGCCATCTCGATCCTCTTTTTGGTTCTATTGCCATTCTCGCAATCGCGATCGGGGCTGGTGCCGCCGGCGTTCTCAACATGTGGTACGACGCCGACATCGATGCCCTGATGCGGCGCACCGCCATGCGCCCCATCCCTCGCGGTGCTGTGTCGCGCAGGGAGGCACTGGTCTTTGGGCTTGCCCTTGCCGCCGCGGCAGTGGTGGTTCTAGCCTTGGCACTCAACTTCAAGACGGCTGCGCTGCTCGCCTTCACGGTGTTCTTCTACGTCGTCGTGTATACGGTCTGGTTGAAGCGGCACACGCCCCAAAACATCGTAATCGGCGGCGCTGCTGGCGGGCTTCCTCCGGTGATCGGCTGGGCCGCAGCAACTGGAGAGATAGGGCTCGAGCCGCTCATTCTATTCCTCATCATCTTCCTGTGGACGCCGCCACATTTCTGGGCCCTATCGCTTAATCGTCAGGATGAGTATGCCCGCGCCGGCGTCCCAATGCTGCCGGTCGTCGCCGGAGTAACTGCTACGACCCGGCAAATCGTCGTCTACAGTGGTCTTCTGGTGTTCGCATCCATGCTGCCATGGGGGCTTGGACTTGCAGGTTCGATTTATGGCGCAGCTGCAGCTGTCTGCGGAGTGATTCTTGTCGCACTCGTAATTCAGCTGCGCGAGGAGCGGTGGAACCAATCGGCAGGCCGCTCATCGTCTCTTCGCATTCTCGATCGTTTATCTATTCGCGTTGTTTGCGGCCCTCCTTGTCAGCAATTGCAGTCGATCGAACCTCTCGCGGCCTGTCGCGTCGGACACCTGAATCGCTGCAGGTCGGATCGCCGTCCTCCCAAGTCATGCTCGCTCCCGTCACCATCAAGGCAGACGAGGTCTGATATGCGCTATGCTCCCCTGGCAATTGTCCTGATCGTCGCTGCGATGCTCGGTGGCTGCTCGGAAGGCGTGCTCGATCCGAAAGGACCCATAGCCGCCGCCGAACGGGAGATCCTCTTCAACTCGCTCGGCATCATGCTGGCGATCGTCATTCCGACGATCATCGCCACGCTCGGCGTCGCCTTCTGGTACCGGTCCTCGAACAAGCGCGCCGGCTACCGGCCGGATTTCGAGTATTCCGGCCGGCTCGAGATGCTCGTCTGGTCCATTCCGGCAATGACGGTGCTGCTGGTCGGCGGGGTCGCTTGGGTCGGCGCGCACGATCTCGATCCGCGGAAAGCCGATTGCCTCGACGGTCAAACCATTGAATGTTCAGGTCGTGTCGCTCGATTGGAAATGGCTGTTCATCTATCCGGACCAGGGCATTGCCAGCGTCAACCAGCTGACCGTCCCTGCCGCGACACCTATCAGCTTCGAGCTGACGTCCTCGGGCGTGATGAACAGCTTCTTCGTGCCGCAGCTCGGCAGCCAGATCTACACGATGTCCGGCATGGTTACGCGCCTTCACCTGCAGGCGGATCATCCTGGCGTTTATCGAGGTCTGTCGGCCCAGTATAGCGGCGACGGTTTTGCCGATATGCGCTTCACCGTCGACGCGGTTCCGGCCGAGAGCTTCGCGGAGTGGGTCGACGCGACACGGAGCGCTGGACCGGTGCTCGACAAAGAGAGCTACGCCGATCTCGCCAAGCCGAGCAAGGCGGTTGCGCCTTTCACCTATCGTTCGGCCGTCACCGACCTGTTCGACGGTATCGTGAATACGGGAATGCAACCGACCACCACATCGCAACTCCCCGCCTGGACTTCACGGAGAGCAGAGCAATGAACCTCCTCGGCAAACTCAGCTGGGACGCGATCCCCTTCGACCAACCGATCGTGATGGGTGCCTCGGGCGGGGTGATCTTTGCGGCGGTGCTCATTCTTGGATGGATCACGGTGAAGGGTTATTGGCCGTATCTGTGGAGCGAATGGCTGACATCCGTGGACCACAAGCGGATCGGTGTCATGTACATCGTGCTTGCGCTGATCATGCTACTCCGCGGTTTTTCGGATGCGATCATGATGCGCGCACAGCAGGCCGTCGCGGCCGGTGGTGCCCAGGGCTATCTGCCGCCGGAGCATTTCGATCAGATCTTCTCGGCGCACGGCACCATCATGATTTTCTTCATGGCGATGCCGTTCGTGATCGGGCTCATGAACTTTGTCGTGCCGCTGCAGCTCGGCGTGCGCGACATGGCGTTCCCGACATTGAACTCTGTGGCCCTAGGACTGACAGCATCGGGCATTCTCTTGATCAACGTTTCACTGGTGATCGGCGATTTCGCCCGAACCGGCTGGGTCGCCTATCCGCCGCTCAGCGAGCTCCAATTCTCGCCCGATGTTGGCGTCGACTATTACCTGTGGGCGCTGCAGATCTCTGGCATCGGCACATTGCTGACGGGGATCAATTTTGTCACCACGATTCTCAAAACGCGGGCACCAGGGATGAGTTATATGCGCATGCCGGTGTTCTGCTGGACGGCGCTTGCCTCGAACCTGCTGATCGTCGCGGCCTTTCCGGTTCTGACCGCGACTTTCGCGATGCTGCTGCTCGACCGTTATCTTGGGTTCCATTTCTTCACGACCGACGGGCAGGGCAATCCGATGATGTATGTCAACCTGTTCTGGGTCTGGGGTCACCCCGAGGTCTACATCCTGGTTCTCCCAGCCTTCGGCATCTTTTCGGAGGTCGTCGCGACTTTCTCCGGCAAGCCGTTGTTTGGCTATCGCTCTATGGTCGCCGCCACCATGGCGATCTGCGTTCTCTCCTTTTTTGTTTGGCTGCACCACTTTTTTACGATGGGAGCCAGCGCGGACGTCAATGGGTTCTTCGGTGTCATGACCATGATCATTGCGGTGCCCACGGGCGTCAAAGTCTTCAACTGGCTGTTCACGATGTATGGCGGTCGTGTTCGATTCTCGGTGCCGATCCTGTGGTCGATCGGATTCATGGTGACCTTCGTCATCGGCGGCATGACCGGCGTTCTGATGGCCGTGCCTCCCGCCGATTTTCAGTTGCACAATAGCCTGTTCCTGGTGGCGCATTTCCACAATGTCATCATCGGCGGCGTCGTGTTCGGCGTGATGGCGGGTTATTATTATTGGTTTCCCAAAGCATTCGGCTTCACCCTCAACGAACTCTGGGGCAAGGCGTCGTTCTGGTGCTGGCTCGTCGGTTTCTATCTCGCCTTCATGCCGCTCTATGCGCTGGGGCTGATGGGGATGACCCGACGCATGCAGCATTACGACAACTTGGATTGGCAGCCCTGGCTCATCGTGGCGGCAGTCGGCGCCGGCGTCATTCTGGCGGGCATCGCTTGCCAGGTCGTGCAGCTCGTGGTGTCGATCCGCAACCGTGAGAAGCATCGGGACCTGACAGGCGACCCATGGAACGGTCGGACGCTCGAATGGTCGACGGCGTCGCCGCCACCTCCTTGGAACTTTGCCGTCCTGCCGCAGGTGTCCGGGAGAGACAGCTTCTGGACCATGAAGCAGGCTCGCGCGAGAGGCGAGCCGGCGCCGGTGCAGACCTACAAGTCGATCGAGGCTCCAAAGAACAGCGGCACCGGCTTCGTCATCGCCTTCTTTGCCGTGGTCAGCGGCTTTGCACTGATCTGGCACATCTGGTGGATGGCCGCTCTTGGAGTTTTCGGTGCTTTCGCGACGATACTCGCCTTCGCATTTCGCCGCGAGGAGGAGATCGAAATAACGGCAGATCAGATAGCCCAATTTGACCATAAGCGTGAGCTGGAGGTTGCCCTATGAACATCGCTGTCGCTCTCGATGATGTTCCGCTGCCAATCGAAGCCGGCCCCGCTCCGAAGCGAATCGTCGTTGCCTATGGTTTCTGGATCTTCCTGCTCAGCGACATCGTAATGTTCTCGGCATTGTTTGCCGCCTATGCAGTGCTGCTCCACTCGACCGCTGGCGGCCCGACCGGCGCTCAGCTGTTCAACCAGGTCACGGTCGCAATCGAAACTGCGTGTCTCCTCGCCTCGAGCTACACCTGCGGGCTGATGTCGTTGGCAGTCAACCTACGACGGCGTCTTGCCACTTATGTCGGGGCGGCTGTGACCTTCGCCCTCGGCGCGGCCTTCCTATTTCTCGAGATCCGCGAATTCGCCGCCATGATCGCCCGCGGCGCCACCCCGCAAAGCAGCGCCTTTCTCTCCGCCTTCTTTGCGCTTGTTGGTTGTCACGGCCTGCATGTTGCCATCGGCCTGACCTGGCTGGTGGTGATGATGGTACAGGTTTCGATCAGGGGCTTTCGCGCCGAGGTGGAGCGACGCCTGGCCTGCTTTTCCCTGTTCTGGCACGCGCTCGACATCGTTTGGGTCGGGCTTTTCACGGTCGTCTATCTGATGGGAGTGGCCTCATGACGGCAACACGGTACGATCGCGCACCTGGAGACATCTCGGCACCTGCCGAGCTGGAGGAGACAACGCTGCGCGCCGGCATTGTCTACACGATCGGGTTGGTGCTGGCCGCAATACTCACAGCCACCTCCTTCTGGGTTGCCAACACAGTACTGCTCTGGGCACCCGGTGTGCCCCTTGGACTTGCCGTCCTCGCCATTGCCCAGATGGGTGTCCATCTGGTGTTTTTCCTTCACATCACCACCGGACCGGACCACACCAACAATGTGCTGGCGTTGGCGTTCGGCCTGCTCATCGTGTTCCTCGTAATCGCAGGTTCAATGTGGATCATGGCCAATTTGAACGGCAATATGATGCCGCCAGCCGAGCTAATGGATCTGCATATGCAGCATTGAAGCACGCAACACCACGGAGTCGGTCGCGATGAGCGATATCGTTCGTGAACAGGGCCCGAGCCGCGCTTTGGGGGGGCTCTCTTCAATGAGCGCAGTCTTGTCCGATGCGCTCAATGGGGTAGGTCCGCCATTGCTCTTTGCCTTTCGACTCTGGGCTTCGGTCTGCCTTGCCCTCTATGTCGCCTTCTGGCTGGAGCTCGACAATCCCTTCTGGGCGGGCACCTCTGCGGCAATCGTCTGCCAGCCGCAACTGGGAGCATCGCTACGAAAGGGTTGGTTCCGGATGATCGGAACTTTGATCGGCGCCACAATGATCGTGGTGCTGACCGGGTTTTTTCCGCAAGACCGTATCGCCTTCTTGGGGCTTTTGGCCCTGTGGGGGGCTCTCTGCGCTTTCGGAGCCACGGTGTTCCGCAACTTCGCCTCCTACTCGGCGGCGCTCGCCGGCTATACCGCACTCATCATTGCCGCCGAAACACTGGGTGCGACGGGAGGCCCCAGTTCAGAAGTCTTTATGGTGGCGGTCACCCGGGCGAGCGAGATCTGCATCGGGATCGCCTGTGCCGGCATCGTTCTCGCCGGGACCGATCTTGGGGGCGCGCGGCACCGGCTTGCTTCGACGCTCGCTGATCTCGCGGCCGAGATTGCCGGCGGATTTACCAGCATGTTGGCGAAGACAGGTTCACAACTGCAGGACATGCAACAGCAACGACGCGAACTGGTCCGAAAGGTCATCGCGCTTGAACCGGCAGTGGACCAGGCGATCGGCGAGTCGAGTGAACTGCGCTACCATTTGCCGATATTGGACAGAGCCACCAATGGCCTTCTTAGAGCGCTCGATGGCTGGCGCCAAGTTGCAACTCATCTGAGCCAGCTCCCGCAGGAAATCGATCGAAACGAGCGGGAGCATATCCTTCAAGCCATTCCGTCTGAATTCCGATCGTCGCAGGCGACCGGCTCGGCAGGGCGTTGGGTCGCAAATCCCCTGACTGCGGCCCGGGCATGCGAAGAGGCAGTGGATAGGTTGCTCGCGTTGCCGACCGACACGCCGATCCTGCGACTTGTTGCAGATGAAGCAGCCAAGGTGCTGACTGGCATTTTGCGCGCACTCGATGGGCTAGCACTGCTCGTCGATGCTCCTGACCGACCTCGGCCTGCCAGTCGCCCGCTGCGCAGAAGCGGGGCCGACTGGCTTCCTGCTCTCGTCAGCGCCGGGCGCGCGTTCGTCGCAATTGGTATGGTCGAGCTTTTCTGGGTCGTCACCGCCTGGCCAAACGGTGCCTCGATGATGGTGTTCGTTGCGATTTTGGTTCTGCTGTTGTCGCCTAAGGGCGATCTGGCCTACGGCGGTGCAATCGCGTTCACGCTCGGCACCGTCGGTAGCGTCGTTTGCGCGGCAATCATCAAATTCGCGGTTCTCCCGGGTCTCGGCAGTTTCCCCGCCTTCTCGGCGGCCTTGGGTCTGGTTCTCATACCGGTGGGTTTCGCCATGGCGAGCAGCAGGCGACCGGCAGCATTGGCCCTGTTCAGTGCCATGGGTGTCAACTTCCTACCTCTCCTCGCGCCGACCAACCAGATGAGCTACAACACCGTGCAGTTCTATAACTCCGCATTGGCAGTTTTTTCGGGCTGCGCTGCAGCCGTACTATCTTTTGGTCTGCTTCCTCCTCTATCACCGGCGTTCCGGGCGCGGCGCCTCCTTGTCCTGACCCTGCGCGATCTGCGCCGTCTCGCCAGCAATGCTTTCTCACCGAGCACGGAGGAGTGGGAGGGCCGCATGTACAGTCGGCTTGCGGCATTTCCGGATAGCGCCGAGCCCCTGCAGCGAGCGCAGCTCCTCGCGGCGCTGTCGATTGGCAACGACATTCTGCAACTTCGCCATTTGCCACCGGTAATCTCTCTTCAACCGGAGCTCGATGCTGCGCTCGTCGCTCTGGCCCAAGGAAGGAGCAACATGGCAAGGATCGAGCTTGCCCGCCTGGACCGGAGGCTCGCCTCTCAAGGTCGCGCAGAGCAGGCTCAGGTGCTTCAAGCGCGCGCTAGAACCCTCTCGCTTTCAGAAACTCTCGCCCAATATGGCAGCTATTTCGATTCTAGGGTGCAGCCATGAGTTTCACTGACATCGATCTGTTCGGTGTCTATGTCGCACCGATGTCGTTGATGATGATCGCGGCCTGGCTCGTCACAATCGCACTGCGCCAGGTCGCTGACCGTTTCGGTTTGCTGCGCCATGTCTGGCATCCGGCTCTGTTTGTGTTCGCCGTTTTCATGATCGTACTCTCCTCGATAACACTCGTCGTCGCCCGGTGACATCGCCATGACCTCTGCCGAAATCCAGCCGCCGCGGTTCAAGAATGAAGGGAAGCCAATCCCGGAATGGCCAACCGCTCCACATGATCCAGATCCTGTTTCGCCCCCTCAGCCGATATTCCACGCCGAGGCCGGTCGATTTGCGCGCATCGCTCGGGTCATGGTCACACTCGGAACGGTCGCGCTCGCTGCGTGGTTCGGCTGGGCAATGTGGAAAGCCTATATGGAGGCGCCGTGGACACGCGACAGCACCGTGCGCGCCTACGTCGTCAACATGGCACCCGAGGTTTCGGGGCGTATCGTTCAGCTGCCGGTGGTCGACAACCAGTTCGTCCACAAGGGTGACCTGTTGCTGGTGATCGAGAAGACGGACTTCAAGATCGCTCTTGAGCAGGCCGAAGCGCAGGTCGAGCAAGCCCAGGTAAGTGCCGAAAATGCGCAGCGGCAGGCGGAACGCCGTCGCAAATTGACAACCCTCGAGGTCGCAACGGAGCAGAAGCAGAATTTTGAAACGAGCGCCATTTCGACCCGGGCCCAATATCGGCAGGCTTTGGCCAGCCGGGACCAGGCCAGAGTGAATCTGGAACGTACCGAGATTCGCTCGCCGGTCAACGGCTGGGTCACCAATCTGTTGGCGCAGCAGGGCGACTACGTCTCAGTCGGGAAGAGTATCATTTCGGTCGTGGACGCTGACTCGTTTTGGCTGGATGCCTATTTCGAGGAGACGCATCTTGCCTCGATCCGCGAGGGCGACTCGGCCAGCATCAAGCTCATGGGCTACAGCCAAATCGTTCGCGGCGAGGTCGGAAGTGTTTCGCGGGGCATCAACGTCTCCAACGCACAGGCCGACCAGCAGGGGCTTGCGACAGTCAATCCGATCTTCACCTGGGTGCGACTGGCCCAGCGGGTGCCGGTGCGCATTCGGATCGATGAAGTCCCTGAAGGGGTCCGCTTGGTGGCGGGCTTGACTGCAACGGTTCAAGTCGAACCGAGTGCTCGGCATCTCGCAAATTGAAGATCTTGGATACGTGCGAGGTGCGGGAAACGCTCATGATCAGTGCATTGCGTTCCAGACAGTTTCGAAAAGAACACTGCCGCCGAACACAATGATCGGAATGACCGTAATGGTGACGACCAGAGCGATTGTGCCTGGCAGAATGACCGAGCCTTCGCGCCAGTCCTTACGATCGCGCCGATTACATTTCAAGACCAAGCACTCCAGACCGGGGGACGCTATATTCCGGCCGCCTCGGCCCGAGCTTCTATCCTCTTCAGCAGATGCATCAGCTCTCTATGTTCCGGGCTCACTTCAAGGACTTTGCCCTTTGCCGTGGTCGACGTGTAATGAACGCGCCTGGTCGCACTCTTTAGCGGGCCAATTTCGTCAGCCTCGACCTTCGGTTGACAACGATCGCAGACAATGAAGCATTTCCTGCCAGTCCGCTCGCATGCCGGGAGGCAAGCCGGACAATCGCATTCGTCTGCTTCATGGCCCTCGAAAAATTGCAGTGTCGCACTGGTAAGCATGAGTGCCATCTCCGCATGGTCTGGTCTTATAAAGGATCATGTATTGCTGGCTGGACCGCAGGACCACGTCGTCTTTGGTTTGGAGCGATAATAAATAGGTATATGGCGTCAGCCGCCGGCCATTTCTTGTCATGGGCTCTAAGCCAAGGTTTAGGGCTCACAACCAAATTCCTACCCCCCTCAACTCACGAACAATAGACCGCGTGACGCCGATTGCGCACGTTCCAACAAGGACCAACAGTTCACCCGCCGCAATCGAAGTCAGAGACCCTTCACTGACCGCCCGACCAAAGAAGGACATTCTTATGAGTACCCCCGACATCGGCTTGGCCGATTGGTTCCTCCGGCGCGCATTGCGCACGCCTGAGCGCGCCGCACTCGCATTCGAAGGGCGGACTTGTAACTATGGCGAGATGCAGCAGCGCATTGGGCAGCTCGCCAGTCGGTTGGATCGGCTCGGTGTCCGACGGGGCGATCGGGTGGCATTCCTCGGAATCAATCAACCGATGCTCCTGTTCGCGTTGTTTGCGGCCGCGCACCTGGGTGCAGTCTTTGTGCCGCTGAATTTCCGTCTGGCCGGGGCTGAGGTGGCTGCCAATGTCAGTGACGCCGATGCGGGTGTGCTGATCGCCGATGCCCAACATCGAGAGCTCATCGATGACGTGCGCGCCGATCTATCATCGGTGCGCCACTTCCTGAATGAAAACCCGGCGGACGGCTGGGAGCCCATCGACGATGGTCGAAACGTGATCACGGACCCGGTGCGTGCCGATGCAGATGACGTCGCGGTGATCATGTACACGTCAGGCACCACCGGAAGGGCCAAGGGCGCGATGCTGACCCACGGAAATCTCTGGTGGAACAACGCGAATGCGATGCATCAGTTCGATGTCCTCGCGGGCGATGTCACGCTCGCCGCGGCACCGCTGTTCCACATTGGTGGCCTCAACGTCCTCACTCTGGTGACCTTGCAGAAGGGTGGGCTGGTGGTGCTGCATCCAAGCTTCGACCCGGCGATCGCCTTGGCTGATGTGCAGCGGCATCGCGTAACGACGATGTTCGGTGTGCCGACGATGTTCCAAATCATGGTTCAACATCCGAATTTCGCAGACACTGACCTGTCGAGCCTTCGCCTGTTGATCTGCGGCGGCGCGCCGTGCCCCGAACCGTTGCTGAAGGCGTGGCAGACTCGCGGCGTCCCGATCGAGCAGGGCTACGGGCTGACGGAGACCGCGCCTATGGTGAGCTTTCTGGCGCCAGAGTACGCCCTGTCCAAGCTCGGTTCCTCGGGTCGCCCACCGCTGTTCACTGAGGTGCGCCTGGTGGATATCGACGGCAAGCCCGTCGCTGAGCCTGGGGCGAGGGGCGAGATCCTGACGCGCGGCCCAAACGTGATGCGCGGTTACTGGCGCAATCCCGCTGCGACTGCCGAGGCGATAGACCAGGAAGGCTGGTTTCATACCGGAGACGTCGGCTGGCTGGATTCGGATGGGTTCCTGACATTATCCGACCGCGTGAAGGACATGATCATCAGCGGCGGCGAGAATATCTACCCGGCCGAGGTCGAGAACGTCCTCGACCAGCACCCGGGGATCGTTGAGGCGGCCGTGATCGGTCTGCCCGACCCGAATTGGGGAGAATCCGTCTGCGCAGTCGTCGCGCTGAAGCCCGGGCAGCGCTTGGAACTCGAGCAGCTCCGAGAGTTTGCCAGCACACAACTGGCCCGCTACAAGCTGCCGCGTCGACTGGAGGTCGTTCCATCACTCCCACGGAATGCAGAGGGCAAGATTCTCAAAACGCAACTTCGAAAGCAGTTCGGCGGGATCAAGAATTCTCCGCCACTGCATGACGTGGCAGAGACCGCTTCCCCGAAGCGTCGATCCAGTCGCCGTGAAGCAAATCAACGTTCTTGACTTGATCCAAGGTCAGCTCGGACGCTCGCCGAGCTGACGGGAGTAGGCGCTTGGCGTGATGCCGGTAAGCCGCCGAAAAGTCGAAGTGAACGAGCTCGTCTCGCTGAATCCCATCGCGACTCCGATCTCGGTTACCGACATCACCGACTTGGCAAGCAAGGTCTTGGCGCGCTCGATCCGCCGTTGAATGTGATAACGGTGCGGCGGAACGCCGAACGATTGCTTGAATGCGCGCGAAAAGTGAAAGGAGCTCAGGCGCGCAAGGCCGGCCAGAATGGGCAGCGGAATCGGTTCATCGAGATGCTCCTCGATATAAGACGAGACAACTCGCTGTTGCCAGCCTGCAAGCCCGCCACGAACCGGCGGGCGGACCACATTGCCACCGCGTCCGAGCCGGCGAAGCGCATGCACCAACACGCGGCCAAGCGTCTCGAGATAAGGCTGGTCCTCGGGCAATGAGCTTTCGACCACCGCCGCCAGTCTGAGTGCCGTCTCAATGATCATCCTGTCCTCGATGAAGAGATGCGGCGTGATGAGATCGGTGGCCTGCAACTTTGCCGGATCGAAATAGACGAAAACGAAACGACCACGCTCGGACAACCGATGCCGACCATGATAGTCGTGTCCCGCCGGGAAAAAACTGAGCTTGCGATCGCTGATCTCAAGCAGATGCACGGACCCTGCGAACCGAAATTCGGCGCGTCTCTGTCCGTCATATTCGACTGTTTCCGCTGCCATGCCGTCCCAGCATGAGGTTCGACGTTTCACCGCCTCGGCAGGGAAAATCTCAACAGGTGCAGCGGCGCCGGTTCTGCTCGACGGCTTCGCGGCAGTTTCGCCACTCAGGCTGCTCCGGAAGTCGGAAGTTGTGGTATCAAAACTCAGCATGGTCGGCTACCCTATGTTGCCAGCGATAACGACTGGGTCGCCAAAAAATTAGGAAGCGCTGATTCCCCGGACCATTCTACTCAGGTAGGCGATAGTAAGGTCTATGTTTGCTACCATCATACTGAAGTATGCTCTTCGACGACGGCTCGGGCTCGGTGCGTGTAAGCGTTGATCCCTTGCTGCCCCCGATGCAGGATCGACGATCAGGTGGATCTGTAACATTCCCAGTCGGACCCGACTCCACAGGTTTTGGGATGTTTGTTGCGATATTGCTCAGAATTCGCCTAATCTCTCCAAGTTTCTCTCGCGAGCATGCGAATGGCAAAAGCAACAACACTGGATCCGCTGCCTGTGGTTTTCGTCGTCGACGACGATGCATCGGTGCGCAATGCACTCAGCAATCTTTTTCGATCCGTCGGCTTGAGGACCGAGCTTTTCGCCTCCGCATCGGAATTGCTGCAAAGCAAGCTGCCCGATGTCCCAAGTTGCCTTGTCCTGGACATCCGCCTACCGGGCGTCAGCGGCCTCGATTTCCAAGCGGAGCTGGCGCGGGCAAACATCCATACTCCCATCATTTTCATGACAGGCCACGGCGACATCCCGATGACCGTGCGCGCCATGAAGGCGGGTGCCATCGATTTCCTGACGAAGCCGTTTCGCGATCAGGACATGCTCGATGCGGTGACCACTGCCTTGGAAAATGATCGTGGAAGGCGCGCCAAGGAGGTCGAGCTGGCCGACATGCGCTCGCGCCTTGCGGAGCTCAGCCCCCGGGAGCTTGAAGTAATGGCGCTGGTGACCGCCGGACTGATGAACAAGCAAGTTGCCGCTGAGACCGATCTTGCGGAGATCACGGTGAAGATTCACCGCGGCCATATCATGAAGAAGATGGGTGCCAATTCGTTGGCCGATCTGGTCCGCATGGCAGAGACGCTCGGTGTGCGCCGCACAAAATCATGACGCTGCAAACCTTTGTATAATTTTCGGAATTGATTTCGGGGAGCACTTTCAGCGTCAACGGAGTGCACGCACAATCGAAGGATAGGCTTTCTTGCCTCAGGTTCCCGTAATCACCATCATCGACGATGATCTGTCGGTGCGCATGGCCATCCAGAGGCTCGTGAGATCGATCGGTTATGCCGCACACACATTCTCGTCTGCCTCCGAGTTCCTGCGCTGGTTAAACTCAAATGGAACATCGTGCATTATCACCGATGTTCAGTTGCCGGGCATGAGCGGTGTCGAGCTGCAGGATCAACTGGTCAGTCAGGGCGGAACGCTGCCGATCATATTCATCACCGCTTTTCCCGATGATAGCGTCCGCTTGCGGGCGATGACAGCCGGGGCAATTTGCTTTCTTACAAAGCCATTTGATGGCAGAAAGTTGATTCAATGTATCGAAACGGCGCTCACCCGTTCAAGCTCGGGTCTGCAGGCAACGTAAACTGAAAGCTCGCCCCCGGACCTTGGTTGTTCAGAGCCACGATCCTTCCGCCGTGGGCTTCGATGATCGAGCGGCAGATCGACAGCCCCATCCCTAAACCGTTTGACTTGGTTGTGAAGAAAGCGCTGAACAGCTGATCGACTGCTGCCGTATCGATGCCGGTGCCGCTGTCAATCACCGCGATGACCACCTCATGAGATTCATTGCAACGGGTTTCCACCCGCAGGATACGCGGGCGATCATCGACCGCCGACATCGCTTGAATGCCGTTGATGATGAGGTTGAGAACTACCTGCTGTAGCTGGATACGGTCACCAAGGACATCAGGCAATGCCGGCGACAACTCGAATTGCAACGATACGCGATTGTTCAACAGCTCTCGTTGAACAAGCATGGTAACCTGTTTTACCAACTGATTGATATTGAGCATTGTTCTCTGGGACTGTGTCTTCTTGGCCAGCGCGCGCAGGCCCAAGATTACCTCGCTTGCCCGAACCCCATCACTGATTATGCTTTCCAGACCGCTTTGCACCTCGGCAAGTTCAGGCGGATTGAAGTTGAGCCATCTTAAACAGGCTTCGCCATTTGTCACGATGCCGGCCAGAGGCTGGTTCACCTCATGAGCGATCGAAGCGATTAGTTGGCCGAGCGTGGTGAGGCGCGAAACATGGGCGAGCTCCGCCTGGGCGACCTGAAGAGCCTCCTGGGCGTGGGTGCGTTCAGTGATGTCGTTGTTAGTCTCGAGCGTTCCGATGAGACGATTGCGCCCATCCTTCTGCAGCGACCAACGGCTTGCGACCTTCACCGGCGTCCCGTCGCGCTTGGTGTGCAGCAGGTCGCCCTCCCATCGTCCAATCCGGGCCAATTCGGCATTGATGCCCTCCAGCGGCTCCGGGAAAACCGTTCGCATGAGCTCATGACTATTCTTACCGATCGCCTCGTCGGCACGCCAACCATAGAGCTGCTCGGCGCCAAGGTTCCAATAGGTGATGGTATCGTTCATGTCGCGTGCGAAGATCGTGTCATGCGTCAGATCGAGAAGCCGAGCACGCTCCCGCAGCATGGCATTCGCTGACTGATTTCTGAGGGCAAGGAACGTTGTGGAAGCGATGGCAGCCAAGCTCATCAGACACCGCAAGAGAGCCGAGTCGGCGCCCGGCACGTGCACGATAAAATAGCTTAACAACGTCAGTCCCATGCAGGCGCTAGCCGTCAACAACAATCCACGCCGCTGATAGATGTTGCTGGCGATGAGCACGACGACGACGTAGAGCACCGCGATGGCAATATCCAACGGTTCGAAGGTGTCAACGACGAAAATGCCCATCGCGAAGACACCCGCAAAAACCGGGAGAAACCAAGATCTTCGCGCAGAAGATGAGAGATCGTCGCTCATGGCGGACCCGCTTCAGCCGGTGCACGGCCCCCAGCGGCGCGTTTGAAAGGCGGTCCGATTGCTTTCATGACGCCAGATTAGCAATCGGACGGCTTCCGTCAAACTGGGTGACCTGCCTGATGAAATCAGGAGGTTCTCACCTCGACCTTACTGCCCTCGGTGAGATCGACCGGCGGATTGACGATCACCTGGATCGTCCGCCGCAACGCCGGTAGGGGCTTCTACAGCCAACGGTATCGAAATCATCACCACCAGTGTCGATCGCCATGAGCCGAGGAGATCCTTGATGGTTGATGGCCGGTGGTTGCGGGGA
The DNA here is from genome assembly GCA_963744915.1 of uncultured Alphaproteobacteria bacterium. Lineage (GTDB taxonomy): Bacteria > Pseudomonadota > Alphaproteobacteria > Rhizobiales > Aestuariivirgaceae > DATAFF01. Next base: position 381,654 of record CAVUUY010000009.1, read on the forward strand.
TCCCCAGGTCAGCCGGTTCGCGACGGGTCTTCGCCCATTCCGCAGTCGGATCGAGGCAAACCGCGGCAAATGTCAGCAACATCCAGCAAGCAGTCCCGAGAGGAGGACATACATGCGATGAGATCGGGAGAATGCTTCGGCATCTCACGATCGCCACTTGAAAGGATCAACCCATGAAGAAGTCTCAGCTTCCCCAAATGGCGCTTCTGATCGCTGCCCTAAGCATTGGAAGTGCCGGAATTGCTGGCGATGCGTTCGCCCGTGACGGACATGGTGGAGGTGGCAACGGGAGCGGTGGCCATTCTCACGGCAGCACTGTTGGCAATAGCCATACCAGTTCAGGCGGGAGTGCCAACGCCATGGATCAGAGAGGCGGGAGTGAAAGGGCCCCTGTCGAAGCAGTTCGCAAGGGTAGCGTAGCACCCGCAGGGAGCGCCGCAGGTCCTGACGATCCAAATGACTTTCCTTCAGTCTGGTGATCAGGCTCTAGCGAAGCGATAAGGATCGCACAAACGGCGGGAACTGAATGTTCACAAATCTCAACGTCACGACAGCCCGGATTGCGGCAAAAGCAATTGGCGCGGTCGGATTGCAGAAAGGCAAGTCGATGAGAAAAGTCATGATGCACAAAATAGCATTCGTAGTCGCAGCAATTGCGGTCGGAAGTGCCGGCGTTTCGGCCGACGCATTGGCACGCGGCGGCGGCGGGGGCGGCGGGGGCGGCGGGGGCGGGCATATGGGTGGCGGCGGGGGTGAGCATATGGGCGGCAGCGGATTTGGCGGCGGATCCGCCATGTTCATGCCCCATGGCGGCTTTGGCGGGGGCCACTTCGGTGGTGGCGGGTTTGGCGGTGGGCATATGGGCGCCGGCTTTGGCCGCCAGCAGTTCGCTGCTTCCGATCACTTCGGTGATGGCCACCGCGGCCGAGAATTTGGCGGCGACCGCAGATTTTTCCGCCACGGCCATATCAGGGTGTTTGGAGATAACGGCTATTGCGGGCCCTATGGATACTATCGGTCCTGGGATCCCTATTATTGCTGGTGAAAGAGTCGGGAATTGACGTTTTGGGCTGGTGAACGATGGCGTTCACCAGCCCGGGGCGCCGTTGTGCTCATATTGACCAGGTACGACCCGCGAATCTCACGCCCAATCCCGTAGATCGAAAAGGCCGGCGGCGGACGTGTAGTGCGCCCGCGGCGTCGGGGTGGGTGGGTAAGGTTGACAGTGCAGGGCAGGTGATCCTAGTGCCGAATTGGCGGCCAGGGCGATCATGTCGGCAGGTTCAGTCCCAGCATTTCTTCGGAACAGTTTATCGAGTTTGGCGGAGTGAAGCGCGCCAGCATGTGGAGAGGCGCGCCTTCGGACAGAAGTTGCTCACACTGCTGTAGCAAGGTCGGCGGTGACAGCACGCGCCTCACCACCCCAGGGCAGCTCGAGCGACAGCGCGCCGCAACCGTTAGCGCAAACCAGCGCTAGTCACAGCAAGGTCAAGATAGCGGCATGCGGGGAAGAGAACCATTTTGACGGTATCGAGGAGACGCTTTTGGTCTCAACTCGAGATGTTAAGTGGAAAGGACATGAAATGAAAAAATCCATGTTGCCCAGCATAGCGTTTCTGGCAGCCGCCCTGGCGGTCGGAAGCGTTGGAATTGCCACCGATGCACTCGCCCGCGGCGGTGGAGGTGGTCATGGTGGTGGCGGCGGCCATTCCAGCGGCGCAGCGAGCCATTCCAGCTCCGTCGGCAGCGGCGCCGCTTCGTCTGTCGGCAGCGCCCGGGCTTCCCAGTCAACGGATCAAACGGATCGGTTTCAAAACGGCCATGACGATTGGAACAATTCGTACCCTGAAGCAAACATGCCGGTGAACCGTTAATAGGGGCTCCTCCAGGAAAGCAAAATCATCCTGGTCGGTCGAGGAGAACAACTCCTCGACCGCCAATGGGGATGGGTTAGAGGTGGAGGGCTCACACACGCATAGTGCCATTCGCGTTTGCGGGTGGATTGCGCGATTTGCCGGATTTGGCCATCCTGCTGCACCGGCCGAGCATCGGTGGAGTTGGTGCCGGTACAGCCCCGGGGTGGAGAGAGCATTTCGTCGAGATCGGTTTGGCTACGGTTGCAGTCGTTACACCCCTCCTGATTATCTACTTCGTGCTCCTCGCTTAGATCGTTGCAGCGGAAGCCTTCGGGGCCGGTGCCATCGCCGGCCTTTTCTCGGTTTCAAGAAATCGTGAAGGGTCGATTCGGCTGCGCTCGGATGCATGAGCTGAGCCAGTAGGCCGACCCCGTGAATTGGGCGCAGCTTGGATCGCTAGGGCAGCCCTGAGCCGGTCAATAAGCTCGCGATCGTGGAACCCTCCAGCAGTTCGAACACAACGTAGGAGCCAATGGAGAGGTAAAGCGCGATGAGCACAATGACCAGGCAACGGTTGATCAGCGTAAGTTGGTCAAGCGACATCATAAGGTCATGCGTCAACCCTAACCTTACGTTATTGACACATATCAACGGCCCCGCAAAAATTAGGGTAAATCCGGAACGTTTTTAGGGAAAACCCCAGTGGCGGGCACGGTGCGTCTTGATAAGACCGAGAGGCAGCGCGGGGATGCCAATGGTGTATGCGCTCGAGGGGTATCGTCAATCTCGGGGGCGAAGGGAGAGGATCTTTTGATGCCCCCTGTGTTGGAAAGGGAAAAGTTTTTTCCGTGGGCGGTTACCGGTGCGGCTCTCGTACTCATCATCGCTGACTTTGCTCTGATCTGGATTTTGTTCTGACTTTCAATGCCCCGATTTCGTCAGGTCGTCCGTGCTCGATCACCTGCCCCGTGGGCTCACATTTGCCCAAATCTATTACCTGGCGTCAGTCACTCAATTTCGCCGGGTGCACGAAAGGAGAATTTATTATGAGCCTGTCACCTGGGGATACCGCCTCTTCGATTGCCGCGATACGCGAACTCTACAGAGAACGTCGCGAGGCGCTTCTCCAGCGGCAACCAGAGCCGTTCGCAGCATGCTACTGGGACGATGCGGTATTATTCATCTTTGATCACCGCATGACCTTTGACCAATTACGACGTCGGCTTCCACTGCTTGCAGCAGGGAGCGAGGCAATCACAATTGAATTCCCGCCACTCGATGAAATATCAGTCAGTGAAGCTGCAGACGCTGCGACGAGCAGCTTTCAATGGAAAACGCGAATTCGTAATTCCGAAGGAATAGTATTTGATAGGGTGCACTACGAGACGGACGTTTGGTATCGGCGAAATGGCAATTGGAAGATCATTTGCATGCATCTGACCAACCTAACCTCGGATCGGGTGAGCTAACCGGGAAGTCGGCAGCAAGAGCGAGCGCGCACCCATCGGCCGGGTCGGTGGCCAAATTTTTAGAACTGCAAAGGCCTGCGAGGGCCTATACTTCACCCAAGTGCCGGTTCTCGTGGGCGGCCGGGACCGGTTGGTGACACTGCCGCCTGCTTCCGGGAGGAGACGAGGATGAACTCGAAGTTCAAAGCAGCTGCGGACACAGTGCTCGACTACACGGTCAACCGATTCGGCGGCGCGCCCGGCGTGGTGGCGATGGCCACGGCGCGCAGTGGCAATGTTTACGAGGGCGCCGTCGGCAAGCGTGAACTGGGCAAGGACCAGCCGATGACCCCTGAACTCGGTGTTCGCTATCTTTTCGACCACGAAGGCAGTGACCGGGGTAACCGTCATGCAGTTGGTCGAGGAAGGCAAGATCAGCCTGTCAGACCCGGCGAAGAAGTACGTGCCGGCCATCGGTGAACTGCGGGTGCTCGAGGGGTTTGACGCGACAGGCCAGCCAAAGACCCGCCCGCCGAAGCGAGACATCACGGTCAACGACCTCATCCTTCACACGTCCGGGTTGTGCTACGAATGCTTCAGCGCCGACGACCTGAAATACCGTGAGGCCACCGGCGTCCCTTCGGTCCTGACCTGCACCGACGCGTCGATCAAGAACGTCCTGCTGCACGACCCGGGCGAGCGCTGGACCTATGGCGTGAACATCGACTGGCTCGGCAAGATCGTCGAGCAGCAGCGCGGCAAGCGCCTGGGCGAAGTGATGAAGGAGCGCATCTTCGGCCCGCTCGGCATACAGGACATGGCTTTCACGATGACCGACTCGATGAAGGCGCGCCGGGTGACCATTCATCAGCGGGATCCGGACGGCAAGCTGACGCCGCAGCCCGAGCTGGCGTTGCCGCAACCCCCGGAACTCGAAGCCGGCGGCCTCGGGCTGTACTCGACGGTGGGCGACTACATGAAGTTCATCCGCATGTTCCTGAACGATGGTGCCGGGCCCAACGGTCGCGTGCTCAAGGCCGAGACTGTGGGGCAGATGTGTGAAGACGGGCTGGCAAAATTGGGCCTAGCGAGCGGTGGCTGGCCGACCTCGATGCCCTCCATCACCAACGCGGGCGAGTTCTTCCCGGGAATCGCCAAAGGCTGGGCCTACACGTTCCAGTTCAACCGCGAGGAGACACCCTCTGGACGCCCGGCGGGTTCACTGATGTGGGCCGGGCTGCCCAACTGCTTCTACTGGATCGACCGCAAGAATGGCGTCGGCGGCTATTGGGCCTCGCAAATCCTGCCGTTTCAGGACATCGCCTCCTACACCGGTTTCGTCGACTTCGAGACGGCGCTGTATCGCTCGCTGAAGCAGTAGGTCGAGGACCCGCGAGGGACCGCGTTTGTCTGCAGATTTGGAACCCAGTGGAGCCCCGAAGGGCTCTCCTGGAGGGGCGTGGACGTTGTAAGTTATTGATTTCTTTGGTGCCGGCAGAGGGACTCGAACCCCCGACCCCCTGATTACAAATTTCGAGTTCTATATTTCACACGAAATTTCGTACTTTCCTGCAATGCCCAAAAATGGTGAAGATTGTGGCTCTATTCATCACCACCTTTCCCAAGAATCAGGTGCTCTACCGACTGAGCTATGCCGGCTTCCAGGAACGTCCTCTGCCTAGCACAGTGGGGTTTCGCCCGCTACCCGGGCGGGGCTGTGCGGGAGAGGGCGTAGAGGGCGAGGGCGCAGGCGACCGACACATTGAGGCTGCGGAGCGGCCCGGGGAGCTCGAGCCGGGCGAGGGCATCGCAGCTCTCGCGGGTCAGGCGGCGGAGGCCTTTGCCCTCGGCGCCCAGCACCAGGGCGGTCGGGGTTGCCGGTCGCGCCGCCGCCTCGATCGGGACCTCGCCGGCGCTGTCGAGACCGATGACGCGAAAACCGTAGCCGCGGAGCTCCTCGATGGCGCGGGCGAGGTTGGTGACCTTGACGAAGGGCACATGCTCCTGCGCGCCGGATGCCGCCTTGAACAGGACGGCCGAGCCGGCCGGACTGTGGCGGGCGGTGGCGACCAGGGCACGCGCTCCGAACGCGCCGCAGCAGCGCAGAATGGCCCCCACATTGTGCGGATCGGTGACCTGATCGAGCAGCACCACCGGGCCTTGCCGTTCGATCTGGTCGAGGTGGGGCTGGGGCAGGGGATCGGCCTCGACCACGATGCCCTGGTGGACCGCTTCCGGCCCGGTCAGGCGGTCGAGGGCGCGGGGTTCGACAATCTCCGGGAGTGGCGCCGAACGGCCCCCGAGTGCCTCGGCGAGGCGCTCGGCGGCATTGCGCGTAACCAGCACGCGGCGGATGCGGCGGCGGGGATTGGCGAGGGCGGCAAGCGCGCTGTGGGAGCCGAAAAGCAGGTCGGGGCCAGTGTCATCATGCAGCGGCCGGGCGGAGCGGCCGGCAGGGCGTCGGGAATGACCCGGTTGAGGGCTCTTTTTGTCAGCCATCGGGCATCCTATATAGAAGGCTCGCAGGCGTGAAAACCACGCCAATGGGATCTGTTGACAGGCTGACCCCAACCGCGCATAAAGCCGCGGACCCGAGCCCCGGTGTAAAAGCCGGGCGTATTGGTTTGCGCGCCAAAACTTCAGGCAGACAGGAACGGGGGAGTGTCCCGAGCGGCAAAGGGGGCGGACTGTAAATCCGCTGGCTGACGCCTTCGTAGGTTCGAGTCCTACCTCCCCCACCAGCGTGGCGCAAAAAGGTCAGGAGGGGAGCCGGAAAGAGGCTTCGGGGGCTGAGACGGACGTGACTTGGAATGGGTTTGCGAAGGTAGCGGCGGGTGTAGCTCAATGGTAGAGCAACAGCCTTCCAAGCTGATGACGGGGGTTCGATTCCCCTCACCCGCTCCAGATTTGGTGGGCCGGCTTCACCTTGCCGGGCGGCTCTCCAGACAGCGAGGAAAATAAGAGAATGGGCAAAGAGAAGTTTGAGCGATCGAAGCCGCACTGCAACATTGGGACGATTGGTCATGTTGACCATGGGAAGACGTCGTTGACGGCGGCGATTACCAAGATTTTGGCGGAGAAGGGCGGGGCGACGTATACGGCTTATGACCAGATTGACAAGGCTCCGGAGGAGCGTGCGCGTGGGATCACGATATCGACGGCGCATGTCGAGTATCAGACGGAGAAGCGTCATTACGCGCATGTCGACTGCCCTGGGCATGCGGATTATGTGAAGAACATGATCACCGGGGCGGCGCAGATGGACGGGGCGATTTTGGTTGTTTCGGCGGCGGACGGTCCGATGCCGCAGACGCGGGAGCACATATTGCTGGCGCGGCAGGTGGGGGTTCCGGCGCTGGTTGTGTACATGAACAAGGTGGACATGGTTGACGATCCGGAGCTGATCGAGCTGGTCGAGATGGAGGTCCGGGAGCTGTTGAGCTCGTATGAGTTTCCCGGCGACGACATTCCGGTGATCAAGGGCTCGGCGCTGTGCGCGCTGGAGGATCGCGATGCCAAGCTTGGGCGGGAATCGGTGCTTGAGCTGATGGATGCGGTCGACCGCTATATTCCGCAGCCTGACCGGCCGAAGGACCAGCCGTTTCTGATGCCGATCGAGGATGTGTTCTCGATATCGGGGCGGGGCACGGTGGTGACGGGTCGGATCGAGCGCGGGGTGGTGAAGGTCGGCGAGGAGGTCGAGATCATCGGCATCCGGCCGACGACCAAATCGACGGTGACGGGGGTCGAGATGTTCCGCAAGCTGCTCGACCAGGGCGAGGCGGGAGACAATGTCGGGTGCCTGCTGCGCGGTGTCGACCGCGAAGGGGTGGAGCGCGGCCAGGTTCTGGCCAAGCCGGGCTCGATCAAGCCGCACAAGAAGTTCCGGGCGGAGGCCTATATCCTGACCAAGGAGGAGGGCGGGCGGCACACGCCGTTCTTCACCAACTACCGGCCGCAATTCTACTTCCGGACGACGGATGTGACGGGGGTGGTGACGCTGCCCGAGGGCACCGAGATGGTGATGCCGGGAGACAATGTGACGATGGAGGTCGAGCTGATCACCCCGATTGCCATGGAGGAGAAGCTGCGCTTCGCCATCCGCGAGGGCGGCCGCACCGTCGGTGCCGGCGTCGTCGCCTCGATCATCGAATAGGAAAATGTCTTGACCGGCCAAGTCGTTAGGCGGGCCGGCCAATGCAGGGGTATAGCTCAGTTGGTAGAGCGGCGGTCTCCAAAACCGCAGGTCGGGGGTTCGAGCCCCTCTGCCCCTGCCAGGTCAATGTGAATGGGAAATCGGCCACGCCGCGGTGGCAGGCCGAATGGAATGGAAGATGGCTAGGACCAACCCGCTCGAATTCCTGCAGCAGGTACGCCAGGAGGCTGCCAAGGTGACCTGGCCGACGCGCCGGGAAACCATGATCACGACCACCATGGTGATGATCATGGTGGCGCTGTCGTCGGTATTTTTCCTGGTGGTCGATGCCGGGCTCAAATGGGTCGTCGAACGGCTCCTTCTGGTGAGCTTTTGAAGGGCCCGGCATGACCAAGAGGTGGTATATCGTCCATGCCTACTCGAATTTCGAGAACAAGGTAGCGGATTCGATCAAGGAGCAGGCGACCGCCAAGGGCTTGAACGAGTTGTTCGAGCAGGTTCTCGTGCCGACCGAGGAGGTGGTGGAGACGCGCCGCGGCCGCAAGGTGACGACCGAGCGACGGTTTTTTCCAGGATATGTGCTTGTAAAGATGGAAATGACGGACGAGGCATACCATCTGATCAAGAACACCCCAAAGGTCACGGGTTTTCTCGGATCCGACAACAAGCCGATCCCGATCACCGAAGCCGAGGCTACGCGCATCCTCCATCAGGTGCAGGAAGGCGTGGAACGGCCGCGTCCCTCGATCTCCTTCGAGATCGGCGAGCAGGTCAGGGTGGCGGACGGGCCCTTCGCCTCCTTCAACGGGCTGGTCGAAGAGGTGGATGAGGAACGGTCTCGCCTCAAGGTTGCAGTGTCTATCTTTGGACGACCGACGCCGGTCGAGCTCGAGTTCGGGCAGGTCGAGAAGGTCTAGCGAGAAAGTGAAGAACGGGTGGGAGGCCGCGCACCGGCCGGACCACTAACCTCAAACGCCTGCGATCGGCAGGGAGGGAGAAAATGGCAAAGAAAATAACGGGTTACATTACCCTGCAGGTCAAGGCCGGCCAAGCCAATCCGTCGCCGCCCATCGGGCCGGCTCTGGGTCAGCGCGGCTTGAACATCATGATGTTCTGCAAGGAGTTCAACGCCGCGACACAGGGCCTGGAGCCGGGGTCGCCGGTAACCGTGCTGATTACCGTTTTTGGCGACAAATCCTTCAGCTTCGCCATCAAGACCCCGCCGGCGTCGTATCTGCTGCGCAAGGCGGCTGGCCTCGACAAGGGGTCCAAGGAGCCGGGGCGCGGTGGCTTCATCGGCAAGGTGACCGGAGTGCAGGTGCGGGAGATCGCCGAGAGGAAGATGCCGGACCTCAATGCCAGAAACCTTGACGCTGCCGTCAAGATCATCGCGGGATCGGCCCGCTCCATGGGCATCGAAGTGGTGGAGTGAGCCATGACCAAGCTGTCGAAGAGAGTGACAAAGATCCGCGAAGGCCTCGACCCGGTGAAGACCTATGAGCTGAACGAGGCGCTCAAGCTTCTCAAGCAGCGCGCGGTCGCGAAATTCGACGAGACGATCGAGGTGGCGCTCAATCTGGGCGTCGATCCGCGTCATGCCGACCAGATGGTGCGCGGCGTGTGCAACCTGCCGAACGGTACCGGTCGCCGGGTGCGGGTCGCGGTGTTCGCCAAGGGCGCCAAGGCGGAGGAGGCCAAGAAGGCCGGTGCCGACATTGTCGGGGCAGAGGACCTGGTCGAGACGGTGCAGAAAGGCACGATCGAGTTCGACCGCGCCATCGCCACGCCGGACATGATGCCGTTGGTGGGCCGGCTCGGAAAGGTGCTCGGCCCGCGCGGCCTGATGCCAAATCCGAAGGTCGGAACGGTCACGCCCGATGTGGCGGGAGCTGTCAAGGCGGCCAAGGGCGGGGCGGTCGAGTTCAAGGTCGAAAAGGCCGGAATCGTGCATGCCGGGGTGGGCAAGGCGAGCTTCACCGACGAGGCGCTCGCCGGCAATGTCCGCGCCTTTGTGGATGCCGTAGTCAGGGCCAAGCCGTCGGGCGCCAAGGGAACCTATTTGAAGAGGGTGTCGGTGAGCTCGACCATGGGCCCCGGCATCAAGCTCGACCTCGCGACGGTGATGCCGGCGAGCCAGGGCTGAACTGAAATTCCGGTGGCGGCGGTTCTCCGCCGCGACCGGTCGCCTGCCGCCCGGGATGCTTCGGCAGCCGGGGTGGTCGGTGAAGCTCCTGTCCGAGATTGCAGGCGCAGCGCTTGGTCAAGCACTGCTTAAAACGCCAGCCTGCATGAGATGGGTGTGAGAACGAGTTCGCGGGCGGCCCGATGGCCGCTCCGGGATTGCGGTTTGAACCTCAAGGACCTGGGTGCCGGCGTTCGTGCCGGTCGCCCCGGGGACAGGCAGTCGAGTGCCGCCGGATCGGCGCCGCCTCTGCCTGATGGGAGGGCGCGGTGTCGTCGTCCGGCGGTTGGTCCACCGGGTCCTCTTTCGAGGGGGCCCAATTTGGAGAGAGCAAGTGGAGAGAGCTGAAAAAGCAGAGCTCGTCGCGTCGCTCAACGCGGTTTTCCAGACCACCGGTTCGGTCGTGGTCTGCCACAATCTCGGTCTGACGGTCGCGCAGGTCAACGACCTGCGGGGACAGATGGCCAAGGCTGGCGCGACCGTCAAAGTGGCGAAGAACCGCCTGGCGAAGCTTGCTCTTGACGGGACACCCGCGACGGGATTGGCGGATCTGTTCAAGGGTCCGACCATGCTGGCCTATGCCGGCGATCCGATCGCAGCGCCGAAGGTGGCCACCGGGTTTGCCCGACAGAACGACAAATTCGTCGTTCTCGGGGGTACGCTCGGCGGTTCGCGCCTCGATCCGCAAGGTGTCAAGGCCTTGGCAGACCTGCCCTCGCTCGACGAATTGCGGGCGCGGCTCATTGGCATGATCCAGACCCCTGCAACCCGCCTCGCGGTGCTGTTGCAGGCGCCCGGCAGCCAGCTTGCAAGGGTGCTGAAGGCCTATGCCGACAAGGACAATGCTTCGGTCGCGTGACCGATCCAGCAGTGAATCTGGTTCAAACCTATCGAAAAGAGTGAGAAAATGGCTGATCTGAGCAAAATCGTCGATGAATTGTCGAGCCTCACCGTCCTCGAGGCGGCGGAGCTGTCCAAGCTTCTGGAGGAGAAGTGGGGCGTGTCGGCGGCGGCGCCGATGGCGGTGGCGGCTGCCGGTCCGGCGGCTGCGGCGGCGGCACCGGTCGAGGAGAAGACCGAGTTCGACGTGATCCTCGCCAAGATTGGCGACAAGAAGATCGAGGTGATCAAGGAAGTCCGGGCGATCACCGGTCTTGGCCTCAAGGAGGCGAAGGATCTGGTGGAGGGTGCTCCCAAACCGGTCAAGGAGGGCATCGCCAAGAAGGATGCCGAGGAGATCAAGAAAAAGCTCGAAGCGGTGGGCGCCGCAGTCGAGCTCAAGTAAACGTGATTTGCGTTCCGAGGCAATCAGGGGTTTCCCCTGCCGCCTCGGAGCGACACTGACGACGAACTTCATCCAGGCGGTTTTCCCCGGGTCCCGAAGGGGCCCGTGGCAAGCCGTCTCCATGGTTTGAGTACTACCCCAACGAAGGAAACGTGATGTCGCAGACGTTCATCGGCCGCAAGCGCGTTCGCAAGTTCTTCGGGCACATTGCCGAAGTCGCTGAAATGCCGAATTTGATCGAGGTTCAAAAGGAGTCGTACGACCAGTTTCTGCAGATGACCGAGCCGACGGGTGGCCGCGCCAATGAAGGGCTGCAGGCCGTGTTCAAGTCGGTTTTCCCGATCAGCGATTTCACCGGCCAGGCAATGCTGGAGTTCGTGCGATACGAGTTCGAGCCGCCGAAATACGACGTCGACGAGTGCCAGCAGCGGGGCATGACCTATGCCGCCCCGCTGAAGGTGACATTGCGTCTGATCGTGTTCGAGATCGACCAGGACACCGGGGCCAAGTCGGTCAAGGACATCAAGGAGCAGGACGTCTATATGGGCGACATGCCGCTGATGACGAAGAACGGCACGTTCGTCGTCAACGGCACGGAGCGGGTGATCGTGTCGCAGATGCACCGCTCGCCGGGCGTCTTCTTCGACCACGACAAGGGCAAGACCCACTCGTCGGGCAAGCTCCTGTTCGCCGCCCGCATCATTCCCTATCGCGGCTCCTGGCTCGACTTCGAGTTCGATGCCAAGGACCTGATCTATGTCCGCATCGACCGCCGGCGCAAGCTGCCGGTCACCACCCTGCTTTATGCCCTCGGCCTCGACGGCGAGCAGATCCTGCACCAGTTCTACAACCGCGTGACCTACACGATGGCCAAGGAGGGGGGCTGGCGGACCGCGTTCGACCCGCAACGCTATCGCGGCATGAAGCCGACCTCGGACCTGATCGATGCCAAGACCGGCCAGGTGGTGGTCGAGGCCGGCAAGAAGATCACCCCGCGACTCGCCCGGAAGCTCGCCGACGACGGGCTCAAGGAGCTGCTGGTCCGCGACGAGGATCTTTACGGGCAGTATCTCGCCGACGAGCTGGTCGACCCCAAGACCGGCACGATCCATGCCGAGGCGGGCGACGAACTCGACGAGAAGCTGCTGACGGCGCTGAAGGAAGCCGGCTATTCCAAGCTGAACCTGCTCGACATCGACCACATCAGCACCGGCGGCTATATCCGCAACACGCTCAAGGCCGACAAGGTCGAGAGCTACGAGCAGGCGCTGCTCGAGATCTACCGGGTCATGCGTCCCGGCGAGCCGCCGACTCGCGAGACCGCGCAGTCGCTGTTCAACGGGCTCCTGTTCGACGAGGAGCGCTACGATCTGTCGGCGGTCGGCCGGGTCAAGATGAACATGCGGCTCGAGCTCGACTGCCCGGATACCATGCGCACGCTGCGCAAGGAGGACATCCTGGCGGTGGTGAAGACGCTTGCCGATCTGCGCGACGGAAAGGGCGAGATCGACGATATCGATCATCTGGGCAATCGGCGCGTCCGCTCGGTCGGCGAGCTCATGGAGAACCAGTACCGGCTCGGCCTGGTGCGCATGGAGCGGGCCATCAAGGAGCGCATGTCGTCGGTCGACATCGACACGGTGATGCCGCACGACCTTATCAACGCCAAGCCGGCGGCGGCGGCGGTCAGGGAGTTCTTCGGCTCCTCGCAGCTGTCGCAGTTCATGGATCAGACCAATCCCCTGTCCGAGATCACCCACAAGCGGCGGCTGTCGGCGCTCGGTCCGGGAGGGCTGACCCGCGAGCGTGCCGGTTTCGAGGTGCGCGACGTCCATCCGACGCATTATGGCCGGATCTGCCCGATCGAGACGCCGGAGGGGCCGAATATCGGCCTCATCAATTCGCTCGCGACCTATGCGCGGGTCAACAAATACGGCTTCATCGAGACGCCGTACCGGCGGGTGGTGAACGGCAAGGTCACCAACGAGGTGCGCTATCTGTCGGCGACCGAGGAGACCAAGCATCATATCGCCCAGGCGAATGTGGCGCTGACCAAGGACGGCAAGTTCGCCGAAGAGCTGGTCACGGTTCGTCATCATGGCGACGTGCTGCTGGTGCCGGCGGACCGCGTCGACTTCGCCGACGTCTCGCCGAAGCAGCTCGTGTCGGTGGCGGCGGCGCTCATTCCGTTCCTCGAGAACGACGATGCCAACCGGGCGCTGATGGGATCCAACATGCAGCGCCAGGCGGTGCCGCTGGTGCGGACCAATGCGCCACTCGTCGGGACCGGCATGGAATTGGTGGTGGCGCGGGACAGCGGGGCGGCGATCACCGCCCGGCGCACCGGCGTCGTCGATCAGGTCGATGCCAAGCGCATCGTCATCCGGGCGACGGAGGAAACCGATCCGACCAAGTCCGGCGTCGACATCTATACGCTCGCCAAGTTCCAGCGCTCGAACCAGAACACCTGCATCAACCAGCGGCCGCTGGTACGGGTCGGCGACCAGGTCGATGGCGGCGACATCATTGCCGACGGGCCCTCGACCGATCTCGGCGACCTGGCGCTCGGGCAGAACGTGCTCGTCGCCTTCATGCCGTGGAACGGGTATAATTTCGAGGACTCGATCCTGCTCTCCGAACGCATGGTGCGCGACGACGTCTTCACCTCGATCCATATCGAGGAGTTCGACGTGATGGCGCGCGACACCAAGCTCGGGCCGGAGGAGATCACCCGCGACATCCCCAATGTCGGCGAGGAGGCGCTCAAGAACCTCGACGAGGCCGGCATCGTCTATATCGGCGCCGAGGTCAAGCCGGGCGACATCCTGGTCGGCAAGATCACGCCCAAGGGCGAGAGCCCGATGACGCCGGAGGAGAAGCTGCTGCGGGCGATCTTCGGCGAGAAGGCATCGGACGTGCGGGACACCTCGCTGCGCCTGCCGCCCGGCGTGTCGGGCACGGTGGTCGAGGTCAGGGTGTTCAACCGGCACGGCGTCGACAAGGACGAGCGGGCGCTCGCCATCGAGCGCGAGGAGATCGAGCGCCTTGCCAAGGACCGCGACGACGAGCTCGCCATTCTCGACCGGAATGCCTATGGGCGGCTGTCCGACTTCCTGGTCGGCAAGATCGCCGCGGGCGGGCCCAAGGGCCACAAGATCGAGGGCAAGATCGCCCGCCAGGCGATCGACGACATGCCGCGCTCGCAGTGGTGGAATATCGCGTTGCAGAACGAGCGGGCGCTGTCCGAGCTCGAGGCCATGCGGCAGCAATATGAGGAATCGAAGAAGCGCCTCGAAGATCGCTTCCTCGACAAGGTCGAAAAGCTGCAGCGCGGCGATGAGCTGCCTCCCGGCGTCATGAAGATGGTCAAGGTCTTCGTGGCGGTGAAGCGCAAGATCCAGCCGGGCGACAAGATGGCCGGCCGTCACGGCAACAAGGGCGTGGTGTCGCGGATCGTGCCCGACGAGGACATGCCCTATCTCGAGGACGGGACCCCGGTCGACGTCGTGCTCAATCCGTTGGGCGTGCCGAGCCGGATGAATGTCGGCCAGATCCTGGAGACCCATCTCGGCTGGGCGTGTGCCGGGCTTGGCCGCAAGATCGGCGAGATGCTCGAGGTCTACCGGGGCGGCGGCAAGATCAAGCCGATCAGGGACGAGCTGAACCGGATCTACGGCAAGGACGAGGCAGTCAGCGGTCTCGACGAGGACGAGACGCTCGAGCTCGCCGGCAATCTCAAGAGCGGGGTGCCGATCGCAACGCCGGTGTTCGACGGCGCCCGCGAGGAGGACATTGCCGAGATGCTGGAGGCGGCAGGGCTCAACCGCTCCGGCCAGGTCACGCTTTTTGACGGGCGGACCGGCGAGCCGTTCGATCGCAAAGTGACGGTGGGATACATATATATCCTGAAGCTTCACCACCTCGTGGACGACAAGATCCACGCCCGCTCGATCGGCCCCTATTCGCTGGTGACCCAGCAGCCGCTGGGCGGCAAGGCGCAGTTCGGCGGCCAGCGCTTCGGCGAAATGGAGGTGTGGGCCCTCGAAGCCTATGGCGCCGCCTTCACGCTGCAGGAGATGCTGACCGTGAAGTCGGACGACGTGGCCGGCCGGACCAAGGTCTATGAGGCGATCGTCAGAGGGGACGACACGTTCGAGGCAGGCATCCCGGAGAGCTTCAATGTTCTCGTCAAGGAGATGCGCTCGCTCGGGCTCAATGTCGATCTCCAGGGTCAGAGTTGAGTTGAGACGGCAAGGATCGTGCGAATGCCGTGTTGCCTCCCTTCTCCCCATCGCCGGGGGGACGGCGAGGCCATGAACAGTTTGAGACTTTCCAAGGAGTTTATCGACCGATGAAACAAGAGGTCATGAACGTCTTCGCCCCGGCTGGTCAGCCTCAGACTTTCGACCAGATCCGGATTTCCATTGCCTCGCCCGAGAAAATCAATTCCTGGTCCTTCGGCGAGATCAAGAAGCCGGAGACCATCAATTACCGCACCTTCAAGCCGGAGCGCGACGGGCTGTTCTGCGCCCGGATCTTCGGCCCGATCAAGGATTACGAGTGCCTGTGCGGCAAGTACAAGCGGATGAAGTACAAGGGCATCATCTGCGAAAAATGCGGTGTCGAGGTGACCCTTGCCAAGGTCCGGCGCGAGCGGATGGGTCACATCGAGCTCGCGGCTCCGGTCGCCCATATCTGGTTCCTGAAGTCGCTGCCGTCGCGGATCGGCCTGCTGCTCGACATGACGCTCAAGGACATCGAGCGGGTGCTCTATTTCGAGAACTACATCGTGCTGGAGCCGGGCCTGACGCCGCTCAAGCTGCACCAGCTTCTGTCCGAGGAGGAATATCTCACCGCGATCGACAGCTATGGCGAGGACGGGTTCACCGCCTCGATCGGCGCCGAGGCGGTGCGCGAGCTGCTGACCGGGATCAACCTGGAAAAGCTCAGGGATGATCTGCGCAAGGAGATCGCCGAGTCGACCTCCGACCTCAAGCCCAAGAAGCTGGCGAAGCGGCTGAAGATCGTCGAGGCTTTCATCGAATCCGGCAACCGGCCGGAATGGATGATCCTGACGGTCGTGCCGGTGATCCCGCCGGAGCTGAGGCCGCTGGTGCCGCTCGATGGGGGGCGTTTCGCCACCTCCGACCTCAACGATCTCTATCGCCGCGTCATCAATCGCAACAACCGGCTGAAGCGGCTGATCGAGCTCAGGGCGCCCGACATCATCATCCGCAATGAAAAGCGGATGCTGCAGGAGGCGGTCGATGCGCTGTTCGACAACGGCCGGCGCGGCCGGGTGATCACCGGCGCCAACAAGCGGCCGCTGAAGTCGCTCGCCGACATGCTGAAGGGCAAGCAGGGCCGGTTCCGCCAGAACCTGCTCGGCAAGCGGGTCGACTATTCCGGTCGCTCGGTCATCGTGGTCGGCCCCGAGCTCAAGCTGCATCAATGCGGCCTGCCGAAGAAGATGGCGCTCGAGCTGTTCAAGCCGTTCATCTACTCGCGGCTCGACGCCAAGGGCCTGTCGGCCACGGTCAAGCAGGCCAAGAAGCTGGTCGAGAAGGAGAAGCCGGAGGTCTGGGACATTCTCGACGAGGTGATCCGCGAGCACCCGGTGCTGCTGAACCGGGCGCCGACGCTCCACCGCCTCGGGATCCAGGCATTCGAGCCGACGCTGATCGAGGGCAAGGCGATCCAGCTCCATCCGCTGGTGTGCGCCGCCTTCAACGCCGATTTCGACGGCGACCAGATGGCGGTTCATGTGCCGTTGTCGCTCGAGGCGCAGCTCGAAGCGCGGGTGCTGATGATGTCGACCAACAACATCCTGCACCCGGCCAACGGCGCGCCGATCATCGTGCCGTCGCAGGACATCGTGCTCGGTCTCTATTATCTCTCGATGGTTCGCAGCAACGAGCCGGGCGAGGGCAAGCTGTTCGCCAGCATGGCCGAGATCGACCATGCGCTGGCGGCCGGCGTGGTGACGCTCCATGCCAAGGTCAAGGCGCGGTTCAAATCTCTCGGCCTCGATGGCAAGGAGGTGGCGAAGGTGTTCGACACCACGCCGGGCCGCATGAAGATCGGCGAGCTGCTGCCGCGCGAGCCGGGGATCAACCTCGAACTCTGCAACAAGCTGCTGACCAAGCGCGAGATCTCGAAGATGATCGACGCCGTCTACCGCCATTGCGGCCAGAAGGAGTCGGTGATCTTCTGCGACAAGATCATGGGTCTCGGCTTCTATCACGCCTTCAAGGCGGGCATCTCGTTCGGCAAGGACGACATGGTCATTCCCGATACGAAGGAGCGGCTGGTCGAGGAGACGCGCGAGCTCGCCAAGGAATATGAGCAGCAATATATCGACGGGCTGATCACCCAGGGCGAGAAGTACAACAAGGTGGTCGACGCCTGGGCAAAGTGCACCGACCGGGTGGCGGACGAGATGATGTCGCGCATCTCGGCGGTGCAGATCGATTCCGAAACCGGTCGCGAGAAGCCGGTCAACTCGATCTACATGATGGCCCATTCGGGCGCTCGCGGCTCGCCGGCCCAGATGAAGCAGCTGGCGGGCATGCGCGGGCTCATGGCGAAGCCTTCGGGCGAGATCATCGAGACGCCGATCATCTCGAACTTCAAGGAAGGACTCTCGGTGCTCGAGTACTTCAACTCGACGCACGGGGCGCGCAAGGGCCTCGCCGATACGGCGTTGAAGACGGCCAATTCCGGCTATCTGACCCGCCGGCTGGTCGATGTCGCCCAGGACTGCATCATCACCGAGGATGATTGCGGCAGCGAGGAATCGATCACGGCGCGGCCGCTGATCGATGCCGGCGAGGTGATCGCCTCGCTGGGCAGCCGCGTGCTCGGCCGCACGGCGGCGGAGGAGGTCAAGGACCCGGTCAGCGGCCAGGTGCTGGTGCCGCGCAACGACGAGATCCTCGAGAGCCATGTCGAGGCGATCGAGAAGGCGGGAATCCAGAGCGTCCGCATCCGCTCGGTGCTGACCTGCGCGACCAAGTTCGGCGTCTGCGCCAAGTGCTACGGCCGCGACCTGGCGCGCGGCACGCCGGTCAACATGGGCGAGGCGGTGGGGGTGATCGCGGCGCAGTCGATCGGCGAGCCGGGCACCCAGCTCACCATGCGCACCTTCCACATTGGCGGCACGGCGCAGGTGCTCGATGAATCCTTCATCGAGTCGAACCATGACGGCATTGTCAGGATGCGCAACCGGAACGCCGTGCGCGATTCCTCCGGCAAGCTCATCGTGATGAGCCGCAACATGTCGCTGGTGGTCGAGGATGCCAACGGGACCGAGCGGGCGGTGCACAAGATCGGCTACGGCACCCGCCTGTTCGCCGACGAGGGCGACAAGGTGAAACGCGGCATGCGGCTGGCCGAGTGGGATCCCTATACGCGGCCGATCATGACCGAGGCGAACGGCCATATCGAATATGAGGATCTGGTCGAGGGCCTGTCGGTGGCGGAGCAGACCGATGAATCGACCGGCATCACCAACCGGGTGGTGGTCGATACCAAGGGCAATGTCCGTGGCGAGCACCTCAAGCCGGCGATCGTGATCAAGGACGGCAAGGGCAAGCTGATAAAGCTCGCCCGCGGCACGGATGCACGCTACATGCTGCCGGCCAACGCCATTCTGTCGGTGGATCCCGGGGCCAGCGTCAAGGCCGGCGACGTGCTCGCCCGCATTCCGCTCGAGAGCGCCAAGACGCGCGACATCACCGGCGGTCTGCCGCGGGTGGCGGAGCTGTTCGAGGCGCGCCGGCCGAAGGACCATGCGATCATCGCCGAGATCTCGGGTCGGGTGGAGTTCGGCCGCGACTACAAGAACAAGCGGCGGATCCGCATCGTGCCGAGCGACGAGTCGCTGGAGCCGATCGAATATCTCATTCCGAAGGGCAAGCACCTGCCGGTCCAGGAAGGGGATTTCATTGAAAAGGGCGAGTACATCCTCGACGGCAATCCGGCGCCGCACGATATTCTGGCGATCAAGGGCGTGGAGGACCTTGCCTCGTTCCTGGTCAACGAGATCCAGGAGGTCTACCGGCTCCAGGGCGTGTCGATCAACGACAAGCATATCGAGGTGATCGTCCGGCAGATGCTGCAGAAAGCGGAGATCGTCAGCTCCGGCGATACGACGCTGCTGCCGGGCGAGCAGCTCGACCGCATCGAGCTCGACGAGATCAACGCCAAGATCGAGGCGGAGGGCGGCAAGCCGGCGACGGCCAATCCGGTGCTGCTCGGCATCACCAAGGCATCGCTCCAGACGCGGTCGTTCATCTCGGCGGCGTCGTTCCAGGAGACGACCCGGGTGCTGACCGAGGCGGCGGTGTCGGGCAAGGTCGACACGCTCGAGGGCCTCAAGGAGAACGTGATCGTCGGGCGGCTGATTCCGGCCGGGACCGGCGGCACGCTCGCCCGCTTCAAGCAGATCGCCGAGAAGCGCGACAATCTCATCCTGGAAGAGCAGGCCAAGCAGTCGGGCGAGGCCTTGCCGGCTGCACCGGCGGCGGAGTGAGCGAAGCCGGCAGGCTAGGCTCCATCTACAACGAGAAACGACCCGGAATGACCGGGCCGTTTCTTTTGATGAGAATGACTAACCGAACAAACCGTTGACGAAACCTGGTGAGCGGTAATCTCGAGCAGCCGACGCCGTACCTTGCAAGCTGCTAGCGCCGAGACCTCACGCGGCGGTTTCGGAGAGGGCGTGGTAAGGATCGGGCTCGATCAGTCCGATCATGGCGCCCGCCGCATCGGTCACGACGGCGAGCTTGCCAACGCCAGGTATGTGTGTTGCAGGCCGCATGATCTCGCCGCCTGCGAATGCAGTCGCCCGCTCGGCTTGGCCGATATCGGCGACCGCCATGTAGGTCATCCAATGCGAAGGAATGCCCGCATAGTCGGGCTCGCTGAGGGCGAAAACGCCGCCCACCGGCTTGCCTTCCTTGCGCGCAATCCAGTACTCGGCGGCATCGGGGAGCGCGACTTTCTCGAACTCCCAGCCGAGCGTCCGCCCGTAGAAAGCGCGGGCAGCGTCGGGCTCCCAGGTATTGAGTTCGTGCCACCAGGTACGCAGCGGCTTTGTCATGTGTCGGGATCCTCCTCATCCAGCGGTACGGCAGCCGTCCGTTGGCGAGATTCGCGCCGCGCTCAGGCGACGAGATGACCGGAATCGTGTCGAATCGGGGCGGGAGGGTAGACCTCGGACGGCCACAAGCCCAAATAGGCGAAAACTGCCGCATTTGCTGCTTGACGCGGCCAGGGGGCGACAGTATGTTCCGCGCGTTTTCGGGTGGCAGGCCGTAGACCGTCGTTAGTTGTCTAAACGCTGCCGGAAACAGCTTATCATCGCAGGACATGACCTCGTGGCGGGCGCTGCGCGGTCCTCTGATGAGCGGCATTCAGCATCGGGAAGCCGGGATGCTGGGGTGCTGTTTGGGTTGTTTGACACGTGAAATGTCCGGCAACGCTGGATGAACCTTAATCGAGAGTGCGCGAACCAAGAGATGCCGACGATCAACCAGCTTATCCGCAAGCCGCGCGTTTCGCCGCGAACGCGCAACAAGGTCCCGGCCATGCAGGCCTGCCCGCAGAAGCGCGGGGTCTGCACGCGTGTCTACACGACGACGCCGAAGAAGCCGAACTCGGCCTTGCGGAAGGTTGCCAAGGTGCGTCTCACCAACGGCTTCGAGGTGGTGAGCTACATCCCTGGCGAGGGGCACAATCTGCAGGAGCATTCGGTGGTGATGATCCGCGGCGGCCGGGTCAAGGACCTGCCGGGTGTCCGCTACCACATCATTCGCGGCGTGCTTGACACCCAAGGGGTTAGCAAGCGCCGGCAACGACGTTCGAAATACGGCGCCAAGCGTCCGAAGTAGGACCCGGACGAGAGGAAGAGAAACATGTCCCGACGCCACCGTGCTGTTCGCCGCGATATCAATCCGGATCCGAAATTCGGGGATGTCGTGCTGTCGAAATTCATGAACAACCTGATGCTGCAGGGCAAGAAGTCGGTTGCCGAGTCGATCGTCTACGGCGCCTTCGATCGGATCCAGGACCGCACCAAGCAGGATCCGCTGGGGGTGTTTCACCAGGCGCTCGACAATGTCAGCCCGTCGATCGAGGTGCGCTCGCGCCGGGTCGGCGGCGCCACCTACCAGGTGCCGGTGGAAGTCCGTATCGAGCGGCGTCAGGCGCTGGCCATACGCTGGCTGATCACGGCCGCCCGCGGCCGCAACGAGAACACCATGGTGGACCGGCTCTCGGGAGAGCTGATGGATGCCGCCAACAATCGTGGCACGGCTGTCAAGAAAAGGGAGGACACGCACCGGATGGCGGAGGCAAACCGTGCCTTCTCGCACTATCGCTGGTGACGCTGTCTTGAGGATTTGACGCCATGCCGCGCAAACACAAAATCGAGGATTATCGCAATTTCGGCATCATGGCCCATATCGATGCCGGAAAGACCACGACCACGGAGCGCATCCTCTATTATTCGGGCAAGAGCCACAAAATCGGCGAGGTTCATGATGGCGCCGCCACCATGGACTGGATGGAGCAGGAACAGGAGCGGGGGATCACCATCACCTCTGCTGCCACCACCACCTTCTGGGACGACAAGCGCCTGAACATCATCGACACGCCCGGCCATGTCGACTTCACGATCGAGGTCGAGCGCAGCCTGCGGGTGCTCGACGGGGCGGTGTGCGTCCTCGATTCGAACCAGGGCGTCGAGCCGCAGACCGAGACGGTGTGGCGCCAGGGCGACAAATATCGCGTGCCGCGCATCGTGTTCTGCAACAAGATGGACAAGACGGGCGCCGATTTCGACCGCTGTCTTGCCGACATCCGCAACCGGCTCGGCGCCAAGCCGGTGCCGATCCAGCTGCCTTACGGGGCGGAGGCGTCCTTCAAGGGCATCGTCGATCTCGTGCGGATGAAGGCGGTGGTGTGGGAGGACGAAGGCCTCGGCGCCAGGTTCCACGACGAGGCCATTCCGGCCGACCTCGCCGACCGGGCGGCGGAGGCCAGGCTCGAGATGATCGAGGCCTGCGTCGAGCTCGACGAGACGGCGATGGAAGCCTATTTGTCGGGCGAGGAGATCGACAACGAGACGATCAAGCGGCTGCTCCGCAAGGCGGTGATCACCGGCGCCTTCTTCCCGGTTCTCTGCGGTTCGGCCTTCAAGAACAAGGGCGTGCAGCCGCTGCTCGACGCGGTGGTCGCCTATCTGCCGTCGCCGGTCGATGTTCCGCCGATCAAGGGGATCGACCCGCGGACCGATACCGAAGTGTTGCGGCGCTCCACCGACGATGAGCCGCTGTCGATGCTGGCCTTCAAGATAATGGACGATCCCTATGGCGTCCTGACCTTTGCGCGGATCTATTCCGGGCGGCTGAACAAGGGTTCGACCGTCCTCAATTCGACGCGGGGCAAGACCGACCGGATCGGCCGCATGGTGCTGATGCATGCCAATTCCCGCGAGGAGATCTCCGAGGCCTATTCCGGCGACATCGTGGCGCTGGTCGGACTGAAGGACACGCGCACCGGCGACACGCTGTGCGACGTCGCCAAGCCGGCGATCCTCGAGCGGATGGAATTTCCCGATCCGGTGATCGAGATGGCGATCGAGCCGAAGACGAAGGGCGACCAGGAGAAGATGGCGCTGGCGCTCCACAAGCTTGCGACCGAGGATCCATCCTTCTACGTTTCGACGGACCAGGAGTCGGGCCAGACGATCATCAAGGGGATGGGCGAGCTCCATCTCGACATCAAGGTCGACATCCTGAAGCGCACCCACAAGGTCGAGGTCAATGTCGGGGCGCCGCAGGTGGCTTATCGGGAGACCATCACCAGGCGCACCGAGGTCGACTACACCCACAAGAAGCAGACCGGCGGCACCGGCCAATATGCCCGGGTCAAGCTGGTGGTCGAGCCCAACCAGAAAGGCCAGGGCTTCGAGTTCGACAACAAGATCGTCGGCGGCGTGGTGCCGAAGGAATACATTCCAGGCGTCGAGAAGGGTCTCAATGCCGTGATGACGGCCGGCACCATTATCGGCTTTCCGGTGGTCGATGTGAAAGTGTCGCTGATCGATGGCGCCTATCACGAGGTCAATTCCTCGACCATCGCTTTCGAGATCGCCGCTCGCACCGCTTTCAGGGAGGCGCTGCAAAAATCGGCCCCGGTTCTGCTCGAGCCGATCATGAAAGTCGAGGTGGTGACGCCGGAGGAGTATCTCGGCGGGGTCATCGGCGACCTGAATTCGCGGCGCGGCCAGATTGCCGGCACCGACAGCCGCGGCAACGCCCAGGTGGTCGCGGCCATGGTGCCGCTCGCCAACATGTTCGGCTATGTCAACACGCTGCGCTCGATGAGCCAGGGACGTGCCGCCTATACGATGCAGTTCGACCATTATGCGGAGGTCCCCCGCAACGTGGCCGACGAAGTGGTTGCGAAATACGCCTGATCATCGCCCCGCCAGGGCACATGGAGATTGACTTATGGGCAAAGAGAAGTTTGAGCGATCGAAGCCGCACTGCAACATTGGGACGATTGGTCATGTTGACCATGGGAAGACGTCGTTGACGGCGGCGATTACCAAGATTTTGGCGGAGAAGGGCGGGGCGACGTATACGGCTTATGACCAGATTGACAAGGCTCCGGAGGAGCGTGCGCGTGGGATCACGATATCGACGGCGCATGTCGAGTATCAGACGGAGAAGCGTCATTACGCGCATGTCGACTGCCCTGGGCATGCGGATTATGTGAAGAACATGATCACCGGGGCGGCGCAGATGGACGGGGCGATTTTGGTTGTTTCGGCGGCGGACGGTCCGATGCCGCAGACGCGGGAGCACATATTGCTGGCGCGGCAGGTGGGGGTTCCGGCGCTGGTTGTGTACATGAACAAGGTGGACATGGTTGACGATCCGGAGCTGATCGAGCTGGTCGAGATGGAGGTCCGGGAGCTGTTGAGCTCGTATGAGTTTCCCGGCGACGACATTCCGGTGATCAAGGGCTCGGCGCTGTGCGCGCTGGAGGATCGCGATGCCAAGCTTGGGCGGGAATCGGTGCTTGAGCTGATGGATGCGGTCGACCGCTATATTCCGCAGCCTGACCGGCCGAAGGACCAGCCGTTTCTGATGCCGATCGAGGATGTGTTCTCGATATCGGGGCGGGGCACGGTGGTGACGGGTCGGATCGAGCGCGGGGTGGTGAAGGTCGGCGAGGAGGTCGAGATCATCGGCATCCGGCCGACGACCAAATCGACGGTGACGGGGGTCGAGATGTTCCGCAAGCTGCTCGACCAGGGCGAGGCGGGAGACAATGTCGGGTGCCTGCTGCGCGGTGTCGACCGCGAAGGGGTGGAGCGCGGCCAGGTTCTGGCCAAGCCGGGCTCGATCAAGCCGCACAAGAAGTTCCGGGCGGAGGCCTATATCCTGACCAAGGAGGAGGGCGGGCGGCACACGCCGTTCTTCACCAACTACCGGCCGCAATTCTACTTCCGGACGACGGATGTGACGGGGGTGGTGACGCTGCCCGAGGGCACCGAGATGGTGATGCCGGGAGACAATGTGACGATGGAGGTCGAGCTGATCACCCCGATTGCCATGGAGGAGAAGCTGCGCTTCGCCATCCGCGAGGGCGGCCGCACCGTCGGTGCCGGCGTCGTCGCCTCGATCATCGAATAGCGGAACGGAACGATGGCCAGGCAAAGACAGGAACGGCACAACAGCATCCGCATCCGCCTCAAGGGCTTCGATCACCGGGTGCTCGACGGCTCGGCGAGCGAGATCGTGCACACGGCGAAGCGCACGGGCGCGCGTGTGCGGGGGCCGGTGCCGCTGCCGACACGGATCGAGCGGTTCACGGTGAACCGTTCGCCCCATGTCGACAAGAAGAGTCGCGAGCAGTTCGAGATGCGGACATTCCGGCGTCTCCTGGACATTGTGGACCCGACACCGCAGACGGTCGATGCGCTGATGAAGCTCGATCTCGCTGCCGGTGTCGACGTCGAAATCAAGCTCTGAGGAGCTGGAGAGGAGCATGGCGATGCGTTCAGGTGTCATCGCACAGAAATTGGGCATGACGCGGGTGTTCACCGAAGACGGCGAACATATCCCGGTGACCGTGCTCAAGCTCGAGAACTGCCAGGTGGTCGGCCACAAGACGGCGGACAAGCATGGCTATACGGCGCTGCAGATTGGCTCGGGCAAGGCCAAGCCGAATCGGCTCAGCAAGGCGGAGCGCGGCGGCTTTGCGGTCGCCAAGGTCGAGCCGAAGCGCAAGGTTGCAGAGTTTCGCGTCAGTCCGGAGAACCAGATTCCGGTCGGAGCCGAGATCACCGCCGACCATTTCGTCAAGGGCCAGTATGTCGATGTGTCCGGCATCAGCACCGGCAAGGGATTTCAGGGGCCGATGAAGCGCTGGAACTTCGGCGGGCTCAGGGCCAGCCACGGCGTGTCGATCAGCCATCGCTCGCACGGCTCGACCGGCCAGCGGCAATCGCCGGGGCGGACCTTTGCCGGCAAGAAGATGGCAGGTCAGCTCGGCAACGAGCGGGTGACGACGCAGAATGTCGAGGTGGTCGGAATCGATGTGGAACGGGGGCTGATCATGGTGCGCGGCGCGGTGCCGGGCGCCAAGGGCGGCTGGATCCATCTGCGCGATGCGGTCAAGCGGAAGCTTCCGGACGGGGCGCCGATCCCGGGAAAGTTCCGCCTGCCGGAGGGCGCCGCGGCGCCGATGCAGGGCTGAGGGAGCATTTGAGATGAAAGCCGATATCCAGACCCTCGGCGCCGAGACCGCCGGCACGCTTGAACTGCCGGACGCGATCTTCGGCCTCGAGCCGCGTCAGGACATCCTCCACCGCATGATCATGTGGCAGCTGGCCAAGCGCCAGGCGGGCACGCACAAGGCCAAGACCCGCGGCGAGGTGAACCGGACCGGCAAGAAGCTGGGCAATCAGAAGGGCTCGGGCGGGGCGCGTCACGGCTCGCGGCGGGCGCCGATCTTCGTCGGCGGCGGCAAGGCCTTCGGGCCGCGGCCGCGCAGCCATGCGATCGACCTGCCGAAGAAGGTGCGGGCGCTGGCGCTGCGCCATGCGCTGTCGGCCAAGGCGCAGGCCGCCGAGCTCATCGTGCTCGACACGGCCGAGGTCGGCGAGGCGAAGACCAAGCCGCTGCGGCTCGCCTTCGCCAAGCTCGGGCTCGACAATGCGCTCATCATCGACGGCGCCGAGGTCAATGCCAAATTCGCGCTTGCGGCACGCAATCTGCCGAATATCGATGTGCTCCCCATCCAGGGGATCAATGTTTACGACATTCTGCGACGGCGCAAGCTGGTGCTGACCAAGGCGGCTGTCGCGGCTCTCGAGGAGCGCTTCAAATGAAGCCGATCGATTTCTACGACATCATCCGCAGCCCGGCGATCACCGAGAAGGCGACAATGTGCGCCAACAACAATCAGGTGATCTTCAACGTGGCGCGGCAGGCCTCGAAGCCGGAGATCAAGGCGGCGGTCGAGGGCCTGTTCAAGGTCAAGGTGAAGGCGGTCAACACCCTGCTGCGCAAGGGAAAGTCGCGGCGGTTCCGCGGCATCAAGGGCATGCAGAGCGACGTCAAGAAGGCGGTGGTGACGCTGGAGGAAGGCCACTTCATCGATGTGATGACGGGCCTGTGATGACGCGACCGAAGAGGCAATGAGCCATGGCACTTAAGACATTCAAGCCCACCAGTCCGGGTCAGCGTCACGTGGTGATCGTCAACCGCGACGGGCTGTGGAAGGGCAAGCCAGTCAAATCCCTGACAGAAGGCCTGACGAAATCCGGCGGGCGGGGCAAGGACGGGCGCATCAATGCGCGCCACCGCGGCGGCGGCCACAAGCGGACTTACCGGCTGATCGACTTCAAGCGGCGCAAATTCGACGTCGCGGCAACCGTCGAACGGCTGGAATACGATCCCAACCGGACCGGTTATATCGCGCTCATCCGCTATGCCGATGGCGAGCAATCGTACATTCTGGCGCCGCAGCGGCTGAAAGCCGGCGACAGCGTCGTGGCCGGCCAAAGTGTCGACGTGAAGCCGGGCAACGCGATGCCGATGGGCAGCATGCCGGTCGGCACGATCGTGCACAATATCGAGCTCAAGCCCGGCAAGGGCGGGCAGCTGGCGCGCTCGGCCGGCTCTTATGCGCAGCTGGCGGGGCGCGACCAGGGCTATGTCATCTTGAAGCTCAAGTCGGGCGAGACCCGGCTGGCGCTCGCCGACTGCATGGCGACGGTCGGGGCGGTGTCCAATCCCGACCATCTCAACGAGGTGGTGGGCAAGGCGGGGCGGTCGCGCTGGCGCGGCGTCCGTCCGCAGACCCGCGGCATCGCAATGAACCCGATCGACCATCCCAATGGCGGGCGCACCAATGGCGGCAAGCATTGGGCGACGCCCTGGGGCAAGCCGACCAAGGGCAAGAAAACGCGCAGCAACAAGGCGACGGACAAGTACATCGTGCGCTCGCGCCATCTGAGGAAGAAGTAGAGGTAGACCGTGGCTCGTTCACTCTGGAAAGGTCCGTTCGTCGACGGCTATCTGCTCAAGAAGGCGGAGCAGGTGCGCAGCTCGGGGCGCAACCAGGCCATCAAGACATGGTCGCGGCGCTCGACCATCCTGCCGCAGTTCGTCGGCCTGACCTTTGCCGTCCACAATGGCAACAAGCACATACCGGTGCTCGTGTCGGAGGAGATGGTCGGACACAAGCTCGGCGAGTTCGCGCCGACCCGGTCCTATCATGGCCATGGCTCCGACAAGAAGTCGAAGAGGAGCTGAGGCATGGGCAAACCGAAGAACAAGCGGATGGTCGGCGACAATGAGGCGCGGGCGGTGACGCGGCTGCTCAGGGTGAGCCCCCGCAAGCTCAACGACGTGGCGACGACCATCCGCGGCAAGAAGGTCGACTCGGCGCTTGCCGATCTGACCTTTTCACGGCGGCGCATCGCGAACGACGTCAAGAAGACGCTCGAATCGGCAATCGCCAATGCCGAGAACAACCACGATCTCGATATCAACGAACTGGTGGTGGCCGAAGCTTATGTCGGCAAGAACATGGTGATGAAGCGCTGGTCGCCGCGGGCCCGTGGCCGGGTAGGCAGGATCGAGAAGTTCTTCAGCCAGCTCACCATCGTGGTGAGGCAGGTGGAGGAGGTTGCCTGATGGGCCAGAAAGTCAATCCCGTGGGACTGCGCCTCGGAATCAACCGGACCTGGGATTCGCGGTGGTACGCCAATCGCGGCGATTACCGCCGGCTGTTCCACGAGGACCGGCGGATCCGGAAGTTTCTCAAGGATCAGCTGAAGCAGGCGGGCGTGGCGCGCATCGTCATCGAGCGGCCGCACAAGAAGTGCCGGGTGACGATCTATTCGGCGCGGCCCGGCGTGGTCATCGGCAAGAAGGGCGCCGACATCGAAAAGCTGCGGCGCGATATCTCGAAGATGACCGAACTCGGAGGTGCATCTCAACATCGTCGAGGTGCGCAAGCCGGAGACCGAATCGACGCTGGTGGCGGAGAACATCGCCCAGCAGCTGGAGCGCCGGGTGGCTTTCCGGCGCGCCATGAAGCGGGCGGTGCAGTCGGCGCTGCGCATGGGTGCCGAGGGCATCCGTATCACCTGCGCCGGGCGGCTCGGCGGGGCGGAAATCGCCCGGGTCGAGTGGTATCGCGAAGGCCGGGTGCCGCTGCACACGCTGCGTGCCGACATCGATTACGGCACGGCCACCGCAGTGACCGCCTATGGCACGATCGGCATCAAGGTGTGGATCTTCAAGGGCGAGATCCTCGAGCACGACCCGATGGCCCAGGACAAACGGCTGGCCGAGCAGCAGGAAAGCGGCGGCCGGCC
The DNA here is from genome assembly GCA_963744915.1 of uncultured Alphaproteobacteria bacterium. GTDB lineage: Bacteria > Pseudomonadota > Alphaproteobacteria > Rhizobiales > Aestuariivirgaceae > DATAFF01. Next base: position 410,489 of record CAVUUY010000009.1, read on the forward strand.
ACGGCGTGAGCCGCGCGAGGCGCTCGTCGCGTAAGAAATAAGAAAAAGGCTGGATCATCGACATGCTGCAACCGAAACGGACAAAGTTCCGCAAGCAATTCAAGGGCCGCATCAAGGGCGCCGCCAAGGGTGGCACCGAGCTCAATTTCGGTGCCTTCGGCCTCAAGGCGGTGGAGCCGGATCGGGTCACCGCGCGCCAGATCGAGGCGGCGCGGCGGGCCATGACGCGCCATATGAAGCGCGCCGGGAGGGTGTGGATCCGCATCTTCCCCGATGTGCCGGTGACCAAGAAGCCGACGGAAGTGCGCATGGGGTCCGGCAAGGGCGCCGTCGAGTTCTGGGCGGCGCGGGTGAAGCCGGGGCGGATCATGTTCGAGATCGACGGGGTGTCGCGCGAGATCGCCGAGGAGGCGATGCGGCTCGGCGCTGCCAAATTGCCGATCAAGACGCGCTTCGTCGCCCGGCTCGGAGAAGCGTGATGTGTGGTCGGAGGCTCAAGCCATGAAACCCAAGGACGTGCAGGCGCTCACCGACGATACGCTGGGCGACGAGCTGTTGAAGCTCAAGAAGGAGCAGTTCAACCTGCGCTTCCAGAAGGCCTCGGGCCAGATGGAGAACACGGCGCGGGTCCGCCAGATTCGGCGCGACATCGCGCGCATCAAGACGGTGCAGGGCCAGCGCGCTGCAACGGCGACGAAATAGGAGTTCGAGCTTCATGCCGAAGCGCATTTTGCAGGGTGTCGTGGTCAGCGACAAGAACGACAAGACCATCGTGGTCCTCGTCGAGCGCCGCTTCACGCATCCGGTGATGAAGAAGACCGTCCGGCGGTCGAAGAAGTATCACGCACATGACGAGGCGAACCTTGCCAAGGCTGGCGATGTGGTCCGCATCGAGGAGTGCCGGCCATTGTCCAAGCAGAAGAGCTGGATGCTGGTCGACAAGGTAGAAGCGTCGAAGGTCTGAGGCATTCGAGGGTGACGCCATGATTCAAGCAGAAACAAATCTCGATGTTGCCGACAATTCCGGCGCCCGCCGCGTCCAGTGCATCAAGGTGCTGGGCGGGGCCAAGCGCAAATATGCCCATGTCGGCGACATCATCGTGGTGTCGATCAAGGAGGCGATCCCGCGTGGTCGCGTCAAGAAGGGAACGGTGATGAAGGCCGTGGTGGTGCGCACCGCCAAGGACATCCGGCGCGCCGACGGCTCGGTGATCCGGTTCGACCGCAACGCCGCGGTGCTGATCAATCCGCAGGGCGAGCCGGTCGGCACCCGCATCTTCGGGCCGGTGCCGCGCGAGCTCAGGGCGCGCAATCACATGAAGATCATCTCGCTCGCGCCTGAGGTGCTGTGATGCCGGTCAAGCTCAAGATCAGAAAGGGTGACCGGGTCGTCGTGCTCACCGGCAAGGACAAGGGCAAGCAGGGCAATGTCCTCAAGGTGTTCCCGAGCGACAACCGGGCGGTGGTGCAGGGCGTGAATGTGGCCCGGCGGCATCAGAAGCAAACGGCGGCACAGCAGGGCGGCATCATCGCCAAGGAGTTGCCGATCCACATTTCGAATCTGGCCCACATCGATCCCAAGGACGGCAAGCCGACACGGATCGGCTACAAGTTCCTGAGCGACGGAAAGAGGGTCCGGGTGGCCAAACGCTCGGGGGAGGAGATCAATGGCTGAGCGCTATGTTCCGCGGCTGAAGCAGCAATATCTCGACGAGGTGCGCAAGCAGCTCATGGAGAAGTTCTCCTACGGCAATGTGATGCAGGTGCCGACCTTCGAAAAGGTCGTCCTCAACATGGGCGTCGGCGAGGCGGTCGGCGACGGCAAGATCATCAACACGGCGGCGGAGGAGCTTGCCAGGATTGCCGGCCAGAAGCCGGTGATCACCCGTGCCCGCAAGTCGATCGCGACCTACAAGATCCGCGAGAACATGCCGATCGGCGTGAAAGTGACGCTGCGCAAGGCGCGGATGTGGGAGTTTCTCGACCGGCTCATCAATATCGCCCTGCCGCGGGTGCGCGATTTTCGCGGCCTGTCGGATCGCAGCTTCGATGGGCGCGGCAATTATGCCATGGGCATCAAGGAGCACCTGGTTTTCCCGGAGATCGACTACGACAAGATCGAGCGGGTCTGGGGCTTCGACGTGATCATCTGCACCACGGCGCAGAATGACGAGGAGGCAAGGGCGCTGCTCGAAGCCTTCAACTTCCCGTTCCGCAGGCAGGCGCAAAAGCGCCAGGCGGCGTGAGCGGGGGATATTCGAAAGGTTAACGAGAATGGCAAAGAAGAGCTCGATCGAGACCAACAACCGGCGCCGGCGGTTGGTCAAGAAGTTTGCCGGCAAGCGCGCCCGGCTGAAAGCGATTGCGAGCGATCAGAAGCTCAGCATGGAGGAGCGGTTTGCTGCCCAGCTCAAATTGGCGCAGCTGCCGCGCAACTCGGCGCGCAACCGCATTCGCAACCGCTGCGAGGTGACCGGGCGGCCCCGCGGCTACTACCGCAAGCTCGGCATGTCGCGCATTGCGCTCAGAGAGCTCGCGTCGCAAGGCCTGATCCCCGGCATGACGAAGTCGAGCTGGTGACAAGGCGAGGGTTGAGGAGAACTCGATGACTGTGACTGATCCGCTGGGCGACATGCTGACCCGCATCCGCAACGCACAGCTGCGCGGCAAGTCGAAAGTGACGACGCCGGCGTCCAAGATGCGCGTCCGGGTCCTCGATGTTCTGCAACAGGAAGGCTATATCCGCGGCTATGCCGAGGTCGATTACGGCAAGGGTCGCTCCGAGATCGAGATCGAGCTGAAATATTTCGACGGCGAGCCGGTGATCCGCCAGATCGACCGGGTGTCGACGCCGGGCCGGCGGGTCTATGCCAGCGTCGACAATCTGCCGACCGTCTACAACGGACTCGGGATCTCGATCCTGTCGACGCCCAAGGGTGTGCTGTCGGATGCCGATGCCCGGGCCCAGAATGTCGGCGGCGAAGTGATCTGCACGGTGTTCTGAGCGGCACCAGGAAGGAACGAAGTCATGTCGCGCATCGGCAAGAAACCCATCCCGATCCCCCAGGGGGTAACCGTCTCGGTCGATGGCAGCACGGTCAAGGTGAAGGGGACCAAGGGCGAGCTTCAGACCGCGCTCGGCGATCTGGTCGGGGTCAAGGTCGAGAACAATCAGGTGGTTGTCGAGCCGCGCGACGACAGCAAGCCGGCGCGGGCCGCCTGGGGTCTGTCGCGGACGCTGGTCAACAACATGGTCCAGGGCGTGACCCAGGGCTTCAGCCGCACGCTCGAGATCACCGGCGTCGGCTATCGCGCGGCGGCGCAAGGTGCGAAACTGCAGCTCAATCTCGGCTACAGCCACGATGTCGTCTATGAGGTGCCCAAGGGGGTGACGGTGACGACGCCGCGGCCGACCGAGATTCAGATCGCCGGCATCGACAAGCAGCAGGTCGGGCAGGTGGCGGCGGAAATCCGCGCCTGGCGGCCGCCCGAACCCTACAAGGGCAAGGGCGTGCGCTATCGCGGCGAATATATCCACCGCAAGGAAGGCAAGAAGAAGTAGGGAAGCCGGCCATGGTTCAGAAGATCACAGCGCTCGACCGCCGGCGCCGGCGGGTTCGCAAGCTCATCAAGGCGCGCGGCGGCGGCCGGCCACGGCTCTCGGTGTTCCGGTCGCACGCCTATATCTATGCCCAGATCATCGACGACGATAAGGGCGAGACGCTGGTGGCGGCCTCATCGCTGGAGAAGGCGCTGCGGACGTCCCTCGAGGGCACCGGCGACAAGGCGGCGGCAGCAGCCGTCGGCAAGCTGGTTGCCGAGCGGGCCAAGGACAAGGGCGTGAACGAGGTCGTGTTCGACCGCGGCGGCTATATCTATCACGGCCGGGTCAAGGCGCTCGCCGATGCGGCGCGCGAAGCCGGGCTGAAGTTTTAAGGGATGATGGCGATGAAGGTTTGGCATGGCTAGAGAACGCGAACGCGGCGGCGACCGGGAAGAGCGCGACAGCGAGTTTCTCGACAAGCTCGTCCATATCAACCGGGTGGCCAAGGTGGTGAAGGGCGGCCGGCGTTTCGGGTTTGCCGCCCTGGTGGTGGTCGGCGACCAGAAGGGCCGGGTCGGCTTCGGCCATGGCAAGGCGCGGGAGGTGCCGGAAGCGATCCGCAAGGCCACCGACAGCGCCAAGCGCGGGCTGATCCGGGTGCCGCTGCGGGAGGGCCGGACGCTGCATCACGACGTGGTCGGCCGTCATGGTGCGGGCAAGGTGGTGCTGCGCGCCGCACCGGCCGGGACCGGCATCATCGCCGGCGGCCCGATGCGGGCGGTGTTCGAGAGCCTCGGCATGCAGGACGTGGTGGCGAAATCGCTCGGGACGTCCAACCCCTACAACATGGTGCGGGCGACGTTCGATGCCCTGAAGCGCGAGACCAGCCCGCGCTCGGTGGCGGCTCGCCGCGGCAAGAAGGTGAGCGAGATCATGGCGCGCCGGCGCGACGGCGAAACGGTGGCCGAGCAAGGCTGAGCTTGAGGGAAGGGCGTGCTATGGCGAAGGCCGAAACCAAGAAGACCGTGACGCTGGTGCAGATCAAGAGTCCGGCGCGGCGCGAGGGGAGCCAGCAGGCGACGCTGATCGGGCTCGGCCTCAACAAGCTCAACCGCCAGTCGACGCTCGAGGACACGCCGGCGGTGCGCGGGATGATCGCCAAGGTTGCGCATCTCATCCGCATCGTCGAAGCGGCGTGATGGGACAAGTGAAGATGGACCAGAGGCCATGAAGCTCAACAGCATTTCTGACAAAGCGGGCGCCCGCCATGTGCGCAAGCGGGTTGGCCGCGGCATCGGTTCGGGCCTCGGCAAGACGGCGGGGCGCGGCGGCAAGGGCCAGACGGCCCGATCCGGCGGCGCCAAGGCGGGTTTCGAGGGCGGTCAGATGCCGATCTATCGCCGGCTGCCCAAGCGCGGTTTCACCAAGCCGAATGCGCTGAGCTTCAACGAGATCAATCTCGGGCGGCTGCAGGCGGCAATCGATGCCGGGCGGCTCGATGCCGGCAAGCCGGTCGACGCGACCGCGCTGCTGGCGGCGGGCCTGACCGGCAAGCCGCGGGACGGCGTGCGGCTGCTCGGCAAGGGCGTGCTCACAGCGAAGATCGCGATCACCGTCAACCATGCCAGCCGAAGCGCCGCCGAGGCGGTGGAGAAGGCTGGCGGCACCGTCACGCTCGTTGCGCCGAAGCAACCCGCCAAGGGGGGCGACAAGGCGGCCGGGGCGCCCACAGGCTGAAACGGTTGCGTCTTCCGGTTCGGCGCCCGATATCTTCGGGTCAAGGCCGCCCGAAGGCATGAGGTAGGATATGGTATCCGCAGCGGAACAACTTGCAGCAAACATCAATTTCTCCGCTTTCGCGAAGGCCGAGGACCTCAAGAAGCGCATCTGGTTCACGCTCGGGGCGTTGATCGTCTACCGCCTGGGAACCTACATTCCCGTGCCTGGCGTCGATCCGGTCGAGCTGGCCCGCCTGGTGCAGCAGAACTCGACGGGAATTCTGGGCTGGATCAATGGCTTGGCCGGCGGAGCACTGGGCCGGATGGCGATCTTTGCGCTCAACATCATGCCCTATATATCGGCCTCGATCATCATCCAGCTGATGACGACGGTGTCGCCCCATCTCGAGCAGCTCAAGAAGGAAGGCGAGCAGGGCCGCAAGAAGATGAACCAATATACGCGCTACGGCACGGTGCTGCTGGCGGCGCTGCAGGCCTATGGCATCTCGGTCGGCCTCGAAGGCCAGGGCGGCGTGGTGCTCGACCCGGGCTGGTTCTTCCGTATCTCGACGGTGATCACGCTGACCGGCGGCACCGTGTTCCTGATGTGGCTCGGCGAGCAGATCACCTCGCGCGGCATCGGCAACGGCATCTCGCTCATCATCTTCGCCGGCATCGTGGCGGGGTTGCCGTCAGCGATCGGTCATACGCTCGAGCTCGGGCGCACCGGGCAGATGTCGACCTTCGTCATTCTCGGCATCATCGTGATGTCGCTGGTCGTCATCGCCTTCATCGTGTTCATGGAGCGGGCGCTGCGGAAAATTCCGGTCCAGTACCCCAAACGCCAGGTCGGCGACCGGATGATGCAGTCGGACCGCTCGCATCTGCCGCTCAAGCTCAACACTTCGGGCGTCATTCCGCCGATCTTCGCCTCCTCGCTGCTGCTGCTGCCGATCACGGTGGCGAATTTCAGCCAGGGGCAGGGGCCCGAGTGGCTGAACTACATCACGGCGCTGCTCGGTCACGGGCAGCCGCTGTTCATGGCGTTCTATGTCGGGCTCATCATCTTCTTCGCGTTCTTCTACACGGCGATCATGCTCAACCCGAAGGAAACGGCCGACAACCTGAAGAAATATGGCGGCTTCATTCCCGGCATCCGGCCGGGCGAGCGGACGGCGGAATATATCGACTATGTGCTGACGCGGATCACAATGATTGGCGCCCTTTATCTTTCGGCCGTGTGCATGCTGCCCGAGCTTCTGACGTATTATGCCCGGATGCCGTTCTATTTCGGCGGCACATCGCTGCTGATCGTGGTCTCGGTGACCATGGATACGGTCACGCAGATCCAGGGGCACCTGCTCGCCCAGCAATATGAGGGGCTGGTCAAGAAGGCCAAGCTCAGGGGCCCGCGGCGATGAACATCATCCTGCTCGGTCCGCCGGGTGCAGGCAAGGGAACGCAGGCCAAGCGCCTCGAGGCGCGGCGTGGCATGAAGCAGCTGTCGACCGGCGACATGCTGCGGGCGGCGGTGGCGGCCGGTACCGAGCACGGCAAGAAGGCCAAGGCGGTGATGGATCGCGGCGATCTCGTGTCGGACGAGACGGTGGTGTCGATCATTGCCGACCGGTTGGACGAGCCCGATGCCGGGCGCGGCTTCATTCTCGACGGCTTTCCCCGCAATGTCGCCCAGGCCACGGCGCTCGACCGCATCATGGACTCGCGCGGCCTCGCTCTCGATCTGGTCATCGAGCTTGCGGTCGAAGACGAGGCGCTGGTCAGGCGTATCAGCGGCCGCTTCAGCTGTGCCGAATGCGGCAAAGGGTACCATGATGTGTTCGAGCCCCCGAAGATCGAGGGCCGCTGCGACGGCTGCAGCAGCAGCGGATTCGTGCGCCGCGCCGACGACAATGCCGAGACCGTCATGAGCCGGCTCTCGATCTACAACCGGCAGACCGCGCCGCTTGTCGCCTATTACGCCGGTCGCGGGAAGCTCCGGAAAGTCGACGGCATGGCCGAGATCGACGAGGTGTCGCGCCAGATCGAGGAGGCGCTGAACATCGCATGAGGTGGTTGACGGATCGGAAAATCCCGCCTACATACGCGTTTTCCGGTCGAAGATGGTCGGCTGCAAGGGGACTGCGCTCCCGCTTGGGCGCGGCCAATTACGTGCTGTGAAGGTTTCCAGGAGATCGCGACGTGGCTCGTATCGCAGGCGTTAACATTCCGACCGCAAAGCGCGTACCGATCGCGCTGCAGTATATTTTCGGGATCGGGCCGAAAAAGGCGCATGAGATCTGCGACAAGGTCAAGATCCCGCTGGAAAGGCGGGTCAACGAGCTGTCGGATGCCGAAGTCCTGCAGATCCGCGAGGTCATCGACCGCGATTACATGGTGGAGGGCGACCTCCGCCGCGAGGTTTCGATGAACATCAAGCGGCTGATGGATCTCGGCACCTATCGCGGGCTGCGCCACCGCCGCGGGCTGCCGGTGCGGGGTCAGCGGACCCACACCAACGCGCGCACCCGCAAAGGTCCGGCCAAGCCGATCGCCGGCAAGAAGAAATAGCGTCAGCATCACCGCCGAGGGAATAGTCAAATGGCCAAGGAACCCGTCCGCCCGCGCCGCAAGGAACGCAAGAACATCACCTCGGGCGTGGTGCATGTTCATTCGTCCTTCAACAATACGATGATCACCATCACCGACGTTCAGGGGAACACCATCTCCTGGGCTTCCGCCGGCAAGCTCGGTTTCAAAGGGTCGCGCAAATCCACCCCCTATGCCGCCCAGGTGGCGGCCGACCAGGCCGGCCGTTCCGCAATGGAGCACGGCATGCGCACCGTCGAGGTCGAGGTTTCGGGGCCGGGCTCCGGTCGCGAGTCGGCGCTCAGGGCGCTGCAGGCCTGCGGGCTGCAGGTCATGACCATTCGCGACGTCACGCCCATTCCGCATAATGGCGTTCGCCCGCCGAAGCGCCGCCGGGTCTGATCGGCGCGAACCTCAATTGATTAGGATGGTACGATGGTGAATCACAGGAACTGGCAGGAGCTCATCAAGCCGCAGAAGCTCGAGGTGTCGCAGGGACGCGATCGCCGGAGGGTTGCGACGCTGGTGGCCGAGCCGCTCGAGCGCGGCTTCGGCATGACGCTTGGCAACGCGCTGCGGCGCGTGCTGCTGTCGTCGCTCCAGGGTGCCGCGGTGACCTCGGTGCAGATCGACGGCGTGCTGCATGAGTTCTCGTCGATCGCCGGCGTGCGGGAGGACGTGACCGACATCATCCTCAACATCAAGGAAATCGCCCTGATCATGCATGCCGAGGGTCCCAAGCGCGTGGTGCTGCGCAAGGAAGGTCCGGGCGTGGTCAAGGCGGGCGACATCCAGGAGACCGCCGATATCCAGGTGCTCAATCCGAACCACGTCATCTGCACCCTCGACGAGGGCGCCGAGATCCGGATGGAGTTCACCGTCAATGTCGGCAAGGGCTATGTCGCGGCAGAGCGCAACCGGCCGGAGGATGCCCCGATCGGTCTCATCCCGGTGGACAGCCTCTACAGCCCGGTCAAACGGGTTTCCTACCGCGTGGAGAACACGCGCGAGGGCCAGATCCTCGACTATGACAAGCTGACCCTCAGCGTCGAGACCGACGGGTCGGTGTCGCCCGAGGATTCGGTCGCCTATGCGGCGCGCATCCTGCAGGACCAGCTGCAGATCTTCATCAATTTCGAGGAACCCTCCAAGGCGATCTCCGAGGAGGAGCGGCCAGAGCTCGAATTCAATGCGGCGCTCCTGAAGAAGGTCGACGAGCTCGAGCTGTCGGTGCGCTCGGCGAACTGCCTGAAGAACGACAACATCGTCTATATCGGCGATCTCATCCAGAAGACCGAGGCGGAGATGCTGCGCACTCCCAATTTCGGCCGCAAGTCGCTGAACGAGATCAAGGAAGTTCTCGCCCAGATGGGTCTTCATCTCGGCATGGAAGTGCCGAACTGGCCGCCGGAGAACATCGAAGAGCTGGCCAAGAAATATGAGAGCCATTACTGAGGATCTGAACCGCCATGCGACACGCCAATCGAGGCCGCAAGCTCAATCGCACCCATGAGCACCGTGCGGCGATGTTCGCCAACATGGCGGCTGCTCTCATCAAGCATGAGCAGATCTCCACCACCCTGCCCAAGGCCAAGGATCTGCGGCCGATCGTCGAGAAGCTGGTGACGCTCGCCAAGAAGGGCGGGCTCCATGCGCGCCGGCAGGCGATCTCGCAGATCGGCGACCAGGAGCAGGTCGGAAAGCTGTTCGCGGTGCTGGCCGACCGCTACCGTGCCCGCAATGGCGGTTATACGCGCGTTCTCAAGGCCGGGTTCCGGCATGGCAACTCGGCGCCAATGGCGGTGATCGAGTTCGTCGACCGCAATCCGGACGAGAAGGGCAAGGATTCCGGCCCGCCGCAGAATGAGGGTGAAGCGGCCACGGCCTGAGGACCGTTCGAGGACGTACTCACCGCGGCGGCCCTTCGCTCAGCCGGTGAAGCTGTCGGCAACAATCGCCGTCGCAGCGCTTCCATAACCGTTGAACCGGGTTGCGGTGGCGGCGCCATAAGCGCCGACGGTGGAGAATTCGATGAAATCGTTCTCGGCAATGTCGGCCGGCAGAACGAGCTCGCCGGGGATGCGGTCGAGCGGGTCGCAGGTCGGGCCATAGGCGGTGAAGCGCTGCACCGGCCCGCCATGGACCGCACCATCGCGAATGACGCGGTAATGCGGCGCGAGGGCCGGCGCCTGGCTCATTTCCAGGAGTGCGCCATAGATGCCGTCATTCAGGAACAGCTCGCGGTGCGACGGCTTGACGAGCTTCACCCGGCTGAGGAGCGACATGGAACTGGCCACGAGCCCGCGGCCCGGCTCGCATTCGAGCGGCGGCCGCTCGGCGTCGGCGAAGGCGGCTCTCAGGCTGTCGGCAATGGCGGCGAAGAATGCCGGAAGCGGTGGCGCAGTGCTGTGGCGGTAGCTCGCGGGAAAGCCGCCGCCGACATTGAGGGCGGCGAGGCGCACACCGGCGCCATGGGCGATCTCGCCGGCGGCCTTGATGTAGCGGGCATAGGCCTGCGGGTCGGTGCATTGCGAGCCGGGGTGAAAGGTGAGGACCGGGCGATGGCCGGAGCGGGCGATGAGCCGCAGCAGGTCAGCGGCTCCGCGCGGGTCGGCACCGAATTTGGTCGAGAAATCATGGGCCGCCGCGCCATGCGGCGGCAGGCGGAAACGCACCGCGAGCTCGATCCCGGCCACTCCCCTGACGACCTCGAGGATCTTGGCAAGCTCGCCGACATCATCGAGCGCAAAGCGCCGGCAGCCATGGATGGCGGATGCCTCGGCGATCTCCTGGCGCGACTTCACCGGATTGTGATAGTGCAGCCGCGCTCCCGGTGCCGCGGCCGCGACCACCTCCATCTCCGCGATCGAGGCGACGTCGAACACCTTGATCCCGGCCTCGGCCATGGCGGCGATCACCACGCTCGCGCTGTTGGCCTTGACGGCATAGGAGACCTCGCCGGGAAAGCCTTTGCGGAAGCGCGCCGCGTTCGCGCGCAGGGCCTGCGGCGCGAAGCAGAAGACCGGCTGCTGCGGGTTCAAGGCGCGGGCGACCGCCGGGCCATCGGCATGCACTGCCGGGGCATGGTCGAGCAAGGCGCGGGCATGGACGTTCATGGCACGAATCCCCTCTGTACTCTTCAAGGTTGCCGCAAAGCTGCAACGGAAAAGAGACGCCTAATTGCGCCGAATCGGCTAAATTCCCCGGCGGATTGACGACGAGACCGGCAGGATGACGCTTTCAATCACCGTCAAGGATGAAGAGCTGATCGCGCTTCTGCGACTCAATGCGCGCGAGCCGATCGCCTCGCTGGCACGCAAGCTCGGGCTGTCGCGGACGACCGTCCAGGACCGCCTGCGGCGCCTCGAACAGAGCGGAACCATTGCCGGCTATGCCGTCAAACTCGGAGCGGAGGTGCGGCGCGGCGGCATCAGGGCCTATGTCGAGGTGTCGACGGAGAGCCGGCGGACGGCCGAGGTGATGCGGGCGCTCCTCAGGATCCACCAGATCGAAACGCTGCACACGGTCAGCGGCAAGTTCGATTTCGTGGCGCTGATCCGGGCGGGCTCGGCGGAGGAACTCGATCACCTGCTCGACCAGGTCGGGGCGATAACCGGGGTGACGCGGACCGAGTCGGCGGTGATCCTGTCGACCAAGCTCGACCGGCAATAGGCACATGCTTTGTGTTGACGGACTGTCGATGGCGCCAAGTCGCGGTTTGTTCGCTGCCGCCGCGGAGTGCTATAGAGCCGCCGGGGGTCGAATGCTCAGGAGGGAGAAATGCCTAGAGTAGGGATGACCGCCATTGCGTTGCTGCTGACGCTTTTGGGCGCTCCGGCTTTCGCCCAGCAGGTGCCGCAGAGCCGGGAGCAGATCCAGCTCTCCTTTGCCACGGTGGTCAAGCAGACGGCGCCGGCGGTGGTCAATGTCTATGCCAAGCGGGTGGTGCGGCAGCCCGGCATTCCCGGGTTCAGCGACGACCCGTTCTTCCGGCGGTTTTTCGGCGATGGCGGCGCGTTCGGGCGCTCGCGCGAGATGGTGCAGAACTCCCTCGGCTCGGGCGTGCTGGTCGACCCGAGCGGCATCGTCGTCACCAACAACCATGTCATCCAGGGCGGAACGGAAATTCGCGTGGTGCTGTCCGATCGCCGCGAGTTCGATGCCACGGTGACGCTGGCGGACGAGCACAGCGATCTTGCCATTCTCAAGGTCAATCCCGGTCAGGCCAAGCTGCCGAGCCTGGCGCTCGGCGATTCCGACGATCTCGAGGTCGGCGATCTCGTTCTCGCCATCGGCAATCCGTTCGGCGTCGGCCAGACCGTCACCAGCGGCATTGTCTCGGCGCTCGCCAGGACCCAGGTCGGGATCACCGATTATCAATTCTTCATTCAAACCGATGCAGCGATAAATCCGGGAAATTCCGGCGGTGCCCTGATCGACATTGCGGGCCGGCTGATCGGCATCAACACGGCCATCTATTCACGCAGCGGCGGTTCGATCGGCATCGGCTTTGCCATTCCGGCCAACATGGTCCGGACGGTGGTGGCCTCGGCGATGAATGGCGGCAAGGTCTCGCGGCCATGGAGCGGGGCCGATCTCCAGGACGTGACGGCCGAAATGGGTGAGACGCTTGGCCTCGACCGGCCGCGCGGGGCGATCGTCGCGAGCCTCCATCCGCTGAGCCCGATGGTCCAGGCCGGCATCGCGACGGGCGATGTCATTGTCGGGGTCAACGGCAAAACGGTGGACAATGCCAAGGAGTTCGACTACCGCTTGGCCACGCTGAGCGTCGGTCAGCAGACCGCCATCGATCTCTTCCGCAGGGGCAAGCCGCTGACGGCCAAGCTGGCGCTGGTGCGGGCGCCCGACAAGCCGGCCCGCGAAGACACCGTTATCAAGGGCCGCACGCCTCTCACCGGTGCGGTGGTCGCCAATGTCTCGCCGGCACTTGCCGACGAGCTCGGCCTCGGCATCTCGGCCAAGGGCGTTGCAGTGGTCGACGTAAAGGGCGGTCCGGCGGCGCAGATCGGATTCCGCAAGGGCGATATCCTTCTCGAGGTCAATGGCGAGAAGGTAGCGAACGTCAAGGCGCTGCAGGCCGCCCTGACCAAGGAGAACGCCCATTGGGAGCTGTCGATCGATCGCGGCGGGCGGGTCAGGTCGGTGCGGCTCGGCGGCTGAGGTCGATGGCCAATCTGTTCACCGCGGCAGGTCTCGACCGGTCGGCTCCGCATCCGCTGGCCGATCGCCTGCGGCCGAAGAGTCTTGGCGAAGTCATCGGCCAGGAGCACCTCACCGGTCCGGACGGCGTATTGACCCGGCTGCTGGCAGCGGGCCGCCTCGGCAGCGTCATCCTGTGGGGCCCGCCCGGCACCGGCAAGACGACGATCGCGAGGCTGCTTGCCGGCGAGACCGGGCTTCATTTCGAACAGATCTCGGCGATCTTTTCCGGGGTTGCCGAGCTCAGGAAAATCTTCGAGCAAGCCCGCAAGCGGCGCGAGGAGGGCAGGGGCACGCTGCTGTTCGTCGATGAGATCCATCGTTTTAATCGCTCGCAGCAGGACAGCTTCCTTCCGCTTATGGAAGACGGCACGATCACGCTGATCGGCGCCACCACGGAGAATCCATCTTTCGAGCTCAACGGGGCGCTGCTGTCGCGGGCCCAGGTGCTGACGCTGAACCGGCTCGAGCCGCAGTCCCTGGCGATATTGGTCGAGCGGGCAGAGGCGGCGGAAGGGCGGCCGCTGCCTCTCGACGAGGCGGCGCGCGAGCAGCTGCTTGGGCTCGCCGACGGCGACGGGCGTTATCTGCTGAACCTGGTCGAGGACATCTACGCCTCGGTCGAGGAAGGCGGGCGCATCGGTTCCGAGGCGCTGGCGCATATCGTGCAGCGCCGGGTCCCGCTCTACGACAAGTCGCGCGACGGCCATTACAATCTGATCTCGGCGCTGCACAAGTCGGTGCGCGGCTCCGATCCCGACGCAGCGCTCTATTATCTCGCCCGCATGATCGTTGCCGGCGAAGATCCGCTCTATCTTGCCCGCCGCCTGGTGCGGATGGCGATCGAGGACATCGGACTCGCCGATCCGCAGGCGATCGAGCAGGCGCTGGCCGCCAAGGAGGCCTTCGACTTTCTCGGCAGCCCGGAGGGCGAGCTGGCGCTGGCGCAGGCGACGCTCTATCTGGCGACGGCGCCCAAGTCCAATGCGAGCTATGTCGCCTATGGGCGGGCGATGGCACGGGCCAGGGAAACGGGTTCGCTGATGCCGCCCAAGATCATCCTGAACGCGCCGACCCGGTTGATGAAGCAGCAGGAATATGGCGCCGGCTATCGCTATGACCACGACCAGCCGGACGCCTTTTCCGGTCAGAACTATTTCCCGACGGAGATCGGCCGCGAGACCTATTACGATCCACCCGAGCGGGGCTTCGAGCGCGAGATCAGGAAGCGGCTCGACTATTGGGCCAAGCTCCGGGACGGCCGGCAATAGGCATCGTTCGTCCGGTCACCCTGCCTGCCCCGCCCCCACGCCCCCTTGCGGTTGCGGCGGGTTGCGGTCGGAGGCACGGCGGTCGGCCATGAACCTGGCGAACTCCTCCTCATCCCTGGCGTGGCGCAGGCGCTCGAGAAAGGCGCGGAATTCCCTCTGCTCCTCGGCCAGGCGCTTCAGCGTCTCGGCCTTGTAGTCGTCGAAAGCGCGGTTGCCGCTCGAGCGGAGGGGGTGGCCGGACCACCATGACCCATGCGCCTCCTGATCCGCGCCCTGGTTCTCGTGCTCATTCGAGCAGCCCCGCCGCCAACGGCGCATGCCGCGGTGCATCCCGCACATCGTGACCTCCTTGGTGAATGTTAATCACATTAACATAGCTGGGCGGTTCGGGTCGCATTGTCAAGACACCGCGCAGCTGGTCAAATCGGCGGATCAACAATCATGTCCTGGGAGGCCGACCCCTCATGAAACTCACCTGGTTCGGACATTCGGCTTTTCGCGTGGCGACCGGTCAATCGGTCATCCTCATCGATCCCTTCATCACCCACAATCCGGTGGCCACGGTCAAAGCGGAGGCGGCGGGGCGCGGCGCCACCCATGTCGTGCTGACCCATGGCCACGAGGACCATGTCGGCGATGCCGAGTCGATCTGCAAAGCCAACAATGCGCCGCTCATTGCGGTGCACGAGATCTGCGAAATCCTGGGCAGCAACGGCGTCGAGCGCTGCGAGGGGGCGAACCCCGGCGGCACGATCTACACCACCGACTTCGACGTCACCTTCGTGCGGGCGGACCATTCGTCGTCCTATGGCGGCAGATATATGGGCAATCCCTGCGGGGTGGTGATCCGCACCCGCGAGGGCCAGAGCGTCTACCACATGGGCGATACGGCGATATTCGGCGACATGGCCCTCATCAACGAGATCCACCGCCCGACGATCGGCATCGTGCCGATCGGCGACCGCTACACGATGAACCCGCAAACGGCGGCATTGGCCTGCCGCAGGTTCTTCAAGTTCGAGACCATCATCCCCTGCCACTACAAGACCTTCCCGGCCCTGGTACAGAGTCCCGACGCGTTCATCGAAGCACTCGGCAGCGACGGGGCGAAGGTCAAGGCCATGGCGGTCGGCGAAACCCTGGCGTTCTAGCCATGGCCGATTACACGGTTGGCCCGCCGGTGTCCCGGCCCGCCGGGCTCGTCCTGGATGGCGGTCCGCTCGCCGGTCGCCATGTCGATCTCGAGCATGTCGCGGTCGAGCGACACGGGGCGGATTTGTGGGAATCCTTCCAGGCGGGCGATCCCGAGGGACGGATCTGGACCTATATGGGCTACGGGCCATTCGCGGATCGCGCGGCGTTTCTCGCCTGGCTCAAGGACCGGCAGGCCTCGTCCGACCCGCTGTTCTACGCCCTGGTGCCGCATCGCACCGGCAAGGCCGCGGGCATGGCGTCGTTCATGCGCATGACGCCCGAGCACGGAGTGATCGAGATCGGCCACATCTGGCTGTCGCCGTCTCTCCAGAACACCCGCGAGGCGACCGAGGGACTCTACCTGATGATGCGCCATGCGCTGACGAGCCTCAATTGCCGGCGGCTCGAATGGAAGTGCGATGCCTTGAACCGGCCGTCGCGCCGGGCGGCCGAGCGGCTCGGCTTCACCTTCGAGGGCGAGTTCCGCCAGCACATGATCGTCAAGGGGCGCAACCGCGACACCGCCTGGTTTGCGATCCTCGACAAGGATTGGCCGGCGATCGACGCAGCGTTTCAAAAATGGCTGGCGGAGGACAATTTCGACAGCGCAGGGCGCCAGCGGCAATCGTTGCAGGCTGCGGAAGCCGGTGGTATCAAACGCGCCTGACCCCCCGCCCCCGTTGCAAGAGAATACATGTCCGTCGATACCAACACCGTGCGCCGGATCGCCAAGCTTGCCCGCATCCGCGTGACCGACGCCGAGCTGCCGAAGCTTCAGGGCGAGCTCAACGCCATCCTGCAGTGGATCGAGATGTTGGGCGCGGTCGATGTGTCAAATATTGAGCCTTTGACGTCGATCGTGGAGCGAAAACTGCATCTGCGCGCCGACGAGGTGACCGATGGCGGACGGCCCGACGAGGTCGTGGCCAATGCGCCGGTCCAGGACGACCATTTCTATGTCGTGCCCAAGGTCGTCGAGTGATGGCCGAGCTGACCGGGCTGACGCTGGCGCAGGTGCAGGCGGGACTGCGCCAGGGCGCCTTCAGCGCCGTCGAGCTGGTCGAGGCCTATATCGCCGCGATCGAGCGGGCGCGGGTGCTCAACGCCTATATCGCCGATACTTTCGAGGCGGCGCGCGCCAGGGCAGCCGAGAGCGACCAGCGGCTGCGGCAGGGCGCGGCGCGGCCGCTCGAGGGAATCCCGCTCGGCATCAAGGACCTGTTCGCCACGCGGGGCGTTCACACCCAGGCCGGCAGCCGCATCCTGCAGGGCTTCCGGCCGACCTATGAATCGACCGTCACCGCCAATCTGTGGCGCGACGGCGCCTTGATGCTCGGGAAGCTCAACATGGACGAGTTCGCCATGGGCTCGTCGAACGAGACCTCGTGCTACGGCCCGGTGATCAATCCCTGGAAGGGTCGGCGCCACAACCGGCCACTCGTTCCGGGCGGCTCCTCGGGCGGTTCGGCGGCGGCGGTGGCCGCCCATCTCTGCGTCGCGGCGACGGCGACAGACACCGGCGGGTCGATCCGCCAGCCGGCGGCGCTGACCGGGACGGTCGGGCTCAAACCGACCTATGGCCGATGCTCGCGCTGGGGGATCGTCGCCTTCGCTTCCTCGCTCGACCAGGCGGGGCCGATCGCCCGCGACGTCACCGATGCGGCAATCATGCTGCGGTCGATGGCGGGCTACGACCCGATGGACTCGACCTCGGTCGACCTGCCGGTGCCGGATTACGAGGCGGCGCTCGCCAGGGACATCAAAGGCCTGCGGGTCGGCATCCCGCGCGAATACCGCGTCGACAACATGCCGCCCGAGATCGATGCCCTGTGGAAGCGGGGCACCGAATGGCTGCGAGACAGCGGCGCCGAGATCCTCGACATCTCGCTGCCGCACACAAAATATGCGCTTCCCGCCTATTACATCGTGGCGCCGGCCGAGGCTTCGTCCAACCTCGCGCGCTATGACGGGGTGCGGTATGGGCTGCGGGTTCCGGGCGACGATGTCGTCTCGATGTACGAGAACACCCGCGCCGAGGGGTTCGGCGCCGAGGTGCGGCGGCGGGTGCTGATCGGCACCTATGTGCTGTCGGCCGGCTATTACGACGCCTATTACGTAAGGGCGCAGAAGATCCGGACGTTGATCAAGCGCGATTTCGACGAGGCCTGGAAAAAGGTCGACATCGTGCTCACGCCGGCGACCCCGGGGCCGGCCTTTGCGCCGGGCGACATCACCGACCCGGTCGAGATGTATCTCTGCGACATTTTCACCGTCACGGTAAATATGGCCGGGCTGCCGGGCCTGGCCGTGCCCGGCGGCCTCAATGAGGACGGCCTGCCCCTGGCGCTGCAGCTGATCGGGCGGCCGTTCGACGAGGAGACGCTGTTCCGCGCCGGCAAGGCGATCGAGAATGCGGCAGGGAGGTTCGCGGCGCCGCAATGGTGGTCGTGAAGGCCCGCGGGCAGCGCATTTTCAGCCTTTAAGTTGCGCCCGAAGGGAGGCGCAACCACCAGGGCCAATTGCCCAAACGGACAATGTTCCTGTACGCTAGGACCTACATGTACGCATCCTGGCGTGTGTGGCGGTGAGGTCACAAGAACGACATTTCTGCATCAATTTCCGTGAACGGCCACAATCGTTCTTCTTTCCGCCCCAAAACGCCAATAGCTTCAGTCTGTCGCGGCACATGACGCGAGGGAGAAATCCCTTGGCCGCGAAGGTGCTTCAGCGAGAGGGCGTACCGCTTGATCCACGTTCGCGTGGATTGGAAGAGGCTTTTACGGCCGATTTGCAGGGCTATGTGCGTCGAAGCGTAACACAAAAGCACAAGCCCATTCAGGGAGTACAGGGTCGTCAATGGACGCCAAGTCGTCGCTCAAGCAGAAGCTGCCCAGCCGGCATGTTACGGAAGGACCGCAGCGCGCTCCGCACCGCTCCTATTACTACGCGATGGGGCTGACGCGCGAGCAGATTCATCAGCCCTTCGTCGGCGTCGCGACCTGCTGGAACGAAGCGGCTCCGTGCAACATCTCGCTGATGCGCCAGGCGCAGGCGGTCAAGAAGGGCGTCGCAGCCGCCAGGGGAACGCCGCGCGAATTCTGCACGATCACCGTGACCGACGGCATCGCCATGGGCCACCAGGGCATGAAGGCGTCGCTGGCATCGCGCGAGGTGATCGCCGATTCAGTCGAGCTGACGATGCGCGGCCATTGCTATGACGCGCTGGTGGGCCTGGCGGGCTGCGACAAGTCATTGCCCGGGATGATGATGGCCATGTGCCGTCTCAATGTCCCGTCGATCTTCATCTATGGCGGCTCGATCCTGCCGGGGACCTTCCGGGGCCGGCCGGTCACCGTGCAGGACGTGTTCGAGGCGGTTGGCCGTCACTCGGTCGGCGCCATGTCCGAGGGAGATCTCGACGAGCTCGAGCAGGTGGCCTGTCCGTCGGCGGGCGCCTGCGGGGCGCAGTTCACCGCCAACACCATGGCCACCGTGTCGGAGGCGATCGGTCTTGCCTTGCCCTATTCCGCCGGTGCGCCGGCGCCCTACGAGCTGCGCGACCGCTTCTCGATGGCAGCGGGCGAGCAGGTCATGGAACTGGTTCGCCAGAATATCCGCCCGCGCGACATCGTGACCCGCAAGGCGCTCGAGAACGCGGCGGTGGTGGTGGCAGCTTCAGGTGGCTCGACCAATGCCGCGCTGCATCTGCCGGCGATCGCGCATGAATGCGGCATTGCCTTCGATCTGTTCGATGTCGCCGAGATATTTCGCCGCACCCCCTACATCGCCGATCTGAAGCCGGCCGGCCGATATGTCGCCAAGGATCTGTTCGAGGCCGGGGGGATCCCGCTCTTGATGAAGACCCTGCTCGACCATGGCTTCCTCGATGGCGACTGCCTGACGGTGACGGGAAGAACCATCGCCGACAACATGCGCAGCGTCGCGTGGAACGAAGAGCAGGACGTGGTGCATCCGGCCAACCGGCCGCTCAGCCATACCGGCGGGGTGGTGGGGCTGTCGGGCAATCTGGCGCCGGACGGGGCGATCGTGAAGGTCGCCGGCATGAAGAACCTGAAATTCACCGGGCCGGCCCGTTGCTTCGACAGCGAGGAGGCTTGTTTCGAGGCTGTCACCAAGAAACGCTATCAGGAAGGCGAGGTTCTGGTGATCCGCTATGAGGGACCGCGCGGTGGTCCTGGAATGCGCGAGATGCTGGCCACCACGGCTGCCCTTTACGGCCAGGGCATGGGAGACAAGGTGGCGTTGATTACCGATGGCCGGTTTTCAGGTGCGACACGGGGTTTCTGCATCGGTCATGTCGGTCCGGAGGCAGCGGTGGGAGGCCCGATCGGGCTTCTGCGCGACGGCGATTTGATCGAGATCGATGCCGAGAAGGGCACGCTGGCGGTTCGCCTCAGCGATCGCGAGCTGGCGGATCGGCGAAAGGATTGGCAACCGCGCGACCATGGCTACGGCTCTGGCGCAATCTGGAAATTCGCCCGCGATGTCGGGCCAGCACGGTTCGGCGCCGTGACCCACCCTGGAGGTCAAGGTGAGAGTGTGTGTTATGCGGACATATAGGAAAGACTGCCAGATGAGAGGGGTAAGTCGAATCCTGCTTGCTCTTGCCTTGCTGGGCGGAACGGCAGCATTCAGCCTCAGCCCGGCGGCGGCCCAGGAGAATGACGAATTCGGCTCGCCGTTCTATTCCTTCGTGCCGGCCAAGCCTGACTCCGAGCTGCCGAAGCTCGGCGATGTGTCGCTGTGGCGCGACGACATGAAGCTGGCGAAGCAGGCCTATGGCGAGGGCAATTATGTGCAGGCCCGCGATCATCTCGAAAAGGCATCGAATTCGGGAAATCTGATTGCCACCTGGTATCTCGGCGACATGTACCGCACCGGCAAGGGTGTTCAGCCCGATGTCGGCAGGTCGTTCAGCTATTACCGGCAGGTGGCGCTGGCCTACGATTCCGAGCAGCCCAATCGCAAGCTGATGCGCATCACCGTCGATGCGCTGGTCAGGGTGGCCGACATCTATCGCGACGGGGCGCCGAACTTCGGCATCCACAAGGATCCGGTGCGCGCCTACAATCTCTATTCGACGGCGGCCGGCCATGGTCACCCGGCGGCGATCTATGCGATCGGCGTGATGTATCTCAAGGGGCAGGGCGTCAAGAAGATGCCCGACCAGGGGATACGCTGGCTGATGCGGGCGGCGCGCAAGCGCTATGCGCCGGCCGAGGCAATGCTGGGCGACCTGCATTATGACGGAATCGATGTGAAGCAGGACAAGGCCAAGGCGGTGATGTGGTACACGCTGGCCCGCCAGACGGCGCGGCCGGATGCCTACCCGCAGATCATCTCGCGCTTCGGCACGCTGCTCGACGAGGTCTCCGATGAGGAACGGTCCTCGGGCGAGGCGCTGGCGGTGCAGTGGTCGGAGCAGTATCCGGCGGAAGAAACGCCGGCGAGCGACGAATAGGAGTGGGTGGGCAAAGGCAATAGACCCCCATTTCCCTTCTCCCCGTGCTGACGGGGAGAAGTTGCCCCGCAGCGGCGGATCAGGGGTCTTTCTCGCCAAGCCGAAATCTTCGAGAAATCCTGTATCTTTTACGAGCGAGAAGTCATCCATACTTCACGAGGGGTAATTGAAGTTGGCAAAGAAGCCCCTCATCCGGCCTCCGGCCACCTTCTCCCCGCTCGCGAGACCTCTGCAAAATTAGACGGTCGGATTGGGACATGATTCAATGGTCTGGTCAGATGCGGGGATTCGCCATGAGCCAGACGAGCTTTGTCGAGCTGTTGATCGGGAACGGCATTGGTCGCAACGCCCGGTTGGAGAAGATCGCGCAATTGCTTGATTGGTCGCGTCTTCAGACATTGGTGGAGCAGGTTCGCCCCGGCGACACCGGGCGTCCGCCCTATCCGCCATTGGCGATGTTCAAAGCACTGCTGTTGCAGCAGTGGTACGGGCTTTCCGACCCGGGACTTGAGGAGGCCTTGCTCGATCGGGTTTCGTTCCGACGGTTTTGCGGCTTATCGCTGGAGGGGGCAACGCCGGACGAGACCACCCTTTGCCGGTTCCGCAACGATCTGAAGGCTTCAGGGCTTGGCGAGCCGCTGTTTGCCGAGGTGTCACGGCAGTTTGAGGCAGCCGGCCTGACGCTCAGGAGCGGCACCCTGATCGATGCCACATTGGTGGAGAGCGCGGTGCGCTCGCCAGCTCCGGGAACGACAGCCAAAGGCGAGGAGAGCCGCTCGCCGCATGATGGGGATGCCAACTGGACCCGGCAAGGTCAAAGCCGCCGGCTGTTCTTCGGCTACAAGGTGCATGTCGGTGTCGATCTCGGCTCCGGCCTGATCCGCAGCCGTCTGGTGACGCCAGCCAAGACCTATGAGAGCGAGGTTGCCGATCAGCTCATCATCGGCGATGAGGCGGCCGTCTATGCCGACAAGGCCTATGAGAAGAAGACCCGGCGGGCAGCATTGAAGGCGCGTGGCATCAAGGACCGCATCCAGCATCGCCGCCACAAATATCAACGGCAGTTGCCGTACTGGCAAACCGTCCGCAACCGCTTGATCGGCCGGCTACGCAGTGGCGTCGAGCGGACTTTCGCGATGCTCAAATGCGGCTATGGGCTGCGGCGCATGCGCTACCGCGGCTTGTCCGCCAATCGCTTCCACTTCGACCTGGTCGCCATCGCCTACAATCTCAGAAGGGCTGCCGCCATCACGCCCTAACCATGACAATACGTACCCCGGGCAGCCTCGCTAAACTGGGCTCTCCCGGCCACCTCACCCATATCACCGGCCCAAAACCGAACTTCTCGCCTGCCGTCGAGTTCTTTCGCAGAGGTCTCGCTCGCGGGGAGAAGGGAAAAGGAGGGTACTACTCACGACTGATCTTTGCTCAAATATCCAGCTCGGCGACCACGGGCACATGGTCGGATGGCTTGTCCCAGCCGCGGACATGCTTGTCGATGCGGATCGCGCCGAGACGATCGACGGCTTGGGGCGACATGACCTGGTGGTCGATGCGAATGCCGATGTTCCGCTGCCAGGCGCCGGCCTGATAGTCCCAGAAGGTGTAGCTCGGCTCGTCGGGATGGAGCAGGCGCACTGCATCGGTGAGGCCGAGATTGAGGAGGGTGCGGTAGCGGGCGCGGGTCTCCGGCTGGAACAGCGCATCGTTGACCCAGAGCTCCGGCCGCCTGACGTCGAACGGCGTCGGGATGACATTGAAGTCGCCGGCCAGGATGAAGGCTTCCTCGTCGGCGAGCAGCTCGCCCGCCCGCGCCGTCAGGCGGTCCATCCAGTCAAGCTTGTAGGCGAATTTGTCGGTGCCGATGGGATTGCCGTTGGGCAGATAGAGGCAGGCGATACGGACGACGCCTCGGTCGCCCGGCACCACCACTTCCATATAGCGCGAATGCTGATCCGAATCGCCGCCGCCGGGCAGGCGCCGGGTGACGTCCTCGAGCGGCCGCTTGGAGAGAACCGCGACGCCATTGAAGCCCTTCTGGCCATGCACGGCAACGTTGTAGCCGAGCTCCTCGAGCGGCTCGCCGGGGAACGCCTCGTCCTCGCATTTGATTTCCTGGAGGCAGCAGACATCGGGCGTCGCCTCCTTCAGCCATCGCACGAGATTGGCCAGGCGCGCCTTGACGCCGTTGATGTTCCAGGTGGCGATCAACATTATGCGCTAGATCGAGAAAGACGTGCCGCAGCCGCAGGAGGTGGTGGCGTTGGGATTGTTGACCTTGAAGGATGCGCCGATCAACCCGTCCTCGAAATCGATCTCGGAGCCGAGGAGGTAGACGAGGGATACGGAATCGATCAAAACGATTGCACCGTCGCGTTCAATTGCAAGGTCATCCTCCATGGCGGCGTCGGCCAGGGCGAAATCATACTGGAATCCCGAGCAGCCGCCGCCGAGCACTGACAGGCGCAGGGCGGTTTTGCTGCCTGTTTCGACGGCGATCTCGCGGATTCGCTCGGCGGCGCGGGCGGTCAGGGTGACGGAGTTCGACATTGCAGCTTGGACCAGCGGCCTCGACAATGGTTCTCGGCACCTATGTCGGGTACACCACCGCATTTGTCAATCGGGGCGGACCGGGTGATGCGGGCCGAGCTCGCCCCCTATGCCAGCGCCGCCGGCGCCTCGCAGGGGCGGCTCGTGCCGGAGCCCGAGACGGCGTCGCGGACCCCTTTCCAGCGCGACCGCGACCGCATCATCCATTCGGCCGCGTTCCGCCGGCTCAAGCACAAGACCCAGGTGTTCGTCTATCATGAGGGCGATCATTATCGCACGCGGCTGACGCACAGTCTCGAAGTGGCGCAGATTGCCCGCTCGATCGCCCGCATGCTCGGGCTCGACGAGGACCTGACCGAGGCCATCGCGCTCGCCCATGATCTCGGCCACACGCCGTTCGGCCATGCCGGGGAGCAGGAGCTCGATCGGTTGATGGCGCCCTATGGCGGATTCGACCACAATTCCCAGACGCTCAGGATCGTGACCCGGCTCGAGCGACGCTATGCCGCCTTCGACGGGCTCAATCTCACCTTCGAGACGCTCGAGGGCCTGATCAAGCACAACGGGCCCATCGACGGCGGCACCTCGACGGCGGTGCTCGAGCTCGTCGCCATTCTCGGCCTCGATCCTTTGAGCCATGCGCCGGCAGAGGCGCAGGCGGCGGCGATCGCCGACGACATTGCCTATAATGCGCATGACATCGATGACGGCCTCAGGGCGCAGCTCTTCGCCGTCATCGATCTCGGCGACGTGCCGCTTGCCGGCGAAGCGCTGAGCGAGGTGCTGAAGACCTGGCCGCGACTCGATCGGGCGCGAATCATTCATGAAACGGTGCGGCGGGTCATCTCGTGGATGATCGGCGATGTCGTCGCCGAGACGAAGCGGCGGCTCAAGCGCCAGCCGATGGCGGGTCCCGACGCGGTGCGGCAGCGCGGCGAGCGGCTGGTCTGCTTCTCGGCGCAGATGCAGGAGAAGAACCGGGCGCTGCAGGCATTCCTGTCGACGCGCATGTACCGCCATGAAAAGGTGGTGGACATCATGGGACGGGCGCAGCGGGTGGTGCGCGATCTGTTCGAGGCCTATGTCAAGGATCCCCTGCTGCTGCCGCCGGGATGGATCGAGGAAGGCACTGCCGACATCGCCAGCAATTATCCTCGCCAGGTCTGTGATTTCATCGCCGGAATGACCGATCGTTATGCGTTGGATCAACACAAGCGGCTGTTTGACCTCGATCCGCTTTTCCGCTAACGCCGGATCAGTCGGAGACGTGCATGGACCTGTTCAAGAAGTTCCACGAAAGATCAGTGGCCGCCAGCGCCGCGGTCGTCCATCGCGTTGCCCCTTCGGTGGTGCTCGATCTCACCAGGCTCGCCGTCCAGGTGCCGCGCCATCGCGAGCATGGCGAGATGGCGAACAACGCGCCCTTCATCGTGGCGCCGCAGGCCGGGATGACGCCGGCAGCGTTTGCCGAGGCGTTCATCGCGGAATTTGCCGGCGATCCCGATTTCACGGTTTCCTTTGCCAAGCCGGGCTTCATCAACGCCAGGCTGTCGGCGAAGGCGTTGCAGGGCGTGGTCGGCGACGTGCTGCGGGAGGGCGAGGATTTCGGCCGGTCCGACATGGGCCGGGGGGAGCGCGTCAATGTCGAATATGTTTCGGCCAACCCGACGGGGCCGCTGCATGTCGGCCATTGCCGCGGCGCGGTGTTCGGGGATGCGCTGGCCAATCTTCTCGCCAAGATGGGCTTCGCCGTGGCGCGCGAATATTACGTCAATGATGCCGGGGCCCAGATCGATGTCCTGGCCCGCTCGGCCTATCTGCGCTACCGCGAGGCGGCGGGGGAAACCATCGCCGAGATTCCGGCCGGGCTCTATCCAGGCGCGTATCTGAAGCCGGTGGGCCAGGCGCTGTTCGAGCGCCATGGCGCCTCGCTTGTCGCCATGCCGGAAGCGGAATGGCTGCCGCTGGTGCGGTCGGTCGCGGTGGCGATGATGCTCGACCTCATCAAGGACGACCTCGCGGCGCTCGGCATTCATCACGAAGTGTTCGTGTCGGAGGCAGCGCTTCACCGCGACAAGGCGGTCGGCGCGGCGATCGCCGATCTGAAGCAGCAGGGCCTCGTCTATCAGGGCCGGCTGCCGCCGCCGAAGGGGCAGCCGCCGGAGGATTGGGAAGATCGCGAGCAGCTGCTGTTCCGCGCCTCCGCATTCGGCGACGACATCGACCGGCCGCTCGTCAAGTCGGATGGGAGCTACACCTATTTCGCCTCGGATGTCGCTTACGCGCGCGACAAGCTGGCCCGCGGCTTCGCTCAGCTCATCTATGTGCTCGGCGCCGACCATGGCGGTTATGTCAAGCGCCTGCAGGCGCTTGTCGGGGCGCTGTCGCAGAACCGTGTGGTGTGCGACGTCAGGCTGACGCAGCTCGTCAAGCTGTTCCGCGGCGGTGAGCCGGTGCGCATGTCGAAGCGGGCGGGCGAGTTCGTGACGGTGCGCGATGTCGTCAATGAAGTCGGGGCCGACGTGGTCCGCTTCATCATGCTCTACCGCAAGAATGATGCGCCGCTCGACTTCGACTTCGTGAAGGTCACCGAGCAGTCGCGCGACAACCCGGTGTTCTACGTGCAGTACGCGCATGCCCGAATCTGCTCGGTGTTCCGCAATGCGGAGGTCGAACTGGGTGAGTCGATCGCGAGCAATTCTCTCGCTTCGGCGGACCTGTCGCTGCTGTCCGAGGAGCCGGTGCTGGAAGTTATCCGCAGGTTGTCCGAATATCCACGCGTCCTCGAGCAGGCGGCCGCCGCTCACGAGCCTCACAGGGTGGCTTTCTACCTCTTTGAATTGGCAAGTGAATTTCACGCACTTTGGAACGCGGGCGTAAAGTCGCCTCATTTGAGATTTATCTCGAAGAGGGATCGACCAGTTACCTTTGCGCGGCTCGCATTTCTGAGTGCAACTCGTTATGCTCTCGCCAGCGGCCTTAAGGTCCTCGGCGTGAGGCCCGTCGACGTTATGTAGGGGAAGACCGGGTAGATGGATCAGGACTCCACCAATAGCGGAGAGCGACGAAACTGGCGCGAGCGACTGGGGATCGCCAAGGAGAATGCCAAGGAGCTGCCGAAGATTTCCGAGGAATTTCGCTCGGACAACGGTGGCAAGGCCAACGAGCCGCGGCTCGTGGTCGGATCCGGGGCAGGCTCGCCGGGGAAGGCCGCCACGTCAGACGCAGTAGCGCCGCCGCCGATGTCGCGCGGGCAGGGTGCCACGCCGGTGCGTCCGGCGCCGATGGCGCCGCGTCCGGCCGCCACGGGTGGTGCGGTCAGGCCGCCGCAGAATCAGCACGCAGCCAACCAGATGTCGCCGCAAACGCCGCGGGCGGGTCCGCCCAGCGGGCAGGCAAGGCCGCAGGCAGTGCCGACTTCGCGTGCGCCGGTCCCGGCAGCAGCGGCGCGCGGTGCGCCTGTTCCGGCGCCGGCCGCGGTGGCCAATGGCTCGGGGGTCGCCGCCTCCGACGATTTTGCCGAGAGGCTGCGGCAACAGCGCGAGGCAGCCGAGCGTCTGGCCCGCCAGCGCGCCGCCACGGCGCGGACGCAGGGCGGGACTCCGCCGCCGCTTGCCAAAACGCCCGAGGCCGTACCGTTGCCACCGCGCTTCAGCTTCGCGCCGGACGAGCTGGCAGGCGATGCCAAGCCGGCACCGGCGGCAGCGCCAAAGGCGCCGCAGCGCTCGCCGGCGCAGAATGGCGCTCAGCAAGGCTGGCAGCCGCCGGCGCCAGTGCAATCCGGGCCGGCGCCCTATGCGCCGCCGCGCAGCCCGGGCTATCCTTATGGTCAGCAGCCCTATCAGGCGCCGCAGCGGATGGCAGCGCCGGCACCGGCCTATTCGCGGCCGCTGCAGCAGGGCCAGGCGGCACAACAGCAGGAGCCCTATGCGGCCGCCGCGTATGGTCAGGAACCGTGGAGCGGTGCCGAGGCTCTTGCCCGTCCGGCGACTGCACGGGCGCCGGTGCCGCAGCGGGCCGAGGGCTATGCCGGGCGACCCGAGCAGGGCTATGGCAACGCCGCCGAGGACGTCTATGCCGATCCGGCGCGGGCGCGCCGGCCGGTGCCGGTGCCAGCACGCGCGCCGGCCGTGCGGCCGCGTCAGAGCGAGCCTGAGGAACCGGAGCAGGACGAGCTCTACGAGGCCGAGCGGCGCTCCGAGCGTCCGTCCGGCGGGCGGCAGCCGCAGCAGCAGCGGGCCCAGGCCGCCGACTACAACAATGCCTATCGCGAATATGACGAGGAATATGCCGAGGAAGAGCCGCGCGGCCGCAGCGGGCCGCTGATCCTGCTTCTGGCATTGCTGGCGCTGGCGGTGATCGTCGGCGTGCTGATCTTCTTCTACACCCAGAACTTCAACCTGCCGGCATCGTCGGCAGCGGCCAATCACGACATTCCGGTGATCGCCCCGTCCGAGGGACCCGCCAAGGCGAGCCCCGAGCCGCAGGTCGATACGTCGAGTCCGCCGCCCGGACCGGCGGCCGCCAGCAATGCGCCGCAGCCGATGCAGGGCCGCAAGCAGATCTATGACCGGATCCTCGGCGAGGAGGCGGTCGAGCAGAACAAGCTGGTCCCGACCGAGGAGCAGCCCGTAGCGCCGCCGCGCAGCGGGGGCGGGGAGGATTCGGGACAGACCACCACGGGTGGCGGTGCGCCGCTGCCCGAGCCGGCGCCCGATTCGGGGACGCCTGCCGAATCGCAGGGGCATGACAGCACCGCGCCCGAGCCGCTGCCGCTGCCGCCGCCGCCCGGCGTGCAGGGAAGCAACGAGCCGCAGCCCGATGCCGCAGGCAACAATGGCGATACGCTGATCGAGCCCACTGCCGAACAGAGCGAGGCCACACCGGAGCCGAGCTTGATAAGGCCGGTGGCCAGCCGGCCACAACCGCAACCGCAGCCGCAGCCGCAGCCGGAGCCGGACCAGGTGGCCGCGGCCGACACGACCACCTCGACCACTTCGACCAAGGGTTCGGGTTCGGAGAGCGGCACCAGCAGCCAGGGCAGCGTCGGCGCCGTCGCGCCGGGCAGCGGATCGTCCGGTGCGGCAAAGGCAAAGCCGGCGCGGACCGCCAAGGCCGGCACGGCCGTGCCGCCGGCCGAGAGCGAGACCATTGTCGACACCCTGCCGCCGCCGCCCGGAGCGGTGGCCGGCCAGCCATCGTCGCTGGGGGCACCGATCCGACTTGCCGGCCAGTCGGGCCAGCCGGTCTCACCGGCCGGCAGCGCCGCCTATTCGGGACAGGCGGCAGCGCCGCAGGGCGCCGGCCAGCCTGCCTATTTCGATCAGTTCCAGCGCCAGGCGCAGCAGTCGCCGAGCGCGGCGCAGCGGCCGCAGCGGACGGGGCGCGATGTCGATCCGCTGGACGGGCTGCGCACGCCGCTGTCCGGCCGCTCCAGTGTTCCGGCGCCGCAGCAGCAGCTCGCCATGGCCGAGCCGCCGCCAGTTGGCCTGCCGCCGGCCGCGCCGCCGCCGCCTTCCTTTACCGGGCAGCAGGCCTTCGTGCAGCCGCCGCCGGCCCAGGCCGTGGCGACGCCGCCGCCGGCCGCGCGCGTGCAGCAGCCGTCAGCGGCGCGCATCACGCCTCCACCCGCACCGGCCGTTCGGCCGCAGCAGCAGGCAGCCCTGATCCCGGCGACAACGCCGGCCGTCGCAGGCGGCGCCGGCTATGTGGTCCAGCTTGCCTCCTTCCGTTCGGAGGTCGAGGCGGCAGGCGAGTTCCGCCGGCTGCAGTCGCGCCATCCCCAGCTCGTCGGAGCGCTGCAGCAGCGCATCCAGCGGGCCGATCTTGGCGCCAGCGGCACCTTCTACCGGCTGGGCGTCGGGCCGCTCGGCAACAAGGACCAGGCGTCGCGACTGTGCAATTCGTTGATCGCGGCCGGCGAGAAGGACTGCCTGGTTCGTCGACAGTAGGTTTCCCTCTGACAATGGGCGGCACCCATGAGCAGCGCCTTCATCTGCGGCTGTGCCGCCACCATGCTCACGCCCGACGAGCGGGCGTTGTTTGCCGAGGCGCGGCCGTGGGGCTTGATTCTGTTCCGGCGCAATATTGCGGGTCCGCAGCAGGTGCGGGACCTGATCGCGTCCTTTCGCGATGTGGTCGGCGATGACGATGCGCCGGTTCTGATCGATCAGGAAGGCGGCCGGGTGCAGCGGCTCGGGCCGCCATCATGGCCATCCTATCCGCCGGCGCGAAGCTTCGGTGCGCTCTATCGGAACGACAAGCCTGCCGCCCTCAAGGCGTTGCGCCAGGTGGCGCGGCTGATGGCCGATGATCTCCATGCGCTGGGCATCACCGTCGACTGCCTGCCGGTGCTGGACGTCGCGCAGCCGGGAAGCCATCCGGTGATCGGCGATCGCGGCTATTGCGATTTGCCGGAAAGCGTTGCCATTCTCGGGCAGGCGGCCATTGCCGGCCTGATGGATGGCGGCGTCCTGCCGGTGATCAAGCACATTCCCGGCCATGGGCGGGCGACGAGCGACAGCCATGACGAGCTGCCGGTTGTGGTGGCATCGCTGGCCGAACTGCGGGCCACCGATTTCGTGCCCTTCGCGGCGCATGGCGGAGCGCCGATGGCAATGACGGCCCATATCGTCTATCGAAACATCGATGCTGAGAACCCGGCTACCCTGTCGCCGCGGGTGCTGGAGATGGTGCGGAACGATATTGGCTTTGACGGGCTGCTGATGACCGACGACCTGTCCATGCGGGCGCTTAGCGGCAGCCTCGGCGAGCGGGCCCAACGCTCCCGCGAAGCCGGCTGCGACATGCTGCTCCACTGCAATGGCAATTTCGCCGAGATGGTCGAGGTGACGAACGCGGCCGGCGCGCTGGCCGGCGAGGCGCTGCGGCGCGCCGACCGGGCCAGGCAAAGCCGGCGGCCGCCGCGGCCCTATGATCGCGCCGAGGCGCTGGCGGCGATGGACCGGCTGACGAGCGCGCCGGCATGAGCGATGCCGGACCCGGCTGGCCGGATGGCGGCGGGCCGTTGCGGCGCGAGCCGCCGGTCGGGGCTGGTTGCGAGGACGCGCTGATCGTCGACGTCGCGGGCTTCGAGGGACCGCTCGATCTCCTGCTCGAGCTGGCGCGCGGCCAGAAGGTCGATCTGAAGCGGATCTCCATCCTGGCGCTTGCCGAGCAATATCTCGCATTCATCGCCGCGGCGCGCCAGCTGCGGCTCGAGCTTGCCGCCGATTACCTGGTGATGGCGGCGTGGCTTGCCTATCTCAAGTCGCGGCTCCTGCTGCCACCGCCCTATGCCGATGACGAGCCGGCGCCGGAGGAGCTGGCGGCCCGCCTGGCGTTCCGGCTGCAGCGCCTGCAGGCGATGCGCGAGGCTTCGAACATGCTGATGGCGCGCAGCCGCCTCGGCCGCGACGTGTTCGGGCGCGGCGCGCCGGAGCCGCTGGTGATCGAGCGCCAGCCGGCCTATGCCGACAATCTCGTCGATCTTCTCAGGGCCTATGCGCAGCGGCGGCAGAAAAGCGTCACGGCGCGCGGCTATCGCGTGGTGCGCCAGCCGGTCATGGCAGTTGCGGAGGCGCGCCGGATTTTGGAACGGCTGCTTGGCGCCGGCTTGGACTGGGGCCGATTCGATGTCTATCTTGCCGATTACCTGGTCGAGCCGGAGAAACGCTCCTCGGTCCTGGCATCGAGTTCTGACGGCGACGCTGGAAATGGCACGCGAAGGCGTTGTCGAGCTGCGCCAGCAGGGGGCGTTCGGCCCGATTTATTTGAGGCGTAAATCATGACGGCCAGCAATCCGCTTGCCGACATTATCGAACGGCTCAAGCGGCGCGAGCAGACGATGGCGCTGCCCGAGACCCGGCCGCTGCCGCTGCGCGGCGTCCCCGAGCCGGCGCAGCTGCTGCGGATCCTCGAAGCGCTGCTGTTTGCTGCTGCCGGGCCGTTGCCGGTCAAGGACCTGGCGGCGGCTCTGCCGGAGGGCAGCGATGTTTCGGCGCTGCTCGGGGAGCTGCGGCGGACCTATGCGTCGCGCGGCGTGAACCTGGTGCAGGTCGCCGGCAAATGGACGTTCAGGACCGCCGAGGATCTCGGCCATCTGATGCGGCACGACACGGTCGAGCCGCGCCGGCTGTCGAGGGCGGCGCTCGAGACGCTGGCGATCATCGCCTACCACCAGCCGGTGACCCGGGCCGAGGTCGAGGACGTGCGGGGCGTCGCCATGTCGCGGGGGACGCTCGATCAGCTGCTGGAGATCGGCTGGGTGCGGATGAGGGGCCGGCGGCGCTCGCCGGGGCGGCCGGTGACCTATGGCACGACCGACAGCTTTCTGGTGCATTTCGGGCTGAACGCGATCACCGATCTGCCAGGGCTTTCGGAGCTCAAAGGGGCCGGGCTCCTCGATTCGAACCTCCCGCCCGACTTCGATATTCCGGTGCCGCGCACCGAGTCCGATCTGGCCGCCGACGAGGATCCGCTTGACGATGGGGAAGCCGAAACGCCCCTGGAAATGGATCAGGACGAGCCGGCAGACGGGGATGCGCCGGAGGAGTCTTGAAGATTTGAAATCGGGGCGGCGAAGCCCCATCTCCTGATCAACCGCGGCAGGAAGCCTTGAGGCTCGTCTTGGTTGCGGCTCAGACGCCTTTTTGCCATAGTGCGGGCCAAGCGGTCACGTGCCGGCTGCCCGAGGGCTAAAGCGGCATCGAAGGAGTTGAATTATGGGTACTTTTTCGATTTGGCATTGGCTCATCCTGCTGGTGGTCGTGCTGGTCCTGTTCGGCGGCAGCAACAAGATCTCCAACATGATGGGCGATGTGGCGAAGGGCATCAAAAGCTTCAAGCGCGGCCTTCAGGACGAAGATAGCAAGCCGGAGGACAGCACCCTCCGGACCCTCGACCACGACGCGCAACCGCCGCTCAAGACCGAAGTGAAGCGAGAGGCGCAGGGCTGATTTTCGCGACAGGGCGCGAAGCGGCGGCGGGGCCGCCCCCGATTTTGACGGGACTACCCGTTCATGTTTGATTTTGGAGTGGGTTACACGGAACTTCTGGTGATCGCAGTGGTCGCCCTGATCGTGGTCGGCCCGAAGGACCTGCCAAAGCTTCTGCGCCATCTCGGTCGGTTCACCGCATCGGTCCGGCGCATGGCGGCGGAGTTCCAGCGCCATCTCGACGAGGTGGCGCGCGAGGCGGATGTCGACAAGGTGACATCCGAGCTCCGCGACGCAACCCGGTTCGACCTCGGCGAGGGCGATATGCGCAAGGCTGCGGCCGATTTGCGATCGGCTTTGGAGAATACCGCGCCGGCTGCCGATCCGCATGCGCCGGCGCAACTGCCGCCGCTTGCCGAGCCGCCTGCCGAGCCGCTTGCCGAGCCGCCTGACGTGCCGCCCACCGAACCACCGGTCGTTGCCGAGGGTGCAGCCCTGCCGCCGGCCCCGGAAATGCCACCGCCCGAGACCTTGCCACAACAAGCTGAACTGACCGAGAGATCGGCTGAAAAAGCCCTATGAGCCAGGAGGATATCGACGCTACCCAGGCGCCGCTGATCGAGCATCTGATCGAGTTGCGGCAGCGGCTCATCTATTGCCTGATCGGTTTCGTTGCGGCGTTTGCGTTGAGCTTCATTTTTGCCGGCAGGATCTACAATGCGCTGGTGATGCCGTTCTTCTGGGCGCTCGGGAGAGACTACAATCTCGAGCTCATCTACACGTCGCTGCCGGAGAAGTTCTTCACCGAGGTCAAGATCGGCATGTTCGGCGGCCTGTTCCTGGCCTTTCCGCTGATTGCCATCCAGATCTATCGCTTTGTCGCTCCGGGCTTGTACCGCAACGAGCGCAACGCCTTCCGGCCCTATCTGGCCGCCACGCCGGTGTTCTTCGTTCTTGGCGCCGCCGCCGTCTATTTTCTGCTGATGCCGGCGGCAATCCGGTTCTTCGTCGGCTTCCAGCAGCTCGGCGGCCAGGAGCAGGCGGAAATCAAGCTCCTGCCCAAGGTCAGCGAATATCTCGATTTCATCATGATGCTGATCCTGGCATTCGGCATCTGCTTCCAGCTGCCGGTCATCCTGACGCTGCTCGGCCAGATCGGCGTGGTGAGCGCGGCAATGCTAAGGTCCGGGCGCAAATATGCGATCGTCGCGGTCTTCGCCGTCGCCGCCATCCTGACGCCGCCGGACCCGCTCAGCCAGATCGCGCTGGCCATTCCGCTGATCGGCCTCTATGAGCTGGCGGTCCAGGCGGTGGCCTTCTTCGAACGGCGCCGGGCGGCTGCCCAGGAACGGGCGGAGCGGCAGATGCAGTCCTGAGGACTGCGGCATCCATAATTAGCCAAGACTTAACCTTGACGTTGCATGATCGGCGCTCATGAGAGTCCGGTCAGTGTTATTTGCGTCTGTGTGTACCGTGTCGCTTGCCGCGATAGCGGCGGTCAACGGTGCGGCGGTCGCCGAACCAGCAAAAGATGTCCCATCGCTCACCGTGGCGATCGAGTCGCGGCAACTCGAGCCGGAAGCGCTTGCCAAGGCGCTGATCGACCGGGCGCTCGCCTACCAGGCGCGGCAGCGCTACCAGGAAGCGATCGACGATTATTCGGCGGCGCTGAGGGTCGATGCGATGTCGGCGCGGACGCGTGCCATCGTTCTCTACAATCGCGGCCTCGCCTACCAGCACGAGCAATCGCAGGCGATGGCGGTCGAGGACTTCACCAACGCCCTGTTCCTCGACCCGAATTTCGCCGAAGCCTTCCATGGCCGGGCCAATGCGCTGCGGCTCAGCCGGCAATATCTGTTTGCGCTGGCCGATTACGAGAAGGCGCTGGCGCGGAATCCACCGGCACCGCACCTCCTCTATTTCGGCGAGGGGCTCACCTATGAGGCGCTGCAGCGCCCCGATGATGCCAGGCGGTGCTATGCGCAGGCCTTGGCGCTCAAGCCCGATTTCGCGGCGGCGCGCGACAAGATCGCAGCACTCGACGGCACCGTGCCGACGGCCGATGCCGGGGTCAATGACGCAGCCTCCGAACCGGCTTTCCGGCCGATCGTGTCCGGCAACCATCCAATCGTGACCGGCGCCATTGCCGGCCCCGACCTGATCGTCCGCAAGGTCGAGCAGCCGGAAGCGGTGGCGCCAAGCCTGGAGCTTCTGGATGCGAACGACCTGCCGCTGCCGCCCGCAGTGGTGCCGAAGGCCGTGGTGGCCAAGCGGGAGCCCAAGCCGGCGGCAGAAGCGAAACCACAGGCAGAAGCGAAACCACGGGCAGAAGCGAAGTCACGGGCAGAGCCGATACCGGCCCCGGTCAAGCGGTCGGCACAGGCTCTGGCAGCGCCCGGATGGGCGGTGCAGCTATCTTCGCAGCGCGACGAGACGACGGCCTGGAGCTCGTGGAAGAAATTGCAGGCATCGACCGGCGGTCTCCTGGCCAATCACGCGCCGGCGGTGGTGCGGGCCGATCTCGGCGCCAAGGGCGTCTATTTCCGGCTGGTGGTGCAGGGGCTGGAAACCCGGCGGGATGCGCAGGACCTGTGCGGCAGGCTGAAGGCGCGCGGCGCCAGCTGCCTGGTGAGCAGTCGGCAGGAGTGAAGTGGTGGGTGGTGAGTGGTGAGTAGTGAGTGGTGAGTAGTGAGTAGTGAGTAGTGAGTAGTGAGTAGTGAGTAGTGAGTAGTGAGTAGTGAGTAGTGAGTAGTGAGTAGTGAGTAGTGAAGTGGGCAATAGGCAATAGGCAATAGGCAAGTTCTGAGTGTTGAGCTCACTACTCACTACTCACTACTTCACTACTCACCCCGCCGAGAGCAGCCGGATCGCTTCATCGCGCTCGAACAGATAGAGCAATTGGCGCAGTGCCTGGCCGCGTGGGCTGGCGAGGCGCGGATCGCGCGCCAGCACGAGCTCGACGTCGTCGCGGGCGGCGCTCAGCAATTCGCCATGCGCGGCGAGGTCGGCGAGGCGGAAAGCCGGCATGCCGGCCTGGCGGGTGCCCAGCACCTCGCCCGATCCCCTGAGGCGCAGATCCTCCTCGGCGATGCGGAAGCCGTCCTCGGTCTCGCGCATGATCGACAGCCGCGCCTTGGCGGTTTCCCCGAGGGGGCCCTTGTAGATCAGCACGCAGGACGACCGGCCGGCGCCGCGGCCGACCCGTCCGCGCAGCTGGTGAAGCTGGGCCAGGCCGAAGCGCTCGGCGTTCTCGATGATCATGATGGTGGCATCGGGCACATCGACGCCGACTTCGATGACCGTGGTCGACACCAGGATGGCGAGGTCGCCCGACTGGAAGCGGCTCATGGCCTCGTCCTTGTCGTCGCCCTTCATGCGGCCATGGACGAGACCGACGCGGTTGCCGAAACGGGACATCAGCGCGGCGTGACGCGCGACGGCGGCGGCTTCATCGACGGATTCGCTTTCCTCGACCAGGGGGCACACCCAATAGGCGCGGCCACCCCTGTCGATCGCGGTCGCCAGGCGGTCGACCACCTCGCCGACGCGCTCGAGCGGCATGGTGCGGGTCTCGACCGGCTGCCGCCCCGCCGGCTTCTCGGTGAGGCGCGATACGTCCATGTCGCCATAGAGCGTGAGCGCGAGGGTGCGGGGAATCGGGGTCGCGGTCATCACGAGCAGGTTGGCGCCTTGCCCGGCCTTGGCCTGCAGCGCCAGGCGCTGGTGCACCCCGAAACGGTGCTGCTCGTCGATGACGGCGAGGCCGAGGTCGCGAAAGGCGACGCTCTCCTGGAACATCGCATGGGTGCCGATGGCGATGCTGGTCTCGCCCGATGCGAGGCGCGCCAGGATCTCGTCGCGGGCCTGTCCCTTGTCGCGGCCGGTCAGGAGGTCGATGGTGATGCCGGCGGCCTTGACCAGGGGCTTGAGCGTCTCGAAATGCTGCCGCGCCAGGATGTCGGTCGGCACCATCAAGGCCGCCTGGCAACCGGCCTCGACACAGGTCGCCATGGCAAGCAGGGCGACCACGGTCTTGCCCGATCCGACATCGCCCTGGAGCAGGCGGATCATGCGCTGCGGCGCGCCGAGCCCGGCCAGGATCTCGCGCATGGCCGCGTCCTGCGACCGGGTCAGCCGATAGGGCAGGGCAGCGAGCAGGCGCCTGGTGAGCTCCCCGTTGCCGCCAATGGCGCGGCCCCCCTTGCGGCGCATATGGGCGCGCACCAGGGCCAACGCCAGCTGGTTGGCCAGCAGCTCGTCATAGGCGAGACGCAGGCGCGCCGGCGCCAGCGGCCCGGTGCCGTCGGGGTCGGCCGGGCGGTGGATCGCGAGCAGAGCGTCCTTCAGCGACGGCCAGCCGCGGGCGGCCAGCCAGGCCGGATCCTGCCATTCGGCGAGGTCGGGCAGCTGATCGAGAGCGCCGCCGATGGCCTTGGCGAGAATACGGCCGGGCACGCCGGCGCTCAGCGGATAGAGCGGCTCGAGGAGCGGCATCCGCTCGAACGCAGCGGGTGCGACGACGTGATCGGGATGCACGATCTGGGGGGTGCCGCCATACCACTCGACGCGCCCCGAAACGTAACGGGTCTCGCCTTCCGGCAGAAGGCGGCGGAGCGAGTCCGGATGGGCGTTGAAATAAACGAGGCAGAGCTTGCCGGTCGGATCGAAGCAGTCGATGCGATAGGGCGCGCGGGGTACACGGCGGGGTTGTGGGCGGTGGCGGCCGACGGTGACCTCGATGGTGGCGATACCCTCGCCAGAGAGCTCGGCGATGCGGCAGCGGCGGCGGCGGTCGACCAGGCCGGTCGGCAAATGGAACAGCAGATCGACCAGCCGGGCAGCGGCGCCATGACCGGCCGCCGGTCGCAGCAGCCGGGCCAGGGCAGTCTCGAATTTCGGGCCAATTCCCTTGAGCCCGCTCGCCGAAGCAAAAAGTGGATTGAGAAGGCTCGGTCGCATGGTCGCCCCTTCATGACCGGGCTTGACTTGCCGATCCAGTGTTTTATGCGTTGCCGCCTCTCCTGCCCCGCTGCAGGGGCGACAAGGAGCGGCCCGATCGCATGAACGACAACCTTGGCGAGACCGAACTCTGCCGCCGCCGGCTGCTGTGGCGGGCGATGCATCGCGGCTTGCGCGAGCTCGATCTCATCATCGGCGGCTTCGCGCAGCAGCGTCTGCCAGCCATGAGCGAGCGCGAGCTTGTGGAATTCGAGGCGATCGTGGCCACCCCCGACAGCGATCTCCAAGACTGGCTCCTCGGGAACGTGCCGGTACCCCGCGAGCGTCTGACCGCGACCATGGCGGCGGTGCTGGCCTTCCGACCCGGGCACGGGGTGCAGCCCGGCGCAAAATGAAGCCAGTCGATCTCGCCAAGGCCCTGTCCAAGCCGCTGCGAACCGTCATTGCGGGGGCTCCGGAAGGACTCGATGCGCTCATCCTGTCCGAGCTTGCCCGGGCGGCCAGCCCCAAGCCGATCCTGCATCTGGCGCGCGACGACCAGCGGGTGGCGATCCTCGCCGACGCGCTGGCGTTCTTTGCGCCCGACATCGAGGTGCTGGAGTTCCCGGCCTGGGACTGCCTGCCCTATGACCGGGTATCGCCGGCGTCGCGGCTGGTGGCGACGCGGCTGGCGACGCTCTCGCGGCTTCTCACCGACCAGCCGGCGCTGCCGCGGCTGGTGATCAGCACGGTCAACGCCGCGGTCCAGCGCGTGCCGCCGCGGGCGCGGATTGCCGCCGCGAGCTTCAGTGCCCGTCCCGGCAACCGCGTGCCGATGGAGGGGTTTCTCGGCTTCCTGCAGGAGAGCGGCTTCTCGCGCTCGGGCACGGTGGTCGATCCCGGCGACTTTGCGGTGCGGGGCGGGATCGTCGACCTCTACCCGCCAGGCGCCGCCCAGCCGGTGCGCCTCGATTTCTTCGGCGACAATCTGGAATCGATCCGGACCTTCGATCCGGACTCGCAGCGCTCGACCGGGCAGCTGCATGGGCTGACCATCGATCCCGCCAATGAGGTGATGCTCAACGAAGCGACCATCGCCCGGTTTCGCACCGGCTATGCCGCAGCCTTCCCCGGCACCTCGCTTTCCGATCCGCTCTACGAGGCGGTGTCGGCGGGGCGACGCTATCCGGGGATGGAGCATTGGTTGCCGCTGTTCTACGACAGCCTCGAGACGCTGTTCGACTATCTGCCCGACGCGCCACTCTCCTTCGACCAGCTCAGCGAGGAGGCGTTGGCGTCGCGCCGGGCCGAGATCGAGGAATATTACAACGCCCGCATCGAGGCCAAGACGCGGGAGAATTTCGGGGCGCCGCCTTACAACCCGCTACCACCGGAGCGACTCTATCTCGGCCGCGAGGCCCTGTTCGACAGCCTGCAGTCGCGCCCGGTGTTCCAGCTGACCGCCTTCGAAGTGCCCCAAACGGCGACAACCCCGGTCATG
This sequence comes from uncultured Alphaproteobacteria bacterium, assembly GCA_963744915.1. Lineage (GTDB taxonomy): Bacteria > Pseudomonadota > Alphaproteobacteria > Rhizobiales > Aestuariivirgaceae > DATAFF01. The sequence continues at coordinate 449,429 of CAVUUY010000009.1, forward strand.
TCGGTGGCCGGCCGGCAGGGACGCAGCTTTGCCGCCGAGCGGGCGGAAGCGGGGCGCAACGTCTATCAGGCAGTGAAGCTTCACACCGAGGCGTTGCGCAAGGCCGGCAAGCGGGTGCTGATCGCCGCCTGGTCGGAGGGGGCGCGCGACCGGCTCGAGACCATCCTGCGCGACCATGAGGTCACGCCGCTTGCCGCGGTGCGCGACTGGGCCGCGGCGCGGGCGGCGGCGCCCGATGTGGTGTGCCTCGTCGTGCTTGGTCTCGAAAGCGGCTTCGAGACCGAGGATTTCGCCATCATCGCCGAGCAGGACATTCTCGGCGACCGGCTGGTGCGGCGGGCCCGGCGCCATCGCAAGGCAACCGATTTCATCGCCGAGCTGCAAAGCCTGACCCCCGGCGACCTGGTGGTGCATGTCGAGCACGGGATCGGCCGCTTCGAAGGCCTCAAGGTCATCGACGTGCAGGGCGCGCCGCATGACTGCCTGCACCTCTCCTATGCCGGCGGCGACCGGCTGTTCCTGCCGGTGGAGAATATCGAGCTGATCTCGCGCTTCGGCTCGGACGAGGCCGGGGTCCAGCTCGACCGGCTGGGCAGCGGCGCGTGGCAGGCCCGCAAGGCCAAGCTCAAGGAGCGGGTGCGGGAGATTGCCGACGAGCTGATCCGCACTGCCGCGGCGCGGCAGCTGCGGTCCGGCGAGGTGCTGTCGCCGCCCGACGGGCTCTATGACGAGTTCTGCGCCCGCTTCCCCTATGAGGAAACCGAGGATCAGCTCTCCGCCATCCAGGCGGTGCTGGAGGATCTGCAGTCCGGTCGGCCGATGGACCGGCTGATCTGCGGCGATGTCGGATTCGGCAAGACCGAGGTGGCGCTGCGCACCGCCTTCGTGGCGGCGATGGACGGCAAGCAGGTGGCGGTGGTGGTGCCGACGACGCTGCTGGCGCGCCAGCATTACGCGACGTTCAGCGATCGCTACCGCGATCTGCCGATCAAGATCGCCCATGCGTCGCGGCTGACGCCGCGCAAGCAGCTCATCCAGACCAAGGAGGGGCTCGCGTCCGGCGATGTCGACATCGTGGTCGGAACGCATGCGCTGCTGACCGGCGGCATCAAGTTCCGGTCCCTGGGCCTCCTGGTGATCGACGAGGAGCAGCATTTCGGCGTCAAGCACAAGGAGCGGCTGAAGGAACTCAGGGCCAATGTCCATGTGCTGACGCTGACGGCAACACCGATCCCGCGCACCTTGCAGCTGGCGCTGTCGGGGGTGCGGGAGCTGTCGCTCATCACCACGCCGCCGCTCGACCGGCTGGCGGTGCGGACCTTCATCTCGCCATTCGATCCGGTGATCGTCCGCGAGCACCTGCTGCGCGAGCTCTATCGCGGCGGCCAGAGCTTCTTCGTCGTGCCGCGCATCGCCGATCTCAAGGACATGGCGGAGTTCCTCCGCACCCAGGTGCCGGAAGTCAAGTTCGCGGTGGCGCATGGCCGGCTTGCGGCAACCGAGCTCGACGATGTGATGACGGCGTTCTACGAGCGGAAATACGACGTGCTGCTCGCCACCACCATCGTCGAGTCCGGGCTCGACATTCCGAGCGCCAACACGCTCATCGTCCACCGCTCCGACATGTTCGGGCTGGCGCAGCTCTACCAGCTCAGGGGGCGGGTGGGACGGTCGAAGCAGCGGGCCTATGCGTTGCTGACCGTGCCGCCGAGCAAGCCGCTGACGGCGGCCGCCGAGAAGCGCCTCAAGGTGCTGCAGTCGCTCGATTCGCTCGGCGCCGGCTTCACGCTGGCGAGCCACGATCTCGACATCCGGGGCGCCGGCAATCTCCTCGGCGAGGAGCAGTCCGGCCACATCAAGGAGGTGGGGTTCGAACTCTACCAGACAATGCTCGAGGAAGCGGTCGCCAGCCTGCGCAGCGGCGACAAGGAGGTGCTGGAGGAGGGCGGCTGGTCGCCGCAGATCAATATCGGCACCGCCGTGCTGATCCCGGAGGGCTTCATCCCCGACCTGCAGGTGCGGCTCGGCATCTACCGCCGGCTGGCGGATGTCGCGACGCAGGGTGATCTCGACGGCTTTGCCGCCGAGCTTGCCGACCGGTTCGGTCGCCTGCCGGAGGAGGTGCGGCACCTGCTCGAGGTGGTGGCGATCAAGCTCATGTGCCGCGCCGCCAATGTGGCGAGCATCGATGCCGGGCCGAAGGGAGCCCTGATCGGCCTGCGGGACGGTCGTTTCGCCAATCCGCCGGCTCTGGTCCAGTGGATCACCGCCCAAGGGTCGCGGGCCAAGCTCCGCCCGGATATGAAAATCGTGATCATGCGCGACTGGGATACGCCCGAGCAGCGGCTCAAGGGCGCGCGACAGATCATGGCCGATCTCGTCAAGCTCGCCACAGTGTGAGGCGGCCATGGGTGGAAAAATCCAGCAATGTCGCAGAATTACCACATTTTCTGTTGAATTTCAGCAACACTTCTTTCAATTTTGTGCCCCGAGGCGTATGACGGCCGGTCGAAGGTCGAACGGGGTTTGTCGCCCATATTGACGATTCGAGTGCAAAACAGCTGGGGGCAGGGGGACGTCGTCGCGCATGTCTGTGGCGCTGAACAATGAGGAGCTGACGATGCGCCAGGATCGGCGCCGCCTCCTCGAGTTCGATCGATCCCGGCAAGGCGTCGTGGCCGACGCGCCTCGGCCTGCCGCTGGTGCTCCTGTCGGTGCTCAGCGGGCTCGCAACCTTCGTCATCCTGACCGGGCTCACCCCACTGCAGCCGTCACGTGAGATCGTCATTCTGTTTCTGGCGGTGAACGGGGTGCTGGTGGCGCTGATGGCGCTGCTGATCTCGGTGCAGGTCTGTGGCCTCCTGGCGGCGCGGCGGCGGCAGCTTGCCGGGTCGGGGCTGCATGTGCGGATCGTGGCACTGCTCAGCCTGTTTGCCGCGGTGCCGGCGCTGGTGGTGGCATTGTTCGCCACGGTCACCCTCAATCGCGGCCTCGATGCCTGGTTCTCGGAACGGACGCGCAACATCGTCAACCGCGCCGAGAGCGTGGCCGAGGCCTATATCGCCGAGCAGGGGGAGGTGGCGCGGGCCGACATCGTCTTCATTGCCCAGGACCTGTCGCAGCAGCGCGACCTTTTCGACAATGATCGCCAGACCTTCATTCGCCGCCTTGCCACCCATGCGGCGTTCCGCAGCCTGTCGGGCGCGTTCGTGATCGATGCCGAGCACAAGCGGGTCGAAGCGAGCGCCACGGCAAACCCGCAGATCACCTTCCGCCCCCCCGATGTCGAGAATCTCGAAAAGGCCAAGGAGGGCAAGCTGGTGCTGATCGGGCCGGCCGAGGGCGGCAACGTGATCCGGGCGCTGATCAAGCTCGAGAACTTTCCCAATCACTTCCTCTATGTGTACCGGCTGGTCAATCCGTCGGTGGTGGAGCAGCTGCAGAAAGCCCGCGAGGAGAAGCTCGAATATGACCGGCTGCTCAACCAGCGGGCGGGGCTGCAGGTCACCTTCGCGCTGCTCTATGCCGGCCTTGCCTGCATCTTCCTGCTGGCCGCCATCTGGCTCGGCCTGTGGTTCGCCAACCGGCTCGCCAATCCGATCGCCAGCCTGGTGGCGGCGGCCCGCCGCGTCTCCGACGGCGATCTCGACACCAAGGTCGACATGGCGCTTGGCAAGGGCGACCTGGCGCTGCTGACCTCCACCTTCAACAGCATGACGAGCCAGCTGAAGTCGCAGCATGACGACCTGATGTCGGCCAATCTGCTGCTCGATGCCCGCCGCCGCTTCACCGAGGCGGTGCTGGCCGGGGTGAGCGCCGGGGTGATCGGCCTCGATGCGGCGACGCGGATCACGCTTGCCAATCGCAGCGCCTCGCAGCTTCTCGGGATCAATCTCGAGCACATGACCGGCCAGCCCTTCGACAGCGCGGTCGAGCCGATGGCCGGGGTGCTGCGCCAGGCCATGGCCAAGCTTTCCGGCACGGCGGTCGGCCAGGTCAACATGCGTGTCGAGGGCCAGGAGCGGAACTTCGTGGTGCGGGTCACCACCGAGCGGTCGAGCGAGGACGAGCATGGCTTCGTGGTGACCTTCGACGACATCACCGAGCTCGTCTCGGCGCAGCGCAACTCCGCCTGGGCCGACATCGCCCGCCGGATCGCGCATGAGATCAAGAACCCGCTCACCCCCATCCAGCTCTCGGCGGAACGGCTCAAGCGGAAATATTCGGCCGAGATCAAGAGCGATCCGCAAATCTTCGAGCAATGCACCTCGACCATCATCCGCCAGGTCGGCGATATCGGACGGATGGTGGACGAGTTCTCGGCCTTTGCACGGATGCCGGCGGCCCAGCTCGAGGTCGAGGATGTGGGCGAGGTGGTGCGCCAGGCGCTGGTGCTGCAGCGGGTGAGCGCCAGCAATATCGAATTTTCGACAAATCTTCCGGATAAGGGTCCGGTGGTGGCCATCGACCGAAGGCTGGTCACCCAGGCCGTCACCAACCTCGTCAAGAATGCCGGCGAGGCGATCGAGGCCCGCCTGCAAGGCGAGCCCGCCGGCAAGGGCCATATCCGGGTGACGATCCGCGAGCTCGACGATGTCGTCCAGCTCGATGTCATGGACGATGGCATCGGGCTGCCCAAGGAGAACCGTTCACGGCTGACGGAACCCTATGTGACGACCCGCGAAAAGGGCACTGGTCTGGGATTGGCGATCGTAAAGCGCATCATGGAAGAACATGGCGGGCGGGTGACGCTCGGGGATGCGCCGGATGATTTCTTCGGGGGAAAGGGCGCGCTGGTTCGGCTGGCCTTTCCGCGCGAAACCGGGGGAACGGTGGCCAAGGCCGCCGAGCAGGTCGAAACCGTAGGGGCTTGAAGCATGGCAGCTGACATCCTGATCGTTGACGATGAAGCCGACATTCGCGAGCTTATCGGCGGAATTCTCGAGGATGAGGGTTACGAGGCGCGGCTTGCCGCCGACAGCGAGTCGGCGCTGGCGGCAATTGCCGACCGCAAGCCGTCGATGGTGGTGCTCGACATCTGGCTGCAGGGTTCGCGCCTCGATGGGCTCGAACTGCTCGAGGTCATCAAGGAGCGGCATGGCGACCTGCCGGTGGTCATCATCTCGGGCCATGGCAATATCGAGACCGCCGTGTCGGCGATCAAGCGCGGCGCCTATGACTATATCGAAAAGCCGTTCAAGGCCGACCGCCTGGTGCTGGTGGTCGGACGGGCGCTGGAGAATTCGCGGCTCAGACGGGAAAACGAGGAACTGCGCGGCCGGACCGGGGCGGAGAGCGAGCTGATCGGCAATTCGCCAGCAATGCGCCAGCTGCGGGCGACCCTGAAGAAGGTCGCACCCACCAACAGCCGGGTCTCGATCATCGGCGCCATGGGGTCCGGCAAGGAGCTGACCGCACGGGTGCTGCACGCCTGGTCGCACCGATCAGAAGCGCCCTTCGTGATCCTGCCGGCCGCCACCATGGCGCCGGAGCGGATCGAGGCCGAGCTGTTCGGCACCGAGGATCCGAGCGGCGGGGTGCAGCGCACCGGCGCACTCGAGGAGGCGCATGGCGGCACGCTCTTCATCGACGAGGTCGCCGACATGCCGGTCGAGACCCAGGGCAAGGTCGTCCGGGCGCTCGTCGAGCAGACTTTCCTCAGGGTCGGGGGCTCCAAGAAGGTGCGGGTCGATGTCCGCATCGTCTCATCGACGAGCCGCGATCTCGAGGCGCTGATCACCCAGGGCCGGTTCCGCGAGGACCTGTTTCACCGGCTGAGCGTGGTGCCGGTCAGGGTGCCGAGCCTGTCGGAACGGCGCGAGGACATCGTCGATCTCGTTGAACATTTCGTGAAGCAGTATTCGACGGTATCGGGCCAGCCGCGGCGAACCATCGCGCAGGACGCGCTCGCCATCCTGCAGATGCATGATTGGCCGGGCAATGTCCGCCAGCTGCGGAACAATGTCGAGCGCCTGCTGATCCTGGTCGGCGGCGATGCCGGCACCGAAATCACCGCCGCGATGATGCCGGGGGATCTCGATGCGACCATCGCCACGCAGGTCAATGGCGCCGGCGCCGAGCATCTGATGGCGATGCCGCTCAGAGACGCGCGCGAAGCCTTCGAGCGCGATTATCTGGCAGCGCAGCTCGGGCGGTTCGGCAACAATATCTCGAAGACCGCGGCTTTCGTCGGCATGGAGCGCTCGGCGTTGCATCGCAAACTCAAGCTCCTCGGCATCGGGGCGAGCGCCCGGGCCGAGGACGGGGTCGAGACGTAAATCCCATAAGATGCAATGGATGGCCGGCCGGGGCGATTGACACTGGCCGTCAAAAATCCGAGATGTAGCGCTGCGGAAAGTTTCCGCAGCCGGTCACGTCTGCTCTGAGCGAGGATGGGTGGGAGTGAAGGACGGGATCATCCCAAGAAGGGCAACAACAGGAATGGCGCAAGAAAAGCCGCAAAACCTGCAAGACACTTTTCTCAATCATGTCCGCAAGCATAAGATCCCGCTGACGGTGTTCCTGGTGAATGGGGTCAAACTCCAGGGCATGATTACGTGGTTCGATAATTTCTGCGTGCTGCTGCGTCGTGACGGCATGTCGCAACTTGTCTACAAACACGCGATCTCCACAATCATGCCGGGCCAGCCGGTGTCGATGTTCGAGGATGACACCGGTGACCGCTGACGAACGCTCGTGACCGACCGCAGCACCGTCACCCGGGCCATGGTGCTCCATATCGAGTTCAGGTCGAGGGTTCGCGGGCGCAATGCCGGGACAAGCGGCGGGCGCACGCCGGCTTCCCGGCTCGGCGAGGCGGTGGGGCTGGCGGGCGCCATCGAACTCGCGATCGTCAATTCGGCCATCGTCGCCCTGGCGGCGCCGCATCCGTCAACGCTGCTCGGACCGGGCAAGGTGGCCGAAATCGCCACGGTGGTCGCCGAGGACGCGATCGATCTCGTGGTCATCAATGCCCAGCTGGCACCGGGGCAGCAGCGCAATCTCGAGCGGGCCTTCAAGGCCAAGGTCGTCGACCGCACTGGGCTGATCCTCGAGATCTTCGGGGAGCGGGCGCGCACCCGGGAAGGCGCGCTGCAGGTCGAGCTGGCGCATCTCGAATACCAGAAGAGCCGGCTCGTGCGATCGTGGACGCATCTCGAGCGCCAGCGTGGCGGGTTCGGCTTTCTCGGCGGGCCCGGCGAAACCCAGCTGGAAACCGACCGGAGGCTCATCCAGGAACGGATCGCGCGGATCGAGCGCGATCTCGACCAGGTCATGCGGACACGCGGGCTGCACCGCAAGAAGCGCGACCGGGTGCCGTATCCGGTGGTGGCGCTGGTCGGCTACACCAATGCCGGCAAGTCGACGCTGTTCAATGCGCTGACCGACGCTGGGGTCGATGCGCGCGATCTGCTCTTTGCGACGCTCGATCCGACCATGCGGCAGGTGACGCTGCCGCATGGGCGCCGCATGATTCTCTCGGACACGGTCGGCTTCATCTCGGATCTGCCGACGATGCTCGTGGCGGCGTTCCGGGCGACGCTCGAGGAGGTCATCGAGGCGGAAATCGTGCTGCATGTGCGCGACATCGCCCATGAGGAGACCACCGCCCAGGCCGAGGATGTCGCGGGCGTGCTGACCGATCTCGGCTTCGACGAGGAACGCCGCAGCCGCATAATCGAGGTGTGGAACAAGGCCGATCTGGTGCAAGGCGAGCGTCTGACGGTGCTGCAGGAGCTGGCGGCACGGCAGGGCGCCGCGGTCGTCTCGGCGGTGACGGGGGAGGGGCTCGAGGACCTTCTGGCGCTGATCGAACGGCGGCTGGCCGAGGCGCTGAACGTGGCCGAGATCGTCCTGGCGGCAGCCGACGGGGCAGATCTCGCCTGGATCTACGAGCATGGCGAGGTGCTGTCGCGGCAGGAGGCCGAGGGCGCGATCACGCTCGAGGCGCGCTTCGACGAGAAGCAGCTGAGCCTCGCCGAGCGGCGCTTTGGCGATCGCCTGCGGCGGCTGGACAGCGCCCGGCGGGCAGCCGAGTAGCGACCATGGGCATCGGTTTCAAGCGGAACCTCCGTGCTGTGGCACGCAGCGTCGGGCCGCGCCTTGCCGGGCTCGTGGTGCTGCTGGCAGCGCTCCTGCTGCGGCTGGTCGACCCGGCACCGCTCGAAGTGCTGCGGCTGAAGACCTTCGACCTCTATCAGATCGCCTTTCCGCGTGTCGCCACCGAGCAGCGGGTGGTGATCGTCGACATCGACGAGGAAAGCCTTGCCGCCTATGGGCAGTGGCCGTGGCCGCGCACCCGGATTGCGCAGCTTGTCGATGCCATCACCAATGCCGGCGCCGCGGCGATTGCCTTCGACATCATGTTCCCGGAACCCGACCGCATGTCGCCCAAGGAATATATGGCGACCCTGTCGGGCATCGATGCGCCGGTGCGGGATGCCCTGCTGAAAATGCCGTCGAATGACGATGTGCTGGCGGCAGCGATCGCGCGCTCGCATGTGGTGCTGGGCCATACCGGCTATCAGCGCAAGATCGCCCAGGCGCGGGCGACAAGCGAGACGCAGTCGATGCTGGCGACGATCGGCCCCGACCCGACCCCGTTCCTGCTGACCTATCCCGGCATCATCCGCAACATTCCCGAGCTCGAGGCCGCCGCTGCCGGGCGCGGCGTGCTGTCGGTCGAGCATGACCGCGACGGGGTGGTCCGGCGGGTGCCGCTCGTGGTGATGGCGGAGGATATCGTGCGGCCGGCGCTGGCGCTCGAGCTCTTGCGGGTGGCGACCGGTGGCGGTGCGATCATCATCCGCTCCAACGATATCGGCATCGAGAGCGCGGCGGTGCAGGGCATTCCGATTCCGACCGACGAGAACGGTCGGGTGTGGATCCGCTTCGATCGGCACAATCCCGACCGCTTCATGTCGGCCAAGGCGGTAATGGAGAATCCGCAGCAGGCGGCGGCCAAGCTCGCCGGCAAGCTGGTCGTGGTCGGCACCTCGTCCGCCGGGTTGTTCGACCTGAAATCGACGCCGCTCGAGGCGGTGGTGCCGGGCGTCGAAATTCATGCGATGCTGCTCGAGAACGTGTTCGACCAGCTCGCCAACAAGGAGATGCAGCTGCAGCGGCCGGGCTATGCCCTCGGGCTCGAGCTCGCTGCAACCATACTCGCCTCCCTGTTTATCATCGCCTTCGTGCCGGTGCTGGGGGCTGCGGTGTCGTTGATCTCGGGCGGAATTCTTGCCGCCGCCTTCACGGCCGGGTCGTTCTGGCTCTATCGGCAATATGGCTTCGTGCTGGATTTCCTCTATCCGCTGATGGCGAGCTTCTCGGTGTTCCTGCTGCTGGTGTTCGTCAACTATCTCAGGGAGGAGAATCAGCGCCGGCAGATCCGCTCGGCCTTTGGCCAGTATTTGTCGCCGCAATTCGTCGAGGAGCTGGCGCGCAATCCCGACAAGCTGAAGCTCGGCGGCGAGACCAAGGAAATGTCGATCCTGTTCTCGGATGTGCGCAATTTCACGACGATCTCGGAATCGTTCAAGTCGAACCCGCAAGGGCTGACGCATCTGATCAACCGCCTGCTCACGCCGCTCTCAAATGTGGTGGTGCAGGGCAAGGGCACCATCGACAAATATATGGGCGACAACATCATGGCGTTCTGGAATGCGCCGCTCGACGACGAGCGGCATGCCAAGAATGCCTGCGCGGCGGCGCTCGGTATGGTGCGCGCGCTCGAGGATCTCAATGCCAGCATGGCGGAGTTGGAGGAAGCGAAGGACGGCACGCCGCTGGTGCTGAAGGTCGGCGTCGGCATCAACACCGGTCAATGCGTGGTCGGCAATATGGGGTCGGATCTCAGGTTCGACTACACGGTGCTCGGCGACTGCGTGAACCTGGCGTCGCGGCTCGAAGGGCAGACCAAGTCCTATGGCGTCCCGATCATCATCGGGGCGCGGACGAGCGAGCTCGTCTCAGACGAATTTGCGACACTGCCGATCGACCTCATCCGGGTCAAGGGCAAGGTGGAGCCCGAGGCGATTGCCGCCCTGGTCGGCGGTCGCGATGTCCTCGAAAATCCGGCATTCCGCCGGCTTCTGCCGCTGCACAGCCAGATGCTCACCTATTATCGCAATCGCGCCTTCGATGAAGCCGAAGAGGTCGCCCGCGCCGCGTCGAGCCTCGCCGGACCGCTCGGCATCGAGAAGCTCTACGAGATCTATCGCGCACGCATTGCCGCCTACCGCGCAAACCCGCCGCCGGCCGACTGGGACGGCGTTTATACGGCGGAGACGAAGTGAGTGGTGAGTAGTGAGTGGTGAGTAGTGAGTGGTGAGTAGTGAGTAGTGAGTAGTGAGTAGTGAGTAGTGAGTAGTGAGGCGAGCACTGCCCCAACACTATTCACTACTCACCACTCACCACTCACCACTCACTATTCACTCCTTGCTTTCACATACGACCCCGGGGCGTTCTCGATCGGGGCGAGCGCGCCGTCACCGGGAATGCGTGCCTTCACCTTGGCGCCGGAGCGCTTGATTATCCAGGCAAGCCAGTCGGGCCACCAGGAGCCCTCATGCTCTGTTGCACCGGCAAGCCAGTCCTCGAGCGTCGGGGCGCCCTTGTCATTGATCCAATATTGATATTTGCGCGCCGCCGGTGGGTTGATCACGCCAGCGATATGGCCTGAGCCCGCGACGACCAAGCGGCACTCGCCGCCGATCGCGCCACCGATCCGGAACACCGAGGCAAGCGGCGCAATGTGGTCCTCGCGCGTGCCGAGATTGTAGATCGGGATCTTCACCTTCCTGAGATCGATGCGCACCCCGTCGAACACCACCTTGCCCTTGGTGAGGCTGTTGTTGAGATAGCATTCGCGCAAGTAATAGGCGTGGGTTGCCGCCGGCATGCGAGTCGAATCGGCGTTCCAATACAGAAGATCGAAGGGCAAAGGATCTCGCCCCTTGAGATAATTGTTGACGACATAGGACCAGATCAGGTCGTTCGATCGCAGCATGTTGAAGGCCTGCGCCATCTGCTTGCCTTCCAGATAGCCGCGCTCGGCCATCTGGGTCTCGACCGCCTTGAGCTGCGATTCGTCGACGAACACCCGGAGATCGCCGCCGAGCTCGAAATCAACCTGCGAGGCGAAAAAGGTTGCAGAAGCGATGCGACGGTCTTTTTTGGCCGCCATGTAACCCAGGGTCGCGGCAAGGAGCGTGCCGCCGATGCAATAACCGATGGCATTCACCTCCTTCTCGCCGGTGGCCTCGTTGATGGCAGCGAGACCCTCGAGAATGCCCTGGCGCATATAGTCGGTGAAGGTCTTGCCGGCCAAATCCTCATGCGGATTGACCCATGACAGCACGAACACGGTGAAGCCCTGCTCGACAGCCCATTTGATGAATGATTTGTGCGGATTGAGATCCAATATGTAGAATTTATTGATCCACGGCGGGACGATAAGAAGCGGGCGGCGGTACACCGTCTCGGTTGCCGGAGCATATTGCAGGAGCTGCATCAGCTCGTTCTGGTAGATGACCTTGCCCGGCGTGGTGGCGAGATTGGTGCCGACCTCGAAGGCGCTGAAGTCGGTCTGACGGATGCGGAGCTGGCCGCCGCCAGCGGTGATATCGCGGGCGAGGTTCTCGAGACCCTCGACCAGGTTCGCGCCATTGCTGGCCAGCGTCAGCTTCAGGACCTCGGGATTGGTGAAGGCGAAATTCGACGGCGCCAGCGCATTGGCGATCTGATCGACATAGAAGCGCGCCATGTGCTTGGTGTGCGGGTCGCTGACATCGGCATCGGCCACCGTGTTCTGGGCCCAGCGCACGGTCAGCAGATAGGACTGCTTCAGGAAATCGAAGACCTGGTTCTGCTCCCAGTCGGGGTCGAGGAAGCGCTTGTCGCCGGGTTCGGGGCGCGCCACCGGCTCGACCGGCGCGCCGAGGAAGCGTTTCCACGCCGCATCCCACAGCCGGGCATGCATGCGCCACAGCTCGAACTGGGCATCGATCAGCTTGTCGGGATGTTTGAGATAAGCCTGGAATATTTCACCAAGGGCACGGATGGCAGCCTCGAACTGCTGGGCGGAGCCGGGTGCCACTTCGGTTTGACCCTCGCGGTTTTCCGACAAGGCGGTGACGATCTCGCCGGTCTTCTCGATGGCGCGTCCCATGTTGCGCAGGAAGGCGGCGGGATCGGTCAGCCGGAAATCGCTCGGCAGCTGGGGTTTCATCTCGGTCATGGGGGTTGGGGTTCAGCTACGTCTCAGACGGGGTCACCTTGTATGCTCGGCAGCGCTGGATCGATATAGTGCCAGGGGGGTGCCGACTTCACCCAGCTATGACCCTTCGGGCGGTAAAGCAAGGGGTCGTCCAATGTTCCGGCCTTGATCGAGAGAAAGCCCGGCAGTGCCGCGTTCTGGGCGAATAGCGGCGTTCCACAATCCTCGCAAAAGGAGCGGCCCACCGTATGCCTGGCCTCGGACAGGCTGAAATAAATCCTGGGCTCGCCCTTGGTCATCCTGACGTTGCTCGCCGCCATGACGAGCATATGAGCAGGGCCGCCGCCCGAGACATATTGGCAGTCGCGACAATGACAGTCGACGGCGCCGACCGGCTCGCCCTCGGCTTCGTAGCGGATCGCACCGCACAGGCAACCGCCGGTGAATTTTGCCATGGTCGCCTCCGTTGGTGAGGGAATCTAACGCATTTTCCCGTCGTCGCGAGGGGAAATACAGCAAATCGGCAAAGGAACCGTGAAACCGGCGGTGCCGAGCTTTCTTGAAAAGCGCCGGCGGTCGATCCATAACGGCACCCTCGCGGTCAATTCAGAGTTCGGAGTTCCCCAATGCAGCGACCCCTGCGCATCGGCATCGCCGGGCTCGGCACGGTTGGTACCGGCGTGCTCGATGCCCTGCGGCTCCATGGCGCCATGATAGCGGCACGCGCCGGCCGCCCGGTCGAGCTCGCAGGGGTTTCGGCGCGATCACGCAACAAGCGGCGCGGCGAGCACGATCTCGCCCGGGTCGCCTGGCATGACGATCCGGTGGCGCTGGCCAGGTCGCCCGAGATCGATCTCTTCGTCGAGTTGATGGGCGGGGAGGGCGACCCCGCCAAGGCGGCGGTCGAGGCGGCGCTCAGGGCCGGAAAGCCGGTGGTCACCGCCAACAAGGCGCTGATCGCCCATCACGGGCTCAATCTGGCGCGGCTGGCCGACCGGGCGGAGGTCGCACTCGCCTTCGAGGCGTCGGTGGCCGGCGCCATCCCGATCGTCAAGACGTTGCGTGAAAGCCTGTCGGGCAACCGCGTCGGCAGGGTGTTCGGCATTCTCAACGGCACGTGCAATTTCATCCTCACCAAGATGTCCGCCGAGGGGGCGGAATTCGCCGATGTGCTGCGCGAGGCGCAACGGCTCGGCTATGCCGAAGCCGATCCCACTTTCGACATTGGCGGGTTCGACACCGCGCACAAGCTGGCGATCCTGACCTCGCTCGCCTTCGGCACCGAGATCTCGCTCGAATCGATCTATATCGAGGGGATCGAGAGCATCACCCGCGCCGATATCGTCAATGCCGACGAACTCGGCTACCGCATCAAGCTGCTCGGCGTCGCGGCGCTGACCGAAGATGGGGTGGAGCAGCGGGTCCACCCCACGCTGGTGCCGAAGGGCACGCCGATTGCCGATGTCGAGGGCGTCGACAATGCAGTGGTGGTCAAGGCCGACATGTCGGGCGATCTGATGCTCGAGGGCAAGGGCGCAGGGAGCCATCCCACGGCATCGAGCGTCATCGCGGACATCTGCGATGTCGCCCGCGGCTCCAGGACGCCGGCCTTCGGCGTGCCGGCCGATGCGCTGATGCCGTGCCGGCGCGCCGCGATGCGGGCGCATGAGGGCGGCTATTATGTGTCGCTCGACCTCCATGACCGGCCCGGCGAGGTGGCGGCGGTGGCGCGGGTGCTGGCGGGAGAGAACATCTCGATCGAGAGCATCGTGCAACGCGGTCCCTCGCTGGCGAGCCTTTCCGCCGGCGAGCGCCGCAAGCGCCAGACGGCGCCGTTCATCCTGATCACCCACGAGACGCTGGAAAGTGCCATGCGGACGGCCCTCGAAAAGATCGAGGACGAGGGTCATTGCGCGGGAAAACCACGGATGATCCGCATCGAGCGGCTTTGAGCGGGTACAATCGCCGGGTAAAACGATTCGGTCGCGTCAGTCGAGGAGGCCTGGTCTTGGCCAAGCTCAAACGGATCTTCACCATCGAGATCGCCCGGGTCACCGAGGCGGCGGCGATCGCGGCGGCGCGGCTTGCCGGGCGTGGCGACGAGAAGGCGGCCGACCAGGCGGCGGTCGATGCCATGCGCTCGGCGTTGAACCAGATCGCCGACATGGACGGGCTGGTGGTGATCGGCGAGGGCGAGCGCGACCAGGCGCCGATGCTCTATATCGGCGAAAAGGTCGGAACCGGCACCGGCCAGAAGATGGACATCGCGCTCGATCCGCTCGAGGGAACGACGCTGTGCGCCAAGGCGATGCCGAATGCGTTGGCGGTGATCGCCATGGCCGAGAGCGGCAGCCTGCTCCATGCGCCCGACTGCTATATGGAGAAGATCGCCATCGGCGGCGGCTTTCCGCCGGGAACCGTCGATCTCGACCTGCCGGCGGGCGAGAACATCAGGCAGCTGGCCAAAGCCAAGGGCGTGGCGCCGGCCGATATCACCGTCTGCATCCTCGACCGCCCGCGCCATGCCGAGCTGATCGACGGGGTGCGGAAAGTCGGGGCGGCCATCCGGCTGATCAGCGACGGGGATGTGGCCGGGGTCATCCACACCGCCGACCAGGATACCGGCATCGACATCTATCTGGGAATCGGCGGGGCGCCGGAGGGCGTGCTGGCGGCGGCCGCCCTGCGCTGCATCGGCGGGCAGATGCAGGGCCGGCTGGTGCTGCGCCGTTCCGAGGAGCGGGCGCGGGCGGACCGGATGGGAATCACCGATCCCGACCACAAGTTCGAGTTGCACGAGCTGGCCTCCGGCGACGTCATATTCGCCGCCACCGGCGTCACCGACGGATCGCTGCTGCCGGGGGTCCGGTTCGAGGCCTCGCAAGTCACCACCCACACCATCGTCATGCGTTCGGCAACGGGGACCGTGCGCTGGATACGCAATCGCCGGCCGCTCGCCCAGCCGTGACGGCGGCCGGGCACTTCCTGGATGTCGGCCGGTCGCTGACCGGTCGTCACTGGCGCGCGCGGCTGAAGGACGGGCGCACGGCGCTGGCGATCAGCGAGCGGCTTGGCATACCGGAGATCCTTGGCCGGGTCCTGGCAGGCCGCGGCATCGGCATCGAGGCCTGCGAGGACGTATTGAGCCCGCGCTTGCGGGCGCTCATGCCGCAGCCGGCGGCGATCCGCGACCTCGAAGCCGGAGCCGAGCGGTTGGCGCGTGCCATCATGGCCGGCGAGGCGATCGGCATCATCTCCGATTATGATGTCGACGGCGTTACCTCGGCGGCGCTGCTCGTGCTCTATCTGCGCGCGTTCGGGATCACGCCGAAAGTGCACATTCCCGATCGCATCACCGAGGGCTATGGGCCGAGCCGGGCGGCGGTCGAGGGCCTGGCGCGGCAGGGCGCCAGGCTGCTGGTGACGCTCGATTGCGGCGTCAATGCCCATGATCCGCTGCTTGCCGCTGCGGCGCTCGGCCTCGAGACGGTGGTGGTCGACCACCATCTTGCCGGTCCGGTCCTGCCCGCGGTGCATGCGGTGATCAATCCCAACCGGCAGGATGATTTGTCGGGGCAGGGCCATCTGTGCGCCGCCGGCCTCACGCTGATCCTCGTGGCGGCGACCAGCCGGACGCTGCGGCAGGCCGGTTACGCCATGCCCGGCGATGACGGGCCCGATCTCCTCGGCCTTCTCGATCTGGTGGCGCTTGCCACGGTGTGCGACGTGGTGCCGCTCGCCTTGCTCAACCGCGCCTATGTCCAGCAAGGGCTCAAGGTGATGGCGCGGCGGGAAAATATCGGCCTCGCGGCGCTTGCCGATATAGCGCGGCTCAAGCGCCGGCCGGATCCGCATGCGCTCGGTTTCCTGCTTGGACCGCGGCTCAATGCGGCCGGCCGGGTCGGGCATGCCATGGCGGCGGTCAAGCTCCTCACCACCGAGGACCGGGGCGAGGCCAATATGCTGGCGCAGCAGCTCGAAACGCTCAATCGCGAACGCCAGGCAATCGAGCTCAGGGTGCTGGAAACGGCGCTGTTCGAGGCCGAGCGCGCACTTGGGCAGTCGGGCTCATTGCCGGTGCTGCTGGTGTGCGGCGAGAACTGGCATCCCGGCGTCCTCGGCCTGGTGGCGGCGCGGTTGACCGAGCGCTACCGGCTGCCGAGTTTCGTGCTCGGCTACCAGACCGGCGGCCTGCTGGCGCATGGCTCGGGGCGGTCGCTGCCGGGCGTCGATATCGGCGCGGCCATTCGCGACGCGCTCACCGCCGGGCACCTGGCCAAGGGCGGCGGCCATATGATGGCGGCCGGCCTGACGGTCGAGCGGGCCAAGCTCGGGCGGTTGCGGGGCTTCCTCGAGGAGCGCCTGGCCGGGGCGGTGGTGGCCGGCGCCGGCCAGACTGCGGCGCTCGACATAGACGGGGCGCTGACGGCCTCGGGCGCGACGCTCGATCTCGTCGAGCTGCTGGAGCGCGCCGGACCCTATGGGTCAGGCAATCCGGCGCCGGTGTTCGCCTTTCCGGCGCACCGGGTGCTCTATGCCGATCTCGCCGGCCACGATCATGTGCGCTGCACGCTGGTTCATGCCGACGGCACGCGCCTCAGGGCGGTGGCGTTCCGGGCGCTGTCGACGCCGCTCGGCGAGACGCTGCTCAAGGAGCGGGAGCGGCCATTCCATGTGGCGGGGCGGCTGGCGGTCGATGATTTCAACGGCCGCCGCGCAGCGCAGCTGATGATCGACGACGTTGCCGAGATCGGTGCTTGACCGCCGGCAATGTCCGAGGCTTGCGCTCCGCCGGGGTGCCAATTATAGAGAGCACGCCTTCCTCAACGAGCGGCGCCCTTCGTCTAGCGGTCCAGGACACCGCCCTTTCACGGCGGGAACACGGGTTCGATTCCCGTAGGGCGCGCCAAGCAAAATCAATGGCTTAGGGCATAAAAACGGGCCGTTAGCGTGCTCCATGCCCAAATCGTGCCCGATAAGCGTCGTGGGACGGTTATCGTACCTGGCTCAAAACCCGAGGCAGATTGAGTGCCGCGCATGGCATTGAAAGGCGGGCTCCATCCGACCTTCGTTCCCGGGGCGGGGTTCCTGGCGGTCGATGAGCATGAAGGCATCGGCGCACGATGCCGGAACGCCGGCACCGCGCCCAATGAGCGGGGCGCTGCTGCGGGCCACCTTTCCACCAACCAAAAGATGTATTGCAATGCGACATTTGGTGTATAGGTTGCAAAGCTTGCATATGGAACCCGGTTGGAAACGCCGCTAATTTGCGGGCGGGTCCCCCGATTGAATTGGCGGCTAATGGGTTCGGAGCTGAAATCGGGTGCGATTGTTTTAGCCCTTGCTTTGAGCGTTGGCTCTGCTCAGGGCGAGCCGGGGCCGACGGTGTTGTACTTGCAAAGTGAGAATGCCTGTTCGATTTCGGAATGCTTCAACTAAGGGAGCACCTGCGTCGTCTAGGGGCCGAAATTCAATCGAAAAACCCAAAGCTTTCGACCTTAGCTCTGGGCGCAAGCTATAATTGGGACGAAAATCGTATCAACATTGGGGGGATTCTCGTAGGATTGGAAAATAGAAACTTTGATGTAGATGAGTGTCGTGCACTAATAAGGGAAATTAGGGAGGACGCGGGATACGACACTTCCAACTCCAGGCTAAGCGATTTTCTTGATATAATAGGAATTGGATCAACAATATATTCGGACTATTTTCGTCACATTGGCTATCGACGCACTTCAGAACCAAAAAATCTAACTCAAGAGCTGGACAAGATTTTCAGGGTGGAGATTTCGCTCGGAAAAATAAAGTGTAATGGCCCCTTAGTGGGTTCGGAAATATTTGTTGCAGAATAGCCTGCAAAACATGGGCCTTGCATTTTGGTTCCCCTCGCCCTCTGAACGCCCCAGGACAAACAGGCCGAGCAGGAAACCTTGATGGCTCCTGCCCGGCTATTTGCTCATTCAGCAGATTTGGTAATCAAGTAAGTCAGTAATCCCGTAGCCACTCGGCCGCTTGCAGCAAATGACCTGCGAGGTTCACGGCCAGCCGGGCGAGCAGCAATCGCACGAGCTGCATGGCCTCAGACCTCTACACCAGCGATTTGCCGCCGGTCAGTAGGCACGGTGCCCGCGATGAGGCGATGAACATCCTCAACCAGGCTCGCAACCATAGGCCACAGGCAGTGTCCGTTGTCCATGAAACCGGGATCGGATTTGATCGCATTGGCCTTTGCGGCAAGGCCAGCCCATGAGCGGGATGGAAGCTCGGCTATTTCGAGAGCCAGGGCCTCCTGCTTGTCATAAATGCTGTTGCACACCGCTTCAAACCGATCAAAGGACATCATGTAAGCGGCGCGCACGGTCGCGGACTTTGCTCCCGCAGCCGCACCGTCGGTAGCAGCAGCCTTGTCCGAGACGTGATTGTAGACACGCTGCAGTCGCTCCCAGCGGGCGCACAGACGGATGAGCTTCGCATCAGCTTCGACCGTAGCAGCCGGTGCCATCGCCTGAGCGGCCCTGACGGCGATCGCCGCGGCCGCGACGTCGGCGGTGACAAGGCCGACGGACGTCGCCATCAGCGCCCGCCGGGAAAGCGTGGTAGAAATTGAATCAGCCTTGGGCATTCTCAGTCTCCTTTTTAATGCTCAGGGTTAGGCCCGATATACTGTTGACGCAGCATGTCGGGCCGCTTGCGTTATGCAGCAACTATCTATACACTCACCACAACAATTGTAAAGCGGATTTCTTTACTGATGCCCACAGAAGCAAAGACGGCGCAGGTCAATCTGCGACTGCAGCCATCATTGAAGGCAGCAGCCGAACGGGCTGCCGCTGATGACCACCGGTCACTGACCAGCCTCATCGAAAAGCTGCTGGCGGACTATCTCAAGAATCATGGCTATCTGAAGCCGGCGAAGAAGTGAGCGGGGATGGCCGATGGCCGGACATGAGGTGTTCATTGCTTGGAAGAAAGCAGAAATAGATCGGCTCAAACAACAGATCGAGTCGATGGAATCAGGCAAGATGCGACGCCTTTCCCGCGGCCCAGGCGAGCCATGGGCCGACACCACCGATCGCGAGCTTGAGGACTGCAAGAACCGTCTTGCTCAATTGGAGATCCTCATCGAGAGACTTGAGCCCAATCCCGACGGTGGTATCCGGCCCGAGGATCTCAATAGCGAGAATGATGGGTAGCACCGATCGATCTTCGGAGGAGTTGGTTGATCTTAGTGAGCCGGATTTCCAGCTTATGGAACGGCTTCTTCTAGTCTAGTGGGCGACTTCATTTCCCGCTGGCAGCCTAGACCTGGCGAGCCAAGCCTCCGTGCGCCCCGCCAACCCAAGTCCCCTACACGGGGGGCCAGAGCCGCCGTGGACGCGCGCGAGGGCTCTCCGACTATTACCCGTGCCTCATAGATGTCACTCACTGTCTTGAAGCTCTAGCCGGGTTTGCAGCGCCTCTTCCGGAGTAGAAGCAGGTTCGCCAAGCACGGCAGACGTTGCCGAATGCAGCAACGGACTGGGACTGAGTTAACTTCTTGAGTCTCGTGTCGAACTCAAGTTTTCGACTTTCCCAATCTGACCCTTCCCTTGCCCATAGTGTGTTTCGGCTTTCCCCTGGCTCCGTGCTTTGAACCAATCTTTACCGCCGCATCGACTGAACGCCTCGATTTCTCCCGATCTGGGTGCTGGTGAACCTTTGGTGTGTCCTTGTCAAAGCTGAAAGGTTTAGGCATGGCCATCTGCCAACATCACTCACTGTCCGAGCGAAGAAGAGCTGCAAATCTACACCATCCGTGGAAAGGTGGCACCAGCAGCCAACCGACAGTCTCTATGAAATCCAAATCATTTGAAAGGCGGCCCAACCGCTCAAGGGCAGCGTCGAAGCGTTCCACGCCACCTTCTCTTATCCGTCCCTCGGTCTCACCCGCTGGCGATGAGTCTGGCCGGCTCCACGAGGTGTGCTGGCAAATCGAGCTGCGGCTGCTGCTAGATAGGCCACACCGATCCGATGCGTCAGACCAGTTTCTCCTGCGCCGAGGTCCGCTTGCCGATCCAAAGCGGTCAAACACGAAACAACTCGGGAGGCAGCGATGGGTCAAATCGCGTCGAGTTAGTGATGTCTGCGTTAGGTCCGCTCACCGTCCGAAAGCGGCGCAATAGCAGACATACCCGCACTTCGCATTTGGGCCAACAACGGACATGCCGATCGCTCGCCAGGGGACTTTGATGGGTGTAGAGTCCCCCAGCATACTGCATATCCATGCAGGGGTACGATCATGAGTGTCCCCCCGCTCGACCGGAAGCTGCTGGCGATCCTGGCGGCCGATGTGGTTGGCTTCTCGAAGGCGATGGAGGCCGATGAGGCCGGCACCATCGCACGGCTTAAGGCGAGCCGCACCGAGCTTGTTGATCCCCTCATCGCCCAGCACCATGGCCGCATCGTCAAGCTGATGGGCGATGGTGCGCTGGTCGCCTTCGATAGCGTGGTCGATGCAGTGGTCTGCGCAGCAGAGATTCAGAAGGCTGCGGCGGCTCGCAACGCCGGACTGCCCGAGCCTGAGCGCCTGGTTTTCCGGATGGGGATCAATCTGGGCGATGTGGCGCTGGTGGATGGCGATGTCTATGGCGATGGCGTCAATGTCGCTGCACGGCTGGAGCAACTCGCCGATCCGGGCGGGGTGATGGTGTCCGGCACAGCCTACGACCATCTGCAAGGAAAGCTCCACTGGCCGCTCGATTTCATTGGGGAGCAGCAGGTCAAGAACATCACCCGTCCAGTGCGAGCCTATCGCCTGAGGCTCGACGGTAGGCGAGCGCGCTGGACGCTGCGCAAGACGATACCGCGATGGAAGAGGGCCTCAGCGGCCGCGGTCATAGCACTGCTTTTGGCGGGCGCCGGGACCTGGTGGTTCTTGCAGCCCGTCCCTTTGAGCGCCAATCCCTCGGTGGCGGTGCTGCCCTTCGACAATTATGGCGGCGACGAAGCCACCGGTCGGCTGGCCGACGGCCTGACCCAGGACATTATCACCGATCTGTCCCGGATGAGCGACATCGACGTGATCGCCCGAAATTCGACCGAAGCCTATAAGGGCAAATCGGCGGACGTGCGCCAGATCGGCCGCGAACTGAATGTCCGCTATGTGCTGGAAGGCTCGATCCAGCGCCAGGGCGGGCGTATCCGCGCCACCGCGCAGCTTATCGATGCGCAGACCGGCGCCCATATCTGGTCGGAGCAATGGGATCGACCTGTCGAAGACGTGTTCGCCGTCCAGACCGAGATCGCGGATCACATCCTCGGTCAGTTCGAGATTAGCGCGGGACCGATCAGGAGCGCCGACCTCGGGGTAGCGCGGCGCAAGCGGCCAGAGAGTTCTCACGGCTTACGATCTCAATCTTCTTGGGGTCGAGAAGCAGTGGAGCCCGACCGCTGGGGGTGCCGCGGAGTCCATCCAAATTCTCAAGCAGGCGGTCGCCGCCGATCCGGGTTACGCCCGCGCCTGGATCAATCTCGCCTGGGCGCATGACATGGCTGCAGCTTTCATCGGAAGAACCAACTCGGAGGCGTCGAACCGGGCGGCGGTGGAAGCGGCCGAACGCGCCGTGGCGCTCGATCCGAACGATGCCGAGGCCCATGCCGTGCTGGGTCACCTGCTCGGCTTCCGCGGAGAGTTCGACCGGGCCAAGGCTCAATTCGACCTCGCGCTGCGCCTCAATCCCGGCTCCGCCGCGATTCTGACCTATTACCTTCGCTGGGCGAGCACCTTCGGTGAGCCTGAGCGCGGGGCGGCGATGGCCGACCGCGCGATCCGGCTCAACCCGAACTACCAGCCGTGGGTCAGCAATTTCCTCCGCCCTGCCTATTTCATGGCCGGCCGCTACGCGGATGCGCTCAAAGCGATGGAGCGCCTGATGCCCGACAACTACAACAAATCCGCCTGGGTCCAACGCGCCGCGAGCTTCGCGGTTCTGGGCCAGAAGGCGGAGGCCGAGGCGACAGTCAAGGAAGCACTGCGTCGCTACCCGGGCTTGACGATCGAAAGCTTTGCCAACGAGCCCGGCTACAATGACGCCGAGCACCAGCGGCATATCGAGACCATGCGGCTTGCCGGCTTCGCGCCCTGCGCCAGACCTGAGGCACTGGCGAAACTCGCCAAGCCGCTGCGGCTGCCAGAATGCGAGGGGAAGGAATCGAAGTCTCTCGTGCAGCCATAGAACAGTTCTGTGCAATGCGCGCGAGCCGCTGATCTCCCGGGTATTGGCGGCGCAGTCGGACCGGCGCTCGAAGCGGTAGAGAAATACAAGGAAACGCTCAAGAAATATCCGAACCCGCCAGCGCCTAACATCACCCAATTCTCGGTTGGAGGTTGACGGCCGCACTCACGCGCATGAGGCTAAACGACTTCCGCTTTGGGTCAAAGGCAGACGCCGAGTGCGATTTTGCGAATGTCGGGTTCCGGGCTGAGAACGGTCATCCTTCTTTTGCCCAACCGTTTCGGAATGGCCAATGACACCGCCCTTAACCTCCGCGCTCGCTGGCGACGCTGGAACCCCCCTTGTAGCCGTCGTGAATTTCAAATGGGACGGGTTTCGACTATCACCAACTTCGGAGGGGACCCATTGGCGATATTTGGGGGTGCCCCCGGGCGAGGATCGCGCCCCGCGCCCCCGCCGCCGGGGTGTCACGCTCACGCTCGTCTCCACAGCTCGACATAACCTGCTTCAGGGGTGGCATTGCGCCGCGCTCGCTCAAGCTGCACCGCAATACCAAGTGCTGCCTCAAGCTCTACCCTCCAGCCACGACGGTGGCTGATGAATTTCGCGAACCGCCATGTTGCCTCAAGGCCTTTGATAGAGAGAGCAAGGACCACGTCGCTGTCAGGCTTCGCCGTGCCCTTGGCTCGACTACCATAGAGGAAGACAGCTTGCACCTCTGGGGTCTTTTTCGCCCAGGTGATGATGATGGCCAGTTGTTCGTCTGTGAGCTGCATGGGTCACCATACCATGGGTCGCGGCACGGGCCACTCAGTCGCCATAGGGCACGCCCGTGTGAGTCTGACCAAAAGAGTGGCAAAAACAGATGGGAAGCTCTGATGAGCCGCCCTTCGGAGATGGGTTCCCTTGTCCACTTGCCAGCCGGTAGTTCCATTCCGCTCCCCTTTGGCCAGCTCGTGATGTCACTTTCCGCAACTTACATCCCGGACGGTGGCTTTACTCGCCGGGAAGTGCCCCTGTACACCGGACTAAGGTAGGTCATGAGCACGGTTGAGAAAGTCGCAAAGAAAATCGCCAATTTGTTGCAAATGCAAAGCGGGCTGGTTCTCAGTGAGCAAGGTGCGATCATCGCCGCCCGGGCCGCGATTTCGGCAGTTCGGGAGGATGACGAGAGGAAACTCCGCGCTGCCATTGCAAAATGGCAGAAATTAAATTTCGAGCACCGGGAGCGGGGCAAGAAATGGCTAAAGGGAACCGGGCCCGCATCCGGTATCCCTAATTTGGCTAGCGGCTCGTTGGCCGATTACGTCTGCGCTGCCTTGAGAGAGGATGCCTGAGCACCGGACCGTACGGCGATCGTCCGTTCGGCAACCTCGAGGTCGCGCGGGCAGGCATTAGCCAAAGGACGAGATTGCGGGACGATGGCACCTGTAGTTGGTTGGCTGCGGGGCACCGCGTGACGAGAGAAGCGGCGCTGCTGCCTTTTAGCTCAATCGACCTCGCCGTAAGCACAATCTGTCGGATCAGCTTCGTGTGCACCCAAGCTCGGATCGAAACGGAATAGCGTTGAACAATAGGGGCAGACGATCTCCCTAGCATCGCCCATATTAAGGTAGATGTGTGGGTGGTCTTGCGGCGGTTTCTCCCCAATGCACTTGAACTCGCGGCAGCCAATGCGCACGATTGGCACCCCCACTTCATTATGAAACTTCGGATAACCTGCCATTTGCAACGCGTGGCCCGATCGATGACGCAAAGTACCTTGTATGGATCATTGAGCGAGGGTTCGATCAGCACCCTGTGCGCGGTGCCCCTATAGCGTCGTTCAGTCATTGTAAAACCCACCCATAGCGACGCATCGTCAGTTTACCACACGCCGTAGGTGGCGAGCCGGAGCCCTGCGTGAATCAAAATAATCTTGATCCGATTGATTGTCAGGTGTCGAAACACCATTATATTTTCGAGGAGGCTACCATGTCAGCCCGCGAAACAGCGAACCTCCGCTGGGTCGGCTCGTGCGAGCCGCGGGCTTTGACGGCTGAACTCAGCCCTGCCCAACCAATGGATGGCGATGCGCTTCTTCGCGCGCCAACCCCGTCTTTCGGAGCTGTCGGAATCCACGGAATTTCAAGCGAAGAGCCGTGGCACCGCATTACAAGCCATTATGGCGCTAAAGGCAGGTGGGTACCTGGCCCGACAGCGATCCAAGGCGGATGAGCCGAGCGTCCTGAGTTCGCCACTGCGATCTGCTGAAAGGACGTTCAATTGACCTACGTTGTCAACGAGAACTGTATTCGCTGCAAAACCATGGACTGTGTCGAGGTGTGCCCCGTGGACTGCTTCTACGAAGGCGAGAACATGCTCGTCATCCACCCGGACGAATGCATCGATTGCGGGGTCTGCGAGCCGGAATGTCCGGTCGACGCGATCAAGCCTGCCACGGAGCCGGGGCTT
>CAVUUY010000010.1:0-288463 GCA_963744915.1 uncultured Alphaproteobacteria bacterium
ACCCGGATGACCGGCGGCTCC
Source organism: uncultured Alphaproteobacteria bacterium (assembly GCA_963744915.1). GTDB lineage: Bacteria > Pseudomonadota > Alphaproteobacteria > Rhizobiales > Aestuariivirgaceae > DATAFF01. The sequence continues at coordinate 22 of CAVUUY010000010.1, forward strand.
TCGGGCGGCTCCGGCGCCGCGGTCGGCGGCCGGCTGGTGCCGCTGGCGTTGGGATCCGACACCAACGGTTCGATCCGGGTGCCGTCGTCGTTCTGCGGCATTTTCGGCTGAAGCTGACTGATGGCCGGCTGTCGCGGGCGCGTTCGTTTCCGTTGTGGCGAGCTTCGATCATCTTGGCCCGTTCGCGCGCAATGTCGGCGATCTCGGGCTGGCCATGATGTGATGCAGGGGCCTGATGCCGACGATGCCGCCTGCAGCACGCGTGCGGTCGAGCCGGTAAGCGGGCTGCTGACGCAGGATATTGGCGGCCTACGCGTTGCCATCGCCGGCGGCTACTTTCAGAAGAACGTTTTCCCTGAGGCCGTCGAAGCCGTCGCCCGCGTCGCAAAGGCGCTCGGCGCCACAAAGACGGTCGAAATTCCCGAAGCCGCGCGCGCCCGGGCCGCGGCCTATGTGATCTCCACCACCGAAGGTGCGTCGCTGCATCTCGATCGGTTGCGCCAGCGGCCGAATGATTTTGATCCTGCGGTGCGCGATCGCCTGCTGGCGGGCGCGATGGTGCTGGCGCCCTTGGTCGACCGCGCCCAAAAATTCCGCCGCTGGTATCGCGCCCAAGTGCTGGAAATCTTCAAATCGGTCGACGTGATCATTGCGCCGGCGACGCCCTGTGTCGCGCCGAAACTCGGGCAGGTGACTTTCATGCTCGACGGTGTCGAACTGCCGGTGCGCGCCAATATCGGCATCCACACCCAGCCGATTTCCTTCATCGGCCTGCCGGTGGTCGCGGTGATTCCGCTGTAGCCGATGCCGATCGGCGTGCTAGATCATCGCTGCACCCTGGCGCGCAAGGATATCGCGCTGCGGGTCGCCCATGCGCTGGAGCGCATGGCGGACCGCCGCCACACCTCGCCTGAAGGAATTCTCGCAAGGTCGGTGAAGCTGGGCTGTAGATAACTGGTACCTCGAGTTCGGCAAGGGAGGAGCCCGAGACTGACAGGAGATGGCCGATTTCGGAGCGAAATACAAGCGGTCCCAAGAGACGCCAGCTCCGCGTGGCAGCTGGACCTCGGATGTTGCAGATGCTGGGATCGCTGAGACGGGCTGCGTGGTTTGTTGTATGCCTTCTGGCACTAATCTTTATCGTAACGTTGTTGAATTGCTGAGAGGCTGTAGGGCCCTCTCCAGACCACGCACAGGCGCGCTGCCCACCATCGCCTTGATTGATTCCGCCGCGAACGGTCGGCCATGGACGTTCACATGCCCGAGCTGGCGAGTTCGGCCGCGATCGAGCGCAGGGATTTCCGCTCGCCGGTCTTGGGATTGCGACGGCGCAGCCGCTTCACCAGGGCGACCAGCTCCGGGTTCATCTCGACGGTGCGACCGGCGGCCCTCGCATTTGCCATCCCGAGCCCGCTTGCGATCCCGGGCGGCTTTCAGCTTGGCGACCAGGCTCGCCTTCTCGAACTGCGCGATGGCGCCGAGCACCTGGCGGACCAGAACGGCGGTCGGCGTGTCCTCAAGGAAAAAATCCGGCGCCGACGCCGGGATGAGGTCGATCCCCAGCCCCTTCAGCATGTCGTGGCCGGCGAGCTGGACGGCCAGGTCACGGGCGAACCGGTCAGGGCTCTCGACAATGATCGTCCGGATTTACAAGGGGATGCTGACCAGCCTCTTCGGTATGTGGAAGTCCCACGCAAGGCCGAGTGCAGCCGAGGCCTGGCTGACGGCAGCGGACGCCAGCCTTGGCCACTGTCGAGCCGGCATCGGACAAGGTGAACTAGGGCATGCTGTGCCAGGGCTGTTGCTCACAAAACCAGGGCGATCGGCGCGGCAGCAGGCGCAGACCCCCCGGCTCGAAGCGCGGTTCGCCCTTTACCCGCCCTGTGTTCCATGACTTCGTAAGTCTGCTCGGCGCTTTTCTGGTACTTTCTCATCAGTTCAGCAGGCGCAGACCCCCCGGCTCGATCAGCGGTTCGCCCCTTTACCCGCGCTGTGTTCCATGACTAATTCGCCGTCATAGGCGCGCGGGATAGCTTGCTGCGGGGGTATCAGCCATGATCGAGGATGGTCAGCTCTGGAGACACTTCAAGGGCGGGCTCTACCGAACCCGCGGCGTCGCACAGCCGATCCGCGATATAGGGGCTGAGAGTTTCAGCCAGTTCTGCGCTGCCCGGCATTCGGAGACCCTGAACACCATCGACGTGGTGATCGACGAGGAGGGGCGCCTGTGGGCCGACGTCCTCGAGCCGCATGTGATCTACAAGTCCATCAATGACCACACGACCTGGTGGGCACGGCCGGAGTCAATGTGGAGCGAACGGACCAAGACGGACGTGCCGCGCTTCCGGCTACTCGGCTAGGGGGTAGGTATGAAGAAGCGACGGCTGCCAGCGCCCTGGACGGCGGAGAAGGTCGAAGGCGGCTATCGCGTCAAGGACGATCATGGGCACTGGCTCGCCTTCGTCTATGCCAAGGAAGACCACCAGGTGCCCAAGATGCCCAATTACCTGACCTGGGATGAGGCCCGCCGGGTGGCCAAGGCGATCGCCAGGCTCCCCGAGCTCCTTCAGAAAAAGGAGTAGGTTGGAGGCTCGACCCAGGCCACCAGGATATGGCTTTGGCCGAGCATCAAGGTGGCGACATATTCATGCCGGCCATCGACAATAGAATAGGGTGGCGGCTGCGATGTTCGGGGCGACGGCTGGCCTAGCTGCAGTGTGCACCGATAGCCATCATCATCAATGGGGACGACGAGAAGCTCTAACGGAACCCCAGTGGAACCCCACTGTGCTGTGCGTCATAGCGGGGCACCCCCGGGGGTAGGGGGAAACGGGCGCGGCCCACCCGCGGAAACGAACGACGCGGGGAACGTGAAGTCCGGCGGCACAAGCGACATCGACGAGTCCTCCCCGGTCACCTTCGCCCCGGTCGGTGCTACGATCCACGCCTGTACGACGAGCGAACTGGACCGGGAGAGAGCATGACTGAGATCGACTACGACGTCTGCATCATCGGCGGCGGTATCGCGGGGCTCGTTGCCGCGCAAGAGCTTCGCGACCGTAGGGTGGTCTTGTTCGAGGCGGCGGACCGCGTCGGCGGGCGGATGCGGTCCGAGCAGCGCGGCGACTACTGGCTCAACCTCGGCGCTCACCTGATCGCCGGGCCCGGCTCGACCATGTACCGCCTCGCCGAGGACGCCGGCATCGAAGCCCGTGTCGCCCCGGGGAGCGCGACCGCGATCCATATGCGCGGGAAGACCGTCACCGGGGGCCGGGCCGAGACGTACCCCTTCCGTTTGCCGATGCCGCTTGCGGCCCGCTGGTCCTTCATTAAGGCCGGGCTCAAGATCCGCCGCACGCTCCCCTCCTACAACGCGGCGTACCGCCGCCGCGAAGGCGAATCAGCATCCGCTGCGCGCATCCGGCACCTTGCCTTCCTCGGCGACAGCAGCTTCGCCGACTTCATGGGTCCGATGCACCCGGATGTCGCTGCGCTGTTCCGTGTGATCATCGAGCGCGCGACCTGCAGCATGGACGAGGTGTCTGGTGGTGCGGGACTTCGGCATCTTCGCGCACGTCTGGAGCAAAGACAACGACTTCAACCGGAACCTGATCGGCGGCACCGCCGAGCTTCCAAGGGCGATCGCCCGGCGCCTCGGTGAGCGCGTGGTCATCGGCGCACGCGTCGAATCGGTCGCGCAGGGCGAAGGTGCCGTGAACGTCCGGGTGAACGTCGGCGGCACCATCCAGGACATCTCATCGCGAACCGCCATCGTCGCCACCCCTGCCCACATCACGAAGGAGATCGTGACGACGCTGCCCGATGACACGAAACACGCGCTGGGCGAGATCCACTACGGCCCCTCCATCGTCGGCGGGATCCTTACGAAGGAGACGCGTCCGATGCCGTGGGACGACCTGTACGCGATCGCCACGCCCGGGCGTGCCTTCGACTTCATCTTCAACCAGGCGAATGTAATCCGCGCACAGGAACCCGAGCGAAAGCCCGGCGGCGCATTGATGGTCCGCGCCGATGGCGACCTCGGACGGAAGATCTGGGACCAGTCCGATGACGAAATCAAAGAACTTTTCACCCGGGAGATCTATGACCTCTACCCGGCATCGGCGGGCGTGATCGAAGAGGTCGTTATCCAGCGCTGGGAGAAGGGGTATCCGTATGTCCGACCGGGCCGGCACCGGGTCCAGCCTGCGCTCGAGAAGCCGCTCGGCAATCTGTTTCTCGCCGGCGACTACCTGGACGAAGCCCTGATGGAGACTGCAGCGCTCAGTGGGATCGAAGCGGCCCGCAACGCCCGCAAGTTCCTCGAAGCGCTGCCCGCCTGACCCGCGTCGCGCGCCCTTAGCCGGCGGTGGCCGCCGGTTCGCCCGCCCCTCGCTCCGCCTCATCCGCCGCTCCCTTCAGCGGCTCGCAGATCCACGCCGCCAGCCCGTCCGTTCGGTGGACCACGTCGGCGTACTCGGCCGGATCCTGCGCCTCGAAGTGCTCGCCGAAGATCCGCCCGACCGCCCCGCGAAGCGCAGCGTCGACGTAGCCGAGGAACTCCGCGCGGAACCCCGCCGGTCCCGGCGGGACCTTCGCTACCCGGCGACGCAGTCGCGCGAATGCTCGCAGCGCCCGCCAGGCCGAGGGCGAGAACGCGCGGACAGGGCGGGCGGCCCGTCGTGGATCCGCTATTGCTTCTGAAAATTACTTCCGCTTGCGGGGCATAACAGACATGGCCGGACTTCCTGCTGGCTCGATCCGGTCGCTCCTGACCCGAAGCGGTCATCCCAGGCGGGTCTGCTTTCCCGCCCGCGAAAGCTAGCGTTCGTCAGCCTTCGTGTCGGTAAGTTCGGTCTATCAGCGGCGAACCAGCGTGATTTTCGAGAAATTCCGCCCATACGCTGCTGGGTCAGGGTTTCCAGAAAGGCTTGGCTGTTTCGATGATGGCTTCATCCAAACTCAGTCCGATATCGGCAAGCATGTGCGGGCCAAGCTCGCGAAGCCGTCCCAAGTCGCGACGATATCGCCAGTTGTTCTGCCATTGTGAGATGACTTGAGCCATCTGGCTGATCGAGAGGGCAGCACCGCCGGCCGGCATTCGGCCAATTCCGAGCGCGACATCGCGCCAGCTAAGCCTTGCGCTCACCATTAACGACCTCGTCTATCCACGCAGGATTCTGCTGAGGGTATGGAGTAAACGGCGATCGCGCTCTCTACAAACCAAACTATCTTTGGCTTAGGATCAGGTAAGCTGAGCCATCGAGGTTCTCCGTGCGCCTTTCCTCCCTAAATGCCCTTCGTGCATTCGAAGCCGCGGCCCGGCATGAGAGCTTCGCCCGCGCTGCAGACGAGCTTTGCGTCACCGAGGGTGCCGTAAGCCGCCACGTCAGGCTCCTGGAGGAAGATCTTGGGGTCCAGCTCTTTCGTCGCCTACCCCGAAGCCTAAAGCTGACTGAGGCCGGTCGGAAATTTCTGCCCATCCTCACCGATGCCTTCGAAAGTATCGCGCATGCGGCTCGCCAGGCCCGGGTGAGTAAGAGGGAGTTGAAAGTTATCTGTCCTCCGACCTTCTCGATCCGCTGGCTTCTGCCACGTCTGCAGCAGTTCAGGAGTGAGCATCTCGACATCCAATTGCGGCTAACCACCGCACCATACAACATGGAAATTTTCTTCGGCGGCGACTTCGACCTCGGTTTCGATTGTGGATGGCGTCCTGATGGTGTCGAAGCAATTCTGGTGTTGCAGTCGATCTTGACACCCGTTTGCGCTCCTGGGGCGCTCGAAAAAGCCCCCTTGAGACATCCCTCCGACCTCGCGGCCCACAATCTCCTGCATACGACGCCCGATCGTCACGATTGGGAAGTCTGGCTGAGGACATACAAAGCAGAGGGAGTTGATTGGAGACAAGGTGAGCTGTTCCCAAGTGGCGATATGGCCTTCAGAGCTGCGGCACTAGGCCAGGGGGTCGTGATCGGCGATTTGGTTGTGCTGCGAGACGAGATCGAGAGCGGTCAACTCATACAGCCGTTCAAAGATCACGAAATCAAAGATCCGACAGAGGCCTATCATTTGTTCGGCACCGCGTCCTGTTGGAATGACCCGGACGTGCGTACCTTCAGGACATGGGTGCTTGAAACAGCCGCTACGGGAACTGCCCCACAACGTGGCCCTTAGCTAAACAATTTGGGGAATGCTAGTTACCCGGGGCGCAGTTGCCTCGCCCTAGGCTTCAAACGACTTCCGTTATTGGCCCATAGCGTCAATTCGGAATTTGGTCGCTATCAGGGGCATAGCGGACATCGAGCAAACCACAGCAATCAAGATTTATGAGTACGCACCTAGTCTCACCTGCCAATGGCACTGCGGTTCGTATGAGACTGGCCCGGGGATGGGCCTAAGCCCTGATAGCTTATGTGATGAAATCTGCAGACCCACCCCCCGTCAAAGGCGCGACGAGAACTCCTCGACCCGGCCTTTCCTGACCCAACGCAGACCTCGGCGGAGTATTTCGTCCCGCACTTAAAGTTCGCTTGCGCGCGCCCCTAAGGCGCTCGCCAGTCCATTACCCGTTTTGCTACACTATTGGATAGTATGCTACCAGGCCTAGCGGCCTGCAGAGGAGTTCGTGGAACGGGAGCAGGTGAATCGCCGGATGGCTGCGATCCTCGCGGCGGACGTCGCGGGATATAGCCGTCTCATGGGCGCGGACGAGGAAGGCACGCTGGCGCGCCTGAAGGCGCACCGGCGCGAGCTGCTCGATCCGAAGGTCGCCGAGCATCACGGTCGCATCGTCAAAACCACTGGTGACGGCGTACTCGTCGAATTCGGGAGCGTCGTCGATGCCATGCGCTGTGCGATCGACCTACAGCGCGGCATGGCGGAGCGCAATGCGGGCGAGCCAGAAGCCTCCCGCATCGACGTCCGCATCGGCATCAATCTCGGCGATATCATCATCGATAGCGACGACATCCACGGCGATGGCGTCAACATTGCCGCCCGGCTCGAGGCGCTCGCCGAGCCTGGCGGCATCTGCATCTCGCAGACTGTCCTGGATCATGCGCGCGGAAAATTTGCCTTCGATGTCGAGGATGGCGGCGCGCAAACCCTGAAGAACATCGCGCAGCCCGTCCATATCTATCGCGTGCTCTGCGGCGGCACCCGGCGACTGGCGACGCCTCAAGCGAGCGCCTCAGCGCTCGCATTACCAGACAAGCCGTCGATTGCCGTCCTGCCATTCGATGACCTGAGTGGCGAGCGTGACCAAGAGTACTTTGCAGATGGTATGGTCGAGGAGATTATCACCGCACTGTCGCGTTTTCGCGGTCTCTTCGTCATCGCACGGAACTCCAGCTTTGCCTACAAGGGTCGAGCGGTGAACGTAAAGGAGGTCGGGCGCGAACTGGGGGTTCGTTACATCCTCGAAGGCAGCGTACGGAAGGCAGGCAACCGCCTGCGCATCAGCGGGCAGCTTATTGACGCCACGACGAGCATGCATCTGTGGGCGGAACGCTTTGACGGCGACCTCGCGGACATCTTCGACCTGCAAGATCAGGTTACTACGAGTGTCGTGGGAGCCATCGCGCCGAAGCTGGAGCAGGCGGAGATTGAGCGAACCAAACACAGGCCTACCGATAGTCTGGACGCCTATGATTGTTATCTGCGAGGTCTTGCGGGACTTCATCGCTTCACCAAGGAGGATAACAGCGAAGCACTTTCGCACTTTCGCCGGGCCGTTGAGCTCGATCCCAACTTCGCCGCTGCTTACGGCATGGCGGCGCGGTGTTATGCACAGCGCAAAGCTGGCCGCTGGATGGCCGATCTCGATCTGGATATCGCTGAAGCGGCTCGGCTGGCACGGCGGGCAGTGGAGCTGGGACAGGATGATGCGGTCGCGCTCTGCACGGCTGGGTATGCCCTTGCCGATGTGGTCAATGAACTCGAGGACGGTGACAACCTGATCGATCGAGCCTTGACGCTTAATCCAAACTTGGCAATGGCATGGATTTTCAGCGGGTGGGTGAAAATATCGATCGGGAGTCCTGAGCTGGCGATTGAGCGCCTCACGCATGCGATGCGCCTGAACCCCCAAGACTCCTATTATTTCGGTGCGCGGGCCGCTATGGCATCAGCCCATCTCGCGGCCGGCCGTTACGATGAGGCACTTTCATGGGCGGAAATGGCGTTACGGACGAAACCCGGCTTTCTTTTCGCACTCTGCATCGCCGCGGCAAGTGCTGCCCTTGCAGGCAGGGGCGAGGCGATGCGCAAAGCGATGATGCTGGTGCGCCAAAATGATCCGCAACTGCGCCTTTCCAATCTCAAGGAAGTAATCTCGGGTCTACAGCCAGCGGAATTTGCCAGATGGCAAGATGGTCTTCGACTGGCCGGCTTGCCGGAATAACTCGGGGAAGCTTCCGGTCCTTCCGCTTCCGTGTTCCCAGCGCTATCCCATGCTGTCCCGAATCCGAGCCGGAGCAACATCCATCGGGTACCGGTACCTTCCCACGATCGATGCCGGGGCGGGGTAGATGGGACCCAACAAGCATGCAAGCACTGCCGATATCCGAATATCTATCCCAACTGATTAGGCTTCGCCCGCCGGTTTGGTCGACGCTGATAGGTACGCCGCATTGCCCTTGAGCCACTCCTCGGTGGTCTCGTCCTTGACTGGCATCTCGGCGTAATAGCGAACCGTCGGGCCATCCTCCCTGACATCGATGGATTGCACCGGCCGTGCCATAGGCTCGGTCGAGAATGGCTTGAGCAGCCATCATGGCGACGCGGTCGTCATCTGACTGCAGGCACCGGGGCGCCGCCGGTAACACGGTTCCGATCAACGCAAACCCGCTGCTTTGCGGGCGTGGCCCCGAAGTGCGGCAGGAACTCCGCTGACGCCCAGTGCGTAGCCGCATTGTAACCCTTGAGCAGTCCAGCCGCGCCGAGAACCAGGGCACCCGTGCAGACAGAAGTCACATAGCGAGCCTGCTCACCCTGGCGGCGCACGAATGCAAGGACCGGCTCGTCCTCCAGGAGGGCGTTGATGCCCGGCCCGCCTGGAATACAGAGCAGGTCTAAATCCGGACAGGTATCAAAAGTATGGTCGGGAGGATCTGCAGTTCGATGTCGCTGACGACTGGTTCAATGGACTTCCAGATGAGATGCACCTTCGCGCCGGGTATGCGGGCAAATGCCTCGAACGGACCCGTCAGATCGAGTGAGACGGGGAAAGAGAATGAGCCCGATGTGCATGGACGTGCCGACTACTGCGTGGATTCCGATCACCGATACCTGTTCCCGCGTTCCGACTTTGACCGGGGAGTGGTCCCCGATTATACCCGTTCAGCGTTTCCCGGCCGATAACCGTAGGTTGTATCATCCTACGTGCATGCTACTCTGGCATGAGTTTGGGGACGACAATCAAGCCGTGCTGACCCTCGGGCTTCGGCAAGATCGTTGTCGCCTTCGGCGACGAATTCGACCGCGCAAGTGGCCAGGTGGGCGTCAGCTACAAATGGTAACGAGTCGATCCCCAGCATCCTAGGATCTGCATCCAAGACGTCCGCACGTTGGCGCCGCGTGGAGCCAGCCTAACCCCCGAAAAGTTGACTCGGGATCCAAACTCGGAACTGAGTGATCCTTGGCCGGACGTCAGCTTTCAGCCCCTGAGAACAGAAAAACTGGGTCTCGACGAGAGCGGTTGGTTTCTGAACTGGAATCCGTGACCAGGAGTAAGTCAGGGTGTGCATTTAGAGTTCAAGACCGACCCAATCGCACTCTCAACTTTGCTGGTTGTGACCCCACTGTGTACGTCCGGTTGCACGTCTATGTACGCCCTCCATGGGTCTACCCATAATTGTCAGAGGCTACTCAGCGCAAAACGAAGTTCTCCGCGACGGCATCTTAATAACAAAAACGGGGCGGCAGTTGTGGGCGCCGCCGCCCCGATGCCGGTTGTCGAGGAGGGGTCCTCGCGTCTAGACCGGCACCTGGTAACGAAATCACGGTTCAATGGTTCGAGTGAGTTCCTGGGGGTCAATCGCCAGCACTAGATTTCTTGCCTGGGCTGCGTTCAGTTAAGCGGGCCGGTCGCAGCGCGATGGATTGTGGATTTTAGTTTATCCCGGTCAGTAACGCCGGCAGCGAATTGCTCGATGAGCAGGCGTGCAAGTCGCACAGCCAATTTCTTCCTAATTATTTTATCGTCAGACCCAGTGGCACTCACTACCTCGTTTAGCACCTCTGACAGCATAGCCAGTTCATCCGGGCAAAATACGTGTTTTGGCGAGTTCTGCATGGCCACCTCCCATAGACCATCTCGCTATTCCGTTTCCGATTCCGATGGAATCTTAGTCAGCCCGAGCATTTGTTCAAGGTGCCGTAGACAGGTCTTGTGGTGCGGAACTAACCGTCTGCCGGACGGACAGCTGTTGGTTCTGTCTGCAATATTGCTAAGAACGGACGCCGTTAATCTAAGTAGCAGCGACCTCGCGCCGTCGTCAGCGAAGCGTGCCTAACGCCGGCGCGGAAATGGTCCGAGAGTTGTTGCACCGCAGCAGGGCGGTCGCGAGCTCGCCCCATGCATAATCGCTGAGGAACGCCCCGCAAATCAGGCAGGATTCTCCACTTGGACGCGCCAGTTCCGAAAGGTCGCGCGGCGAACTCACATTGCAGACTGGACAATGAACACTCATGGTTTTTTTTGACATTTGAGCACCCACGCCATCTAAAACCTCAAGGTAATGGGCTCTCCGCATAAGGGTTCCGCATCGTGGATTAATTCTAAATGCAGCGACTCCTGGGATGCGACCGCGGGCTGCGGGTAACGCGCGAGCGCGTATTCTCGGTAGAAACTGGCCGGAAAAATTCCCGTTTTCGTAGCGTTCCCCGCAACAATGTAACGAATTCCCGCCAGCTATTCCGCAGAAATCCCGGAAAAATGCGGATAAAACCGCTTTCCTTGCGTTGTGGCTCAATTCTTCCTGCGGCACGGCGGCGAGGCGCTGCAGTCGCACGATTGCTGCCATAGTCGGTCAGCTTAGGTTCGGTCGCATCCCGTGACTGAACCTCATAATGGTTCGACCCGCTGCCACCGCCCTTCGCCATTGAGCGCGGCCAGCAGTGCGTCGGCTAATTGAACAGCAACGGGCGCATTGGCTGCCAACTGGGCGGGAGTGCCGGTATTGCCAGTCAGCAGGGCTTGCAGCGCGAGCGCAGCGAACAGGTCGCGGTCGGTCATCTGGTCGAGTGGCTTACCGGGCATAGGCTGGTTCCTGGTTGGAGGGAGGGAACGCTCGAGCACGGATTCAACGGCTTCGCTCTGAGATCTCGCGCACCCACGACCTAGCCCGACATCTCCGGGCCGGCAGCCGAAGATGAGGTAGCGCCCATCGGCGTGAGGGCACGGTTTAGCCGGGCGCCGCACCTTGGGTGCTGAGATAGACAGCGTAGAGCGACTGGCTCGCGGCCATGAACAGCCGGTTGCGCTTGGGTCCACCGAAGCAGACGTTACCGCACACCTCCGGCAGGCGGATACGGCCGATCAGCTTGCCCTCCGGCGTCCAGACGGTCACGCCGCTGTAGCCGACCGCCCGGCCTGCATTGCTCGAGCACCACAGATTGCCGTTGACGTCGGTCCGGACGCCGTCCGGCCCGCACTTCACCCCATCGATCATGAAGTCGCTGAAGAGCTTGCGGTTCGAGAGCTTGTTGTCTGAGCCGACGTCGAACACGTACACCTCACCCTTGCCGCCGGGCCCGGTATCCCCGGGACCCTTGCCGGTGCTTGCGACGTAGAGCTTCTTGTAGTCCGGTGAGAAGCACAGACCGTTGGGATCGGGCACCTGATCCTCCGTCACAACCAGATCGATGCGCCCGCTGGGGTCCACGCGATAGCAGTTGGTAGGCAGCTCGCGCTTGGCCTTGCCGATCTCGGCCGGCTGGCCGACCCGGTTGTTGAGCTTCCCTGCCGGATTGCTGGGCCCGCCGGCATCATCGGGCGTTCCTTCATAGAGCTGACCGCCATAGGGCGGATCGGTGAACCAGTAGCTGCCGTCGGGGTGGGGAACCACGTCGTTGGGCGAATTGAGGCGCTTGCCGTTGTAGCTGTCGGCGATGATCGTGATGGATCCGTCGAGTTCGTAGCGCACGACCCGCCGGGTCAGATGCTCGCAACTGAGCTGCCGTCCCTGGAAGTCGAAGGTATTGCCGTTGCTGTTGTTCGACGGCAGCCGGAACACGCTGACGCGGCCATCGTCCTCGAGCCACCGCAGCTGCCGATTGTTGGGGATGTCGCTCCAGACCAGGTAGCGGCCTTGCGCGTTCCAGGCCGGCCCCTCCGACCAGAGCGCGCCGGTCCACAGGCGCTGGATCGGCGTATTGGGCTGCGCAAGACCATTGAAGCTCGGATCGACGGCGATGACGTCCGGGTCCCAGAAATACGTTGTGGGCGCGCCGTTCGGCCCGAAATCACGCGGCGGGGTGGTGACGGTGCTCGGAGGGGCGGCCGGGCCAGCCGGCGCCTGAGCTGTGGCGGCGCTGGCGCCGAGGGTCAGCGCACCTGCGCCGGCCGCGAGCGACTGCAGGGCATGGCGTCTGGTGAGGGGCTTCGTCTGGGCGTGCTGAATGGCGTCGTGACGCGACATGAATGGCCTCCCGTAGAGAATGTGTTCTTGTGTGCCGACATACTTGTCGGACGGGACGCAGCTTACATTACTAATGTTAATCGGCGAAAGCCTCAGCCTCTTTGAACAAGGCCGGTCACACCCTTATCAGAGCTTCCCACATCTGCCTCAACTACAGCTCGAGCGCCTGACCGGTTAGCAAATCGAGCAAGCGTCCGCCTATTTTGCGAGCCTCCCTGCCACACCATCCAGTCTGGCGCAGCAGCCGTGACGCCGCGGTCTCTTCGGTTGGTTGAATACGGAATTGACGTCTCCACTCATCCCGCAGCCCTCTGCGATTACTATGGAGTACCCGGCTTGTTGGTGAACTAGGCATTTTCCGGCCTCCCTGAATGCCAGGCGGTGTCGACTGTACCAGGCAGAGAACCCCGGCGCCGTGCGCAATGAGGCCGAGCGCAGCACCGTTGCCGGTGAGCGCGTACGCTCAACGGGGCTCGAACGTGCTGAAGGGTCAGTCTCCCCTCCCGCCACTCAAGCGCCCGGAGATCGTCATTGGCTCCTGACGGCGGCAAGGCGCTATGGGTTTGTGGCGCAACACCCAGTGGCGGTCTCTGGGTCCATGTCAGTCACCGACACCTGCTCCGCTGTGTGATGATCTGATGACAGCCATGGCCTCATCCTTGATCCTGTCAGCTTTTCGTGCCTGCCGTTCCAGCTCCATAGCTATATGGCCGCCGTACAGCAAGTAGCCTCCGCAAGCCGCGTCCCGAGCGTCTGAACGGCCCTCGCGCTGATGTCACCGCACGCCAGCTTCGTCTCGCCAGTCGGATACGGCGATCTTCTTGACCCTGAAATCCGAGATGGCCGCCTAGGAACTCAACGCGTCAATAGGCTTGTCAACTCCGTCGAGAATCTGAGTTCCAATACCACCGCACCCACGGTGCTGCACGTCCACGGTTCTGGTGCTGGCTATACAAACCGGAGAATGGCATCGCTAGCGCTAGGTATTTCAAACATCCGGGTGTCGCCGGCGTGTAGCGGCCGCCGAGGAAATCTTGCAGGCGGTTCCCGGTATCGAACTCGTCGATTTAAAACAACCCGCCGTCGGATTGCAGAGCGTCAATCTCGCCATCACTTACAAACGGGAATTCAAGCTCGATGAGCTGGAGGCGGCGCCTATTATCAGCAAGTTCGTCGCCGATAAGAAGGTTCACATGGGTTCTATCGCTCCGACAGCGGCAGTTTGAGCTACTGGGTTAGTGGGCGAGCAACGATCTTCATCGGATCGACTCATTCTTTGACGGCGCCGGTCAGCGAGGCGACGTAATGCTCTACGAAGAACGAGTAGAAAATCGCGACGGGAAGCGATCCCAGAAGGGCACCCGCCATTAGCGAACCCCAGTGATACACGTCTCCCTCAACCAGCTCCGTGAGAACGCCAACGGGGACCGTCTTCTGTTCGGTCGAGGAGATGAAAGCCAGCGCATATATGAACTCGTTCCAGGATAGGGTGAAGGCGAAGATGCCGGCTGAGATCAATCCCGGCACGGCAAGCGGCAGCGTGATCTTCCAGAGGATCTGGATGCGAGTCGCGCCGTCGATCAGAGCACATTCCTCGAGTTCATAAGGAATGCTCTTGAAGTAGCCCATCAGCAGCCACGTGCAGAACGGAATGAGAAAGGTCGGGTAGGTCAGAATCAGGGCCCAGTTCGTGTCGTAGATGCCAAGTCCATAGACCATGATGGCGAGCGGGATGAACAGAATGCTCGGCGGCACGAGATAGGCGAGAAAGATGAGCAACCCAACGGTCTGAGCACCCCGGAAGCGCAGTCGGGTAATTGCATAGGCGGCCAGCACGCTGGCGAAGATCGACAAGAAAGTTGCACACACGGCCACGGTCATCGTGTTGAGAAGCCATTGCGGATAGTCAGTTTCGAAGAGGAGTTTTCTAATGTTGTCGAGTGTTGGGCTGGTGATCCAAAACGGATTGTGGTCCGCGAAGTTGTACAATTCGTCATTGGGCTTGAACGTCGTCACGCCCATCCAATAAAAGGGAAAAAGCAGCACGATGATAAAGAGGGCAAGCGGGATATAGATGGTCACTAACCGTCTCGGAAGCGTCTCGAGATAAGTCATGCCCTCCGCATGGTTGACGACAGCTTGAGGGGGCTTCACCGCATCAGTCATCTGCACCTCCCTGCTGCCATTGACGTCGCTGCAGGCCGTAATAGCTGAACAGGGTCGCCGCGATCAGGAACGGAATCATTGCCGTCGAGATGGCAGCGCCCTGCCCCAAGTCGCCACCAGCTATAGCGCGCTGGAAAGCGAGTGTTGCCATGAGATGTGTCGAATTCAGCGGGCCGCCGCGGGTGATGGCGTAGATCAGCTGAAAGTCGGTAAAGGTGAACAGGACCGAGAAGGTCATCACCACGGCCAGGATCGGCATGAGCAAGGGCACGGTGACATAGCGGAAGCGTTGCCACTGGCCGGCACCGTCCAGCGCTGCCGCCTCGTAAAGCGACGGCGAAATCGTCTGCAACCCGGCAAGGAGGCAGATGGCAACAAAGGGAATGCCACGCCAGACATTGGCAATGACCACTGACCAGCGCGCATTCCAGGGAGTACCCAGGAAGTCGATGAAATTGTCGATCAGGCCCAACTTGTGAAGAGACCAGGAGACGATCGAAAACTGCGGATCGTAAATCCACCAGAAGGCGATCGCCGACAGGACGGTCGGCACGATAAAGGGTAGCAGGACGACGGCGCGGATCACGGCCTTGAACGGGATGGCGTGATTGAGGAGAAGCGCCAACCACATTCCAAGGCCGAATTTCGCGATGGTCGCGACTATTGTGTAAAAGAGCGTGTTGAAGACCGAAAGCCAGAACACATCGTCATCGAAAAGTGAGATGTAGTTTTCGAAGCCGATGAACATGCCCGGGCGGCCGACCCGCGCATCTGTGAACCCCATCCATATCCCGAGACCGAGCGGATAGGTCAAGAACAACAGCAGGATCGAGGCTGCCGGTAACATGAAGAGTACCGACAGCACCGTTTTGTTGTTGAGCACCCCGGCCATGACCGCCAGCGTCAGAGCTTATAATAGCGCTCGGCGCGCTTCTGCGCCTCCGCCGCGGCGTCTTGTGGCGACTTGGCGCCCGAGGCGGCCTGAGCCACCATGTTGACCATAACGAAGTCGGCCATCACGCCGGCTGACGCATAACCCAATGATCCCGCATACCCCGGCCAAAGCATGTTGGTCATCAAGTCGCGATATGGCGTGTGCTTTGGATCGGCGGTCCAGACGGGACTCTTCTCGTAGGCGCGCAAGGGCTGACTGAAATAGCCGATCGACGCCTCCTGCCACGGCACATACTGCTCCTTCTCGAGCATGAACCGGATATAGTCCTTGGCGGCATTCGGGTATTTCGTGTAGGCGAACACCATGGCCGGGACGGTCAGGTGCAACTCGGTTGGATGCCCGACGGGTCCGACTGGCAGGATCGCGTGACCAATGTCGTCTGCCAGCGCCTTGATTTTTTCGTCCTTGGAGTTCTTCGCGCTATAGTAGATGGAGATACCGTTTATTGTCCAGGAAAGCTGCCCGTCGAGGAAGGCCTTGTTGTTCGACGGATCGAGCCAGGACAACGTCCCGGGCACAAAGCCCTTGTACAGTGCCTTCGCATATTCGAGTGCGGCGACCGTTTCCGGGCTGTTGATGACGACCTGATCCTTCTCATCGACCATCCGACCACCGAAGGACCACACAAGCCAGTGGCTCCAGGTGTTGCCGTCACCGACCGCGTTACCGAGCGCCAGACCCCCGGGTTTACCCTTTGCGGCAAGCGCCTGCGTGACTTTCAGCATTCCGTCAAAATCGGTCGGCCAGGCATCGAAGCCGGCTTCCTTCAGGAGAGAGATCCGGTACACGATCCGAGCGCCGGCGGCTCCGAGTGGAATGCAGATCCATTTGCCGTCGCGCATCCCGAATTTCCGACACACGTCGTACCAGCCGCCATACTTCTTATCGAGATATTCGCCGAGATCGGAGACATCGACCAGTTTATCCGGATATTGATGGGCATCGTCGTACCACGCATAGACGACGTCCGGGCCTTTGCCGACATTTGCGGCAACCGCAGCCTTCGGACGCAAGTCCTCCCAGGTCTGGTTCTCCACCTTGACCTTGACCCCGGTCTCCTTCGTGTATTTTTCAGTGTTCTCCAGCCACAGCTTCTCGTCGCCAGCGACGAATTTCGCCGGCCGCAGCACGCGCAGCGTCGCGTTCGCCTCGGGTTTGAGGTCCAGCGTCGGCTCCTGAGCGCGTACCGGCATGCCGGGGACCCCAACGGCGGCGCCTGCGAGTGTGGCGGCGCCGAGTTTCAATGAGTTGCGTCTCGTAAGAACCTTCATCGTTCCTCCTCCCAGGACGGCCATCCATGTCGGCGGTCCTTTATGAAACCATCAAGTTTATGCCTGATTGCGCATCGAAAAGATGCACGCAATTAAGGCGCGGTGCGAGGGCAATGCGTGCCCCAGGCCGGAAATCGCGGCGCTCAGAGAACGAGCCACAGATTTTCTGATCACCGACAGAGGCGAAGACTAGCGTATCGGCACCCGTCGGCTCAACCACCTCCACCGTGGCCTCGATGCCGCCGCCATTGGCGACAGAGAGGTGGTTCGGCCGAACGCCGTAGTAAACCGGCTGGCCGTCCCGTCCAGGCGCATTGTCCCGCAGCGGCAGCTCCTCGCCGCCTTCGATTTCTACGCGCAGGCCTTTGCCATCGCTGCGCAGCCTGCCAGGAATCAGGTTCATCGCCGGCGACCCGATGAATGCGGCCACGAAGAGATTGCGGGGGTGGTCGTAGATCTCGAGCGGCACTCCCGCCTGTTCGATCCGGCCGTCGCGCATCACCACTATCTTGTCCGCCATCGTCATCGCCTCGATCTGGTCGTGGGTGACATAGATCGATGTCGATCGAAGGCGCTGGTGCAGGGCCTTGATCTCTGTACGCATTTGCACCCTGAGCTGGGAGTCGAGATTCGACAGCGGTTCGTCGAACAGGAAAACCTGCGGGTTGCGGACGATGGCGCGCCCCATGGCAACGCGCTGCCGCTGCCCCCCCGAAAGCTGCCGCGGATACCGCCCGAGATACTCGGTCAGATTCAGTATCTCCGCGGCGCGCTCCACCTTCTGCTTGATTGTCGCGCTGTCGATCTTGGCCAGCTTCAGGCTGAAGGCCATGTTGTCGAAAACCTTCATATGCGGATAGAGCGCATAGTTCTGGAAGACCATGGCGACGTCCCGGCTCTTTGGTTCAACATCGTTGACGACACGCCCGCCGATGACGATTTCCCCTTCGGTTACCTGTTCCAGTCCAGCGATCATTCTCAAAAGGGTCGACTTGCCGCAGCCGGAGGGGCCGAGCAGCACGACAAATGAGCGATCCTCGATCGTCGCGTCGATGCCATGCAGGACCTGGACGCTGCCGAATCGCTTGACGACAGAACGGACCTCGACCGTGGCCATGGCGCATTTCCTCCCAATCGGACTCCAGATTACTCGCCTAGAACCGGAACTTGTAGTCCACAGGATCCGGTTCAAAAGATTCCCCGCCCATCGCCAAACTCGGTTACTTTGACCAGAGGCCGCCATGAAAGCATATCGCATAGCCGTTATTCCAGGCGATGGGATTGGCAAGTAGGTTGTGCCCGAGGGGTCCGGGTCCTTGAGGCTGCCGCCCGGCGGTTCGACTTCGCGCTCAAATGGGATCAATTCGACTGGAGCTGCGAGACATACGCCCGCACGGGGCGCATGATGCCGCGGGACGGCCTCGACAGGATTGCCGGACACGATGCGATCTTTCTCGGGGCCGTGGGGTTCCCCGGCGTTCCGGACGATATCCATTGTGCAGACTGCTGCTCGCCAGCGTTTCGTGCCCAATGGTCGGCCGGGCCTCCTGGTGATACATCGTCCGAGAAAACAACGAAGGTGAATATTCGGAGATCGGCGGAGGCGACCCACCTGATGCTGGAATGAACGCTCATTCCGCAGCCTCCTCAGGAACGACGTTCTTAGCCGAAAACCCAGCTATCCTTTCCGCCGGCACTCCCCCTACCGGCCTCATCGCCCTCATGCCTTCGTGGTGCCGAAACTCCCCTTCCTGTGGGCTTTTGAAGTCGATCCAGGAGATGAGTGGGGTCTACCCTCCGTTTCCGCTTCAGCCCAAGCGCGTGTCGGATCAGGATTGCCTGCTCAGCGGTCGGCAGCTCCATGAGGCGAAGGCAGCCCTCGACATCACCGTCCTGAGTCACCCTGCAGAACGATAGCGCTTCTTGAGGTTCGTCCACTTCTTGGCCGTCCCGGCAGTGCAATAGATCAGCCAACTGCCGCTCGGATCCCAGGTGTAGATATGGCCTTGCTTGCCATTTATCCGCCAGGCGCCGCATTCGTCACGCCGCAATGACGAGCGCCGAGCATCAAGCGCAATGATCAATGACTTCTGACGGGCTCGATCGGCTGCCGCCTCCTTCTCGGTCTCGTATGTCAGCCCATAAGAGTCCTGTTTCCCTATTATGTAGTGGTACTGGAACCGGGTACCGGAGTCTCATTTCCGACAAGGCCCCGGGGGTGGGTCTGGCCTGACAGCCGCAAAACAGCTCATCACCAACGTGATCTGCTGGGGTAAGCGTTGGGGCAAGGAGGCGAGGTCGAGGCGAAACGGCTTCATCATCTGTCACTTAGCCTCTGCCCATCGCGGAGTCATCGTCCCGCGAATCTGGCGCGCTTGATACCGCTACGCTCAGGGATTGTGGCCTTTTCTGCTCGTGTGCGGGATCATGAGTTGCAAGGAATTCGCCAATGAGAGAGGCGCGCAACCGGGTTGTTCAAGTCAGGCGCTTCGGCGGTCCCGACGAGCTGGAGGTGGTCGACGCTCCTCTGCCGACGGCCGGTCGGGGCGAGGTGAGGGTCCGCGTACTCGCCTCGGGCCTCGAGTACACAGATGTAGTGATCCGGCGCCATCTTTACCCACAAACGATGCTTCGCCGGCCGCCATTCGTGCTGGGCTATGATGTCGTTGGGGAAATAGATCAGCTGGGTAACGGCGTGAGCGGGTTTCAGGTTGGCGACCGCGTAGCCGATATGACTGTGGTTGGGTCCAACGCCGCCTACCGCACACTCCGCGCCAATGGTTTAGCTCGCGTGCCCGCGGGTGTCGATCCGGCGGAAGCGGCCGCGCTGATCCTGAGCTGGACGACCGGATACCAGCTCCTCCACCGCGCGGCCCGGGTGCAGCGGGGCCAGCGCGTGTTAGTGCAGGGAGCCGCCGGTGCCGTCGGTCAGGCACTCCTCGTGCTTGGCAGGCGGGCGGGAACTCGAGCTGTGGGGCACCGCGCGCGGTGAGCATGCGGCATTAGTCCGCGAACTCGGCGCTACGCCGATCGACTACCAACGCGAAGACTTCACGCGCGTCCTGCCGGGCGGGTTCGACATCGTTTTTGACGGCATTGGCGAGGACGGCTATCGCCGTTCGTTCGCGGCGCTCAAGGACGGCGGCCTGCTCTGCGCCTACGGCTACACGGCGGGTGTACGGGCAAAGCGTCGTCTGGCCACCATCCTGACGTGGATTGCAAAGTTGTATCTATGGAGGCGATTGCTGAGTTGGTTGCCTGGCGGCAAGCACCTCCGCGTCTACTCCATCAATGCGATGCGGGCGCGACATCCCGCTTGGTTCCGGGAGGACCTGGAGCGGCTCTTCGGCCTGTTGGCAAATGGCATCATTCGGCCGCGGGTCGCCGAACGGGTCTCCTTCGATGGAATTGTCGAGGCGCACCGCCGTCTCGAGGCGGGCGGTCTCGAAGGCAAGCTCGTCCTGTGCCCGGATTTCCCGGCGGGGAGCCACCATCTGAGCGTGGGGGATGCTCCCTTTGAACGATGACGCGAAATGCGCGGATCGGTCGGTGTTCGCAAGGACACAGCTATTTCGCTTGACCATCAAAGTGTGCCGCCATGCGCGCGTTCTTTGTGGCTATTTCTCTGGCAGGCCGGCTTTCCGCAGACCTTCGATGATCCGCTGATATTGACCAAGAAAGACAGGATTATCAGAAAAACCAGCATGCGCCCATCGATCAACGGTGTAGTTCGGCATCAGCTTGCGAAGGTCGGCCACCGCCTCCTTGGCCTCGGCATTCCGGCCTGTCCAAGCGTACGCAGATGCCAAATCCACATATGCGATCCAGAAGGGACTGACTTCAACCGACCTGCGGCACCATTCGATTGTCTCATCGTCTCGGGCAAGATGTGTGTAGGCATGGCAGATATTGAAATACCAAATGTTCAACATAGGATCGCGTGGGCTCAGCCGAATTGCCGTCTCAAGGGGAACAAATGCTTCCTCCGCCCGGCCGGCACGGATTTTGGCATTGCCGAGTGATGCATAGGCGGGTGCAAGACTGGGATCGATCGATATCGCCGCTTGGTATTCACCGATTGCGGATTCGAAATTCTTTCCCCCGCCCCGCAGGATTTCACCCTTCACGAAATGCGCCAGCGCGTCATTGGGAAATACCTTCAGCACGCGGGTCACCGCAGCGTCGGCCTGCGCCAGCGCCTCGGTCGGATCAGCATTCCACCGGTAATTGACCTCGATGGCCAATGTCTGAGCCAGCCCGACCAGTGC
Organism: uncultured Alphaproteobacteria bacterium; assembly: GCA_963744915.1. GTDB lineage: Bacteria > Pseudomonadota > Alphaproteobacteria > Rhizobiales > Aestuariivirgaceae > DATAFF01. The sequence continues at coordinate 21,326 of CAVUUY010000010.1, forward strand.
CTTGGGCAGTTCTGGCTCAATACGCAGAGCTTGTTCAAACAGAGCGCGCGACTGGACCAGCTGTTCGCGGGAATAGGGTTGATTGAGCACCGACCATGCACGCATCGTGAGATCGACGGCATCGGGATCGTTGGGGCGCTCCGACTGGGCGCGTCGACTCTCGGCGTTTGTAAGTTCGAGGTCGAGTCTCCGGGTCAAGCGACCTGTAATTTCGTCCTGCAGTTGCATGGACCTGGTCCAGTCGCCGTCGAAGCGATCTGACCATATTGCGGCTTCCGTTTCCGTGTCGATCAATTGAGCGTTGATGCGGACCTGATTTTCCGTTCGACGCAGACTACCTTCCAAAATGTAGCGCACGTTCAGTTCCCGGCCGATCTGCCTAGCATCCAAATTCCTCCCCTTGTAGGCACGAGCGGTGTTCGGTGCGATCACAAAACTATCTGCAATGCGCGACAGATCGGTCGTCAGATCGTTGCTGATGGCGTCGGCGAAATATTCCTGCTCAGGATCGTTGCTGAGATTTGTGAACGGCAGCACCACAATGGACAGGCGGTGGATTGGTTCTGGATGATGCGAATTGAAGTACCAGGATGCTGCGCCAGCACCCGCAACGAGAAGAAGAATGGTTGCCGGCGCCAATCTTGCACGCAGCATGCCGGGTTGCATGATTCTTGCTAAGATGCTCCGTTTCCGGGCTGTCGCGTCGCCAGCCAGACGGTAAACTCCTATGGGCTCGGTGATATTCTTGACCCGCTGCTTGCCGAGTGGTTCGAACGCCAGCGCGAGCTTGTGTTTCACATGGTCGACGACGGTCCGCGAAACCGCAATGCCGCCGGGCTCGGCTAGCTGCTGCAGCCGCGCCGCGATATTCACACCATCGCCGTGCCGATCTTCGTTCTCCACAATAACATCGCCCAGATTGATCCCAATGCGTACGTCGATGCGGTGGCCTTCTGTGAGGCCCGCGTTGCGTTCTGCCATAGCGCGCTGTATGGCTACTGCGCACTCGACGGCGTCGACGACGCTACCGAACTCGGCAAGCAGACCATCACCCATCAGCTTGAAGATGCGGCCCTGATGTTTGGCGATCTCCGGCTCGAACACATCTTTACGATGGATACGTAGGCGTTCGAAGGTCCCTGCCTCATCCTGCTCCATGAGCCGGCTGTAGCCGACCACATCGGCAGCTAGGATGGCGGCAAGGTGGCGCTGTGCGCGGTCTTCGGCCATGAGGCGCAATTGCCCTCAAACAACACTTCGGGAAATTGTATGGGCGCCAAGTTGGGGAGTCTATCGGGTCTATTCAGGTTCGGGTCATGGGCGGCGGCTACCAACCCGTGCAGAGGCGCGTCAGCTTTGGCTTCGATCAACCGCCGCCATTCCCTTTACAGAATCCAGCTGGAAAGATTCGGATGAGCCGCCAGCCGAACATCTACAATCTTCTTTGCGGCGGCGAAGTCGCGGCCCTTCGAGAACACCTCGCAGATAGTCGCTCCCCTCAATGGGATTTGAATCGCGACCGTTTCATGTAAATGGTCCACGCCAGCTCTGGACCAAAACGGGACCAGGGTAAGTATTGACGACGTTAGCATGCATCAGGAGTACTGGAACAGGGGCTGTCAGGGTACCGGTACCTTCCCACGATTGATGCCAGGGGTGGGGTGAGATGGGACCCAATGAGCATGCCCTTTTCAACATGTTAGTCTAACTGCCAGATTATCCGGGCGAGGGCTGCTGCCGGCGAAGGCTGCCACTGGGGTGGACTATAAGAAATCACAGGTGCCAGTAGCGGGAGTTCCCGGCGCGCGACGCTGCGTGAGCGTCCGCCGGATACGGGGCCGGCTCCGTGCCTTCCGCGAGGAGATCGCCTCTCATGGTCCGCAGCCTGGAGCCATGATCGTGGTGGAAGCTCCGCCGGACATGCCAAGGGACGAATTATCAGACTGGCTCGATGACCACATTGGGCGTGACCGGGACGAGCACCTCGTCATCGTAGTCTGTTTTCGGTAGGCAGGATGGCCCGAAGATAGTCGCCCGACATCGAGGTCAGGGATCTGTGAAGTCGGAATAACCACCCTCCCCATCGTCCTTCGACCGATTGAACGTCCTCGCCGGGCTGTCAGCTCGTGCGCAAGACAGACTCGTAAAAAATTGCGTAAGCATGCTTTTGGGGGTCCCATCTGAGCCCCACCCCGGCATCGAGCGCGATGAAACTCCGGCACCCGATTGGCAGCCGTTCTACGTTCCCTTCTGCTTGAGGAGGCGATCACCCACGATTGGAGCTGAACGAAACCCCTTCACCATCTCCGTCGCGATGCCGGAAGACGCTCATGATTTCATTCAACCGGCTCTGACGCCTCCGCCGTTGGCTTCGACTTCCGGCCAAGAGCGGCGAGCCAACGGCTAATCACGTAGAAGCCCGGAGTGAAAATCAACCCGAACGCCGTAACGCCGATCATGCCGGCGAACACTGCGGTGCCGAGCGCCTGTCTAAGCTCGGCGCCGGCGCCTGTCGCCCAGACCAGCGGCACGACGCCGAGGATGAAGGCGAGCGACGTCATCAGGATCGGGCGAAGCCGCAACCGTGCGGCTTCGACAGCAGCAGCCCGGCGATCGCGGCCCCGGTCCTCGAGCTGCTTGGCAAACTCGACGATGAGGATCGCATTCTTCGCCGCAAGACCTATCAGCACGATGAAACCGACCTGGGTTAGGATATTGTTATCCTGGCCACGAAGGACGACACCGGTGATCGAGGCAATCAGGCACATGGGCACGATGAGGATCACCGCCAGCGGCAGGGTCATGCTTTCATATTGGGCGGCCAGCACCAGGAACACGAACACCACCGCAAGCATAAAGGCAAAGACCGCAGTGTTGCCCGCCCGCATCTGCTGAAAGGCAAGCGTTGTCCACTCATAACTGAAACCGTCGGGCAGCGTCTTAGCGGCGAGCTGCTGCATGATCTCGATGGCCTGACCCTGCGAGTAGCCGGGCGATGGGGCGCCGTCGAGCTCGGCGGCGGGATAGAGATTGTAGCGGGGCACACGGTAGGGGCCTGCTATGTCGCGCACGGTTGTGAACGAGCCGAGCGGCACAGTGTCCCCGCGCGAATTTCGTACCCTGATCTTAAGGACGTCCTTGGGGTCGAGGCGATAGGCGCTCTCGGCCTGCGCCGTCACGCGGAAGGTGCGTCCGAGCAGGTTGAAGTCATTGACGTAGAAGGAGCCGAGATAGGTCTGGAGGGCGCTGAATACGTCGGGTACGTTGATGCCGAGCATCTGTGCCTTGGTGCGGTCGATGTCGAGGTAGATCTGGGGCGTCGAGGTCTCGAACAATGAGAAGACCTGCCGCACACCTGGCGTCTCCGCCGCGCGACCCATCATGGCAAACATGGCCGCCTGCAGCGCCTGTGGGCCACGCCCGGCCCGGTCCTCGACCATCATGCGAAAGCCGCCCGAAGTGCCGATGCCGCGGACGGCTGGCGGAGCCACGACGAGAACCAGACCTTCCTGGATTGCGGAAAGCTTCTGCAGCAGCGCAAGCTGGATCGCCAAAGCCGACTTCTTAGGATCCTTCGCCCGCGCCGCAAATGGCTCAAGCGCGACGAAGACGGCGCCCGAATTGGGAGCATTGGTGAAGGTGGCGCCGGAGAAGCCGGCGAAGTTGACCGCGTGGGTGATTCCGGGAACCTGGAGGGCCGTCTCCACAGCCCGCCGATTGACCTCGTCGGTGCGCGCCAGCGAGGCGCCTCCCGGCAGTTGCGTCACGATGATAAGGTAGCCCTGATCGACTTGCGGGATGAAGCCCACCGGCGCCTTGCGGAACTCGTTGAGGCCGAACAAGATCACTCCTGTGTAAACGACTGCCGTTAGCACGACGAAACGCACGACCCGTGCCGCAAGCCAGCCGTAGCCACGGCCGAGCGTATCAAAACCAACATTAAAGGCGCGAAAGAACCCACGAATCGGGCGCAACCACCACCGGCTGCGCCGATAATTGGTGTGCGGCTTCAACAGCAGCGAGCACATCGCTGGGGACAGCGTCAATGACACGATGAGTGAGATGACCGTCGCACCGGCAATGGTGAGCGCGAATTGCCGATAGAATTGGCCGGAAATACCGGTAATGAAGGCGGCCGGAACGAATACCGCGCACAACACCAGGGCAATGGCGATCAACGCCGAGCCAACCTCGTCCATGCTTCGCCTTGCGGCATCACGCGGCGAGAGACCGGCGGCAATGTTGCGCTCCGCGTTCTCCACCACGACGATAGCATCGTCGACCACAATGCCAATGGCGAGAACCAGCCCAAACAGCGAGAGGTTGTTGAGCGAAAACCCGAGCGCCGCCATGAAAAAGAAAGTGCCGATGAGCGACACAGGGATCGCCACAATCGGAATGATGGCGGCTCGCCAAGTCTGGAGGAACAAGATGACCACCAGGACGACGAGGACGATTGCCTCGGCAATGGTCTCGGTGACGGCGTCGATCGATTGTTGAATGAACTCGGTCGGATTGTAAATGATCGTGTACTTTAAGCCCGGTGGGAAGCTCCTCGAAAGCTCTTCCATTGTCGACCTGATCGTCGCAGCTGTCGCCAGCGCGTTCGATCCCGGCAGCTGGAATATGCCGAGCGCAACCGCGGGATCGAGATCACGATAGGAATTGGTCGAGTAGTCGACGGCGGCGAGCTCCACCCGAGCCACGTCCTTGAGACGAACCACTGCGATTGAGCTCTTTTTGACCACAATGTCGGCGAACTCATTCGGGTCGGCCAACCGCCCTAGCGTCCGCACTGCCACCTGAAACGCGCGAGGATGAGCAACCGGTGGCTGATTGAGCACGCCCGAGGCGACCTGCACATTCTGCCCCTGGAGGGCGGTGACCACATCTCCGGTGGTCAGGCTAAGCGATTGCAGGCGATCCGGATCGAGCCAGATACGCATCGCGTAGTCACGGGCCCCGAATACCGCGATGGAGCCAACGCCCTTGATGCGGCTCAGGACGTCCGTGATCTCGACCTTGGCGTAGTTCGAAATGAAGAGGGTGTCGCGCGATTTATCCGGAGAATAGAGATTTACGACCATCATCAGGTCGGGCGAACTCTTGGCAGTGGTGACGCCGATATTGCGGACGTCCGCCGGGACGCGCGGCTGTGCGGTCGCGACCCGGTTCTGGACTTGAACCTGAGCAATATCGAGATTGGTGCCAAGTTCGAAGGTCACGTCAATCTGGAAGCGGCCATCCCCCGTCGAGTTCGAGGCGATGTAGATCATGTTCTCGACGCCGTTGATCTCCTGCTCGAGCGGAGCAACCACCGTGGCAGCGACCACATCGGCGCTTGCGCCTGGATACTGACCGCTGACCCTGACCACCGGCGAGGCGATCTCAGGATACTGGGCGACAGGTAGGCGCTCTAGGGAAACTGCACCGATGATGACGAAGACGATCGAAACCACCGCGGCAAAGATCGGTCGGTCGATGAAGAAGTGGGAGAGGCGCATGGCCGGCTCAGGCCCCTCAATCGGCCCCGACCTGAGAGCCGGCAGCCGACAAAGAGGCGATGCTCGATGGCTGCGGCGTGACCTTGACACCTGGGCGCGCCCGCATCAGTCCGTTCACAATGACAACGTCGTCGGGTTTCAGGCCGGCGGTGATGACGCGCAAACCATCGACGAGGGACCCGAGCGTGACCTGTTTGGGACGCGCAACATTCTCAGCATCGACGACGAGCACGAACTTGCCCGTCTGCTCGGTCCCGATGGCCGTGTCGGGCACGAGCAATGCAGTCCGCGGCGGTGCAGCAGCCATCTCGACGCGTGCAAACATGCCCGGCGTGAAGGTCGCGTTCGGGTTGGCGAATACCGCGCGGGCGCGGATGGTGCTGGAGGACCGATCGATGGCGTTGTCGACGAAGTCCAGCCTGCCCTCGTGCGAATACGCCGGTTCGTCGATGAGTTTCAGCTTGACCGGCACGGTCAGGCCGCGGTTGGCCGCGTCCGCGTTGTTTTTGGAAGAGCGCTCGTAGCGCAGATAGGAGGCCTCATCCAAAGTGAACTCGAAGCGAATGGGATCGATCGATTCGATAGTGGCAAGCAGGCTGGTATTTCCCGCCGTTCCACCCGTCACGAGATTGCCAACGGAGACGCGTCGGTCGCCGATGCGCCCGGAAATCGGGGCGCGCAGCTCGGTGAACTCGAGATCGAGCGCCGCCTGGCGGACAACCGCTTCTTGCGTCGCGACCGCTGCCTCAGCCACGCGCTTCGCCTGTGTCCGCTGATCGAATGTTTGCTGGGTAATGACCGAGCCGATAGGAAGACCGTGGGCCCGCGCCAGATCGCTTTCCGCGAAGGCGAGGTTGGCTTTGGCCTGCGCGAGGCTGGCCTGCGTCTGAGCCAGGACGATCTGGAAGGGCCGGCGATCGATCGTGAACAGAAGATCGCCCTTTTTGACCATTTGTCCGTCCTGAAAGTGAATGGCCTCCAGATAGCCAGAGACACGTGCGCGCATCTCGACAGAATTGACCGCGACGAAACGGCCGACATATTCATCCTCATTTGCAATCATCTTGCTGACTGGTTTAGCAACAGTGACCTCGGGCGGCGCCGCTACGGCTTGCGGTTGCGACTGGCTTCGCTCGCAGGCCGCAAGTGCCGGCGAGACGGCGATGATCGCTGCAATGACTATCTTCTTCATTTGAGTTCTCTTTCTAAATCGATCAATGCTCCATCCCGCGTATCGAAAATTCCAAGGACCGGGATCAGGTCGTTTCGACCACTTCAAACCGACTGATCCACGACGGGTAATCGGTATAGCCGCGATGATCGCCACCGTAAAATGTAGCCCGGTCGGGCTCGGCGAGCGAGGCACCGAAACGGAAACGCTCGACGAGGTCGGGGTTGGCGATGTAGGGCGTGGCGAATGACACGACATCGGCTCGGCCATCGCTTAACGCTGCTTCGGCCCGGTTTCGGCAATCGCTCGCGTCAATAGATGCCTGAATTTGGCACCACAACACCAGCAGCTTATACTGGGCAACTGTGCCGCACCAGATGCTCGGTAGACTAGCCCATCACGGTCACCGAGCTGGCCGTCAGGTCACAGGCAACGGTCCGGGGACGATGATCATGTTGATGCCGTTGCCGGCGGTTCGCTGCAGCAGCGAAAACCTGGCCGGGCTCGATGGTGCACCTCCCATTCACGGTTGAGAACGATGCCGTCCAAAGGAACGAACATGGGCGAGGAAAGAAAGCACCCCCATCGTCCTCGACCATTGATGACGAGGCGGAGCGGCTTCGGCCGGGGGTGGTGAGTCCGAGACGGAAAATTTCTCCAGGCGTTGACCCCCTGATCGTTAACCCCACCCCATCGTTCTCGCGGCGATGGAACGATGCGTCGCGGCGCTGGGTGAGATCGCAAGGGAGTTCGGCTTATGATCCTTCGGTCATTTGCTCTGTAAGGCGCCACCCGGTTTAATGAACCACGCCGGTACCCGAATGGCGTAGTATGTTGAACTGGCCGTAGGTGTTCTTGAGATCCAGTTGAATTTTGCTCGTGGCCTTGGTGGAGGCGCTGCCGATCTCGGCGATCTTGAATTCGATCCCATTGGGGATGTCGATCCGCACGCGATGGGGAGCGCCAGTAGCAGGACTACGGATGGGTTCCCCCGTCGACTTTAGGATGCCCGGAATATGCACGCGGGCAGTACGGGCTTCGATGTCGCACTCGAACTCAATGGGCTTAAAAAGCGTCTCGTGCACAGTCTTCGACATGGCATGGAACACCCACCAATGGGTCGCCGCTTCCTGCGTTTCGCCTCCGCGCAGAATGGCATCCAGAGCCTCGCGCTGCTCCGCATTGGCGCGCTCGTCAATAATCACCTGCATTTCGCCATTGCCTTCGAATATCGGTCCCGGCCATGCATAAATGATGGCTGTTCTCAGGCCGGTGAGGTCTGTTTTCCCGAAGTGTCCGCGGGTAATATCCAGCGCCTCGAAGCCGCGGCAGTTGCCCTGGTTTGGTCGCGATTCGAACTGACAGGGACAGCCCCAGTCACAATTACAATTGCCGAAATCGATACCTTCCACATACCAGTCTATGAGGGCCATCTTGCTTTCCTCCGTGGTCGTCAAGCGGCGAGAAAGGAGCTATTGACCATATGAAGCCCGGCGACCGTCAGTGCCACGCCGGCAGCGACCGTTATCCAGCGGTGCCCTGCGGCAAACTTTTCGATACCCACATAGAGGGCGATGCCGGCGATCCAGATGAGGTTCATGATTCCCCCAATGAACAGAAGAACCATCAGAAACCAGCAGCAGCCAAGGCAGTAGCCACCATGCTGGATCCCCATTCGGAATGCACCAGCCCTGCCGGGCAGCCAGTGGTGAAGGATAAAGGTCAATGGGCTCTGGCAGTGCTTGAGACAGGCATACTTGAAGGGCGTGAGTTGATAGAGGCCGGCGGCGATCAGCACGAGACCAGCGATGGTCGGGCTGGCGATTTCCATCATGCCGGTCAGGATGCCCATGGACTCGAGCGCCCATTGCAGAGTAGTGGCGATGAGGCTGAAGATCGCCCATATGGCGAGGTAGCCCGCGACAAAGAGGGCAGTCGCGGCCAGTGGCTGACCAGCTTTCTCCTGTTTGCGGCCGATGGCGGCATGAATCAGCACTAGCGGGGCGGCGCTCGGCACCATCATGGCGACCATCATCACCCACCACATCAGAAAGATGACAAGCCCGTAGCCGATCGACCAAACAGCCGGTTGCATCGCCATGCCGGGCATTTCGATGGCCATTTTGGTCATCGTCAGCGCCGACATGTTCATGCCGATGCCCGCCACCGTGTAGATCGCTGCGACGAAAACGACCAAAGCAAGCCCTATTATGACCACCACGCGGTCGCGCTTGAGCACGGATTCGAGCGGAGAGCCCATACGCATCTACCGCGCTTTGGCCGGCCTTCGATGGCTAACCTGCCCACGAGAATGGCGCGAAATGACCGTTCCGGGTGGTGCTGGTATCATCCCATTCAATTCCAAATGCTTTGAAATGGCTGCGTGTCGCATTGGCTAAGGCGAGTCGGGCAGATACCGGATGAGCCGTGTTGTCCAGATATATCGGCTCGCCTTCCTTCGACAGGCTTGGCACCCCCGTGATTGCCTGATCGACCAGCTCGCCGGCTTTGACGCTCCGATTCATGCCATCGACTTCAAAGATAATCGGTCTCTTCTCAACTCCGGCAAACTCGCCGACCAGTGGAGCCACCAATGCCATCGGTCCTCCCGTCGTGCCGGAGACAATCTCGCCGATCGCCTTCACCTGGTCATCGTTCGCCTTCTCATCGACAATCAGTCCGACCTTGATGTTGCCGTTGTCCATAGGACCCGGCGCGTGCATCAGGATGATGAAGGCAATCCCGTCGAGCGAGGTTGAACCCTTCTCCCCCTTGTCAACGCGCATGGCGATCGCAGCCTTGCAGTCGCCCTCAGTCGGCCGCGCTGCCAAGTTGGAGCCAATGCACGGACAAATGAAAGCGCAATTGCAGGTTTCCATGTATTCGCCTTCGATACGCCAGTTCGCCATGTCACCCTCCACTCATGTCGAGGTATCTTTCAAAATATATGTCAAATCGCATGAGCCAGCCAGCATAGGCGGAACTCAGGGTGATGTGGAAATACCGAAGCAGGTCAGGGGAGTCGGCTCCCAGAATGGCCTTTGCCGCGGGACGGGGTCAGCGCCAGCGCGTGAGGAGGATGGGGCAGGTAGGGGAGTTAGTCCCCGACGCCGTCGCGCATTCCAGCACGGGAGGGGATCGATTGGCCGTGGCTCTGGAATGAGGCAGGACAGGCCGTCAGTGCTTCCAGAGCACATCAACCCGGATCAGCAACATATCGTCGCTTGATCCACGAAATCGCAAGCATGTTGCCGAGAAGCTCACCATGCCTGCGTGTCCTCATTGATCGACGCGCGACACCAACATGGTGGTGTGAGGGCTTGGCACTGTCATTGTCCGCTGCCGCGGTACACCTCGCTCCCATCGCTCGATATCGCCGGCGTGCTCGAGGTCGGCTGTCTGTGCCAGGTCGGTCGCGGGCGCAATGGGAGCTGTTCGATTTGGCGAAATTAGATCTGTGATCCTAAAGAGCGTCGCGACGGTAAGAACAATGAACCATGCGCAGAGTAGCTGTTTCCATCCGGGCCTTCTGGACCCCCAATAGTCATCTCTCATGTCTGTGCCGCCCTTTAATAACGGCGGTCGTGAGGGGAGATGTAAGTCTCTAAGTAAGTTGTCTGTTCGTGTCATGGCAGTCCGCTCCCAAACCTGCCGGCAGTGGACACCCCTGCGTCAGAATGACCCCTGAACGCAGTGTTCCTCCAGCATTCAGATTTGCGAGTGCGCGAGGTTCAATCCCAGGGAGGACCTAGGGCCAGTTATGCCGAGTTATTTGCTGCCTATGGGACATTCCGCCAGCACGCATCCAGGCTTGAGACTCCTGGCCACGAGGTCACGCGCCATGTCAGTCCCTGTCTCATTCCCGGGCGTCTCTACCAGATGGGCGGCTATCCGGTGGTGAAATATGCCCCCGGTATCGTCTGCCCCTATTCGAGTTACCCTGGAGCTTCGATTTCAAGATCTTCGATGTTTATGAAGACTATCATCCGACCCGACCCTGGGCCTGTCGCTATGTCCGCCGGCGGATTTAGCTGATATCGCCCAAAGTCAGCGCCTGGGTCTATTTTATGTCTGGCCGATCGATAGGACCACCTTCTACCGCCGGGGCGACTGGCTCAAGGCTCTTCAGGATGGCGTGCACGTGCGCCGGTTTCGAGCCGATCGGTTGCCGATCGCCGGGTATCGGCCAGTCGGCTGGCCGAACCACCGCTGAGCGACTGAGAGCGGCCTGCTTTGGGGACAGATTGGAGAGTGCCTGAGAGCAAAAATTCGCTAATGTCGAGATCCGTTGAGGTCGAGATCCTTGACCCACCCGATCGTCCTCTCGGCGATGGAACGATTCCTCCCGGCGCTGGGGGTGGAGGACATAAGGACATAGAGGCTGGGACATAATCGCGCTAGGCCTGCCGCCCGCTGTCGCATGTTCTTATTCCGAATGGCTTTGAAATTTTTCAAAGCACCTGGGGCGCGGCGCGTCTTCGTTTAGCCGAACATAGGGACGAAAGTCGGCCAGTGCCTTATGGTGCCGGCGGATTTTCATTTGCCGGTGCTGACAAAATGCTGACTCGTGCAAAGCGACCCTTCCAAAAATGGCGATTTTCTGGGGAAAATCGAGCGTCCTAACTCAACAAACTGTTAAGCATAATCCTGCTCTCGCCTGAGCCAGCCAAAGGAGCCGAACCGCATGGATCCCGCCGACATTCTCCTCGATGACGATGCCGCCAGGAGCGCCGTCCCGATCACCGCCTGCCGGGCTTCGGCCGTCGATGCGGTGCTGGGCGCGCTTCCGCTCAGGCAGGCAGGATGGGCCAAGGCCAACAATTTCAAGGCGGAGAGCGGGCGGGCACTGGCCTGCCCCGATGGGCAGGGCGGAATCGAGCAGGTGCTGTTCGGCCTTGGCTCCGACGAGCCGGGGGATCCGTTTCTGCCCGGCAAGCTGGCGCGGCTGCTGCCGCAAGGCAACTACCGTTTCGCCGGCGGTGTCGAAGACGAGCGGCTGGCGGCGCTGGGCTGGCTGCTCGAGGCCTATGACTTCGCCCGCTACCGGGCGGCGGCGCGGAGCCCGGCGAGCCTCGCCGTGCCGACCGGGGTCGACGCCGCGGCATTGCGGTCAACGGCAATGGCGGTGACGCTGGTCAGGGACCTCGTCAACACGCCGGCCAACGATCTCGGCCCGGCCGAGCTCGAAGCGTCCGCCCGCAGCCTGGCCGAGCAGCATGGCGCCGCCTTTCGCGTGATCACCGGCGCGGCGCTCAAGCAGGAATTCCCGCTGATCGATGCGGTGGGGGCGGCGAGCAACCGGGCGCCGCGGCTGATCGATTTCAACTTCGGCGATCCCGCCCGGCCGAAGCTGACGCTGGTTGGCAAGGGCGTGACGTTCGATACCGGCGGTCTCGACATCAAACCCTCCTCCAACATGCTGCTGATGAAGAAGGACATGGGGGGTGCCGCCAATGTTCTCGGCCTGGCCAGCCTGATCATGGCGGCGCAGCTGCGGGTGCGCCTGCGGGTGCTCATCCCGAGCGTCGACAACGCGATCGCGGGCAATGCTTTCCGGCCGGGCGACGTTCTCAAGAGCCGCAAGGGGCTTACCGTCGAGATCGGCAACACCGATGCCGAAGGCCGGCTGATCCTGGCCGATGCGCTGGCGCTGGCCGACGAGGAAGCGCCCGATCTGCTGATCGACATGGCGACCTTGACCGGCGCCGCCCGGGTGGCGCTCGGTCCCGACCTGCCGCCCTTCTACACCGATGACGACCGGTTGGCCGAAGGGCTGGCCCGCCATGCCGCCGCCGAGAACGATCCGCTGTGGCGGCTGCCGCTGTGGCGCGCCTATAACGGGCTGTTCGAAAGCAAGATCGCCGATCTCAACAATGCCGGCTCGTCGGGCTTTGCCGGCTCGATCACAGCGGCGCTGTTTCTCAGACGCTTCGTCGAGCAGGCGCGCTCCTACGTGCATTTCGACATTTTCGCCTGGACGCCGACGGCGAAACCGGGCAGGCCGGTCGGCGGCGAGGCGCAAGCGATCCGCGCGCTGTTTCAGCTGATCAAGGAGCGCTGGCATTGATCCTGAACCGGCCTATGACCGTGGTGCTTGCAAAATGCCCCGGGTTTCCGCTAAATGGAACGGCACCGAAACGATCCGCCAGACCTCGCATGAGTTTGCAACTGACCACGGCACAGGCGCTGCGCCTGTGGCACGCCGTCAACCTGCATCTGGTGAGGGATGACGAGCCCGACCTGTCGGCGCGGCAACTCACGATCCTGCTCACCGTCTATCTCGAGGCGCCGCCGCACACCGTGCGGGGGCTGGCCGAGCGCCTCAAGGTGACAAAGCCGGTGATCACGCGGGCGCTCGATGCGATGAGCAAGCAGGGGCTGCTGGGGCGGCGGCGCGACGAGAACGATCGGCGCAATGTGCTGGTCCAGCGGACGCTCAAGGGTGCATTGTTCATCGAGCGGCTGGGCGACACCATCGTCGCCAGTGCCGGCGAGATCGGCCGGAAGGTCGCATGAGGGAGGAGCGGGTGCTGCGGATCGTTGCGACGCCGATTGCGCCGATGCGCAAGGCGGCAGATGCCGGCTCGGGCCTGGTCACCGAGGCGCTGCTCGGCGAGAGGGTGCAGGTCGAGGAGACGGGTTCCGATCATGTCAGGTCGGAGCTCGAGGAGGACGGCTATATCGGCTATCTGCCGGCGTCGGCGCTGGCGGCCCCCGGCGGGGCAGCGCCGAGCCACCGGATCATCGTTCCCAAGACCTTCCGATTCAGCGCGCCCGACATCAAGTCATCGGTGCTTGGCGGGCTCTATCTCAACTGCCGGGTGGCGGTCAGCGATCATGATGGCGACGAACGCTTCGGCCGGCTCGACAGCGGCGGCTTCGTGCTGCGCGCCATGACGGCGCCGTTGGCCAAGGTGGCCGGCGATCCGGCGACGGTGGCCGAGCAATTCCTCGGTGTCCCGTATCTGTGGGGCGGCAAGTCCTATGAGGGGCTCGACTGCTCGGGCCTGGTCCAGCTGGCGCTGCAGGCCTCAGGCATTGCGGCGCCGCGCGACAGCCATATGATCGAGGCGGCGGTCGGCAGGCCGGTCGAGGGGGCGGGCGAAGCGTCGCTGCGGCGCGGCGACCTGGTGTTCTGGAAGGGGCATGTCGGGATGATGCTCGACGAGGCCCGGATCGTCCACGCCAATGGCCACCACATGAAGGTGGTGGTCGAGCCGCTGACCGTGACGGTCGCCCGGATCGCCGCCGGCAACGGGACCATCACCAGCGTCAGGCGGATCGCCTAGAGCCTATTGCCGGACCACTCCCACCGGCGCCGTCTGCAAATGGAGGGCAGCGGCGAGCAGCGCCTTGGTGTAGTCGCTCTGCGGGTGGTCGAAAATGTCGGCGGCCGGACCCTGCTCGACGACCTCGCCATTGCGCAGCACGATGACCTCGTTGGCGAGCGCCCGGACCACTCTCAGATCATGGCTGATGAAGAGGTAGGCGAGATCGTGGCGCTTCTGGAGGTCGCGCAGCAGGTCGACGATCTGGGCCTGCACCGACATGTCGAGAGCGCTGGTCGGCTCATCGAGCATGACGAATTTCGGCTCGAGCACCATGGCCCGGGCAATGGCGATGCGCTGGCGCTGGCCGCCGGAGAATTCATGCGGGTAGCGTTCCATCGAGGCGGGATCGATGCCGACCTCCTGGAGCGCCAAGGACACCCGGCGCTGGCGTTCCTCGGCGCTCATGGCGGGGTTCTGGATCAACAGCCCCTCCTCGACGATCTGGCGGATCGACAGGCGGGGCGACAGCGAGCCATAGGGATCCTGGAAGACGATTTGCATCTCCTTGCGCAGCGGGCGCATGTCGCTGCTCTGCAGGGCCTCGATATGCTTGCCGAGATAGAGGATGGGACCTTGCGAGGAAATGAGCCGCAGCAGCGCCAGGCCGAGGGTGGTCTTGCCCGAGCCCGACTCGCCGACGACGCCGAGCGTCTGGCCGGCACGCACCCGGACATCGACGCCGTCCACCGCCTTGACATGGCCGACGGTGCGCCGGAGCAGGCCGCGCTTGATCGGGAACCAGACCTTGAGGTGGCTGGCCTCGACAACCACCGGCGCGGTCGCGACATAGGGTGGCGGAGCACCCTTGGGCTCGGCATCGATGAGCTGGCGGGTATAGGGATGCTGCGGCGCGGCAAATACCTGCTCGGTCAGGCCCGTTTCAACGATCTCGCCATAGCGCATGACGGCGACGCGGTCGGCCATGTGGCGGACGATGCCGAGATCGTGGGTGATGAGCAGGAGCGCCATGCCCGTCTCGCGGCGCAATTTGCGCAGGAGCTCGAGTATCTGAGCCTGGACGGTGACGTCGAGCGCCGTGGTCGGCTCGTCGGCGATCAGGAGGTCGGGATTGTTGGCGAGGGCCATGGCGATCATCACGCGCTGGCGCTGGCCGCCGGAAAGCTGATGCGGAAAGCTGTCGAGCCGCGATTCGGGATCGCGGATGCCGACCAGGCCGAGCAGCTCGACGATGCGCCGGCGAGCCCGCGGTCCGGTCAGCCCCTGATGCAGATCGAGGATTTCGCCGATCTGGCGCTCGACCGTGTGCAACGGATTGAGCGAGGTCATCGGTTCCTGGAACACCATGGTGATGTCGTTGCCCCGAACCTGCCGCAGGTCGCGCTCATTGGCGTCGAGCAACTCCGCGCCGCGGAAGCGGATCGAGCCGGTCGGATGGCTGGCCGAGGGATAGGGCAGGAGCTTGAGGATCGACAAGGCGGTGACCGATTTGCCGGACCCCGATTCGCCGACCAGCGCCAGGGTCTCGCCCTTGGAGATCGCGAAGGAGACGCCCTTGACGGCATGGGTGACGGTTGAGCCCTGGTGGAAATCGACCGCGAGATCGTCGACGCTGAGAAGGGGCTCGGTGGTCACCGGAAGGTCTTTCGCGGATCGAAGGAATCGCGCACCGCCTCGCCGACAAAGACGAGCAGCGACAGCATCAGCGATACGACGACGAAGCTGGTGATGCCGAGCCAGGGAGCGCGCAAATTGCTCTTGGCCTGCGCCATCAGCTCGCCGAGCGAGGGCGAGCCCGGCGGCAAGCCGAAGCCGAGGAAGTCGAGCGAGGTGAGGGTGACGATCGAGGCCGAGGCGATGAACGGCATGAAGGTCAGGGTCGCCACCATGGCGTTGGGCAGGATGTGCTTGAACATGATCTTGGCATTGGACAGGCCGAGGGCGCGTGCCGCCCGCACATATTCGAAATTGCGGCCGCGCAGAAACTCGGCCCGGACGACGCCGACGAGCGAGGTCCAGGAGAACAGCAGCATGATGGCGAGCAATATCCAGAAATTGGGGGCGATGAAGGCGGCGAGGATCATCAGCAGATAGAGGGTCGGGACGGAGGTCCAGACCTCGATCACCCGCTGGAAGACGAGGTCGATCCAACCACCGAAATAACCCTGCACGGCACCGGCAATGACGCCGATGATCGAGGACGCGATGGTGAGGGTAAGGCCGAACAGCACCGAAATGCGAAAACCATAGATGAGGCGGGCAATGACGTCGCGGCCCTGATCGTCGGTGCCGAGCCAGTTCATGTTGCCGAGGACGCAGTTCGGGTCGCTGACGCCGTTCGGATATTTGGCACAGGCTTCGGCGCGGGTCAGGCTGAAGGCAGGCGGCGAGGGGGCGGGCGAGGGCAGGTCGGTATTGACGGTGCGATAGCTGTAGCGGATGGGCGGCCACACCATCCAGCCATTGCTCTCGATCTCCTGCTGGATCATGGCATCGCGGAAATCGGTGACGGCATAAAAGCCGCCGAATTTCTCTTCCGGATAGTCGACGAAGACCGGCAACAGCCATTCGCCCTTGTAATAGGCGATGATCGGCCGGTCATTGGCGAGGAACTCGGCAAAGAGGCTCGCCACGAAGAGGATGAGGAAGATCCAGAACGACCAGAAGCCCCGCCGGTTGGCACGAAACAGCTGCCAGCGTCGAAGGTTGATGCCGGTCAGCCATTTGCCGCGGCGCTGCTCGGTGGTGATTGCCCGCATTGCCCGATCAGACCTCCCGGGTCTCGAAATCGATGCGGGGATCGATGAGCGTATAGATGATATCGCTGAGGAGGTTGGTCAGCAGGCCGAAGAGCCCGAAAATATAGAGGGTGGCGAAGAGCACCGGATAGTCGCGGTCGATCGCGGCGCGCCAGCCGAGGAGGCCGAGACCGTCGAGCGAGAAGATGGTCTCGATCAGGAGGGAGCCCGAAAAGAAGGCCCCGACAAAGGCGCCGGGGAAGCCCGCGATCACGATGAGCATGGCGTTGCGGAAGACGTGACGGTAGAGCACCTGGTTTTCGCTAAGACCCTTGGCGCGCGCCGTCATGACATATTGCTTGCGGATCTCGTCGAGGAAGGAATTCTTGGTGAGGAGCGTCATGGTGGCGAAGGAGCCGATGCCGAGCGCGATCAGCGGCAGCACCAGGTGCCAGGCATAATCGGCCATCTTGCCCATAAGCGACAGCTCGTCGAAATTGTCCGATGTCAGGCCGCGCAGCGGAAAGATGCTCCAATAGGAGCCGCCGGCAAACAGCACGATCAACAGAATTGCGAGGATGAAGCCCGGAATGGCATAGCCGCCGATGATCACCGCCGAGGTCCACACATCGAAGGTCGAGCCGTCGCGCACCGCCTTGGCGATACCGAGCGGAACGGAGATCAGATAGGAGATCAGGGTCAGCCAGAGGCCGAGCGAGATCGACACCGGCATCTTCTCGATGATGAGATGGAGCACCGAGACGTCGCGGAAATAGCTCTGGCCGAAATTGAAGGTGAGATAATCGCGCAGCATCATGAAGAAGCGGACATAGGCCGGCTTGTCGAAACCGAACTGCTTCTCGAGCTTCTTGATGAATTCCGGATCGAGCCCCTGGGCGCCGCGGTATTTGCCAGCCATGCCGGCATCGCCCTGGCCAGCGGCCGCGGCATTGGCGCCGCCGGCCTCGCCGGAACTCGAGCCGCCAATGCGGGCGGTGGCGCCTACATCGGTGCCCTGAAGCTGTGCCAGCACCCGCTCGACCGGGCCGCCCGGCGTAAACTGGATCAGCATGAAGGACAGGAGCAGCATCCCGAACAGGGTCGGGGCTATCAGCAGCAGTCGCCTCAGTATATAGGTCGCCATTCCGTCTCGGTAGAGTTGACGTCAGGGTCCCCGCTTCAGACTAGCCGCCTTGGCAGGGTCGATCCACCATGTCTCGATAATCCCCCGGTCATATTTCGGCTTGATCGCCGGCCTGCCGAACACGTCCCAATAGGCAATGTTGTGGCTGGCCTTGTGCCAATGCGGCACCCAGAAGCGCATGGCCCGCAGCACCCGATCGAGCGCATGGGCGGCGACCTTGAGCTCGTCGCGCGACTTGGCCTGGGTGACCTTGTCGATCAGCGTGTCGACGGCCGGCGACTTCACGCCGGCAAGGTTGTAGCTGCCATGGGCCGATGCGGCAGCCGAGCCAAAGAAGGCGCGAAGCTCGGTGCCGGGCGTCTGGCCGAGGCCGAAACGCTGGGTGAGGGTGTCGAAGTCGAAGTCCTTCAGCCGCTGCTGGTACTGCGCGTCATCGACGATGCGGATCGAGGCATCGACGCCGATGCGCCGCAGGCTCTGGACATTTGGGCCGACGATGCGTTCGAAGCTCGGGTCATCGAGCAGGAACTCGACCTTGAGCGGCTGGCCCCTGTCGTCGCGGCGCAAGGAGCCGTCGAGCTTCCAGCCGGCCTGGTCGAGGAGGCGGCTCGCCTTCATCAGCAGTTTGCGGTCGAGGCCCGAGCCGTCACTGACCGGCGGCGACACGACGGGACCGAAGGCCTCATCGGGGATCTGGCCGCGAAGGGGCTCGAGCAAGGCAAGCTCGGCAGGTGTCGGCGAGCCTTCGGCCTTGAGATCGGAATTCTCGAAGATGCTCGCGGTGCGCTTGTAGAGGCCGTAGAACAGGTTCTTGTTCGACCATTCGAAATCGAAGGCGAGGCCGAGAGCCTCACGCACCCGCGGGTCGGCGAAGGTGGGGCGGCGCATGTTGAGGAAAAAGCCCTGGGCGCCGGTGGCGGTCTCGTCGGGCAGCGTCGCGGTCTTGAGACGGCCGTCGGAAACGGCCTTGAGATTGTACTCGGTCGACCATGATTTGGCGCTGAACTCCTCGCGCAGGTCGAGAGCGCCCGCCTTCAACGCCTCGAGCTCGGCGGTGCGATCGCGGAAATATTCGAGGCGAATCTCGGCGAAATTGTAGATGCCGCGGTTGACGTTGAGATCCTTGGCCCAATAGTCGTCGCGCTTGACATAGGTGATGTAGTCGCCCTGGCGCAGCAGCCCGACCTTGTAGGGACCCGAGCCCAAGGGGGGCTCAAGGGTCGACTTGGTGAAATCATGGGTCTGGTAATAGGCCTTGGAGAATATCGGCAGGGCGCCGATGATGCCCGGCAAATCGCGCCGGTTGCTCCCGGTCAGGGTATATTTGACGGTGTGCTTGTCGAGGGCCTCGCAGCTGCTGACGTCGCGGATCGAGGTGCGGATGTTCTCATGGCCGTGCTCCTTGAGCAGCCGGAAAGTCTCGACCACGTCGTCGGCGGCGAGCGGCGTGCCGTCGGCAAAGCGTGCCTCGGGCCGCAGCGCGAAGATGGCGTAGCTCTTGTCGTCGGCGACATCGATCGTCGAGGCGACGAGGCCGTACATGGCATCGGGCTCGTCGGTGGCGCGGACCATCAGCGAATCGAACAGGAGATCGAGACGCTGGGCGGGGTCGCCGCGCAGGATGTAGCCATTGAGGCTGTCAAAGGTGTTGACGCTCGAGGTGCCGATGGTGGCGATGCGGCCGCCTCTCGGCGCGTCCGGATTGACATAGTCGAAATGGTCGAAGCCGGATGGATATTTAAGCTCGCCGAAAATCGACCAGCCATGTCTCGGCTGGGCGAGCCCCGCGCCCGAGCCGAGCATCAATGTCGCCAGTGCGGCGGCGGCAAAAGCCAGGCGTCTCACGTCTTTCCCCCGATTGCTGCGGCCTTGGCTGCGTCCCACCACCAGATGGTCGGAAATGCCACGGCATAGGGCGGCAAGGGATCGGGGCGGCCGAAGCGGTCCCAGAATGCCAGCCGCTCATAAGGAAGATGCCACATCGGCACGACATACTGGTTCCACAGCAAGACCCGGTCGAGCGCCCGGCAGGCATCGACGAGCTCCTGGCGGCTCTTGGCAAAGATGATGCGGTCGACGAGCTTGTCGACGACGGGGTTCTTGATGCCGGCATAGTTCTGACTGCCCTGGCGGCCGGCGGCCTCCGAGCTCCAGAAATTGCGCTGCTCGTTGCCCGGCGACAGCGACTCGGGCCACGACACGACGGCGATGTCGAAGTCGAAGCTCTGCATGCGGCGCTCATATTGGGCGCTGTCGATGGTGCGCACGCCGGAGCGCACGCCAAGCAGCTTCAGCTGCTCGACATAGGGAAGCACGATGCGCTCGAAAGTCGGCGAGACGAGCAGGAACTCGACCTGCATGGGCTCGCCGGCCGCGTTGCGCAGAATGTGATCGGCGGCCACCTTCCAGCCGGCCTCGGCCAAGAGGTTGCGGGCCTTGAGCAGGTTCTGGCGGCGCTGCTGGGCGTTGGCATTGACCGGGTTGGCGTAGGGCGTGGTGAACGCCTCGGGCGGGAGCTCGGAGCGCAGCGGCTCGAGGATCGCCAGCTCGCCGGTGCTGGGCAGGCCGGACTGCGCGAGCTCGGAATTGGCGAAGTAGCTGGCGGTGCGGACATACTGGCCATAGAACAGGTTCGCGTCGGCCCATTCGAAATCGAAGGCATGGTTGAAGGCGAGGCGGACGCGCGGATCGGCGAATTTGGCGCGACGCAAATTGAGGCAGAAGCACTGCATGCCCTCGGGGTTCTTGAGCGTCACCTGCTCGCGCTTGATGGCGCCGCGGCGCACGGCCGGGACGTCATAGCCGGTGGCCCAATTCTTGGCGCTGTTCTCGTTGCGGAAGTCGTAGGCGTCGCCCTTGAAGGCCTCGAGCATCACCGTCTCGTCGGCGAAATAGATGGCGGTGATCTCATCGACATTGCTGGCGCCGATATTGACGGGGAGGTCCTTGGCCCAATAATCGGCGACACGGGTGAGCGTGATCGACGCCCCGGGGCGGACATTGGCGATGCGATAGGGCCCGGAGCCGAGCGGCGGCTCGAGCGTGGTGGCGTTGACGTCGCGCTGGCGGCCATTCGGGTCCTTGCCGGTCCACCAATGCTTCGCCAGAACCGGCAACTGGCCAACGATCTGCGGCAGCTCGCGATTGCCCGATTCGGTGAACTCGAAGCGCACCTCGCGGTCACCGCTCTGCTCGGCCTTGCGGATGTTCTTGTAATAGGCGGCATAGAAGGGATGGGACCCGCGCAGCGACTCCATCGACCACACGACGTCCTCCGGCGTCATGGGCGTGCCGTCGTGAAAGCGGGCAGCCTGGCGCAGGCGGTAGGTGACGAAGGCGAAGTCCGCGGGATGCTGGACGGCTTCGGCGACGAGGCCGTATTCGGTGCTCGGCTCGTCGAAGGCGCTGGTCATCAGCGTGTCGTTGGTGAGCGAGACGAGCCCCGCGGCATCGCCCTTGTAGGTATAGGGATTGAGCGAATCGAAGGAGTTGGCAGCGCCGATCCGTACCCGACCGCCCTTCGGGGCCTGTGGATTGACATAGTCGAAGTGCTTGAAGTCGACGGGATATTTGAGGTTGCCGAACAGCGACAGGCCATGGCGCCACTGGAGTTCGGGGGTGGCGGCGAGAACCGTCCGGGCCTGCCGCAGCCCCGAGGCAGCAGGTGCAAGCGCTGCGAGAAGCTTGAGCGCGGTACGCCGGTCCAGTCGCATGATCGGGCCTTCCTCCTGAGATTCGAGGAACCTAGGCGGCGATATCAGAAATGGAAACAGCGCCGCAACAGACGGGGGGTGAATTCTTCGTAACCCGCGAGCCTCCACCTCACTGCGAGGCCGGCAGAGGCGGAGGATTGTCGGAGAGGGTTCGAAGATAGGCGATGAGATCGGCCCGCTGGTCGTCGCGGGGGACGCCGGCGAAGGTCATCTTGGTGCCAGGCAAATATCCCTTCGGGTTGGCGAGAAAGCCGTTGAGATGGTCGTAGGTCCATTTGTCGGCGGATTTCGCTTTCATGGCGTCGGAATAGGCATAACCGGGATGGGAAGCAATCGGCCGATCGACCACGTTCCACAGACCCGGACCGACCTTGTTGGTGCTGGCGCTGGTCTCGTCGTGGCAAGCAGCACAGGCCTTGGCGACGGCCTGGCCCTTCTCGGCCTTCGCCGTCTTGAGGAGCTCGGCAATGGGCTTGGCCGGGGCGCCGGCGGCCGCGGCACCCGCCGCCGGTGCCGCGGGCTCGTTGGTCACGGCGACGGAGAAGGCCGGCTTTTCCGGGCGCTGGGGTTGGTAGATGACGTCAGCGAGCTGCGACAGACCGAAGGTCAGGAGCAGGGTGGCGAGCACAGCGCCGGCGATCTTGTTCAGCTCGAAGCTGTCAAATCCGAACATTCACCAACCCTGGAAAGAAGAAGGCAGCCCACTGCATTCTCGCGGAGGTCGCGCCCGCAAGTCGCGGCAGAAACTAGTTCTTTCTGGACGGTGCTGCAATATTTATAAGGTCGCGGGTCCATTTTGCCGCGCCGTGACCGGCCGGCGCTTCGAGCGAGGCTGACTGTCGCGTGTCGCAACCATTGAAGATCGCTTTTCAGGGGGAGCCGGGGGCCAATTCGCACATCGCCTGCGAGCAGGCGTTTCCCGATCACCAACCGCTGCCGTGCCGCACGTTCGAGGACGCGTTTGCGGCCGTGTCGACCGGGGCGGCGCATCTCGCGATGATCCCGATCGAAAACTCGATTGCCGGGCGGGTCGCCGACATCCACCATTTGATGCCGGCATCGCATCTCCATATCGTCGGCGAGCACTTCCTCAGGGTCCATCATCAGCTGCTCGGGGTGCCCGGCTCGCGGCTCGACGAACTCGAGACGGTGGCGAGCCATGTGCATGCGCTCGGGCAATGCCGCAACGTGATTGCCGAGCTCGGGCTGCGCACCATCGTCGCCGCCGACACGGCGGGCGCGGCGCGGGAATTGGCGGAGAGCGGCGACCGCCACCGGGCGGTGATCGCCACGACGCTCGCAGCCCAGATCTACGGGCTCGAGATCCGCCGGTCGAATATCGAAGACGAGGAGCACAACACCACTCGATTCCTCGTCCTTTCGGCCGAGCCGGAGGATGCGGAGCCGGAGGAGCGGCCGGTCATCACCACCTTCGTGTTCCGGGTGCGCAACGTGCCGGCGGCGCTCTACAAGGCGATGGGCGGCTTCGCCACCAATGGCGTGAACATGACCAAGCTCGAATCCTATCAGCTCGAAGGCCAGTTCTCGGCGACCCAGTTCTATGCCGACATCGAGGGCCATCCGGCCGACCGTTCGGTCCGGCTGGCGCTCGAGGAGCTGGCGTTCTTCACGAACTCGCTGCGCATTCTCGGGATCTATCGCGCGAGCCCCTATCGGGCCGAGATCGCGACGTCGCTCGAGGCGATGGGCGGCTGAGCCAGCGCGGCCAGCACGAGATGGTGGGCGATGGCGAAGGGGTGGGGGACGGTGAGCCCGTCGGGGTGACGGCGCTCCAGCATGGCGGCGATCTCGGCGGCATCGAACCAGCGCGCATCCTCAAGCTCGGTCGAATCGATCGCGATGTCGCAGGTCAGGCCATCGCCGATCAGCCCGATCATCAGGCTTGACGGGAACGGCCAGGGCTGGCTCGCCAGATAGCGCACGGCGCCGACGCGGATCCCCGCCTCCTCGAGGACCTCGCGGCGGGCCGCATCCTCGATGGTCTCGCCGGGCTCGATGAAGCCGGCGAGGGCCGAATACACGCCGGGCTGAAAGGTCGGTTGGCGGCCGAGCAAAAGGCGGCCGGCGTGGCGCACCACGATGATAGCGACGGGATCGGTGCGGGGGAAGTGATTGGCCTGACAGGAAGGGCAGTGGCGGCGATAGCCGGCATCGGCAAGCGTGGTGCGGCCGCCGCAATTGGCGCAGAAGCCGTTTCGCGCATGCCAGGTCAGCAGGGCTCTTGCCTGCGCCAGCTGCGCGAGCTCGGGCTCGGTCAGCAGGCCCTGCAGCGCGACGCTGCGGAGGTCGACCGGCGCGCTCGTGCCGGCAAGGGCATTGTCGGGGTCAATGTCGGCGGCGAACAGCAGCCGGTCGCGGTCGTCGCGGCCGAGCAGGACGAGGTCGCCCGGATGGTCGTTGACGCTGATCGTGAAAAGCTCGGCTGGGCTCGTCTCGGCCAGGCGGAGCAGCGGGCGCTCTTCGATGAAGAGAATGAGGCGGTTGCCGGGATCGGCGCGGGCGCTGGCGAGCCATGCCGGGTCGCCGCGGTGGCGCGCTATGCGGTCGTGGATGGCGCTTAGGAAGCTCGCCTGCCTCATGGGCCGAAATAGCCCCACAGGGCCATGCCGGCGGCCGCCGCGGCACCGCCGACGGCAACAACGATGGCAATGCTGGCGAGGATCAGCAGCACGCCGACCAGCAAGACGATGCCGTCGCGCTCGATCAAGCCAAGTCCGAGCAGGACAATGGCGAGAGCAGGTGCGAAATTGGCGAGCGGGATCGGCAGGAACAGGATGATGGCGGCGATCAGGGCCATGAGCCCGACGATGCGGTCGACCAGGCGCGGATCGAGAATGGTGAGGCGCGGCTTGAGCAGCGCTTCAAGGCGGGACAGCGCCGGTCCGAGGCGGTCGGCCAGGCTGCGCAGGATGCTCCTGCCGAACTGACGATCGAGGATGGTTGCGGGCAGCCAGGGGAAGGTGCGGCCCCAGATCAGCTGGACGGCGATGAAGATGATGGGGACGGAGAAGATGAAGGATGATCCGGGCGGCAGCGGGATCAGATTGGGGGCGGCGATCAGGATGAACAAGGCGCCGAAGCTGCGGTCGGAGAGCGCCGTCATGATCTCCCGCAGCGACACCTGCGGGTCGTTGCGGTCGGCGAGCGCCCGCAACACCTGCGACAAGCCCGGCGGTCGCTGCCCGCCGCGGGCGATTTTCGGCCTGAGCGGCTGGCTTCGGGCATCAAGGATTTCGGTCATGAGGTCAAGTCGGTTCCTGAATGGGGGGACCCGCGGATCAACCGGCAGGCTTCAAGGGATCGAGGCTATCATAGGCGGTTCCGGCGGCCCTTGCATCTTGCTCGTCTCTGGCCGATATAGGGCGCGGGAGGTTGGCGGCGGACGTGCCGCTCGCCAACCGGGTCAGGTCCGGAAGGAAGCAGCCCTAACGAGCACGGCTCGGGTTGCCCGTCCAGCCTCCCGCCTCAACGAACGCTTGCCGATCAGGAGTGAGCGAATTGACTCCTCTCGAGGCAGTCGGCTATCGCGTCCTCGCTCGAAAGTACCGGCCGAAGACCTTCGCCGATCTCATCGGTCAGGACGCCATGGTCACGACCCTGGCCAACGCGTTCCAGACAGGCCGGATCGCCCAGGCCTATATGCTGACGGGCGTGCGGGGTGTCGGAAAAACGACAACCGCCCGGCTGATCGCGCGCGCCCTCAATTATTCGGTCGAGGGTGCGGGGGAGCCGAGCCTCGACATGCCGGCGCTGGGCGATCATTGCGAAGCCATTCTCGAATCGCGCCACCCGGACGTCATCGAGATGGATGCGGCGTCGCGCACCGGCATCGACGACATTCGCGAGATCATCGAGCAGGTGCGGTATGCGCCGGTCAGCGCCCGCTACAAGGTCTATATCATCGATGAAGTGCACATGCTGTCGAAGCCGGCGTTCAATGCGCTGCTGAAGACGCTGGAAGAGCCGCCGCCGCACATCAAATTCGTGTTCGCGACGACCGAAATCCGCAAGGTTCCGGTGACCGTGCTGTCGCGCTGCCAGCGCTTCGATCTGCGCCGCCTCGGAGCCGAGCGGCTGGTCGAGCATCTCGGCAAGGTGGCGGCGAGCGAGGGCATCGCGGCCGAACCCGAGGCGCTGCGGCTCATCGCCCGGGCGGCAGAGGGATCGGTGCGCGATGGTTTGTCGCTGCTCGACCAGGTCATCTCCTTTGGCGGCGGCGCCGTCAGCGCCCGCGCGGTCAGCGAAATGCTCGGCCTGACCGATCGCGAGCAGGTGGTGGACCTCTTCGAGGCCGTGATGCGGGGCGACATGGCGGGCGCCATCAAGCTCGTGGAGAATCAGCATGCGCATGGCGCGGACGCCGCGGCGCTGCTGACCGATCTGGCGGAATTCGTCCATCTGGTCACCCGCTTCAAGATCGTCCCGGATGGCGGCAGCGATCAGGCGCTGAGCGAGGCGGAGATCCAGCGCGGCCGTGATTTCGCGGAGAAGCTCGCCATGCCGGCGCTGACCCGGGCGTGGCAAATGATCCTCAAGGGGCTGGAGGAGGTGGAAACCGCCCCCGACCCGCTCATGGCGGCGGAAATGGTTCTGATCAGGCTTGCTTATGCTTCGATGCTCCCGGCGCCGGCCGATCTGGTGCGGCGGCTGGCCGATGGTTCACCGGTGGGCGCCGAGATGCCGGCGGCGCCGCCGCGACCGCGGCCGCCGATGCCGGAAGCACCGGCGCCGCCGCCGCGCAATGAGCAAGCGGCGGCGACGAGCGCGGCCACAATGGTCGAAGCCGTAGCGATCGCCAATTTCGCCGACATCATTGCGGCGGCGGTGAGCCGTCGCGACATCAAGCTCAAATTGGATCTCGAGCGTCATGCCCGACCCATTCGGGTCGAGCCGGGCGTGGTCGAGCTGGCGCTCGAGCCCGGCGCGCCGACCGGGCTGCCGGGTGCCTTGTCGCAGGCTCTGGAAGCCTGGACGGGGCGTCGCTGGATGGTGCTGGTGGCGTCTTCCGGCGGTACCAAGCCGCTCGCCCAGCAGGCGCATGACCGGCGCGAAGGGCTTCTCAGGATGGCGCGGCAGGACCCGGCAGTTCAGCAGGTGCTGGCCCGCTTCCCGGATGCCGAGATCCTCGAGGTCAAGGAGACAGCCGCGGCGGCGGAGACGGGCGGCGAGATGGTGGAAGAGCCCGGTCCGCTGGCGGACTGAGACGGGGAGAGCGATGAAGAACATCGGCGAGATGATGAAGCAGGTCCAGCAGATGCAGGCCAAGATGCAGGAGGTGCAGGCCAAGCTCGAAGCGATGACGGTCGAGGGCAGGGCCGGCGGCGGGCTGGTGGTGGTGCAGCTGAACGGCAAGGGCGTGCTGCGCAGCGTCGCGATCGATCCGAGCCTGCTGGTGGCAAGCGAGAAGGAGATCCTCGAGGACCTGCTGGTGGCCGCCCATGCCGAAGCGCGGACCAGGATGGAGGAATCGGTGGGCCGCGAGATGCAGTCGGTCACCGGCGGCCTGGGGCTCCCGCCGGGGTTCAAGCTGCCGTTCTGACGCATGAGCCGACGCACCACCGGGCCGGAAATCGATCGGGTGATCCAGCTGCTGGCCCGCCTGCCGGGACTCGGGCCGCGGTCGGCCCGGCGCGCCGCGCTGTTTCTCATCAAGAACCGCGAGAAGCTCCTGGCGCCGCTGGCGGACGCGCTGGCGGAGGCGTATCGCAAGGTCGAGGTGTGCCAGGAATGCGGCAATGTCGACACGGTGTCGCCATGCACCCTGTGCGCCGATCCCCGCCGCGACCGGACCATGCTCTGCGTCGTCGAGGAGGTCGGCGACCTGTGGGCGCTCGAACGATCGGGCGCCATGAACGGGCTCTATCACGTGCTGGGCGGCAGGCTGTCGGCCATTGACGGGGTGCGCCCGGAGGACCTGGCGATCGACAAGCTGGTCGAGCGGGCGGCAGGCGGCGCGGTCAAGGAGGTGGTGCTGGCTGTCAATGCCACCGTCGAGGGGCAGGCGACGGCGCATTACATCACCGACCGGCTGAAGGAGCAGGGGATTGCCGTGTCGCGCCTCGCCCATGGCGTCCCGGTCGGAGGCGAGCTCGACTATCTCGACGAGGGCACGCTCATCGCCGCCATGCGGGCCCGCCGCCCATTCTGAAGCAACCCACGATCATTCTTTCCGGCCAGCGCGTGGCCTCAAGGTTGCAAAACCGCTTTCGAAGCGTTTGCGGCCTGTCCCGGATCGGGACGGCGCTCGCCAAGGAAGGGGTCTGGACATGGGTAGGCTTTCAACCCGGTTGCGGGGATTCGGCAGGAACGAGCGGGCGGCGGTGGCGCTGCTGTTCGGGGTGTCGGCGGTGCCATTCATCCTGGCGGCCGGGGTGGCGCTGGACTACGGCCGGGCGCTCGATCTCAAGACGCAGATGCAGTCGGCGCTGGATGCCGGGGCGCTTGCCGCCGCGGCATCGCGGAACCTGACCGACGCCCAGCGGATCAAGCTGGGCGAGACCGCCTTCGCGGCCAATTTCAAGAGCCGATTCGGCGTCGAGGCGGTGCCGCGGATCATGGTGGCGAACGGGACGGTGCAGGCTACCGCCACGGCGCCGCTCCCCACCAGCTTCATGAAGCTCGCCGGCATTGACAAGATGGATGTCGGGGTCAAAGTCGAGATCCGGATCCCGCAGCAGAAGAATGCCGAGATCGCGCTGGCGCTCGACTATTCCGATTCGATGAGGGAGGCGCCGGCCACCGGCGGCCGCCTCAAATATCTGACCATGCGCGATGCCGCGGCAAGGATGGTCGATGATCTCACCACCGGCGAGGGGGCGAGGCATGTGAAATTCGCCCTGGTGCCGTTCTCGCAACATGTGTGGGTGAGCCTGCCCGGTTCGATGGTGGTGGGTCGGAAAGCGGGAACGACATGGACGGGCTGCACCGAGGATCGCAAATATCCCTACAACACCACGGTCGCGACCCCGGACCCGGACAATGACGACAGCAAATGGGGCCAGCACTTCCATCCGAAGTACTACGATTGGAGCTGCCTGCCCTATGTCCAGAACGGCCTGGTGGTGCGGCCGCTGTCGAGCGACCATGCGGCGGTCAAGCGGCAGATCCAGGCGATGCGACCCTATATGTGGACCCATATCGCGCTCGGCTTCGAATTCGGCTGGCATGTGCTGTCGTCCAACGCGCCGTTCAGCGAGGGCGTGCCGGGGAGCGACAAGGACACGATGAAGGTGCTGGTCCTGCTCACCGACGGGAAGCAGACCGTGGAGGCTTTCGGGGCCGGCGGCAGCGAGACGCCGGAGGATGGCGAACGCAACCTCGAACAACTGTGCCGCAATGCCAAGGCGGCAGGCGTAACGGTTGCCATTGTCGCCCTCGATCTTGACGATGAGCCGACGGTTGCCAGGCTCCGCGACTGCGCCTCGGACCCGGACAAGCTCTTCTTCGATGCGACGACCGGCGCGGACCTGGCGGCGGCGTTCGACGCCATCCGCTCGCTGGTGCAGGAGGCGATCTTCATCGCCAGATAGGTGAGTAGTGAGATCGTGAGTAGTGATTGGACGGTGCTCGGTCCAACGACTCACGACTTCCCGGCGGCGCCCTCGATCGCCGCCCGGCGCAGGGCTTCGATGTTGGCGGCATAGGCAGCGGCGCCGCCTTTGAAGATGGCCGAGCCGGCGACCAGGACATCGGCGCCGCTGGCGGCAACCTTGCCGGCGGTGGCGGGCGAGAGGCCGCCATCGACCTCGAGGTGGATATCGCGGTCGGCGATCATCGCGCGGACGCGGGCGATCTTGGCGACCATGGCGGGGATGAAGGCTTGGCCGCCAAAGCCGGGATTGACCGACATGACGAGAACGAGATCGATCTGATCGAGCAGATAATCGAGCATGCTTACGGGGGTCGAGGGATTGAGCGACACGCCGGCGCGCTTGCCGAACGAGCGGACCATCCGCAGGGAGCGATCGAGATGGGGGCCGGCTTCGGCATGAACGGTGATGATGTCCGAGCCGGCGCGGGCGAAGGCCTCGATATAGGGGTCGGCCGGCGCGATCATCAGATGGACGTCGATGACCTTCCTGGTGAGGGGGCGGATGGCTTCGACGATGACCGGGCCGAAAGTGATGTTCGGCACGAAATGCCCGTCCATGACGTCGACATGGATGAAGTCGCCACCGGCGGCATCGATGGCGCACACCTCATCGGCCAGATGGCTCAGATCGGCCGAGAGGATCGACGGCGCAATCAGGATCGGACGGGCCATGCCGGGTCAGCCCAGCTTGGCCATGGCGGCGGCGGTGTCGCACATGCGGTTCGAAAAGCCCCATTCATTGTCATACCAGGCGAGAACCCGCACGAAATTGCCGTCCATGACCTTGGTCTGATCGATGGCGAAGGTCGCCGAATGCGGATCGTGGTTGAAGTCGACCGAGACATTGGGCTGGTCGGTGGTGGTGACGATGCCCCGGAAGGCGCCGGCGGCCGCCTTGCGCATGGCGTCATTGATCTCCGCAACCGTGGTCGCCCGCCGGGTGGCGACCTTTAGGTCGATGACCGAGACATTGGGCGTCGGCACCCGGATGGAAACGCCGTCGAGCTTGCCCTTGAGCTCGGGCAGGACCAGCCCCACCGCCTTGGCGGCGCCGGTCGAGGTCGGGATCATCGACAGAGCCGCGGCGCGGGCCCGGTAGAGGTCCTTGTGCATGGTGTCGAGCGTCGGCTGGTCGCCGGTATAGGCGTGGATGGTGGTCATGAAGCCTTTGTCGATGCCGACGGCGTCATGGATGATCTTGGCGACCGGCGCGAGGCAATTGGTGGTGCAGGACGCATTGGACACCACCTTGTGGGAGGGCTCGAGCTTGTCCTGGTTGACGCCATAGACGACGGTCAGGTCGGCACCGTCAGCGGGCGCCGAGACGAGAACACGACGGGCACCGGCCTCGAGGTGGGCCGCGGCCTTGTCGCGGGTGGTGAAGAGCCCGGTGCATTCGAGCGCGATGTCGATGCCGAGCTCGCGATGGGGCAGCTCGGCGGGGTTGCGGATCGCCGTGACGCGGATCTTGCGGCCATCCACCACCAGGGCGTCGCCATCGACCCTGACCTCGGCGGGAAAGCGGCCATGGACGGAGTCGAAACGCAGGAGATGGGCATTGGTCTCGGCCGGTCCGAGGTCGTTCAGGGACACGATATCGATGTCGTTGCGACCGCTCTCAACGATGGCGCGAAGAATGTTGCGCCCGATCCGCCCAAATCCGTTGATCGCCACCCTGGCTGCCATCCGTTCCTCCCTAGGTCTACCGTCAACTGCCGATTTCAGACCGTATATAGTTTCCAACCGGTGCGACGCCAGCACTCCCCGGTCATTTATTGGCAGCAATGGCCTGCTGGATATCTTGTTCCCGACGGCGTTCCGCCCGGACCATGAGGATTCCGGCAATCAGGACGCCGATTGCCACCACGGCCACGATCAGCGTGCCGAGGGCGTTGATGTCGGGCGTGACGCCGAGCTTGATCTTGCCCCAGATGTAGATCGGCAGCGTCGTGGTGCCGGGGCCGTTGGTGAAATTGGTGATGACGACGTCGTCGAGCGACAGGGTAAAGGCAAGCAGCCAGCCGGAAACCATCGCCGGGGCGATCAGCGGCAGGGTGATGTCGAACAGCACCTGGGCCGGCTTCGAGCCGAGATCCATTGCCGCCTCCTCGAGCGACTGGTCCATGGCAATGAGCCGCGAGCGCACGACGACGGCGACATAGGACAGGGAGAAGGTGGTGTGGGCGATGGTGACGGTGGTCACGCCACGGCCATTCGGCCAGCCGATCAGCTGCTCCATATAGACGAAGAGCAGGAGCATCGACAGCCCGGTAATGACCTCGGGCATGATGAGCGGCGCCGACACGAGGCCCGAGAACAGGGTGCGGCCGCCGAAACGGCGAAAACGGGCGAGCGCCATGCCGGCCATGGTGCCGAGCAGCGTCGCCAGGGTGGCGCTGATCAAGGCGATCCGGAGCGACAGCAGTGCTGCCGCGATGACCTGGTCATTGGCGAACAGGCGCCCGTACCATTCGGTCGAGAAACCGCCCCAGACGGTCGCGAGCCGCGACTTGTTGAAGGAGAAGAAGATCATCGAGAGGATGGGGATGTAGAAGAAAGCGTAGCCGAAGAGCAGGCAGGTCAAGAGGAATATGGAGCGCTGCCTCACCTCATCGCTCCTCAGGCAACGTCGGCGCGCGACTGGTAGCGATTATAGATCATGATCGGAACGACGAGCATCAATAGCAGCGCCACGGCGATGGTCGATGCCACCGGCCAGTCGCGGTTGAGGCCGAATTCGTCATTGATGACCCGCCCGATCATCGGGCTGTCGGCCCGTCCCATCAGCGAGGGGATGACGAGCTCTCCGGTCGCCGGAATGAAGACCAGCATCGAGCCGGCGATGATCCCCGGGATCGACAAGGGCAGGGTGATATCCTTGAACACCTCGAAAGGCCGCGAGCCGAGATCCATGGCGGCCTCGTTGAGAGTGAGGTCGAGGCGTTCGAGGGTAGCGTAGAGGGGCAGCACCATGAACGGCAAGTAGCTGTAGGTGATGCCGAGGATGACCGCGAAATCGGTGTTCATCATCGGGATGGCATGGAGCGGGGGACCAAAATTGATGGTGTGGTTGTAGATCGCGGTAAGGCCCTGGTTGAACCAGCTGTTGTTGGCGAGGAGGCCCATCCAGGCATAGACGCGCAGCAGGAACGAGGTCCAGAAGGGCAGGATGACCAGAAGGAGCAGGAGGTTGCGCCGGGGTCCACGCGCCCGGGCGATCGCGAGCGCCATCGGGTAGCCGATCAGGAGGCAGATGAAAGTCGAGATGGTGGCATAGAGAAGCGAATTGAGATAGCCGGCGACATAGATCGAGTCCGAGGCGATCAGCCAATAATTGTCGAAGCTGACATATGGCCATTCGGCATTGAACTGGACCGGCGGCTGGGCGATCGTCGCCTCGCCGAGAGAGATCACGAAGATGATGAAAAAGGGCAGGAGAAAGAACAGCAGAAGCCAGATGAAGGGAATGACGATGATGGTGTCGCGCCACGCCTTGCGGTCGAGCCATTGGCGGAAGCCGCGGCCGGTCGGCACTTCCGCAGGGAGCCCAGTCGTGGCAACGCTGTCGGACGCCGCGATCCCCGCCATCACCTACTCCGTCAGCACGATCGCCGAATGCGGCTCGAAGGACAGCCAGACCTCATCTTCCCAGGCGACTCGCTCGCTCTCGCCGGCGCGCCGGTCGTTGACCCGGTTGACCCGGAGGATCGCGCCTGAGTCGAGCTGGACGCGGTAGAGCGAATCCTTGCCGAAATAGCCGAGGTCGAGGACCCGGCCGCGAAAGGCATTGACGCTGGTGGCCGGCCGCAGCCTCTCGATCCGGATCTTCTCCGGCCGCACCGCCACGGCGACCGTCGCGCCCCTGGCGAGGCCGTCGACGGATTGGGCGACGATGCGCCCGCCGGTCTCGGGCGTGGCGATCACGGCGAGGTCCTGCTCGATATCCTCGATGCTGCCGGCAAACTGATTGATCGAGCCGATGAAGTCGGCGACGAAGCGGGAACGGGGAAACTCGTAGACATTGGTCGGCGTGCCGATCTGGCGGATCTTGCCGCGGTCCATCACGGCAATGCGGGAGGCGAGGATCATCGCCTCCTCCTGGTCGTGGGTGACGACGACGAAGGTGATGCCGAGCTTATGCTGGATGTTCATCAGCTCGAACTGGGTCGCCTCGCGCAGTTTCTTGTCGAGGGCGCCCAAGGGCTCGTCGAGCAGCAGGATCTTCGGCTGCTTGGCGAGGGCGCGGGCCAGCGCCACGCGCTGCCGCTGGCCGCCCGACAGCTGATGGGGCTTGCGCCCACCATAGCCTTCGAGCTGCACGAGATCGAGCATCTCGACGACGCGGGCCCGGCGCTGGGCGGCGGTCATCGGCTCGTGCTTCAGGCCGTAGCCGATATTCTGCTCCACCGTCATATGCGGAAACAGCGCATAGGACTGGAACATCATGTTGACGGGGCGCTCATAGGGCGGCACCCCGGCCATGTTCTCGCCGTCGATGAGAATGCGGCCGGCGGTCGGCTGCTCGAAGCCGGCCAGCATGCGCAGGAGCGTGGTCTTGCCGCAGCCGGAACCGCCGAGCAGGGCAAACAATTCGCCCCGCTCGATGGCGAGGGTGATGTCGTCGACCGCCGTGAAGCCGCCGAACTGCTTGGTCACGCGCTCGATGCTGAGGAAGTGCTGCGGCGTGCCCTCGGCCATCGGATGTCACCCGGTCTTGATCTTGCTCCAGGCCCGGGTTCGGGCTCTCTCCAGCTTGGTCGACAAGCTCTTGGGGGTCCACAGCTTGGCCTTGATCTCGGGTGTCGGGAACACGGCTGGATCATCGAGCACCGCCTTGTCGGTGTATTTGAGGCCCGGAATGTTGGCGTGGGCGTAGTTGGTGAAATTGGTGCATTTGGCGATGACTTCAGGATCAAGGAGGTAATTGATGAATTTATGAGCGTTATCGACGTTCGGCGCGTCCTTCGGAATGGTCCACAGGTCGAACCAGGCGGGGGCGCCGGTGTCGGGCACGTAATAGGCGAGGTTGAGCTCCACCCCCGCTTCCTTGGCGCGGTTCCTGGCGGTGGCATAATCGCCCGACCAGTCGTTGATGACGCAGAGCTCCTTGTTGGGGATGGCGTTGAGATAGTTCGAGGCATCGAACGTCTTGATGTACTGGCGGATCGGCTTGAACGCCTCGACCACGGCCTCGAAGTCGGCCGGGTTGGTGGTGTCGGGGTCCTTGCCGAGATATTTGAGCACCATCGGGATGACGTCGCTCGGGCTCTCGAGAACGCTGATGCCGCAGTCGGCTAGCTTGGCGGCGTATTCCGGCTTCATCAGGATGTCGAGCGAGGAAAGCGGCGCCTTGTCGCCCAGGCGCTGCTTGACCATGTCGAGATTGTAGGTGAGGCCGACAGTGCCCCACATATAGGGTGCGCCATATTGATTGTCCGGATCCCAGCCCTGGATGATCTTCAGGATCCCGGGATCGAGGTTCTTCCAATTGGGCAGCTTCGACTTGTCGAGCTTCTGGAAGACGCCGGCCTCGACGAAACGCTGCAGAGTCGTGCCGGAATGCAGGATCACGTCGTAACCGGTCTTGCCGGCGAGCAGCTTGGCCTCGGCGGATTCGGTGGAGTCGTAGGTGTCGTAGACCGCCTTGATCCCGGTGGCCTTGCGGAAGTCGTCGAGCGTGGTCTCGCCTATGTAATCTGTCCAGTTATAGACATGGACCACCTCTTCTGCCCATGCGGTCCTGGCCAGGAAGGGGGTGGCCAAGGCGGCTCCGCCGGCTTTCAGCGCCGCGCGCCGGTCAAGAACACTCATACGCACCTCTCTTCGCGCATTTGTCATTAATTCAAGTGTGAGAGCTTTTTCAGGCTTGTTCAACGACGAGTTTTGCGCCTGCCCGTCAGCCGATGACGCTGGCGAGGCCGCGCCTGAGGAGGGCCCGGGCGATGATCAGGCGCTGAATCTCGCTGGTGCCTTCCCAGATCCGGTCCACCCTGAGCTCGCGCAGATAGCGCTCGGCGACATTTTCCCGCATGTAGCCGCGGCCGCCAAAGACTTGGACGATCCGGTCCGCGACGCGCCAGGCCATCTCGCTGGCAGTCAGCTTGGCAAGCGAGCAGCGGGCGTGAAGTGTCTTGACGTCAAGGCCGCGGTCATGGGCGGCCGCTGCCTCGCGGGTGACGAGGCGGGCGGCATGCAGCTCGGCGGCACTGTCGGCAAGCATGGCCTGGATCAGCTGGTAGTCGGCGATGGGGCGACCCGACACGATCCGGCTGGCGGCGAAATCCAGACCCGACTCGATGAGCCGTTGGGCAGCACCACAGCAGCGGGCGGCGATCATCAGGCGCTCGCGGCGGAACCACGCCTTGGTGAATTGCATGCCATCGCCTTCGGCGCCGATGCGGTCGGCGAGCGGCACGCGTACCCGGTCGAATGCAATCACCGGGTGATGGTGGTTGTAGGTGTGGGCATAGGCGGGCGAGCGGACGACGCGCAGGCCCGGCGCATCGGTCGGGCAAAAGAAAAGGCTGTGCGCGCCGGCATTGGGGCCGTTGCCAAGCCGCGCCTGGACAATGACGGTATCGGACAAATTGAAGCTCGTAACGTGCCATTTCTCGCCGGAGAGAAGGTAGTGATCGCCATCGCAGGTGGCGGTGGTGGCGATCTCGGAGGGATCGGAGCCGGCCTCTTCCTCGGTGATCGCGTAGCAAACGTGGCGCTCGCCGCGCATCATCGGCAAGGCGTAGCGGTCGATCTGGCCGGCGTCGAAGGCTTCGAACATCCAGGCCTGCGCTTCCGGGAAGCACCAGGAGAGGGCGTTGGTCACCCCTCCGAGCACCTCGGCGATGGCGACCTGGGTGAGCATGGGAAGGGCGAGGCCGCCGAACCGGCGCGGCACGTCGATGCGGGAGAGACCGAGCTCCAGGGCAAGGCGTTGATGGTGCTGCGCGACGCCGTCCGGCAGCCGGCCCTGGTGCAGCTCGGCATGCTCCTCATAGGGCACAAGCTCCTGCTCGACAAAGGCGCGGACACGCCTCGCCCAGTGCACGGCGGCGGCGGGCAGGGCGTAGGAAGAGCCGCCATCGCCGGCGGCGTCGTTGCTCATGCGCGGACTCTCGCGCCTTCCGCCGTGAAATGCTGCGGGAAGAAGGCGGCGAGGCTTGCAAACACCGTCTTCACACCTTCCTCGCGGGTGATCGGCGACTGCATGGTCATCATGTCGAGCCAGATGCCCTCCATCATCGCTTCGAGGCCGCGGGCGATGCGGGCAGCATCATAGGGATACTGGCTCTCGGCGATGATCTCGCCGACGATGCGGGCGATGGTCTCCTGATACTCCTCGTCATTGGCGCTGCAATGCTCGAGATAGGTGGGACGGCTCTGGGCCTCGGCCCAGAAGGCGCACCAGGCGGCAAGCTTGCGCGGGGTGCAGACCACGTCGTTGAAGTCGGCCGACAGGATCGCCTCGAGCCGCTCGGCCGGGCTGTTGCCGGCCATGGCGAGGGCGCTGCGCCAGTTGGTGCGGTATTCCGCGGCGAGCGACCGCAGGGTCTCGACCAGCAGCTTCTCCTTGCTTTCGAAGTGGAAATTGACAATCCCGCCGGAGAGCCCGGCGGTCTTGGCGACGTCCGCCAGGGTGGTTGCGGCATAGCCGCGGCGGGCCAGGATATCGATCGTCGCCTCGATCAATTGCTGACGGCGAACCTCCTTCGAGGCCTTGCGGGGTCCGGAGGGGAGGGGAACGAGGTTGTCGGTCATGGCAGGCCCTTCACCATAAACTTGCTCATCCTGATTGACCATTCAATCAAAATCGACCTATAAAGTTGCTGATTGAATGCTCATTCAAAATGTTTCGAGGTGGTCGATGGTACGGTCGCTGGTCCGTTCTCAGGCGCATTTCAAGAAGGCTTTAGCGCGGTTGCCGCTCGGTGTGGCGTCCAATTTTCGTTACTGGGGCGATGATCGCACGATCTATGTGGCACGCGGCAAGGGCGGACGCATCTTCGATATCGACGGCAATGGCTATGTCGACTACCGGCTGGGATATGGGCCGGCCATTCTCGGCTATGCCGATCCGCGCATCGACGAGGCGGCGCAGCGCGGCATGGCGGTGGGCGGGGTGTTCGCCTTGTCGACGCCGGGCGAACTGGCGGTGGCGGAGCGCATTGCCGCCATGGTGCCGGCGGCCGAGCTGGTGCGATTCTCCAATTCCGGCACGGAAGCGGTGATGGCGGGCCTTCGCCTGGCGCGGGCGGTCACCGGCAAGGAGAGCTATGTGCTGATCGAGGGCAGCTATCACGGGCTGTTCGACGGTGCGCTGTGGGTCAAGGACCTCGCCAATTGGGATCCCCGCTCGAACAGCGAGCCGGCAACCGTGCCTTACAGCCAGGGCGTGCCGCGCCGGACGGGCGAGCTTGTCCATCTCACGCCGATGAACGATGCGCAGCGGCTCGAGGATCTGCTCAAGCGTCATCATGGGTCGATCGCGGCGCTGCTCATCGAGCCGATCATGGGCAATTGTTGCGGCATCACGGCAACGCGGGCGTTTCTGGCCGCGGCGCGCTCGCTGTGCAGCCGCTACGAGGTGCTGCTGTTCATCGACGAGGTCAAATCAGGCTTCAGGGTGGCGCGCGGCGGCGTCCAGGAGCTTTATGGCGTCGCCGCCGATCTCTGCACCTTCGCCAAGGCGATGGCGAATGGCTATCCGATAGCAGCGGTGGCGGGGCACGAGGAGGTGATGCGCAGGTTCGGGCGCGGGGTGGCGCATGGCGGGACCTACACCGCCCATTCGGTCTCGCTCGCCGCGGCGGAGGCCTGTCTCGGCATTCTCGAGGAGACCGATGCGCTCGATACGGTCGCGGCCTGCGGCGAGCGGCTCATGGAGGGGATGGGCGCGATCCTCGACGGGCACGGGATCGTCCATTCCTTTGCGGGCCATGCCGCGATGTTCGGCCTGTTCTTCGCACCCTCGCCGCCGGCCGACTACCGGGCCTGGAAGCGGTCGGACTACCGGTTCTACGACGCGCTGGCGCGGGAGCTGCACGAGCTCGGGGTGCTGTGCGAGCCGGACTCGCGGGAGCCATGGTTCCTGTGCGAGGCGCATGCCCGCGACAACTGTATCGAGGACACGCTCGAGGCTTTCGAAAGGGCCGTCGATCTGACCCTGCGCCGGGTCGAGCCCAATCGCTTTCATGCAATCGCGGCCGAGTAGGCGCGCGCAATGCCTTCTCCCCGCCCCGGCAGGGCGGAGAGAAGGTCGAGACCAAGGTCTTGCGCGGCAGCGCTTAGGTCTTGCCGTTGAGCGCCGTGGAGATCTTCGTGAAGACAGAGGAGAGGCCGGTACTCAGTTCCGGCAGCACCGTCACCAGCACCAGAGCGATAAAGCAGGCAATCAGCCCGTATTCGATCGCCGTCACCCCCAATTCATTCTTGAGCAGCCGAGCCAGTTTCTTCATTTGAATGTCCCCTGATTTGATGTGCCGACGAACTCCGTCGTCGCAAGAATGAGTAACCTGTCCGGCGCAACCTGTAATCGCAATAATGATATTGTGGTGAATCAAAGGTTGCAGGACGACCAAGCTCCGCAACTTGTCCGGCGATCCGCTCTCACGCTAAGGTCCGCCGCTCCCGTCCGGCTCAGCGAAGAGGCCCCGTCGATGACCACCAATGTGCGCGTGAATGCCGGTCGGCTGTGGTCGTCGCTCATGGAGATGGCCGAGATCGGCGCCACGCCCAAGGGCGGGGTGCGGCGGATCGGGCTGTCGGAGGAGGATCGGCAAGGGCGCAACCTGTTTCGCCGCTGGTGCGAGAAACAGGGCTATGCGGTGCGGGTCGATCCGTGCGGCAACATGTTCGCCCGCCGCCCGGGCACGCAAAGCGGGCTCAAGCCGGTGCTGGTCGGCAGCCATCTCGACAGCCAGCCGACGGGCGGCAAATTCGATGGCGCCTTCGGGGTGCTGGCAGCGCTCGAGGCGCTGCGCAGCCTCGATGATCTCGGCGTGACGACGCGGCGGGCGATCGAGATCGTCAACTGGACCAACGAGGAAGGGGCGGTGTTCCGCCCGATGGTCGGGTCGGAGGTGTTCACCGGGGCGCTGCCGCTCGAAACGGCCTATCAGCTGCGCGAGCCGGCGGGGGAGACGATGAAGGAGCGCCTCGAGGCGATCGGCTACAAGGGGGAGCGGGCGCTCGATCCCGACGACGTCCATTGCTATTTCGAGGCGCATATCGAGCAGGGCCCGATCCTCGAGCTCGAGCGCAAGACGATCGGCGTGGTGACGGGCGGGATCGGGCTGATGTGGTACAAGGTGACGCTCACCGGCGTCGAGGCGCATGCCGGCCCGACGCCGATGAGCGTGCGGCGCGATGCCCTGATGGGGGCAGCCGAAGTGGCGCTGGCGATACGCGAGATTGCCCGCGCGCATGAGGGCGGGCGCGGAACCGTCGGGTGCCTCGCACCCTATCCCGCTTCGCCCAACGTCATTCCCGGCAAGGTCGCGATGACGGTCGATCTCAGGCATGAAAACGGCGTCGAGCTCCAGCGCATGGATTCGGCGTTTCGCGCCGTCGTCGGGGCGGTGGCGCAGGAGAACAAGCTCGACAGCGAAATCGATCTCTCGGTCGAGAGCGCGCCCATCCCGTTCAATCCGATGCTGGTCGGCTTCGTTCGCGATGCGGCAGAGGCGCTTGGCCTCAGCCATCGCGACATCGTGTCGGGTGCCGGCCACGACGCGTTCCACATGGCGCGCCAGGTGCCAACCGCCATGATCTTCATCCCATGCGAGAACGGCATCAGCCACAATGAGTCCGAGAACGCCACCCAGTTCGATTGCGAGGCGGGGTGCAATGTGCTCCTGCAGGCAGCAATTCGGGCAGCCAATGAAGCGGGCGACCTTGAATGAGCGGAAATCCTTCGTACCAGCCAGTCGATGCATCGGTGACGCCGCGCTTTGCCGGCATTGCCACGTTCATGCGCACGGCGCGCCATGACATCACGCCGGATCTCGACATTGCGCTCGTCGGGGTGCCTTTCGATATCGGCGTCAATTATCGCGCCGGCGCCCGCCAGGGGCCGGCGGCGGTGCGCGAGGCATCTCGGCTCATCCGTCGGGTGCATCCGACCAGCGGCATCTCGCCATACGACATCTGCAACGTGGCCGATGTCGGCGACGCGCCGGTCAATCCGCTCGATTTCGAACGATCGCTGCGAATGATCGAAGAGTTCTACGCGGCGATCCACGGGGTAAGGGCGCGGCCGATCACGATCGGTGGCGATCATACCGTGCCGCTGCCCATCCTCAGGGCGATTGCACGGCAGAGGCCGGTGGGGATCGTGCAGATCGATGCCCATGCCGATACGCTCGACACGCTCGCCGGGACCAAGGTCAACCATGCCACGACCTTCCGGCGCGGGGTCGAGGAGGGGCTGATCGATCCGAAGCGGGTGATTCAGATCGGCCTGCGCGGCAGCCGGTTCTCGCGGGACGACATCGGCTGGGGGCTCGAGCAGGGATTCACCTGCGTGACATTCGATGCCTATGAGGAGATGGGGCGGCGCGCCGTCATCGACCTCATCGCCAGGGTGGCCGGCAACCAGCCGCTATACGTCACGATCGACATAGACGGGCTCGATCCGGCCTATGCCATCGGCACCGGCGTGCCGGAAATCGGCGGGCTCAGCCCGCGCGACGTCCAGGTGATGCTGCGCTCGCTGCAGGGGCGCGACATTGCCGGGGCCGACATATGCGAAGTGGCGCCGTGCTTCGACCCGAGCGGTATCACGGCGGTGACGGCGGCCAATTTGATGTTCGAGCTGCTTTGCGTGACGGCCGACAGCCATGCAAGCCGCCGTCAAGGGGCCAATCTCAAAAACGGTGGATAACTTCCACTGAGCGGTTAGCGCGACTCGATCTCCATGGCAAACTGACCCGACGCGCAGATTGCAGAAATGGCCTCATAAGCGCGGGGAGGGATGCATGGCAGAACGGACGGCGCTGTCCACCTGTGATCCGGAAATGCTGAAGCGCTTGTTCACGCTGTTCCAGGAAATCTGGGCGGCGCATCATGGCAGCGCCGGGTCCAAGCACAGCGTCGAGGAGATCCGCGAGCTGAAGAAGGCCGTTGCGGCGCGCCTTCTTCGCGAGACCGAGCGCGGCGACTTCGATCCGGCAAGGATCAGGGAGCGAGCCCTGGCAGGAATGTAGTTTAGAGCGGGCGAGGTCGTCTCCGTCACCCGCGTCATGTGGCGGAGGCGACACGCCGGCCTCGCTTGCCGTTCGCCGCGCGGTGGGGCACAGTGTGCGGCGTCGGGCCGCAAAACCGGCTGCCGGCAAAGTCGCCAAAGATAACCCGACCGAGCAAGGCAAGAGAAAACAACCTTAAAACGGGTTTGCGGCTCGAAATGTGTCGCAGGGAGGACAGAGATGACAATTGCGCGCCGTCCGCAATGTTTTGCGGTGCTTCTTTCCACGCTCGTCGCCAGCCTGCTGTCGGGGGTGGCGACCGCCGTCGCCGCCGGACCGGAACTCGTGTCCGGACCCAGCGTCGATCCGAAATGTTTCGTTCCCTGGTCGGAGAGCACCAAGTTCTTCAAGTTCCCGGCCAAGCAGGGCCCATACCGCATCGCGCTCGCCAACGGCTACATCGCCAACACCTGGCGCATCCAGATGATCAAGACGGCCAAGGCCTATGCCGCCCAGCCCGACGTCGCGGCCAAGCTCAAGGAATTCAAGGTCGTCTCGACCGGCGAGGATGTGGCGGCGCAGATCTCGGCGATCAACAACTTCATCGATTCCGGCTATGACGCGATCGTCGTCAACGCCCAGAACCCGACGGCCTTCGCGCCGGTGATCAAGCGCGCCAAGGATGCCGGCGTCGTGCTCGTCGCCTTCGACAACATTCTCGACACGGAGGACGCGATCAACGTCAACGTCGACCAGAAGGGCCTCGGCGTGCTGTGGGCCAACTGGCTGGTCAAGAACGTGCCGAATGGCGGCAAGATCCTCGAGGTGCGCGGCGTCGCCGGAACATCGGTCGACACCGACCGCCACAACGGCATTCACGAGACGCTCGAGGCCACGGGCAAGAAGTGGGACGTCGTCGAGGTGATCG
Organism: uncultured Alphaproteobacteria bacterium; assembly: GCA_963744915.1. Taxonomy (GTDB): domain Bacteria; phylum Pseudomonadota; class Alphaproteobacteria; order Rhizobiales; family Aestuariivirgaceae; genus DATAFF01. The sequence goes on from CAVUUY010000010.1 coordinate 63,604, forward strand.
GCAAGTGGGATGACCCGACGGCGCAGAAGGTGACGGCCGACGCCATCGCCGTGCACAAGAAGTTCGACGGCATCACCGCGCAGGGCGGCGACACCGGCGTCGTGCAGGCGATGATCGATGCCAAGCATCCGTTCGTGCCGTTCGGCGGCGAGACCGAGAACGGCTTCCGCAAGTTCTGCGCCAAATATTCGGGCGAAGGCCTGAAATGCTCGTCGGCCGGCACCGGCCCGGCCCAGGTCGCGGTCGCCATCAAGACGGCGATCGCCGCGCTCGAAGGCCAGGTCGTGCCGCAGTCGGTCAAGCTGCCGCTCGCCATCGTCGAGGATCCGAACTTCAAGGAAGGCCAGGACTACTATCCCGACCAGTCCGACAATTTCTTCGTCGGCAATTCCTTCCCGACCTGCGGCATCAACTTCACGGCCCAGGAAATCATGGGCCAGAGCGAAGACAACCAGTAATCCCGTCGAAGCGGCGGCGAGAGCGCTTCAGCGCTGTCGTCGCCATCGTTCATCCGAGAAGGCGATGGATGCGCTTGCCACTCCGCTCTTCCGCATGGAAGGCGATCTCGAAGCGCTATGGCGGCGTCCACGCCTCGAGAACGCCGACCTGACGGTCGAGGGCGGACGCATCCACGCGATCCTCGGCGAGAACGGCGCCGGCAAGTCGACACTGATCAAGATCATGGCCGGCGTGGTCGCCGCCGACGCAGGCCGCATGATGCTGGAGGGGCGCGAGGTCACCTTCGCCTCGCCGCCGCGGCCAGCCGAGCCGGCATCGTCTGCATCTTCCAGGAACTGTCGCTGATTCCCGACCTCACGGTCGCCGACAACATCTTCATCAGCGACCCGCCGCGGCGCTTCGGCCTGATCGACCGCGGCGCGCAGCGGCGCCTGGCGGAGGAGGCGCTCGCCCGCGCCGGGGCAGCCGACATCCATCCGATGGCGCTGGTCAAGGACCTGCCGCTGTCGCGCCGGCAGATGGTCGAGATCGCCAAGGCGCTGGCCCGCAACCCGCGCATCCTCATCCTCGACGAGGCGACCTCGGCGCTGACCGCGGCGACGTCAGCAAGGTGTTCGCCGTGCTGAAGCGGCTGCGTCAGGAGGGCCTGGCGCTCCTCTACATCTCGCACCGCATGCACGAGATCGCCGAGCTCGCCGACGACTGCACGGTGTTCCGCAACGGCCGCAACGTCGCGACCTACGAGGCCGGCACGCAAGACCGACAACGAGGTCGTCGAGATGATGATCGGCCGCGAATACAGCCACGTCTTTCCGCCCAAGCCGCCGCCGGTCGCGGCGGACCGGGCGCCGGTGCTCGAGGTCGCGCAACCTGACCTGGAGCGATCGGCTGCACGAACATCTCGCTCACCGTGCACGCGGGCGAGGTGGTCGGCCTCGGCGGCCTCGACGGCCAGGGCCAGCGCGAGCTGCTGCTGGCGCTGTTCGGCGTGCTGCGCGGCGTCACGGGCGAGCTCCTGATCGACGGCAACGCGGTGACGCATCGCCGGGCCCGCGCATCGCCAAGGCACCGCGGATCGGCATGGCGCTGATCCCGGAGGACCGCAAGACCGAGGGGCTGATGCTGCCGATGTCGGTGCGCGACAATCTCTCCTTCGCCGCGCTCGCACGGCTGTCAAATGCCGGCGTTGATCGACCGCGCCGCCGAGAACGCCGGCTGATCGACGAGATGATCACGCTGCTCGCCATCAGGCACCGCCGGCATCGACGTGCCGGTCGGCTCGCTGTCGGGCGGCAACCAGCAGAAGGTGGTGATCGCCAAATGGCTGATGCGCGAGCCCGCGCATCATCCTGCTCAACGATCCGACCCGCGGCATCGACGTCGGCACCAAGCAGGAGATCTACCAGCTGCTGCGCAAGCTCGCCGACGAGCGGGGCCGCGATCCTCTTCTATTCGACCGACTATGACGAGCTGATCGGCTGCTGCGACCGGGTGCTCGTGCTCTACGACGGCGGTGATCCGCGAACTTGACGGGCGAGGAGATCACCGAGCGGGCGCTGGTCGGCAAGCGCGCTCAATCGATCGGCGCCGACAACGGTCCGCCAGCGCCGGCGGTGGCATCGTGAAGGACTGGCGCTACTTGTCGCCGAGCAGCGCGGCACGCTGCTGGCGCTGGCGCTCTTCGTGGTGATGTTCGTCGATCTATGTCGACCAACCACCCGGCAGGCTTCACCGCCAACGTCGTCACGACGGCGTCCAACAAGGGCGTGCTCCTGGCCTTCGTCGCCATGGCCCAGACGCTGGTGGTGCTCACCGCCGGCATCGATCTGTCGGTCGGCATGATCTTCATGCTGACCAACTGCCTCGCCTCATGGCTCGTCGTCGGCTCGCCGCTCGAGACCGCCTTCGGCGTCGTCGCGGTGCTCGCGGCCGGCCTCGCCTGCGGCGCGATCAACGGGCTCATCGTCATCTACGGCCGGCTGCAGCCGATCGTCACGACCATCGCGACCGGCGCCATCTATTTCGGCATCGCGCTGCTGCTCCGGCCGCTTCCCGGCGGCGAGGTCAACGAGGACCTCGCCGATGCGCTGACCGGCAAGCTGTTCGACAGGGTCCCGGCAAGCCTGGTCGTGCTGGCGGCGGTCGTCCTCGTGGTCTGGATGCCGTTCCGCCGCTCGCTGACCGGCCGCGCCGCCTATGCCGCCGGCTCGTCGGAGGTGGCGGCCTACATGTCCGGCGTGCCGATCCGCAAGGCGCGAAGTTCGTGGCCTACAGCGCTCGCCGGCCTGCTCGCCGGCGATCGGCGGGCTGTTCCTCACCTTCTTCACCTATTCGGGCGAGGCCTCGGCCGCCAGCGGCAACACCTACACGCTCTATTCGATCGCCGCCGTGGTGCTGGGCGGCGTGTCGCTGTTCGGCGGCGCGGCAGCGCGGTCGGCGCGATCTTCGGCGCGCTCGCCTTCCGCACCATCGGCGATCTGCTGTTCGTCTTCGATCTCGATCCGCTGTGGCAGCCGCTGTTCCAGGGCGTGGTGCTGCTGCTCGCGGTCAGCCTCGGCGCGCTTCGGCTGTCTGCAGGTCCGCAACCGGCTCGATTGGTTCGGATGAGGCGATGGAGACCAACGAGGCCAAGCCGGCAACCCGGCCGATGATGTTCCTGACGCGGCGGCTCGATCCGGCGGTGGCGATCGCCTTCGGCTGCATCATCGTGCTGCTGCTGCTCGGCAGCCTCTATTCGCGAAGCTTCCTGTCGCCGGAATATCTGCTGCAGCAGCTCAAGGTCGCGTCCTTCCTCGGCGTGATCGCCACCGGCATGATGCTGGTCATCCTGCTCGGCCAGATCGACCTGTCGGTGCCCTGGGTGGTGACGGTCGGCGGCATGATGTCGTGCGCGCGCGGCGGCCTATCGGCCCGGTCGGGCGACGCGCTGGCGATTCCGTTCGGCATCTGCTGCGGCGTCGCGATCGGGCTTCGTCAACGGCATCGGCGTCGCCTATCTGCGCATCCCCTCGATGATCATCACGCTCGCCATCAATGCGGTCGCCCAGGGGCTGATGGTCGTCTACACCGGCGGCTTCTCGCCGCAGGATTCGGCCTCGGCGGCGATGCGCTTCCTGGCAACCGGCTTCATCATCCCGGGCGTTCCCAATGCGGTGCTGGTGTGGGCGGTGATCGGGGCGCTGACCGTCTTCCTGCTCACCCGCACAACCTTCGGGCGGGCCGATCTACGCCATCGGCAACCGCGAGCGCGCCGCCTATCTCTCCGGCGTCGCCGACCCAGCGCGTCGTCATGATCGACCTTCGCGATCTCCGGCGGGCTCAGCGCCTTCGGCGGCGTGCTGCTTGCCGGCTATGCCAGCAAGGCGGCGCAGTCGATGGGCGATCGCCTATCTCCTGCCGGCCATCGCCGCGGTGGTGCTCGGCGGCACCTCGATCCTCGGCGGGCGCGGCACCTATCTCGGCACGGTCGCCGGCGTCATCCTGATCACGCTTGCTGCAGTCGATCCTGTCGGTGATGCAGATGGCCGAGGCCGGCCGCCAGATCATCTATGGCGTCGTCATCATCGCCATGCTGCTGCTCTACGGCCGCGAAAGGCTCAAGCGCTAGGTCGCGCCGCAACGGTAGAAGTCTCGAGCGGTGCCGCCGAAGATCCGGTCGGCGGCATCCGTGCCCTCGACCAGCGCCAGCGCCGTGGCGTGCCATTGCTCGTAGGAGGTGACGAGCCCGACCACCGGCCAGTCGGAACCCCACATCAGGCGCTGGGGCCCAAAGCAGGCGATCAGGTGCTCGACATAGGGCCTGACCGCATCGAGGGTCCAGCCCGGGCCGGCCTCGGTCAACAGCCCCGACAGCTTGCAGCAGGCCGTGGTCTCCGATGCGAGCCGGACGATGCCGGCCCGCCAGGCTGGCGCCGTTTCGGGGCGCCGGATCGCCGGCTTGAGGCCATGGTCGATGACCACCCTCATGGCGGGATGACGGTTGAACAGGCGGCAGAAATTCTCCATGTGAGCAGGAAATCCAAGTGCGTCGAAGGTGAGATCGAGCGCAATGATAGCCTGGAACGCCCAATCGAGGGCCGGCGACAGCATCCAGTCGACATCGGGAATGTCCTGGATCATCGGGCGGACGCCGACGAATTGCGGATGGCGGCGGAAGCGCTCGAGATGCCGGATGTGGCTCCTGTCTTCGAAATCGATCCAGCCGACCACCGCGGCGATGAGCGCATGGTCGGCGGCAAGATCGAGAAGGAAAGCGGTTTCGGCAATGGTGGGCGCGGCTTGCACCAGGACGGTGCGGTCGATATGGAGTCGCCGGAGCAGGGGCTCGAGATGGTGTGGCAGGTAATCGCGGCGCAGCGGCGCAAGATCGTCGCTCGCCTCCATCCAGCCATAGTCACCACGGGCCGGCGACCAAAAGTGCTGATGAGCATCAATGGCAATCATGATAATGTTCCATCATACCGGGCTTCCTGCAGGTTAACCCCGTGACAGTCATCGAAAAAGAGCCGCGCACCATCCGTCTGCATCCGAACGACAATGTCGTGGTGGCGGTCGATACGCTGGTGCCCGGAACGCGGGTCGAGGGGATCATCGCCGGCAGCCGCATCCCGCGCGGCCACAAGGTGGCTTGCGCGGTCATCGAAAAGGGGGCGCCGGTCCTCAAATTCGGGCAGGTGATCGGCCGTGCGTCGGCGCGGATCGAGCCCGGAGAGTGGGTGCACCAGCACAATCTCGAAATGGCCGAGCTGCGCCGCGATGCCGGCGACTGCGGCGAGCGGCAGGCAAACGCGCCGTTGCCGCTCGAGCAGCGGGCGGTGTTCCATGGCTTCAAGCGGGATAGCGGGCGCTGCGGCACCCGCAATTATATCGGCATCCTGACCAGCGTGAACTGCTCGGCATCGGTGGCACGGTTCATGGCCGAAGCGGTGAACCGGTCGGGCATTCTCGACGACTATCCTCATATAGACGGGGTCATCCCCTTCGTGCACGGCACCGGTTGCGGCATGGCCGACAAGGGCGACGGCTTCGCCGTGCTGCAGCGGACGCAATGGGGCTATGCCTCCAATCCCAATCTCGCCGCCGTGCTGATGGTCGGGCTCGGCTGCGAGGTGTTCCAGATCGCCCGCATGAAGGAGGTCTACGGAATTGTCGAGGGCGACGCATTCCAGACCATGACCATCCAGGAGACCGGCGGGACGCGGAAGACCATCGAAGCGGGGGTTGCCCGCATCCGGGAGATGCTGCCTCTCGCCGATCAGGCGCGCCGGGTGCCGCTGCCGGCGTCGGAGCTGGTTCTGGCGCTGCAATGCGGCGGCTCGGACGGCCATTCCGGGATCACCGCCAATCCGGCGCTCGGCGCCGCCGCCGATCTCCTCGTCGAGCATGGCGGGACTGCCGTCCTGTCGGAGACGCCCGAGATCTACGGAGCCGAGCACCTGCTGATCAACCGGGCGGTATCGCCCGAGGTCGGAAGGCGGCTGGCGGCCCGCATCGCCTGGTGGGAGGATTACACCCGCCGCAATGGCGGCGAGATGAACAACAATCCCTCGCCGGGGAACAAGGCCGGCGGTCTCACCACGATCCTCGAGAAATCGCTCGGGGCGGTGGCAAAGGGTGGCACGACGGCGCTGACCGCGGTCTATGAATATGCCGAACCGATCCGCGCCAAGGGGCTGGTGTTCATGGACACGCCGGGCTTCGATCCGGTGTCTGCCACCGGGCAGGTGGCAGGCGGCGCCAATATGCTGTGCTTCACGACCGGTCGCGGTTCGGCCTATGGCTGCAAGCCCACCCCGTCGATCAAGCTCGCGACCAACAGCCAGATCTATGAGCGGATGACCGACGACATGGACATCAATTGCGGCGATGTGCTGGATGGCGTGTCGATCACCGCCAAGGGCCGCGCGATCTTCGAGCTGGTGCTCGCGGTGGCGTCCGGCGAGCGAACCCGGTCCGAGCTTCTCGGCTATGGCGACAATGAATTCGTGCCGTGGCAGATCGGCGCCGTGATGTAGCGGTCTGGGAGCGGCAGCTCCGGTCGTCGCAACAGGCGTCGCCGAACGAGTGCCGTCGCGTCAATGATTGTCCCTGGGCAGCTCCCGCCGGGCAACGTCGCGGTATTTCACGGCCGGCTTCAGCACCATGCCCTTGTCGAACTGGTCGACCAGGGAACGCTGGATCTCCTGCCAGGGGGTCTGACTGGCAGGCACGTAGCCCAGGCCGCCATCGGCGAGCTTCTGGCGGAGCGCGGTGCGGCGTTTCTCGAGCTCGGCTTCGGAGATCATGATGTTGGCCTCGCGCCGATCGAGGTCGATGCGCACGCGGTCGCCGGTGGCGAGCAGGGCCAGGCCGCCGCCGATGGCGGCCTCCGGGGCGGCGTTGAGGATCGAGGGCGAGCCGGAGGTGCCGGACTGCCGGCCGTCGCCGATGCAGGGGAGCGCGCGGATGCCGCGTTTGAGGAGGGCCTTGGGCGGGTCCATGTTCACCACCTCGGCGCCGCCGGGGTAGCCGACCGGGCCGACGCCGCGGATGAACAGCAGCGTGTTCTCATCGATGTCGAGGGAGGGATCGTCGATCCGGGCGTGATAGTCCTCGCGACCGTCGAACACCACGGCGCGCCCTTCGAGCACATTGGGGTGGTCGGGATTTGACAGGAAGCGGTCGCGGAAATCCGGTGAAATCACGCTCGTCTTCATGATCGCGGAATCGAACAGATTGCCCTTGAGATTGAGGAAACCGGCGCGATCGACCATCGGCTCGTCAAACCGCCGGATCACTTCACGGTCGCCGCTGAACCGCTCGGCGCAATTCTGCCGGAGGGTGTTGCCGTTCACGGTCATCTGGTCGGGATGGGGGAGGCGGCCGGCCGCGATCAGCTCGGCGATGACCGCCGGCACGCCGCCAGCACGGTGGAAGTCCTCGCCGAGGAAGCGACCGGCCGGCTGCATGTCGACCAGCAGCGGAATTTCGTAGCCCAAATTCTCCCAATCGGCATTGGTGAGCTCGATCCCCAGATGGCGGGCAATGGCGTTGAGATGGATCGGGGCATTGGTCGAGCCGCCGATGGCCGAGTTGACGACGATGGCGTTCTCGAAGGCGCCGCGGGTCAGGATGTCGGCGGGGCGCATCTCCTGCAGCACCATCTCGACGATGCGCCGGCCGGTGCGGTAGGCGATGGCGCCACGCTCCTTGTGGGGGGCGGGAATGGCGGCACAGCCGGGCAGCATCATGCCCAGCGCCTCGGTCAGGGAGTTCATGGTGGTGGCGGTGCCCATGGTGTTGCAGAAGCCGGGGGAGGGCGCCGAGGAGGCGACGAGCTCGACATATTCCTGCTGGCTGATGTTGCCGGCGGCGAGCTCCTTCTTGGCATGCCATTTGATGGTGCCGGAGCCGGTGCGCTGGCCCTTGTACCAGCCGTTCAGCATCGGTCCGACGGACAGGGCGATCGCCGGGATGTTGACGGTGGCCGCGGCCATCAACAGCGCCGGGGTGGTCTTGTCGCAGCCGGTGGTGAGGACGACGCCGTCGAGGGGATAGCCGAACAGGGTTTCGACCAGGCCGAGATAGGCGAGATTGCGGTCAAGGGCGGCGGTCGGCCGCTTGCCGGTTTCCTGAATGGGGTGGACGGGAAACTCGAAGGCGATGCCGCCCTGTTCGCGAATGCCTTCGCGCACCCTTTGCGCCAGAACGAGATGATGCCGGTTGCAGGGCGCAAGGTCCGAGCCGGTCTGGGCGATGCCGATCAGCGGCCGCCCGGATTGCAGTTCCTCGCGCGTCAGACCCCAATTCAAATAGCGCTCGAGATAGAGCGCGGTCATTTCGGGGTCTTCGGGGTTGTCGAACCACAATTGCGAGCGGAGCTTGACGGTGCCGCCGTTCTTGTTCCTGTAGGTCATCGCCCTCGCCTTTCCATGGACTGCCGGCGAGCTTAGCGGAAATCCGGGCGGGACGCACAGAGGGCTAGAACGCCGGGGCCAGAGCGCGGGGGCTAGAACTGGAGCGTGGGGCCGGAAGGCGGGACCGGAAAGCCCCGGAAACGATCAGGCGCGGGGCGGGCGGCGTCCGACGCGAACATCCTCACGCGTCAGCCCGATATCCTCGAGCGTGCGATCGTCAAGGTCGAGGAGCTCCCGCTTGTTCATGGCGGAGCGCCAGCGCCGTGCCAGGCCTTCCATGGTGTGTGCAAGGAAGCCCTCGATACCGTGGCTCGTGGTTCTCTCAATATCCCTGGTGGTCATGGTCGTTCTCCTAGCGGCTGCGTAGGAGCATGCGCCACTGGTGAAAAACCGTCGCTGAACGGGTCGTTCAGCTGGCGTTCACGACCGTCCGGAGCGAAGCCTCGCGGCGATGTCGGCGACGTGCCGGCCTTGGTAGCGCACGCCCTCGAGCTCGACCTCGGAGGGCTGGCGGCTGCCATCGGCGCCAGCGATGGTCGAGGCACCATAAGGCGAATTTCCCATGACCTCGCCGACCCCCATCTGGCTTTTGAAAGAGTAGGGGAGGCCGACAATGACGAAGCCGAGATGAAGCAGGACCGGATGAAAGGTCAGGATGGTCGACTCCTGGCCGCCATGCTGGGTCGCCGAGGAGGTGAAAACCGATCCGACCTTGCCCACCAGACCGTCGCTCATCCACAAGCCGCCGGCCTGGTCGAGGAAGTTCTTCATCTGGGCCGTCATGTTGCCGAAGCGGGTGCCGGTGCCGAACATGACGCCGTCATAGGAGGAAAGCTCGTCGATGACCGCGATGGGGGCGGGCTGGTCGAGCTTGTAGCCGGATTTCCGGGCAGCGTCCTCGGGCACCAGCTCCGGCACCCGCTTGACCACCGCTTCCGCCTTGGCCGACTTCACCCCCTCGGCGGCGGCATAGGCCATTTTCTCGATATGGCCGTAAGAGGAATAGTAGAGAACCAGTATCTTGGTCATTGGAGCCTCTGGATCGATGCGGGCCGACAGCATCTCATGCCGCCGGAGCCTGTCCAACCGGCTCTCGCGAATGTGACCGGGTGCCGCCCGGCGGCTACTCGGCGGGCTCGGGCATGAGCTGCGGGGGCAGTTTCGCCGGCCGATGAACCGCTTTTGTCATGTTCCGCCGGCGCCGGACGGCGCGCGCCTTGCGACGGCTCAGCCGCCAGGCGGAAATGCGGGCGAACAGCATGAGCGTGGCCGGTGTCACCACCAGCGTCAGGCCGGTGGCAAAGCCGAGGCCGAAGACGATGGCGGTGGAGAGGTGGACCCACCATTGGGTGGACGGGGCGCCGATCATGACGGTGCGCTCGACGAAATCGAGGTTGATTCCGAAGGCGATGGCGAGCACGCCGAGCATGGCGGTGACGGCGGTCAGCACGACCGGGCGGGCCCGTTCACGGCAGGTCTGCAGGATGGCTTCATAGGCCGCGACACCCTCGCTGCGCAGGCGATCATAGGTGTCGATCAGCACGATGTTGTTGTTGACGATCACCCCGGCGTTGGCGATCACGCCGATGCCGGTCATCACCACCCCGAAGGCCTGTCCCATGATCATCAGCCCGATCAGGACGCCGATGGTCGACAGCACGACGGCAGACAGCACCAGCAGAACGCTGGAGAATTTGTTGAATTGCGCCAGCAGGATGGCGAAGATCAGGAAGAGGGCGGCACCGAAAGCCTTCATCAGGAAGGCGCCGGCCTTGGCCCGCTCCTCGTCCTCGCCCTTCATGACATAGGAGATCCCCGGGCCGAGATCGGCCTTGGCGAGCCCAGCCATGATGTCCTGCTGGACGGTTGCCGACTGCGCACCCTCGGCAACATTGGCGGTGACGGTGACGACCCGCGATCCGGCGACCCGGTTGATGAGGCCGACCTTCGGGGTCGGGCTGCGCTTCACGAAGTTGCCGATCGGCACGTTGCCGGAAGAGGTCATGAGGACGAGCTGGTCGAGCTCATTGAGGCTGCGGCGCTCGGGCGGAAAGCGCAGCAGGATGTCGACCGACTTGTCGGTGGTGGTCGGGCGGTATTCCGAGACCTTGACGCCGTTGGTCACGAGCTGGACGGCGGTGCCGACGGTGAGGGGGCTGGCGCCGAACTTGGCGGCCTCGGCCTTGTTCACCTCGAGGTTCCAGTCGATGCCGGGGAGCGGCAGGCCGTCATCGACGTCGCGGGTCAGCGGATTGGCGCGGACGATGTCGGCCACCTTGCGGGCCGCCGGGAACAGGCGCTCCTGATCGGCGGCGGAGATCTGCAGGGTGATCGGCTTGCCGGTGGCGGGTCCGCCGGCCGGCTTCGTCACCTCGATCACCACGCCCGGGATGTCCTTGGTCATGGCGCGGATCTCGTCCATGATAACGCTGGCACGGCGCCGCTCCTTCCAGTCGACGAACTCGAACTGGACGGTGCCGACGGTGTCCTCGGTGACCTGGTTCGAACCGCGCTGACCTTCGCCCGAGCGGGCATAGACGGTCGCGATCTCCTTCATGTGGAGCAGCCGCTGCTCGACGAGATGAACGAGCTTGTCCTTCTCGTGGATCGACAGGTTGCCGCGCGCCCTGACCTGGACGAGGCCGAAGTCGGGCTCGATATTGGGGAAAAACTCGACCCCGTGGCCGAATTGCCCATAGGCCTTGATCACCGCGACGAGCAGCAGCAAGGTCAGGCTGAGCGCGATGACCGGGTGGATCACGGCGAGCTTGACGATGCGCATGTAGAGCCCACGATCGCGCCGCTTGTTGTCGCGCGCCGGCTCGTGGTCGTGGCTGGCGCGGCCGAGCATGGCGCCGAGCGTCGGGGTGAAGAACAGGGCAACGACGAGCGAGGCCGACAAGGTGGCGATGAGGGTCAGGGGCATGTATTTCATGAATTCGCCGACGATCCCTGGCCAGAACAGGAGCGGCGAGAAGGCGGCGATCCGGGTGGCGGTGGCGGCAATCACCGGGCCGGCCATGCGCTTGGCCGCCAGCGCATAGGCCGGTCGCGGCTCGACCCCCTCGGCCATGCGGCGCTCGGCGAATTCCGAGACGATGATCGCGTCGTCGACCAGCATCCCGACCGCGAGGATGAGGGAGAACAGGACCACGATGTTGACGGTGAGCCCGGCAAGGTGAAGGCCGAGAATGCCGGCGAGAAAGGACGCGGGGATGGCGATGCCGATGAACAGGGAGGCGCGCCCGCCCAGCACCATGAGCATGATCACCACGACCAGCAGGACTGCGGTGATGACGCTGTTCTGCAGCTCGTGCAGCATGATGCGGATGTCTTTGGACTTGTCCTGGGTGAAGGTCACCGCGACGGTGCTCGGCCAGGTCTTCTTCAGGTCCTCGATGACCTTGCGGGTGGCGTCGACCGTCTCGATGAGGTTGGCGCCGGTGCGCTTCGAGACCTCGATGGTGATGGCCGGCTTGCCGTTGATGCGGGTGATCGAGGTCGGGTCCTTGAAGGTCGGGCGAACCTCGGCGACGTCGCCGAGCGTGACGGCGGCCGAGCCCGAGACGGCAACCGGATAGTTGAGAATATCGTCGGCGGTCTCGATCAGGGCCGGGACCTTGACGGCAAAGCGTCCCGATTGGCCTTCGAGGGCGCCGGCGGCGACCAGGCTGTTGCTCATGCCGAAGGCCTGGACCAGGCTGTCAAGGGCGAGACCGTAGCTGTGGAGCAGCATCGGCTCGGTGATGATCTCGACGGCCTCGTCGCGCGCGCCCCGCAGATCGGCGGACAGGACGCCCGGGATCTGCTCGACAGCGGTCTCGGCCTGGCGGGCGAGCTGCAGCAGGGTGCGCTCCGGAACATCGCCGCCAAGCGACACGACCAGGACCGGGAACAGCGACAGGTTCACCTCCGAGACCTGCGGCTCATCGGCGTCGCGCGGCAGATCGCTCTTGGCGTCATCGACCTTCGCCCGGACATCGGCTATGGCGACGTCGGAGTCGAAGCCGGCATCGAATTCGAGGAGCACATAACCGCCGCCTTCGAAAGCGGCCGAGCGCATCTCCTTGACGTTTGCCACCGATTTGAGCTGGGTCTCGAGCGGACGCAGGATCAGGCGCTCGGCATCCTCCGGGCTGATGCCCCGCTGGGTGACATTGACATAGATGATGGGGACCGCGATGTCCGGCTCGGCTTCCTTCGGGATCGACACATAGGCGAGGAACCCGGCCACCAGCAGGAACAGCAGGGTGGCAAGGGTCAGGCGGGCGTGGCTGATGGCGTAGTCGACCGGGTTCGGCATGTCTTCAGGACTTCGGCATCGTTGCGGCAGCGGCTTCGGTTCTGACGGCGTCCACGGACTGGCCATCCTTGACGAAGTCCTGGCCCTGGACGATGACATTGGCGTTGCCGGTCAGGCCGGACAGCCAGACCTCCTCGCGGGCATCCTCGATGATGGTGACGGCCACCGAGCGCACCAGGCCGCCGTCATCGACGGTCCTGATGCCGAGCGTGCCCTCGGCGGTGAAGGTCAGAGCCGAACGCGGCACGCGGGCGGCGGTGACGGGTTTCAACCTGAACTCGACCTCGGCGGTGACCCCATCGGGGATCTCGCCGGCGCGGTTGGGAAGCTCGACATCGACCCGGTAGGTGCGGGTCTGCTTGCTGGCGGTCGGCGAAATGAACCGAACGGTGCCCTCGGCAGCCGCGCCATTGGCGAGATGAACAAGGGCGCGGTCGCCGACCCTGATGCCGCCAAGCTGCCGCTCGGCCACCTCGACCACCGCCAGCATGGGATCGAGAGCGATGACCTCCGCGACCATGGCATTGGGCTGGAGCGCCTGGCCGGCGGTCACCGGCACGGCGCTGACGAGACCGGCGATCGGGGCGCGAACGGTGCCGTGCTCGCGCTCGGCCTCCGCCATAGCCAGCTCGGCATGAGCCTTGGACAGATCGGCGAGAAGCTGATTCTTGTCATTGGCGGCGATAATGCCGCGCTTGATCAGCACGAGCTTGGAGTCGAGATCGGTCTGGCGCTTGCGGACCATGGCGGCGGCTTCCGCGACCTGCGCCTCGCGGGCCTCGTCGGAGAGAACGGCCAGGACGTCGCCCTGGTTGACCTGCGAGCCGCGGCGGACCTTGAGGCTGACGATCGAGCCGGTGGTGCGCGCCACGGCGGTGGCCCGGTTGTCGGCCTCGGTGCGGCCCGACAGGGTGACGGTCTTCACATGCATTTCCGGGCGCACCGGCAGCACGGCAACCTTGAAGCGGGGCGGCGGCTCGGCGGCCCCGCCGGGCTTGGCGGATGCGGCCTCGTCGGCGTGATGCCCGAACAGGCCGGAGCCGATCCACAGGGCTGCGGCAAGGACAAGCAGCACGGCGGTAATTCGGCTCCACATCATTGCTGTCGCTCCTGGCCGTCGGCCGCCGCCGGAAACACGATCGTCCCCTCGAGCAGCGCCTCGATCACCGCGAAGACCTCGCCGACCTCGCGATCGGGATCGAAATCGGCTGCCACCGCCCGGCGGACGAACAGCCCGTCACCGAGCTTGCCGACGATCGAGGCGACTGCCCTGGCGTTGACCGCGGGATTGACGCGCCCGGCCGCCTTGGCGCGCTCAAAAGCCGCGGCAAGCTGCTCCTCGAGGGTGCGGTCGAAATCGGCCTGAAGCGCGGCAATGGCCGGATTGCGGGTGGCTTCGGCCCAGATCTCGAGGCAAAGCCTGGCCTTGCCGGCATTGGTGTCTTCGAAGTGCTTCTTGCCAAGGGCATGGAAGGCAGCGAGGAAATCGCCGCCGGCGGCGCCCAGCGCGGTGAATTCCTGGCTCAGGCCGAGGCGGTCGCGTTCGCAGAGGCCGGCGACCAGGGCATCCTTGGAGGGGAAATAGCGATAGAGATTGCCCGGAACTTCATGCCGGCCTCGGCGGCGACGTCCTGCATCGTCGCGCGGTGAAAGCCGCTGCGGCAAAAACTGCGCTCGGCCGCATCCAAAATCTGCGCCCGGCGGTCGGCGACGGATACGTCGCCGATTTTGGATTTGATCTCTTGCATTTCCCCTGGTGAATGAATGTTCATTCACCCCCGCTAGAACCATTTCAGTCGCATAGCCGGCAAATCGTGTCAATGGCGTTTCAGCGAAACCTTCACTCTTTTCAAGGCTCGTGCGAAGCTTCCTGCAGCTAGGACAAAGATCGGGCCATGCTGCCGCATTTCCGCAGAAATTTCGTCACCGGCCTGCTGACGGTCGTGCCGCTCTTCATCACCTGGGCGGTGTTCGACTTCGTGCTCGGGCATCTTGCCCGGCTCGGCAATCCGGCCGTGCAGTGGCTCACCCGCTATGCCGGATCCGATGCGCAGGGCTACTCGCTGCTGCTGCTCGAACCGCTCGTGCAATGGCCGCTGGCGATCCTGCTCACCATCGGCGTTCTCTACGCCCTTGGGCTGATGATGTCCTATGTGGTCGGGCGGCGGATCTTTGCGGCGATGGAGCGGCTGCTCGGCAAGCTGCCGGTGGTGGCCAAGGTGTACCATTCGGCCAAACAGCTGATCGGGGCGATGCAGGGGCCGCCGGTCGATGGCCGGCAGATCGTGCTCGTCGAGTTTCCGCCAGGCATGAAGGTGATCGCCATCCTGACCCAGGTCGTCACCGACCCGGATACGCAGGAGCTGCTTGCCATCGTCTATGTTCCGACGTCACCGCAGCCGATCACCGGCCTGCTCGAGATCATTCCGCTGAACAGGGTGACGCCGACCGATCTTACTTTTGCCGAAGCGATGAGCTTTGTCGTTTCGATCGGGGCGCTCGGTCCTGATACATTGGCATTTTCGGCGCCTCCGGACATGGTTCCAGGCGGCGGGTGAGCGCATGTGGCAGTGAACGGCATTCCCGCCAGGTCAGTCATGAGGATGCTTCCCGCGGTGCTCGCGCTCTGGTGCGCCGCCTGTGCGGGCGGCATGGATTCGGCGGGCGACAGCACGGCCGCGATCGATCGCTGCTTCGGCCTCACCGGCGAATGGATGGAGGGTCGCAACCGCGGCATCAGCTTCAGCCCGGCGCCGCAAAGCCAGTTCTGTCTTGGTTACTGGACCAGCTGCAAGCTCGACTTCCGCCTCAAGCGCCTGGATCCGGACGGCACCGCCGATATCACCAATTTCGCCACCCAAAGGGGCCGCAATGAATGCCCGCTCGAGGGCGACAAATGCACCATCGTCAAGGATGGCGATCAGCTGACGGTGAATTGCGGCCGCGGCGCCCTCGTCTACCAGAAGGCACCGGGGCCCGAGCAATGAAAAGGGGGCTCGCTCGGAGCCCCCAAAAAGCACCCCGGCGGGCGACGCCTATTTGGCCAGGCACTTGTCGGCGTTCTGCTGCGTGCACTCGTCGAGGCCGGTATAGAGCGGGTCCTTGACGGTCTCGCCCTTGATCAGCTGGATCAGCACGTCGGGAGCGCGATGGCCCATCTCGAAGGGACGCTGGCCGACCTGGGCATGGCTGTGGCCGGCCTTCAAGGCATCCATCTGCGGCGGCAGCGTGTCGCCGGCGATGATGATGAACTCCTTGGCCTTGAGCCGGAACTCGAGCCCGGTGGTGGTCGCCGAGTAGGCTTCCGGACCGAACTGGGCCCAGCCGCCGACCAGGATGAAGGCGTCGAGGTCGGGATGGGCGCCGGTCACGTCGGCGAGCTGCTGATTGGCGGTCGCGATGTCGTCGTTGGTGTAGAGCGGGCAGCCATCGACCTCGGTCCAGCCACCCTGGCCGGTCAGGCGCTCGATCCCCTTCTGGCCGGAAATCGTGTCGCGAAAGCCGGCGGCGCGCTCATTGATGTTGTTCGCCGCGACATTGCCGAGCTGCAGGCACACCTTGCCGCCCTTCGGCTTGAGGCCGGCCAGGTGCTTGGCCATCAGCACGCCCATCTGATAGTTCTCGGTGCCGAGATAGGTCTTGCGCAGACCGCGATCCTCGGGCTGAAGATCGGCATCGATCGTCATGATCGGCATCTGGGGCTTCTTTTCCTTCAGCATCGACGCCATGGCTGGGGCGTTGGAGGGCGAGATGGCGATCCCCGCCACGCCCTTGGCGATGAGGTCGGCGACGAGCTGGACCTCGCCGGCCTCGTCGGAGGTCAGTGCCGGGCCGGTATAGAGGCACTCATATTCCGAATCCGGGTGCTCGTCGTTCCATTTCTTGCAGCCATTGCCGAGCACGGTGAAAAACGGGTTGTCGAGGCCCTTGACGACCACCGCAAGGGTCTTCTTCTGCTGCGCCATCGCCGCCTCGGCGGACAGGACGAGCCCGGCAGCTGCAAGAATGATCAGCAATTTCTTCATGAAAGTCCTCCCTGCGATCGGCCGCCCCGGGACATGTTTGTCGTTCATTCGGCGGCGACAATCCTCGGCGGTCAGCTAATATCGATCGTTTCGAGGAGTCAATCTGTAGCCAACCTTGCGTCGGGCGGAATTCTGCGGCTAGCTAACCAGGGTGGGCCCGCAGCAGGAAGGCACTCCTTGTCCGTTCTGCAATTGATCGACATTTCGAAGAATTTCGGCGCGATTCAGGCGCTCAACGAGGTGTCTTTGACGCTCGATGAGGGGCAGGTGGTGGGCCTCATGGGCGATAATGGCGCGGGCAAGTCGACGCTGGTCAAGATAATCGCCGGTAATTTTCGCCCGTCTCATGGCAGCCTCAGGATCAACGGCCATGACATGCAGTTCCATCGCCCGATCGAGGCGCGGCAGCATGGAATCGAGATCGTCTATCAGGATCTGGCGCTGTGCGACAATCTCACGGCGGCGGCGAATGTCTATCTCGGGCGGGAGCTCGGGAGAAGGATCGGGCCGTTGCGGCTACTCGATCACGGGGCCATGTACAAGCGCTCGGGCGAGCTGTTCAAGGAACTGCGGTCCGAGACGCGGCCGCGCGACCTAGTGCGGCAGATGTCGGGCGGCCAGCGCCAGGCGGTGGCCATCGCCCGCACCCGGCTGTCCGATCCCAAGATCGTCCTGATGGACGAGCCGACGGCGGCGATCAGCGTGCGCCAGGTTGCGGAGGTCCTGAACCTGATCCGGCGCCTGCGCGACACCGGCATCGGCGTGATCCTGATCAGCCATCGCATGCCCGACGTGTTCGCGGTGGCCGACCGGATCGTCGTGCTGCGCCGCGGCCGCAAGGTTGCCGACAAGCAAGTTGCGGATTCATCGCCAGAAGAAGTGACTGGCCTGATCACCGGTGCAATACAGACAGCGTAGATCCTCCGACTGCGAACCGAGGTTCGATAAAAATGGCAGTTTCTCTCGAGGAAAGTATTGGTGGCCAGACCTATGGGCCGATCGGTCATCTCGTGTCGCAGCAGACTTTCTGGGTGTTTGTCGCGGCGGTTGCAGCGTTCATCTATCTGTCGGTGGCAACTACGACATTCGATACTTCCTCGAACCTGTTCAACGTGGCGCGCAACTGCGCCTTTGTCGGCATCATCGCACTCGGCATGACGGCGGTCATCATCACCGGCGGGATCGACCTCTCCGTCGGATCGGTGCTGTGCCTGTCGGGCATGGTCACCGGCATGATGATGTCGTGGGAATATCCGGTATGGCTGGCGATACCGCTGGGGCTGGCGGCGGCGCTCGCCACCGGCCTCGCCAACGGCATCCTTATCGCCTATGTCGGGATGCCGCCATTCGTGGTCACGCTCGGCATGATGTCGCTGGCGCGCAGCCTGGCGATGGTGCTGTCGCGCAATCAGATGGTCTACAATTTCGGCCACGACCACGCCAAGCTCGTGGCGCTCGGCGGCGGCTCGACGCGCGGCTGGTTTCTGCGGCTGGCGGAGTGGTCGGGGCCCGACACGCCGGCCGGCGCGCTGTTCACCTGGCTCGCGGGCATCGTCTCCGTTCCCAATCCGGCGGTGTTCCTGTTGCTCTTCGCGCTCATTTTCGGCTTTGCCTTTCGCTGGACGAAATGGGGGCGGCATATCTTTGCCATCGGCGGCAACGAGCAGGCGGCGGAACTCACCGGCGTCAATGTGCGGCGGGTCAAGGTCAGCGTCTATATGCTCTCTGCCCTGATGGCGGGAATCGCCGGCATTCTGCAGGTGGGCTGGCTCGGCACGATCACCACCGGCATGGGCACCGGGATGGAGCTGATCGTCATCGCGGCGGTGGTGATCGGCGGCGCCAATCTCATGGGCGGCTCCGGCACCGCCTTCGGCGCGGTCGTCGGGGCGGTGCTGATCGAGATGATCCGCAACAGCCTGACGCTGCTCGGGATCAATCCGTTCTGGCAAGGCACCTTCGTCGGCACTTTCATCATCGTTGCGGTGCTGTTCGACCGTATTCGCCACAATCGCGAGGCGATTGCCGCTGCCTGGCAGTCGCTGTTCCGGTCGACATAAGCGACAAATCGCGAAAAGCGCAGGGGCGGAAAAGTCGCGGCTATTGGCAAATCCGGTAATTGTCGGATTTGCCATGAAGGCCCAGGTCGAAGTGGAGATGGTCCTTGTGCGCTTCGTTCGAACCGGGGCCGAGAACGGTGGTGAAATAGCCGCAGGCGCTGGTCCGAAGGCCCTTCAGGGCGACCGCCAACGGTCCTGCGAGGGCGGCGTCGCCGATAGTGATCCGGCGGTGATCCGTCAATTCGAAGCCAACGACATCGATGGCATTGCCGCGGCCATGCTCGCTGAGCTTGTCGGCGTTGTCGCCATTGCGGTTGCGGCATACGAAACCGGTGCCGGTAGCGATGGCGGCGAGGGAGGCGCCGGCATGGGCGGCGATGATCGGCGCCGCCGTCTCGGCAATCCAGCGGCCGAATCGCAAGCCGAAGGCGCAGGCCAGGCGGGGATGTGCCGGGAGTTCGACCTTGCCGCTTGGCAGCGATATGGCGAGCAGGGCAACGGCACCTCCCACCGTGCAGCGCCCTTCCTTAACGTCACCCAGGGCATCAAACGCGACCCCGATCGCGCGCAGCTCTGCCTGGCAGCTCTGGTAGAGCTCGGCCGGATCGGGCGGTGGCGGCGGGGCTGGGGGAGCGCTGGCGGCCGGGGCCTGCGGCGGCGCCGCGGGCGTCACCGGCTCCGGCGCGGCCGGTTGCGGGGGAGCGGGCTTGGGCTTGGCCTGAGGCGCGGCGGGCTTGGACTTGGGCTTGACTTGAGACGCGGCGGGTTTGGGCTTCGGCTTGGGCTTGACCTGAGACGCGGCGGATTTGGGCTTCGGCTCGGGAAGCGGGGCGCTCCTGGCGTGCGCCGCGATGCCGATAGCGATTGCCAGCGGCAGCGCTGCTACCGGAAAAATGAGCCGGGTGGAACGATTTTTCATGAGGGTGGTTTGCTACCCTATTGCCCATCGATGCGAGGGAGCCGTTGCCATGATTTGCACGCCGAGCACGCGCAACGGCTCACGATATCCGAGCCCGGCCGATGGTGCTGCATGTTTCTCGCCAGGCGGACGTCAGCGACGAGGCGCGATAGGTCCGCAAAGTTCCAGAGCCGAGGAGAAAATTCGGTGATCAGCTTCACGCTCAACGGTCAAGGCAAGACATTCGATGGCGATCCCGATACGCCCTTATTATGGGTGATCCGCGATTTCGCAAAGCTCACAGGCACCAAATATGGGTGCGGCGTCGCCCAGTGCGGTGCCTGCACCGTCCATATGGACGGTGCGCCGCGCCGTTCCTGCGTCACGCCGGTGACGATGGCGGAGGGGTCCGACATCGTTACGATCGAGGGGCTGAGCGGCAAGGAAGCGACGGCAGTCCAGGCCGCCTGGATCGCCATCGACGTTCCGCAATGCGGCTACTGCCAATCGGGACAGATCATGTCGGCGGTGGCGCTCCTGCAGCTCAATCCCAAGCCGACCAATGACGACATCGACCGCGCCATGGCCGGCAATATCTGCCGCTGCGCCACCTATCACCGGATCCGCCGGGCGATCCATGACGCATCGCAGATGATGGAGGGCTAAGCGATGCATGATGGCATCAGCAATCTCGGCAATCTTTCCCGCCGCCGCTTCCTGGCCGGCGCGGGACTGATCATCGGCGTCTCGTTCGTCGCGCCGAACGCGTTTGCCGCGACGCTGCTCAAGGGCTCGCCGGCCGATGTCCAGGGGCGGCGCGCCGTGATGAACGCCTTCATCCGCATCGCCCCGGACGATACGGTCCATGTTCTCTCGAAGCATATCGAGTTCGGGCAGGGTCCCTATACGGGGCTCGCGACCCTCGTTGCCGAGGAGCTCGACGCCGATTGGAGCCAGATCCGCGCCGCCGCCGCTCCGGCCGACGACAAGATCTATGCCAATCTCATCTTCGGGGTGCAGGGCACGGGCGGCTCGTCGGCGATTGCCAATTCCTTCGAGCAGATGCGCAAGGCCGGTGCCACGGCGCGCGCCATGCTGATCGCCGCGGCGGCCCGCGAATGGAAGGTTCCCGCCGGCGAGATCACCATCGAGATGGGCCGGGTGAAGCACCTTGCGAGCGGCCATGAAAGCGGCTTCGGGGCACTGGCCGAGTTAGCCGCCACCATGCCGCCGCCAGCCAATCCGAAGCTCAAGCGGCGGGAGGAATTCGTTCATATCGGCAAAAACAGGCCGCGGCTCGACACGGTCGCAAAATCACGCGGCGAAGCGATCTACACGATCGACGTCGAGGCAGCGGACATGCTGGTGGCGGTGGTGCGCCATGCCGATCATTTCGGGGCGATGGTGAAATCATTCGACGACAGCGCGGCGCTGAAAATTCCCGGCGTGGTTGCGATCAGGCAGATCCCGCAGGGTGTCGCCGTCCTTGGCGAGAGCACTTTCGCGGCGCTCAAGGGTCGCGATGCGGTGAATGTGGAGTGGGACCTGAGCAAGGCGGAGCGGCGATCGAGCGCGGAAATCCTTGGCGGCTATCGCCAGCTCTTCGCCACCAAGGGACTGAAGGCCGCCGAGCGCGGCGATGTCGATCAGGCCTTTGCCGCCGATGGCGTGGCAGCGCTCGCGGCCGAGTTCGAATTTCCGTTTCTGGCGCATGCGCCGATGGAGCCGCTGGATGCCGTCATCATAAAGGCGGATGATGGCTCGATCGATTGCTATACGGGCGCGCAATTTCCGGGCCAGGATCGAAAGGCGCTGTCCGAGGTGCTCGGCGTCGTGCCCGAGCATGTCCGGGTGCACACGCAGCTTGCCGGCGGCAGCTTCGGGCGGCGGGCGCAGTTCGGCTCACCCTATATGCGGGAAGCGGCGGAGGCCTTCAAAGCCGCCGGGATGGCCCGGCCGGTCAAGCATCTGTGGACGCGCGAAGACGATATTCGCGGCGGTTATTATCGCCCGATATTCGCTCATAAGGTGAAGGCCGGGCTGAGCCGCGACGGCACCATCACGGCCTGGGATCACCAGATCGCCGGCCAGTCGATCATGAAGAAAAGCACGGTCGACGAGACCTCGGTCGAGGGCGTGACGGATCTGCCCTACACGGTGCCGAATCTGCGGGTCCAGAGCTACAACACCGAGGTCGGCGTGCCGATCCTGTGGTGGCGGTCGGTCGGCCACACCCATACGGCCTTTGTCGTCGAAAGCCTGATCGACGAGCTTCTGGAGAAGGCGGGGAAAGACCCCGTCGAGGGCCGGCTCAAGCTGCTCGAGCAGGCACCGCGCGAAACCGGCGTGCTCAAAAGGGTGGCGGAAATGGCCGATTGGGGCGGTGCGGTGCCGGCCGGCCGCAAGCGCGGCGTGGCGGTGCATAAGAGTTTCCACACCTATGTCGCGGAGATCGCCGAGGTGTCGATCGGCGAGGGCAGCGCGCCGAGGGTTCATCGCGTTTGGTGCGCGGTCGATTGCGGCATTGCGGTCAATCCCGACATCATCAAGGCACAGATGGAGGGCGGCATCGGATTCGGGCTCGGTGCGGTGCTGTTCGACGAGGTCACGCTCGGCGAGGGCGGACGCATCGTGCAATCGAATTTCCACGACTACCGATCGCTGCGGATCAACGAGATGCCGGAGGTCGAAGTGGCGATCGTCCAATCGAGCGAGCCGCCGACCGGTGTCGGCGAGCCCGGCACGCCGCCGA
Source organism: uncultured Alphaproteobacteria bacterium (assembly GCA_963744915.1). Classification (GTDB taxonomy): domain Bacteria; phylum Pseudomonadota; class Alphaproteobacteria; order Rhizobiales; family Aestuariivirgaceae; genus DATAFF01. Next base: position 85,996 of record CAVUUY010000010.1, read on the forward strand.
TCGGGCCGGCTCTGGCCAATGCCTGGCGCGGGCTGACCGGACAGCCGGTCCGGCGCACGCCGATCGTCACCGGCGTCACATCCTAGGGGGACCCTGATGGTGCGGTCACACCAGAAGGCAGGCGTTGCCGTCGCGATCAGCGTCCTCGCCTTGAGTGCCGCCATGGCCGGCAGAGTCGCCTCGCAGGATGGCAGTGGCGCGGCCGGCTCACCGGCAGCTTCGCTCAAGGCCGTCTCGGCCTTCGACCCCATCGCCGATCCGAAGGCGCGGTCGATTGCCATCTTCGAGGAGGCCGGCAAGGTGCTGCAGCATCCGCGGTGCCTCAATTGCCATCCGGCCAATGACCGGCCGCTGCAGACGCTCAGGATGATTCCGCATGAGCCGCCGGTGTTCCGCGGGCCTGACGATATGGGGGCGCCGGGGATGATGTGCAGCACCTGCCATGGTCCGGCGAATGTCACGGTGGTGGGGCAGTCGGCGGGCATCCAGTCGATTCCAGGCGACCCGAACTGGCATCTGGCGCCGCTCGCCATGGCCTGGGTCGGAAAATCGCTGGCGGCGATCTGCGAGCAGCTCAAGGACCCGGCCCGCAATGGTGGCAAGAGCCTCGAGGCGATCGTCGAACATATGGCAGGCGATCATCTGGTCGGCTGGGGATGGCATCCCGGCAAGGGACGCGAACCCGCCCCTGGTACGCAGCAGCAGTTCGGCGATCTCGCCAAAGCGTGGCTTGCGACCGGAGCGCATTGCCCGGCCGGGTGAAGTTCGTCGATTGCGAGGAAGCCAAAGATGCGCATCAAGGAAAGCACGCTGCTGTTCGACGGTTGGACGCGGTTTCTCACCCTCGAGGTCGAAGGCCCGGACGGGCATCGGTTGACGCGCGAAGTGCTCGATCACGGCGAATTGGCTTGCGTGCTCCCCTATGATGTCGAGCGGCGGGTGGCGCTGCTGGTCAGCCAGGAGCGGGTGCCGCAGCTTTATCTCGGTCAGCATGGGCCATCGCTCGAGGCGATCGCCGGTCGGCTGGAGCCGGATGAAACGGCCGCGGAATCGATTAGACGGGAGGCGGAGGAGGAGGCGGGCCTCAGACTCGGCGCGCTCGAGCAGGTCGTCACCTGCTGGGCCTCGCCCGGGGTCTCGACCGAACGATTCACCCTTTATCTCAGCGCCTATGTGGAGGCCGATCGCACCGGCCCGGGCGGCGGGCGCGCGGATGAGCTCGAAGATATCGAGGTCGAGGAGCTTTCCTTGTCCGAGCTGGCACGGCGGGCCGATCAGGCGGCGATCACGGATGCCAAGACCCTGCTGCTGGTCCAAACCCTGAGGCTGCGGCGGCCCGATCTGTTCACCTGATTCTGCAAGGGACGAGGTGGGCCGGATTCTGGCATAATCGTTCGGCCAGTGATCGACAGGGAGACCCGGCGATGATCAAGAACAGCTTCACCGAGCAGCTACGCGCCCAGGCCGATGTGTGGCGGGCCCAGCTCAAGGACTTTCAGCAGCAGTCCGACCAGGCGGGTGAGAAGGTCCGCGCCGATTTTAAAACGGCGGTGGCGCAGCTCGAGAGCCAGACCGAGGAGGCGCGCAAGCTGCTGGAGAAAGTCCAGTCGGCCAATGAGGCGGCCTGGGCCGACATGCAGACGGCAAGCCAGAAGGCCTTGGTCGAGCTGCAGCGCGGTTGGGCCGACGCGCTCTCCCGCTTCAAGTGAGGCTGGTTCTTCTCGGTCCACCGGGATCCGGCAAGGGCACGCAGGCGGCGCGGCTGGTCGAAGCGCTGCATCTGCCGCATCTTTCGTCCGGACATCTGCTGCGCGAGGCGGTGGCGGCCGGAACGCCGCTCGGCCGCCAGGCGAAGCCGCTCATCGAGCGTGGGGCGCTCGTTCCCGACACGGTGGTCAGCGACATGATCGCCGAGCGCATCCAGCGCAAGGATGCCGCGCACGGCTTCATCCTCGACGGCTTTCCACGGACCGTCGCGCAGGCGAGGATGCTGGAGGAAGTCCTGTCCAGGCAGGGCCTCGAGCTCGATGCCGTGCTGCATATCGCGGTGAATGAGGCGGCGCTGATCGAGCGGGTTCTCAAACGCGCCAGGGGGGCGAAGGAGCGGGGCGAGCAACCGCGAAGCGACGATGACCCCGCAGTGCTCAGGCAGCGCATGGCGAGCTACCGCGCCGAGACGGAGCCGGTGATCGAGCATTATCGCAAGCTCGGCAAGCTCAGGACCGTCAATGGCGAGCTGCCGGTCGCCGCGGTCAGCGACCAGTTGCTGGCGGCGATCGGCGCCTGAGGAGCTTGGTCGATGACGGACAGCCTTCTCACCATCAATGCCGGTTCATCCTCGCTCAAATTTGCTCTCTTCCAGTCGCGCGGGCTCGCCGCCATGGGCAGCGGCCAGGTCGAGGGCATCGGCACCGCAAGCAGGCTGACCTGCAAGGACGGAGCAGGCAATGCCATCCACGCCGATGAGCGCTCGATCGGCGACCATGCGCAGGCCATGGCGGCCGTGCTGGCGATCCTGAGCGAGCGGTTCGGCCAAGCAAGGGTCACCGGGATCGGCCATCGGGTGGTCCATGGCGGGATCGATTTCGATGCTCCCGCGGTGATCGACGGGCAGGTGGTCGAGCAGCTGGCCAGGCTCATTCCGCTGGCGGCGCTGCACCAGCCGCACAATCTCGCCGGCATTGCCGCCGCCGGCGCGGCCTTTCCCGGGGTGTTGCAGGTCGCCTGTTTCGACACCGCTTTCCACCGGACGCAAAGCTATGTCGCCAGCACCTATGCGCTGCCACGGCGTTTCTATGAGGAAGGGGTGCGGCGTTACGGTTTCCACGGCCTGTCCTATGAATATGTGGCGGAACGGCTGAGTGCGATGTCGCCCCGGCATGGCAAAGGGAGGGTGGTCGTCTGCCATCTCGGGGCCGGGGCATCGCTGTGCGGGATCAGCGATGGAAAATCGGTCGCCACGACGATGGGCTTCTCGGTGCTCGACGGCCTGGCGATGGCGACGCGGCCCGGACAGATCGATCCCGGCGTCCTCATCCATCTGATGACGGAAAGGGGAATGGATGCGGCTCAGCTGTCGCAGCTGCTCTACCATGAGTGCGGTCTCAAGGGTCTGTCCGGCCTGTCGGGCGACATGCGTGTGCTCGAGCAGTCGAGCGATCCAAAGGCGCGGCAGGCCATCGACTATTTCGCAATGCGGGTTCGCCGGGAGATCGCCAGCATGGCGGCGGCGCTGGAGGGGCTCGATGCGATCGTCTTCTGCGGCGGGATCGGTGAAAACGCCCCTGCGGTGCGCGAGGCGGTGCTTCAGCCGCTGCACTGGATCGGTGTCGGCCTCGATCGCGACCGCAATCGGACGCAAGGGCCGGTCATTTCATCCAGCAGCTCGGCAGTGACGGTGTTCGTGATCCCGACCAAGGAGGAGCTGATGATCGCCCGGCACACCGCAAGGGTGCTGGCCTTCGGCGATCAAGCGAGGCTCGAGTCCACGTGACAGTGCCGGAACCAGCCAGGCCGCGGCGCATTTTCGGTCGAGACGGACTGTTCGCGATCGCCGTGCTGGCGGCGCTCGCGGTCGGCGTCGCATGCGGCTATTTCCTATGGGGGCGGCAGCCCGACTGGTTTGCCGGCCATGATCCGAACACGCTGCCGGCCGGCCCGGAGAACGATCTCATCCGCTACGGGCATGATCTGGTGGTGAACACGGCGAGCCATATCGGCCCGGCGGCCGCGAATGCCGAGGCCCGCTTCGCCGGCAACAATCTGGCCTGCACCAACTGCCACATCAATGCCGGTCTTACGGCCTTTGCCGCACCGTTCGTATCGACCTTCACGAGCTATCCGCTGGTGGTCGACGATCGTTTCCTGACGCTGGTCGAGCAAATCAACGGCTGCATGACCCGGAGCATGAACGGCAAGGCCTTGCCCGATCACAGCCGGGAGATGGAGGCGATCGTCTCCTACATCAAATTCGTCGGGAAAGGGGCGCCGCAGGATGTGCGGGTCGAGGGCATGGGCTTGAAGGTCCTGAAGCCCGCCGGGGAAACGCCGAGCGTCGAACGCGGCGCGGCGATCTATGCGACGGCCTGTGCGCGCTGCCATGGCAGCGACGGCCTCGGCCGGAAGAAGCCGGCACCGGAGCCCGGCTATCTCGTTCCGCCGCTATGGGGCGGCGACTCCTTCAACACCGCGGCCGGCATGAACCAGCCGGCGATCGCCGCCGCCTTCATCCGGGCCAAGATGCCCTATTACGGCATGCCGGAGCTCAGCCGCCAGGAGGCCTTCGACCTTGCCGCTCTGCTCGCCGCCAAGCCGCGGCCGCAGCATTGATGCGGGCCATGCAGCAGCGGGTGCGGTTGAGAACGGCCACTGCGGCGGATGTTTCCGTGCTCTGCCATTGGGATTCGAAGCCCCATGTCGCCGAGGCAACCGGTGGGGATGAACCATATGACTGGAAGAGCGAGCTGCCACGCGCGGTGGAATGGCGCGCGTTCCTCATTGCCGAGGTCGCGGGCGATCCGATCGGGTTCATTCAGATCATCGATCCGGCGGTCGAGGAGACCCATTATTGGGGCGCAATCGAGCAGAATCTGCGCGCCATCGATATCTGGATCGGCGAAGAGGAGAATCTCGGGCGGGGCTACGGCACGCAGATGATGGAGCTGGCGCTCGGGCGGTGCTTCGCTGCGCCGGCCGTCGAGGCGGTGGTGATCGATCCGCTGGCCAGCAATGTGCGCGCCCGGCGGTTTTACGAACGTCTGGGATTCATCGCGGTCGAGCGGCGAACATTCGGCAGCGACGATTGCATCGTCTATCGGCTTTCTCGCGAGGGATGGCTCGCCGCGCGCTCACCATCGCGCCAGCCGGGGAGCAGCGATCGCGCCGAGCGCCGCCAGAATGGCAATGGCAAGGCTGTACCAGACGGCGACGAAGAGCGGTGAATCGTCGGTGCAATGGGCGGCATAGAAGGTCGCCGACAAGGCGCCGGCGAGAAGCCCCGCCGCAGCCCCGGCGACGCCAGGGCGGGTGGGTGCGGCATAGCGCAGGGTGAGGAGAAAGGCGGCCAGCGGCGCCAAGCCGATCAGCGGGATCAGGGCCAGGCAGTACAGGTTGTTGGCGCCGATCGTCCGGGCCATCCATTGCGATGGCGGCACGACCAGCAGCTCGGTTGCCATTGCCGCGGCGAGGAGACCGGGAGCTAGGAGCAGGAGAGGGAGCCGGCTCTCGATTGTGGCGCCGGGCGTCGAGAGGGACACGATCAACGGCACGGTGCAGGCTGCCAAGGTCAGGGTGACCACGAATTTGAACGGGAAGCGGATGGTGTGCAGCGCCTGGTCAATGTCATGGCGCGGTCCGAGCGTGGCCAGGAAGACGGTGGCGGCAAGGAGGATCGCGGCGAGCAGGGCAATCCGCCAGGCCTGGCCGAGGGGGATGCGCGGTCGGCTGGCGTCGGCGGCAATGGCGCGGATGAGGTCGCTCGTCTGCATGTCAGCCCCGTCCAAACCGGGCGGAAATGGCATTGAGGCCGCGATGCAGCGCGACGCGGATGGCGGTTTCGCTCTTGCCGAGACGCTGCGCGGCCTCGGCGATGGAGCAGCCTTCGACCGAGATTGCCGCTATGACCGCCCGCTGGGCCGGGCTCAGCATGTCGAGCACCCGCTCGACATCGCGGCGCATGAGCGGCTCCGGATCGGGTTCGACCAGCGGTTCGGCAGTCCCCTCCAAGCCGATCTCGGCGCGGTGATCGCGGCGGCGGACTGCATCGACCAGCTTGTGCCGGGCAATCGCGTAGACCCATGGCAGGACCGGTAAATCCGGCTGCCAGGTATGGCGCTTCAGATGGATCGCCAGGAGCGCCTCCTGGACGATGTCCTCGGCGTCGAATCCCGGATGCCTGATCTTCTGTCGGATCACGGCGCGAACGACCATGGCAATTCGCTCGAGGAAAGCCGCATAGGATCTCTCATCTCCAGCTAACGCGGCCCGAAACAAGCCAGAAAGCTCGGTGTCGTCAGTGCCGCTCAAGCACACTCTCTTTCTTCGCTGGCCCGCACCGCTTTGTTACTGACCGTCGGTAAGAATCCGCAAGCGGGCCAATCACGAAGTTGTGTTGTCGGGATTGTGAAACAATCGCCGCTCCTTATCCGAACAGATTTGCAAGAGGCTGAAGGGAAGCTGTGGCAATGGCCGAAATGCCGAACAACGACGTGGACAGGCGGCCGCTCGTCTATCGTCAGCGCCTGTGGACGCGGATCACGCATTGGATCTGGGCAATCGCGCTGTTCTTCCTGCTGCTGTCGGGCCTGCAGATTTTCAACGCCCATCCGACCTTGTATCTCGGCAAGCAGTCGGGCTTCGGCTTCAACAATGAAGTGCTGGCACTTGGCGCCGACACCGCGGCCGATGGGCAACCGGCGGGCTATGCGCGCGTGCTTGGCCATCGCTTCGACACGACCGGCGTTCTCGGGCTGTCGGGGCAGGGCGAGAACGCGGCGGAGCGCGGCTTTCCGGCCTTTGCGACGATCCCGTCCTATCAGGACCTGGCGACGGGCCGCGTCGTGCATTTCTTCTTCGCGTGGGTGTTCGTCGTGACACTCGTCGGATGGCTGGCGGGCAGCCTCATCAACGGCCATCTCAAACGCGATCTGGCGCCGAGCGTGGCCGACCTCCGCAGCCTGCCACGGGATGTTCTCGAACATGCCCGGCTGAGGTTTCACCACAAGCGCGACTACAACACGCTGCAGAAGCTCACCTATGGCGCGGTGCTGTTCATCATCATGCCGGCGATCATCATCACCGGCCTCGCGATGTCGCCGACAGTCGATGCGGCGGTTCCGTTCCTGGCCGACATGCTGGGTGGGCGGCAGACGGCGAGGACGATCCATTTCATCATGATGCTGCTGCTCGTCGGCTTCTTCGTCGTTCATATCGTGATGATCTTTGCCGCGGGCCCTCTCAACGAGTTGCGGTCGATCGTCACCGGCTGGTACCGAACCGATGCCGAGGAGAACGCTCGATGACCAAAGTCGCGATCTCCCGCCGCCGCTTCCTCAGCAGTGCAACGATCGGCGGCACCGGCTTGGTGCTGTCGGGGTGCAACGTGCTGGACGGGCTCGACAACGACAGCACGGTTCGCCGCATTCTGGCGAGCGCCAATGACCTGACTTACCGTGTGCAGCGGTGGCTCGCGCCGGACGGTGCGCTTGCCGAGGAATTCAGCGAGGCGGATATCCGCCAGCCGCAAAGGCCCAATGGCACCACCGCGCCCGATGACGAGAGCTACAAGGCGCTCGCCGCCAACAATTTCGCGGATTGGCGGCTCGAGGTTGCGGGGCTCGTCGAGAAGCCGCTCTCCTTCAGTCTCGCGACGCTCCAGGCGATGCCGTCGCAAACGCAGATCACCCGGCATGATTGCGTCGAAGGGTGGAGCTGCATTGCCAAATGGACGGGCGTGCCGCTGTCGCTGATCCTTGATGAGGCGCGGCCGAAGCCGCAGGCGCGCTATGTGGTCTTCCACTGCATGGACACGATCGAGCGCAACCTCTCGGGTGGCATACAATATTACGGCTCGATCGATCTCGCCGACGCCAGGCACCGGCAAACGATCCTGGCCTATGGCATGAACGGCAAGCCCCTTCCGGTCGAGAACGGCGCCCCGCTGCGGGTGCGGGTCGAGCGCCAGCTTGGGTACAAGATGCCGAAATATCTTCGCAAGATCGAGGTCGTCGACAGCTTCAGCATGATCGGCGGCGGGCACGGCGGCTATTGGGAGGACAATGGCTATGACTGGTTTGGCGGTATCTGAGCAGCGAAGGAGACGTTCGATGATCAAGACCACGGTCGTGACGGCAGTGCTTGGCCTTGCATTCATTCATCCGGCCGCCGCCATGGACGCGATGATGAAGTGCGATCACGGATCGATGATGAAGGTCCAGTCCGAGATGGATTCCATGGACAGCTCGATGCAGGCGCAAAAGACCATGGCAATGAAAGAGATGAACATGGCCAAGACGGCAATGAAGGCTCACAAGTCCAAGGATTGCATGATGCATCTGGACAGCGCCATGAAGGCGATGAAGAAGAGCTGAGCGCGATAGGTCGCCACCACAAAAAACGGCGGACGGAAGCTCGCTTGCGGTCGAGCTGCCGTCTGCCTCGCTGCTCGGGGACGGGACGTCGAGCGGCGTGGAGGGAAGGTTAACGAAGCCGGAAGAGGTGCGATGTGAGATTTGTCACATCCGGCGCAATCGAAGCCTGAAGGCCGGAACGGTATCGACCCGCCTCAAGGGAAGCCGGCAAAGCTGGTTTGACGCGCCGACGCATCGCCGGCGCCGTGCCAGTCGTGCTGTTCCTCGTCGTCATCGGGAAATGATCGCGGCCCGCGGAGCATTGCCAGCCACCAATTGTCCCATCTCTCGGGGTGCGACTGGTCCTTCGGGCGCCAAAGAAGCGGTTCATCGGGGAATTGGAACAACGAGAGCTGAATCATGCCACCACCGAGCATGGTCATTTCTGCCCGCTCAATGAGCATTGTTAGACGATTTCTGTCCGCACGCTAGCCGTCACAAACGCGTCATATTCACTCAGCCGGTGGACAGCGGCCGGTCAGGACATGGCTGCTCCAGCGCCGGTCAGTTCTCGTCGCCGCCGCCGAAAATCGAGTTGAGGAAGCCGCCGCCGCCGCCGCCATCATCATCCTCGTCGCCGGCGTCGTCGTCGTCCGCGTTGTCGTCGTCGCGGTCGTCGGCGGCCTGCGATTTGTCTGCGGCCTGCGATTTGTCTGCGCCGCCAGTTTCCGATGCTTTCGCCTTGTCGGCACCGAAAATGCTGCCGATCGAATTGCCGAGCAGCGTTCCTCCCGCGACGGCGATTGCGGTTTGGAGAGCTCCGGCCAGGAAGCCGGGGCCGGAAGCTTCGGCCGGCAAGGGTTGCGCGCCGCCTGCCGGCCCTACGCGCGGCACCGATCCCGGCATGAGGGATCCGCGAGAGTCCTCGCCTTTTGCCTCCTCGAGGCGCTGGTTGGCGGTGTTCAAGGCCTGTTCGAGAGCCAGGATGCACTGGGCCATGTAATAGGCGCTGCCAGGCTGGCGAGCCATCTGCCGGGCAATGAAGCTCTCAGCCTCGGCATCGCGAGGCGGGCTTTGCCGCTCGACGTCGGCGAGGCGGGCGAAGAGCTGTTCTATTGCCTGACGATCACGAGCATTCATCGACATGTCCTTAGTCCTTTCAAGGCGCATTCCGGGGTGGTGCACTGTAGCGATCGTTTTGACAGGCTTTCAACGGCCAAGTTCCCAGGGCCAGTTGCAGCTAATTGCCGGCGAGCAGCTCCAGACACTGGCCGGCGGCCTGGGCTGAGCTCTTGGCTGTCGCTTGCGCGATCTTGCCGGACATCGCCAATTGCCGGGTCTCGGTCACGACGGCGTCCTTGAGGGCGGCGAGGCTGGTGACACGCGGCGCGGTCGCATCGTAGATCGCTTTCGAGTCCTTCGACAGGCGGGCGGCGCAGGCGGAGGCCTTGTCGTTGCCAGATGGGGCGGGGGAAGAGGACGCATCAGCCGTGCTGGAAGAGCCGGCATTGTTGCTGGCCGCGGCATCGTCGCTGCTCGGCTGGCCGGTGGGAGCAGCCGCAGCGGCGGTGGTCGGTTGCGGCGCGGGGGCTGGGGCGGCGGTCGCAGCCCCGGCAGCCGCTGCAGCACCGCCGGCCATGGCGGCGGCCCGGGCAGCCAGCGCCGCCGCGATTGCCGGATGGTAGTAGGGAGCGCATCGCAAGCAGCCATTGAGGTAATAGGGCGTGACGACGGCCGGCGGGCGAAAGCCGCCGACAGCGATGCCACCGCGCCAGCCGCGGGCGTACCAGAAGGCCTCGGCATCGGGGGCAGGCCCGATCAGGGTCAACAGCCCGGCAGACAGCCCGGCAGACAGAAGGAGCGTGCGCTTGAACATGGGTGGTCCTTTCAAGGGCTCTTCGATGCGGGGAATTCGGTGCGCTTGGCGCGCGCCACCAGACGGCGCGGGAAATAGCCGGAGCGGGAGGGCCCGTTGAGACGCCAGCCGGAGAACTCGATCGTATGCCGGGGATTTCCCGGAGCCTTGGTGTAGGTGACCCAGATCTGCCGCGGCAGCTGATCGCGGGCGCCGATCCAGAGCTGGGCATGCGCCTCGGGCGAGGTGATGGAGACGATATCGGTCGTGGTAGCGCCAACGGCGTTGGATCGACCGATCACGAAGGCCGAGGTCAGGCCGTCGCTGAAATTCTTGTAGGAGTCGTTGAGAAGCACGTCGGCGAAAGGCAGATCGATACCGCCTTCCTCGACCCGCCGGATCGCACCTTCGATAGTGTCCGGTGCCGGTCCGGTGGCGAGCGTATTCTCCGCCGGCGAGAAGACCGCCACCTGCTTGCCGTCATAGAGGAGCTCGTGCATGGGCTGGTCGGCAACGGTGATCACGCGAAGGATGTTCGGACGCGCGAAATAGACGTCGGAGAGCGTGGCATAGTAAATCGGCGTCTGGTCTTTTCCGGGCACATCATAGACTGCGCGGGCGCGAAAGCTCAGCCGCCTGGCGCTGGCCAATCGATCGCTCATCGCCTGGATGATCTTCAACGCCGCAGGCTCGACAGCCGGCTCCTCGGCATGCGCCGTGCTGCGGGTCAGCCAGGCCGCCGGCAAGGCGCAGAGAAAGGCAAGCACGACCAAAACGCCTCTGGCCATGATTCAGGACCTCGATTGAATGGGAAAATTGCGGTGGAACTTGCGTTAGCCATACCAGCAATGTCCCGCGGCGTCGAGATTTACGCTCGCGTGGGATTCGGCCGAACCTAGCCGGTGCGGCCGTAGAACGGGTCCGGGCCGGGATCGTGCCCGGCTGCCGCCTGGGCGAGGCGCCCGAGATAATGGGTCCAGCCTTCGGTATGGCTGGCGCATTCCCTCGAATTGGGAAGGCCGCTATGGGTCATGCGCAGGAGGGTTCCGTCGGGCTGCTCGATCAGGTCGATCTCGACCAGGGTCGAGCCGGGGGGCACGTCGTCGCTATCGTCCCAGCCGAAGCTGTAGGCCAACCGGTGCACCGGCACGACCTCGCGGAACGAACCGCGGGCGACGCGGGCGCCGGTGACATTGACGAGATAAAGGCCGCCGGGCTTCGCCTCGACGTCGGCCTCGGTTCCCATCCAGCGCAGGATCTTCTCCGGATCGGTCAACAGCGCGAAGACTGCGGCGGGAGGGGCCGGGATATGCGTCTCGCGGCGAACGATAAGGGACTCTTGCATCCTGTTCTCCGTTCAAGATCATGGCGGGGCTTCGAGGCCTCGCATTCCTGGCGTGAAGATAGACCGGCAGGGCCGGCCGCGCCATTGCCGTTGGATGGATGACAGCCCGTGATGACGGCTGCATGATCGCGGCATGGATCTGCCCGCGCCGCTTGCCTGGCTGGTGGACGAGGCCGCTGCCGTGGCCGGCCCCGACCGATTTCTCGCCGAGCTTGGCGCCCGGCTGGCGACCGCGGGCATGCCGCTCGCCGGCGGGGCGCTTACGCTCGCCGTGCCGCATCCGATCATCGCGCGGCGGACCTGGCTGTGGCGGGCGGACACCGCGGCGGTGATCGAGGCGCTGGGCTTTGGCGCCGGGCCACCCGGCGAGGCCGGGCGCGACTGGCTCGCCGGACTTGGCCCGGCGCAACAGGACATGGTCGGCCCTGGACCGGACGGTCCGCAGCTGGGCTGGGCAGCGACGCGTTTCCTGGAGCCCGCCGAGGCCGCATGGCTGCGCGAGGTCGCACGCTTCGTGGCCGCGCCATTGGCGGTGCTGGCGGCGAGGGCAACGCTGGCGACGCTGCTCGAGGCTTATCTCGGCCGGCGCAGTGCAGCGCGGGTGCAGGCCGGGGCGCTGCGGCGCGGCACGGGCGAGACCATCCGGGCGGCGCTGCTCTATGCCGATCTGCGCGGCTTCACGGCGCTCTCCGAGACAACGGAGCCGGCAGCGATGATCGCCGCGCTCGACGCCTGGTTCGACCGCGTTGCCGGGGCGGTGCACGCATTTGGCGGCGAGGTGCTGAAATTCATCGGCGACGGCGTGCTGGCGATCTTCCCGGTGAGCGATGCGCCGGCGGGGGCCTGCGAGGCGGCGCTGCGCGCGGTCGTCGCCGCCCGCGCCGGCATGGCTCATCTCGATTCAGCCCGGCAGGCGCAGGGGCTGGCGCCGCTGCCCTTCGGTGCGGCGCTGCATGTCGGGGAGATCCTGTGGGGCAATATCGGCGCGGTCGATCGGCTGGATTTCACCGCCATCGGCCCGGCGGTCAATCTGGTCAGCCGGCTCGAGGGGCTGTGCCGGCCGCTCGGCCGGTCGGTGCTGATCTCCGGCGCGGTCGCTGCCGAGACCAACATGCCGCTCCTGGCGCTGGGGCAGCATCTGCTGCGCGGCATCGCGGCGCCCTGCGCGGTTTTCACACTGCCGGACGGATGAGGCTCGTCACAAATACCTGATCAATCCAGCCAATACTCCGGCGGGTCTTTTCGTCAACGTCAGTTGGGCGCAATATCGGGTTTCTGAGATTGTGTGAGGAGTTGAAAAAATGGCTACTCGAACAGGAGTTATGCTGCTTACGGCGGCCACGGTTTCAGCCGCTCTGCTCACGACTGCGCCGGTTCAGGCTGCGATAGGCGCCGCACAGCCGCATGCGATCGTCGCTGACGTGGCGCATTCGACCGACATCATCGTGAATGTGAGGCGCGGCGGCGGCTGGGGCCGCGGCGGCGGCTGGGGCCGCGGCGGCGGCATGTGGAGGCGCGGCGGCGGCTGGGGCGGCGGCGGCTGGGGCCGCGGCGGCGGCTGGCGAGGCGGGGCCTGGCGAGGGGGAGGTTGGGGCTACCGAAGGGGGTGGGCTGGCGGTGGCTGGGGCCGCCGCGGATGGGGCGGCGGCGGCTGGGGCTACAGGCGGGGCTGGGCCTATCGACCCTATCGCCGCTTCTATGGCGGTTGGGGATATCCGGGCTTTTACGGCGCTGGCTATGGCTACCCCTGCGGCGGCTATGGTTACGGCTATGGATGGGGTGGGTACCCAGGGGGCTGTCCGGGCTATGGCTACGGGTTCGGCGCGCCGGTGGTGAATTTCGGCTTTGGGTTTGGCGGCTGGTAAAGACAGCACGATTGCGCCCCCTCCCGGCTCGGGAGGGGGTGCGGTCAGAGGTCCTGCGTGCGGCGTTTCACGGCCTCGTCCCAGATCGCGTCCGGGTTCGCGCCGAAAACCAGCGTCGGGTCTTCCGGCGTGGTGAACCAGAAACCCTGCTCGCGTTCAGCCTCGAGCTGGCCAGGGCCCCAACCGGCATAGCCGAAGGCAATCAGGCTCTTGTGCGGTCCGTGATCGGACCCGATGTCGCGCAGGATCGTGCGGCTTGACGTCAGCGCGATATTTTGGTCGATCACGATCGTCTGCGGGCTGTGATAGTCGGCGGTGTGAATCACCAGGCCGATGTCGGGTTGGACTGGGCCACCGCGATAGACGCGCACGGTTCCGGTGGCGGCGGTGGTCTCATCGCCCAAGGCCTTCAGAAGGCTTGCCAAGGGACGCTCGCCGATCGGTCGATTGATGATGATGCCGATGGCACCCTGGCTGTCGTGCCGTACGACTACGATCACCGTCCGAGAAAAGACGGGGCTGTCCATACGCGGCGACGCGACCAGCAATTGGCCGGCGAGCGAGGCATGTTCCTGCGCCGTCTCGGCACGCGTCGGTGCCGCCATGTTCAGAAGTCCCGAAAGGTGCGCTGCTGCGACAATCAGACCGAGAAAGCGGCAACAACCTGGCAACATGGCAACTCCCAAAAGACAAAGGCGGCGATTTTCGAAGAACTAGCATAGCGGCCCGCCGATGGCGCTGCAAAGCGGCGGCCTTGGCAGGCGTGGGCGCGACGCTATCATGGCTCGATGCTGCTGAACGACATCGTCGAGACTTCGCGGCGCGTCGGCGAGGTATCGGCCCGGCTGGCGAAGATCGATCTCCTGGCGGCATGCCTCAAACGGGCACGAGCGGGCGAGATCGACATCGCGATCGCGTGGCTGTCGGGCGGCCCGAGGCAGGGCCGTATCGGCCTTGGCTATGCCGCCTTGCGCGACGCGACCGGCTCGACCGCCGTTTCGACCCCGCTCCTCACGCTTGCCGAGGTGGACGCTGTCCTCGAGCGCGTGCAGCACGTCCGGGGCTCCGGCTCCGGGAGCGAGCGCCAACGCGTGCTTGGTGATCTGTTCGGCCGCGCCACGCGCGACGAGCAGGCGTTTCTTGCGCGATTGATCCTCGGGGAGCTGAGACAGGGGGCGCTCGAGGGTCTGATGATGGAGGCGATCGCACGCGCCGCTGCGCTGCCGGTCGCGGACATTCGCCGCGGCGTGATGCTTGCCGGCTCGATGACGACCGTCGGGCATGCGGCGCTGACGGAGGGCGGGGCAGGGCTGGCACGGTTCTCGGTCGAGCTGTTCCGCCCCGTAAGGCCCATGCTCGCCCAGACGGCAGCCGATGTCGCGGATGCGCTTGTCCGCCTGCCGCGGGCCAGCTTCGAATACAAGCTCGATGGCGCGCGCGTCCAGGTGCACAAGGCGGGCAGCGCGGTGCGCATCTTCTCGCGTGAGCTCAACGACGTGACCGAGAGCGCGCCCGAGATCGTGGACGCGGTCGCCAATCTTGCGGTCGATGAGCTGATCCTCGATGGCGAGGCTATTGCCGTCCGCCCCGATGGAATGCCCCAGCCCTTCCAGGTGACCATGCGTCGCTTCGGACGCAAGCTCGATGTCGACGCGATGCGCGGCAACCTGCCGCTCAAGGCGCATTTTTTCGACTGCCTTTATCTCGATCGGGGGCCGCTGATCGACCGTCCCCAGAGCGAGCGTTTGGCCGCCTTGGAGGCAAGCCTGCCGCCGGCGCTGTCAATCCCGCACCTGGTCACAGGCGACGCGGATGCCGCGCAGGCCTTCCTCGAACAGGCGCTTCGGCATGGGCACGAGGGCGTCATGGCGAAGGCGCCCGATTCATTCTATGAAGCCGGCGGTCGCGGCGCCGGCTGGCTGAAGATCAAGCGAACCCATACGCTCGATCTCGTCGTGCTTGCCGCCGAATGGGGCCATGGTCGCCGCCGCGGCTGGCTCAGCAACCTGCATCTGGGTGCGCGCGATGGCGCGACGGGAAACTTCGTCATGCTCGGAAAGACCTTCAAGGGCATGACCGATGCCATGCTCGACTGGCAGACACGGCACCTGCAGGAGCTGGCCATCGAGCGTGACAGCTTCGTCGTGCATGTGCGACCCGAACTGGTGGTCGAGATCGCGTTCAACGATATTCAGGCCAGTCCCCATTATCCCGCCGGCATGGCGCTGCGCTTCGCCCGCGTCAAACGCTACCGCACGGACAAGCGGCCCGAGGAGGCGGACACCATCGACATGGTGCGGGCACTGTTCCACCGTCAGGCGGGGTACGAGGCGCCGCCATCGCCTGCCCCTTGACGGCCGCTCAGCAGGCGGCAGTCCCGCTCAGGGCGTTCGGGTCGTGCGACCCCCGTGAAGCTCGAATTTCGAGGGCGAGGAGAAATCGCCGGGGCCGATCACCGATGGCGACCGATCATCGCCATGGCTCTTCCCCTTCCGAATTGGCTTTCGCTCTGCCGATGCCTCGTCTGACGCAATCGGGGCGGCTGTCACCGGAGCGGTGGCGGCTGTCGCCGGAGCGGTGGCGGCTGTCGCCGGAGCGGTGGCGGGTGCGGCGGGGGCGATGGCGGCTGTCACCGGAGCGGTGGCGGCAGCAGCAGGAGGAGCAGCAGGAGGAGCAGCAGGAGGAGCAGCGGGAGTAGCAGCAGGAGGAGCAGCAGGGGCGGGGGCGGGCTCCGCTTGCGGCCGGGATTCGCGCAACCGTGCCGTTTCCAGCCGTTTGTCGATGGTCGCGAGGTCGCTATTGCGGGCCTTGATCTGCTGTTCGATGTTTTCGAGCTGGTCGCGGGCCGCTGCGAGGTCCTTCCCGACCCCGGCGGATCTCTCCCTCACCTCTTGCAGCGACTGCGCTGCCTCATCCCTCAGGCGGATCGTTGCGGTTAATGCCGAGCTGGCTGTGGCAAGCTTCTGATCAGCCTCGGTGACCGCTCTCGTTGCCTCGACTTCACTGTGCCCGGCCGGAGCCTTTTCTTGGCTCTCCTGCCCGTCAGGCGCGCGCCAGAAGGAGTATGCCGCCGCCAACCACCCGAGAACGGCCAGGATGAGGAATGCAAGCGGCAGCGGACGCCTGAATTCGCGCCCGTAGCCGGTGGCAGGACGCACCTCTTCGCTCGGGCCATGCGCCGGGGAAGGATTGGCGGCCATGTTCGGTGTCAACATGCCGCTAGCTTTCGTCCGCCCATTCCTGGGTCAGGGCCCAAAGCACTGCCAGAACGATAGGGCCGACGAACAGGCCGCTGATGCCATAGGCTATCATGCCGCCGATGACACCCACCAGGATCACCGGCATTGGCGTGGACAAGCCGCGTGCCATGATCACCGGTCTCAGAACATTGTCGATGAGGCTCACCGGAATCATGTAGGCGGTGAACATCAGTGCGCTCGACGGCTCCATCTTCATCCAGCTCCAGACGACGATCGGGACGATCAAGATCGACGGCCCGATCTGGATGATTCCGAGGAGGAGGGCAAGAAAGGTGAAGAGGCCGGCTGCCGGAATCCCGGCGACGACGAAACCCACTCCGGCAAGCAGTGACTGCAGGAGCGCAATGCCCACGACACCGCGTGCCACATTGCGAATGGTGTTGCCGACCAGCTGCAGCATCTGCTGACTCTCATGGCCCAAAACCCGGCGTAGCAGTATCCGCATGTATTCAACGATGCGCGGCCCGGGGGAGTAGAGGAAACCGGCAATCACAATCGAGCCGACGAATTGGAGCAGCCCGACAGCAACGCTCTGGCTGATGCTGAGCAGCTTGCCGCCGACGGTCTTCATATAGGGCGCCGCCTGGAGCAGAATCGCCTCGGTGTTGGTTACCGCCTCCGACCACAGCAGGTAGATCTTCTCGCCGATGAGCGGCCAGGTTCTGATCGCTTCCGGCGGCGTCGGAATTGCCAGCTGCCCCGTCTCGATTCCCTTCACCAGCAGCTCGATCCCGCCGATCATCGCGAAGCCGAGCCACATGACGGGACCGAGCACGATCAGGAGGCTCAGCACCGTGATCATCATCGCGGCCAGGGTTTTGTTGCCGATCAGCCGCGCCAGCCAGCTGAAGATCGGGTAAAGCGCGACCGTCAGTATCGCGCTCCACAGGAGGATCGTCACGAAGGGGCCGATCACTTTCAGCGACCAATAGGCAAGCAATCCCAGCAGGCCCAATCGGATGGCGATGTCGAGCGTCAAGGACCGCAATAGATCCGAAGGACGATTGTCCATGTCGTCGCGGGTGGGTATCAATTTTTCGACTCGGCGATCTCAATTTACAAAGCAGAATGTGATCAGCAGGATTGTTGGCGCATTGATTTGTGTCATGCGTATAGCAGGCATCGCGCCGGATGAAGCAGAATTCACTCCTGGCGCCGATCAAGGCAGCCGGCAGCGGCGTCCATTCTCAATGATTGTGACATTCGCGTTGCTCGCTGTAATCGCCATCGGCTTCCCAATGGCGCTCGATCTTGCAGTTACCGTCCCATAGCTTCTCCTCATAGCCTCCGAACAACGTTCGGTGACCTTCATAACCCTGAGAACGTTGGTATGGGCCATGATCCTCCTGAAAGGGCTCGTCATAATCATCATTGTACGAGCCACCATTCCACCAGCCGCCATAATTGGGTTGCGGCCAGGGGTTGGCGGAGGCCGGGGTATTCAACATCACGAACAATGCTGCAACGAATAGGGTCGCCCTCATCGCGGATCTCCTTCATGAAAATGGGCCGGCAGGGAGCCAAAAATACCCTGGTGGGCGCGCTACGCTAACAGGAATTGGCGGTCGCGACCAAGCCGGATCGGCTCACTTTTTCGCGTAGCGGTTGGGCAAAAATTGAGCACGACCATGGCGATCGATTTTCCCAATTCGAAAGCAAGCGGCGGAGTGTCGGAAAGCTGGCGCGTTGTATATCCTCGGCAGAACATGTCCATTTCCATCACTTCGGCAAGCACCCGGCTGGCGGCGCTCGACTGGGAGGAGATCGCAGCAAGCCTGGAGAGGCATGGCGCCGCCGTCATCGGCCCGCTCCTTACGCAGGATCAGTGCAGATCGCTTGCAGCCAGCTACAATGACGATGCCCTATTCCGCAGCCGGATCGTCATGGCGCAGCATGGCTTCGGGCGGGGCGAATATAGATATTTCGCCAACCCATTGCCGGAACCGGTTGCCACATTGCGCACGGCGCTCTACCCGCCATTGGCCAGGGTCGCCAATCGATGGAGCGAGGCGCTTGGCGTCGAGGCCGATTTTCCGGACAGCCATGCAGAATTTCTCCGGCGATGTCATGGCGCGGGACAAACCAAGCCGACGCCTCTTCTGCTCCAATATGGCGAAGGCGATTACAACTGCCTCCATCAGGACGTTTATGGCGCGCTCATATTCCCGCTGCAGGTTGCGTTCCTGCTGTCGGATCCGGTGCAGGATTTCACCGGCGGCGCGTTCGTTCTCACCGAGCAGCGGCCGCGCATGCAATCCAGAGCCGAGGTCGTACAGCTGCATCAAGGCGAGGGCGTCATCTTTCCGGTGCACCACCGGCCAGTTCAAGGCACGCGCGGAACCTATCGGGTGAATATGCGCCATGGTGTCAGCCGCCTGCTCTGCGGTCGTCGGCACACGCTCGGGCTGATCTTCCACGATGCGCGATGATGGCATGGGAGGAACGCCCTGACGCCCGGTGCCTGACAGAATTCCGAGCGCACCGCTCAGGTCCGCGCCGGCTTCTTCGGCACCCAGCGTCCGGCAGTGTCGGCGATCAGCCCGACCAGCTCATACATGATGGCGCCGGCCACCATGGCCGTGATGTGATTGGGCTGGTCCTTGGTCGGCATCAGGCACACGACATCGCCACCAATAACGTCGCGCCCGCGGAGAGCGCGGAGAATGCGGGTGACTTCATCCATGTTCCAGCCGGTCACGGCGGGCTCGATATTGGACACGCCCGGCGCAACCGAGGGGTCGAGGCAGTCGAGGTCGAAGGTGACATAAACCGGTCCATCGCCGATCCGCTTCCGAATGATCTCGATCGCCCCGTCCGACCCGAGAGACCGGTAGCGGTCCATCGTGATCACCTCATAGCCGAGATCATAGGAGAGCTTAAGCCAGTTCCGCCCGCGTGGATTTCCGCGCATTCCGATCTGAACGCTGCGGCCGGGATCGACATTGCCCTGGCGCACCAGATACGCGGCCCAATTTGCTGCCGATTTCTTGGCCCCGAGCCAGTGGTCGAGATTTTCATAGGCATCGGTATGGGCATCGAGATGGAGCAGCGCCGCCTTGGCTCCACCCGTCAGCTTGGCGTCCTTTCCAGCGATCGCCTGCACGATCGCGCCCGTAATCCCATGATCGCCGCCGATCGACACCGGCCGGGCGCCGGACTGGTCGATTTGCCGGAAGAATGCCGAGATCCGCTCGACCGAACGCTCATTGTCGCCGGCCTCGGGAAGCGGCACATCGCCGAGATCGTTGATCCGGCAGGTGGTCCAGGGATCGAAATCGAAGGCAGCATGATAGCGGCGCGCATTGGCGGAGACGTTGCGCACCGCGCGGGGGCCTAGATGCTGATCGCGCTCGGTGGAGTTGTTGCCTGCCGAATGCGGCACGCCGACCAGCGCGATATCGGTGTTCGCGGGATCGGGGTCGAAAGGTGCGCGAAACAATGTCGGGACGCCCCACCAATTGAGCAGATCGATCTGGGCCCGATCGGTTTGTTCGTCATGTGCCATCGCCAGTTCCTTCTCCGATGCAACAATTTGCGCGGACCGACCACCATGTGGCAAGGCCCAGACCCTTTTTGGGAGATCGCCGTACCCTCCTTTTCCCTTCTCCCCGTCAGCACGGGGAGAAGGGAAATGGGGTCTAGCAATTCGATTAATTCAATGGTCCTAACCCAAGTGAATGATGGTGAAAGCGAAGGATCACGCCTTGTCGAAATAGCCTGCCGCCGCCGCGGCGCCGATCAGGTTCACGATCAGCCGACCGGCAGTGATCGCGCTTATCCGGTTCACATCAGACTTCGGCGTTATCTCGACGATATCCATCCCGAGAACACGGCCCTTTTTCACAAGGCCGTGAATCAATTTGCGCGCTTGGTGAAAGGTGAGGCCACCCGGTGCCGGACCGGCCACGGCGGGCATCACCGAGGGATCCATGCCATCCGCATCGATCGTAATATAGTAGCGTCCTCCATTCGGAATTCGTTGAAGGACGGCATCCATTCCGATGTCATGCAGTTCCCATGCAGTGATGATGTTTGCGCCATAGGCGGCTGCGGCTTCGACCTCCTCCGGGCGTGCGCTGCCCGCGGAGCGCATTCCGATCTGAAAGATCTGATCCATATGCGGCATTTCCGATGCACGGCGGATCGGACTTGATAACCCCTCCCTGACACCGTTCACTTCGTCCCGCCAGTCGATATGTGCGTCTATCTGCACCAGCGTAATCGGACCATGCTGATCGAGCGCCCTGAAGACGGGAATAGGAACGGCATGGTCTCCTCCGAGGATGATCGGCATGGCGCCGGCAGCAAGGACCTTGCGCACAGCCAATTCAGCCTTGGCTGTGTAGCTGCCGAAGTCATGGAGGTCGGCCGCAACATCACCGCAGTCCACGACCCGGAGGTTACGTCCCATATGGAGTGGTCCGCCGATGTCGTAGTCATAGCGCTCGAGAGCGCGCAGCGTCCGATCGCTGGCCTGCCGGATTGCAGTCGGTGCATTGGACTGGTCGTTGCTGATATCCTCGACGGAATAGGCTCTTCCATAGGGAATCCCGAGGAACGCCACATCTGCGCGCAGTGAATCCAGATCAGTGTCGACCTCAGAATAAAGCAGGCTCCTGTGCCCGTGCCTGGGCGGAACAGTCAGTGCTTCGGACATGGTGCAATCCAAGTCAAAGATGGTGGGAATTTGTCAAACAGGGTCTGTAGGGCAGGATACACCAGCATTGCCGCAGCGGGGAAATCGAAATGAACCTTGCAGCTGCGCTCATGCCCTTGCATCTCTCCTGCGTTCATTTTGAAAGAGATAGAGTGTCGATCCGATGATGACCCCAGCTCCAATCCATAGAGTAAGGGTCGGCAGATCGCCAAATACCAGATAGCCGAACAAGGCTGCCCAAATCAGGGAGGTATATTGCAGCGGCGCGAGTAGCGAGGCTTCGCCGAGCCGAAAGCCTTCGGTCGTCGCATACTGACCGATGACCCCGGTTACAGCGATCGTCGAGAAGAGCACCCAATCGGTCGATGACGGCGTTTTCCAAAACGGCACCATCCATAATGCGACGAACAGCATGACCAATCCCGAATTCCAGAAAACGATCACGGGAACCGGTTCGTGCCTGGTGATGACCCGTGTAAGGGTCAAATAGAACGCATAGGCCACTGCCGAACCCAGGGCCAGGAAGGACGCAGGCCCGACACCTGCACCCGATGGCTGCAAGACGATGATCACCCCGAGGAACCCGACCACCACGGCCAGCCATCTTCGCCACCCTACGGTTTCCTTCAGGAAGAGCGCCGAGAGGACCGCCATGATCAGAGGCGATGAAAAGGTGATGGTCGTGACATTGGCCAGCGATGCCAAGGCGATCGCCGAGACAAAGCAGACGAGATCCGCGGTCGAGACCAGTGCCCGCATCAGATGCAGACCCATCCAATTGGTTCTGAAGCCGGCAAACCCCGCAGTTCTGACCGACAGATAGAGGCTCAACGGCACTGCAAGGGCCCGGCCGAAGAACAGGATCTGTGGAACCGAGTAACCGGCGGTCAGGAGCTTGACGATCGTGTCGTGCACCATCCAGGTGAAATAGGCACCGAGCACAATTAGAATGGCGGTCGCAGGCGCGTGTGCCTGGCGGCCGCCCATGGTCTGCCGTGGAGAAGATTTGGGCACCTTCGGTCAGGGAGCGCCGGTTCGGCGCATCCTTGCCGCAGTTCCCACCCGTTCATTGCGTAGTTGATGAAATCGCTTTGAAGGCGAAAGGCCGAGGCGAGGGTGGGCGAGCTGGGCAAAGCTGATGATCCTGATACCCGAAAGCGGCAAAGGGCCCATGAGATTTTCCTTTCTTCGCGTAGCTCTCGATCGTCAACCGGCAATGGGGCGGCGGAGCATCACCGATGGCGGTGGATTCGGCACCTGAAGCGAGCTGTAATAGGGAAGCGAATCGACGCGCGCTTCATAAGCACCGGTCCGGCGGACGTGTTGGATATGGGAAGCGATGTCCTCGAGCCGTGCGAACCACACATCGCCCGTGCCAAGCATGTACTCCATCATCTTTTCGATTCTGAGCCATCGCGACAGGCGGCCGCTCACAAAAGGATGCCAGACGCCGATCCACAATCCGCCGCCGGCAGTGCGCATCGCCTCGAACTCCGCCATGAAAGTTTCCATGGCGCGATCCGGCGACATGATTTGAAACATGTAGTCGAGATCCACGGAGTGGACATAGGGGGGCCAATCGTCAAGCGCCCAACTCGAGGGAAGCTCGACAATCTCGCCCTTTTCGGTTTTGAGAATATAAGGCACGTCATCGCCCATCAGCGACGAGTCGTAAAGGAAGCCCTCGGCGACCAGAAGGTCGGTGGTGTTGATCGAGTAGTTGTAAAGCGGCGATCGGTTGCCGCGCGGGCGTTTGCCCGTGTGCTTGGCGATAATTTCTATCGACCGTTGCATCCAGTAGTGCTCCTCCTCGCGCGACAGCGCGTTCGGGGCCTCGTGTATGTAGGCGTGGAAGCCGACCTCGTGGTCATCCTTGACCATGGCCTCGACGGCATGCGGATATTGCTCGATGCACCAGGCCGGCACGAAAAAGGTCTGCTTCAGCCCGTAGCGCCGGTATCCCTCGAGAATGCGCGGAACGCCCACCTCGGGACCGTAGCGCAGCATCGAGATCGTGGAGATGCGGGTGATCGAGTTGCTTGGATGAGCGAGATGGACGAGGCTGTCGGCATCCATGTCGAACGTGATTGCAACGGCGACCTTCGCGCCATTGGGCCATGGCACCTGCCGTCTGATCATTTGAAGCTCCTTGATGGTCGAAGGCTGGAAGGGCTGGTCGTTTGAGAGGGGTCGCGGTTTCGCTGAGGCTCGAAGCCGCGCGAATATTCGATCATTGCTCCGGTGTCGGCCACAAGGACAACGTTTTCGCGCTGAAATTGCAACGCGCAGCCTCGGTTTCGTTTTTCAAATCGTGCTTTGGTGAAGAGTGAATCAAGGTTCACTGTTCACTTGTGCCGGCGCCAGCGATGTCCCATGCTAGAGCATGGAAGTACGAGCCTTTGGAGCATCATCGGCCACGTGAACGCCGTCTCACTCGATGACAAATACGATCTGGCGCAAGGACGCATTTTCCTCACCGGCGTCCAGGCACTCGTCCGCTTGCCGCTCGTTCTGCGCCGGCGCGACCGCTTGGCCGGCCTCGATACTGCCGGCTATGTGACCGGTTATCGCGGCTCGCCGCTTGCGACTTACGACCTGCAGCTGACCCGCGCCCGCAAATGGCTCGAAGCAGAGGGCGTCAGGTTCCAGCCAGGCTTGAACGAGGATCTCGCTCTGACGTCGGTCTGGGGTAGTCAGCAGGCCGAGGTGCGCGGTGATGGCAGACACGACGGCGTCTTTGCGCTGTGGTACGGCAAGGGGGCCGGAGTGGACCGTTCCGGCGATGCCTTCCGGCATGGCAGCAATGCCGGCGCCTCTCGCCATGGCGGCGTGCTCATCCTGCTCGGCGACGATCACCGAGCCGAGTTGTCGAGCGCGGTCCATGCCAGCGAATTCAGCATGCTCGACTTCAATATCCCGGTGCTCAACCCGGCGGACATCAAGGACATTCTCGACTTCGGCTTGCTGGCGATCCCGATGTCGCGTTTCACCGGCTCATGGATCTCGCTCAAATGCAACCATGACGTCGTGGAAAGCGGCGGCTCCATTCTGGTCGACGACCACCACCCCTCCTGGGCCCTGCCGAAGGACTTTACGCCCACTCCCGACGGCCTCAATATCCGCATCCCGGATACGCCTTTGGCGCAGGAGCGCCGCGTGATTGAAGGGCGCCTTCCAGCCGTGAAGGCATTCGCCCGCGTCAATGGCATCGACCGAACGGTCTTCAAGCCCGCGGGCGCGCGCCTCGGCATCGTCACCACCGGCAAGACTTACCTCGACGTCCTGCAGGCGCTCGAGGATCTTGGACTGGATTCCGCAAGGGCGGCGCAACGGGGATTGGCGCTCTACAAGGTGGGCATGCCGTGGCCCCTCGAGCCGGTCGGCATCAGGAGCTTTTGCGTCGGGCTTGAGACCGTCATCTGCATCGAAGAGAAACGAGCCCTGATTGAACCCCAGCTCAAGGACATGCTCTTCGGGGAGGGAACTGTCCGACGCATTCTCGGCAAGCTTGACGAGAACGGGCAGCCGTTGTTCCCGGCCACCGGGACGCTATCCAGCAACCGCATTGCGATCGAGATCGGCCGGCGCCTCCTTGCGCTCAGGGGAGATCAAGCGCTCGAGCGGCAGCTCGAGGAGCTCGCGACGCGCGAGGCCCCGCGCGACAGCGCCGTCCTGCCCTTCGCGCGCAAGCCCTATTTCTGCTCCGGCTGCCCGCACAATCGCTCGACGGTGGTGCCCGAAGGCAGCCGCGGCGGGGCCGGAACGGGGTGCAACTACATGGTCATGTGGATGGATCGGCGCAGCGACGGCTATACCCAGATGGGTGCAGACGGCGCCAACTGGATCGGCGAGTCGCCGTTCAGCAACCGGAGCCACATGTTCCAGAACATGGGCGACGGTACATACAATCATTCGGGCCTGTTGGCGATCCGGGCCTGCGTGGCGGCCGGCGTCAACATCACCTTTAAAATCCTCTACAACGATGCCGTGGCGATGACCGGTGGCCAAGGGCATGACGGCCCTTTGAGCGTCGACAGCATTGTCCGGCAAGTCCTTGCAGAGGGCGTGCGAAAAGTCGTGGTCGTGGCCGATGAGCCGCGCCGCCATGCGGCGATAGCCGGCGCGTCGGTCAGTCACCGCGACGAGATCGATGCCGTGCAGCGGGAATTGCGGGACATCAGCGGCGTGACGGTGCTCATTTACGACCAGATGTGCGCCACGGAAAAGCGACGGCGCCGCAAACGCGGCCTTTTGCCTGAGCCGCAGCGCCGTGTTTTCATCAACCACCAAGTCTGCGAAGGCTGCGGCGATTGTGGCGTCAAATCCAATTGCGTGTCGATCCTGCCGCGGGAGACAGCTTTCGGTCGCAAACGCATGATCGATCAACATTCTTGTAATAAGGATTATTCATGTATCGACGGCTTTTGCCCAAGCTTCGTGACCGTCGAGGGCGGCAGGCTGAGGCGTGCGCCAGCCGTACCCCAGGGCTCCGATGCGCTCCCGGAGCCGGCATTGCCGGCGCTTGATCGACCCTACGGCATCGTGCTCTCCGGCGTCGGCGGCGCCGGCATCGTTACCACCGCCTCGGTGCTCGGCATGGCGGCGCATCTCGAGGGTAGGGGCTGCACCACCCTCGATATGATGGGTCTCGCCCAGAAGGGCGGGGCGGTGACGAGCCATCTCCGCATCTCCCGCGATCCGGAACGTGCTCTCGCTGCCCGCATACCGGAAGGTTCCGCCGATCTCGTGCTCGGCTGCGACATCATGAGCGTCGCTGCGGCCGAGCCGCTGTCGACCATGGCCCGCTCACGCTCACAGGTCATCGTCAACACGCATGAGATCATCCCAGGCGAGTTCACCCGCACGCCCGACTACGCGTTTCCAGCCCAGCCCCTGCGGCTCCAGATCGAGGCTGCCGCCGGACCCGAGAACGTCCGCTATCTGGAGGCCACGGAGCTCGCGAAGGCGATGACCGGGGATCCGATCACGGCCAACATGCTGCTCGTCGGTTTTGCCTATCAGCTTGGGCTCCTGCCGCTATCGGCCGAGGCGATCCGCCGCGCCATCGCGATCAATGGGGCGGCCGTCGATGCCAATATCGCGGCATTCGAGGCGGGCAGGCAGCTTCATGGCGTGTCAAAAGGGAAGCCGCTGATCGAATCCGTTTCGCCATCCGAAGCACTCCAGAAGTCGGGCCTCGATGCGCTCATCGATGAGCGTGTCGCATTTCTGACTGCCTATCAGGACGAAGCCTATGCCGAGCGTTATCGATCATTCGTGAAGGAAATCCGCAATTTCGAGGCCCGTGTGGCGTCAGGATCGCTGGCCTTGACCGAAGCCGTCGCCCGCAACCTGTCGAAGCTCATGGCCTACAAGGACGAGTATGAGGTTGCGCGGCTCCATGCGAGCGAGTTGTTCCGGCGCGATGTCGAGGCCCAGTTCGAGGGGGATTACCGGCTGCGGTTTCACTTGGCGCCACCGTTTCTGGCACGCCGCGATCCAATCACGGGCGAGCCGCGGAAAATCACCTTCGGCCCCTGGATGATGGGCGTGTTCCAGGTGTTAGCCAGATTGAGGCGGCTGCGCGGCACGCCGCTCGACTTGTTCGGGCACACCGAGGAGCGCCGCCGCGAGCGCCAACTCGTCAGCGACTACCGGGCGACTGTCCGCCGGATCATTGTCGATCTTCGCCCCGACAATCTGGCGCTGGCCGTCGAGATCGCGGGCCTTCCACAAGCGATCCGCGGCTATGGCCATGTCAAAGGCGCATCGATGGCAGCAGCCAAAGCGCGCGAGGAGGCGTTGTTGGCGGCCTACCGGCATCCGTTGGTTCGGTCAGCCGCCGAGTAGCAAGCCAGCCGGAATATTCGGAGGATCATGAGCAAGAATGTCATTGTCGTCGGAGCCGGGGTGGTCGGCATGGGGTGCGCCAGCTATCTGCAGCGGGCGGGCCATGCGGTAACGGTGATCGACAGGCTGGAACCGGGCCGTGCGACCTCCTTCGGAAATGGTGGCGGCATCGCCAGCACGTTCGTGCTGCCGCTTGCAATGCCCGGTCTCATGAAGAGGTACGTCAAATACTATTTCGACCCCGAGGGTCCGGTGTCTTTGCGGTGGTCGCATATGCCCGCGATGGCGTCCTTTCTCTGGCAGTTTTGGCGCAATTGCCGCCCAGACCGGGTCAAGCATTGCACCGAGGCGCTCGCCGCCTTCATGCCGCCGGCCTACGAGGCCTGGAAGCCGCTCTTCGAGGACGCCGGCCTGATGCCGCTCGTACGTCACGATGGCGGCCTGTGGATCTACAAGGACGATGCCGCCCTCCAGCACGACTGGCAATTTTGGCAGGGCCGCAAGGACAAGGGCCTGGAGTTCCATCGGCTGGGCGAGGACGAATTGCGACAGGTCGAGCCGGCAGTCTCGCGCGACTTCAAGGCGGCTGTGCTCGAGCCCGATTGGCACTATGTCCGCAATCCCTACAAGATCGTGGCAGGCCTCGCCGATTTGCTGCGCCAGCGCGGCGGGACCATCCTCAAAGAGGAGGTCAGAGACTTCGAGCGCGGACCCGAGGGCATTCGTGCCGTCATCACCGATCGGGCGCGGCATGCCTGTGACGCGGTCGTCATTGCCTGCGGGGCATGGTCGCACAAGCTGGCGCGAAAGCTCGGCAGCAAGGTGCCGCTCGAGAGCCAGCGCGGCTATCACGTAACTCTCCCCAATGCCGGTGTCGAAACCCGCCACCTCGTGGTCGTCGGTGCGGCCAAGATCGCCATCACGACGATGGACGTTGGCGTCCGCATCGTCGGCGCATCGGCCTTCCCGGGCGTCGATGCGCCGCCTGACTGGCGTCAGTCGAAAATGGTGCTGACCTGGGGCAAGCGGGTGCTGCCTGGCCTCAATGAGGAGGGCATGAGCGAATGGTTCGGCGAGCGACCGCTCACGCCTGATTTACTTCCCGTGCTCGGCCGCTCTCCACGTTTCGCGAATGCGTTCTTCGCATTCGGCCACAGCCACATGGGATTGACCACCGGCGCGATCACCGGAAAGCTCATCGCCGAGCAAGTCAGCGAGCGGCCGACCAGCATCGATCTGGCACCGTTCCGGATTGACCGCGCCTATGCCTGAGACGACCTTGTCCAAGGCGGTGCCTATCAAGGCGCCTATCGAGGACTGTATTGAGGGAGACGGAACCGATGGCGGAAATCGAAGCCAAGCTTCAGAAGATGGGTCTGGTCCTGCCCAAGGAGCTGATCACTCCGGCAGGCCTCACGCTGCCTTTCAAGCCGGTGGTCCTGCGCGGCAATCGCGCTTACATTTCCGGTCATGCGCCCCAGGAACCTGAAGGCGCCATCTGCGGTCCCTTCGGCAAGGTCGGGCAGGAGCTCGATATCGAACAGGGATATCACGCTGCCAAGCTGGTGGGCCTCTCGATTTTGGGCAGCCTAAAACGGGCGCTTGGCGATCTCGACCGGGTCACGGCCTGGCTCAGGGTGCTTGGCATGGTCAATGTGGCGCCCGGATTTAACAAGACGACGCTCGTCATCAACGGCTTTAGCGAACTCATCGTTGAGCTCTATGGGCCCGAGCGCGGCGCCCATACGCGCTCCGCCGTGGGCATGGCGGTGCTGCCGCTCGACATCCCGGTCGAGATCGAGGCCGAGGTGGAGATCGCCGTCTGAGAAGAATAGCATCGCCGGCCCGTCTAGATCCCGACGATCACGTCGCCCCCATTTGGGCTGATGACCTGACCGGTGATAAAGTCGGCTTCCGGGGAGGCTAGAAAAGCTACGGCATAGGAGATTTCGACTGGGTCGGCATAACGTCCGAGCAGCACCTTTTCCTGCTTGGCCTTCAGCTGCTCCGGAGTTTCATACCGAAGCGGTCCGCCCGAAAGAACGCCGCCCGGAGCGACCGCATTGACATGAATGTTCCATGGCGCGAATTCCTTGGCCCAAGCCTTTGTCATACCGAGCAGAGCGGCCTTCGCGCCGCAGTAATGCGGTGCAACAGGCGCGCCGGTCATGCCCCAGATCGAGGAGATGTTGATGATCTTGCCTGATCGGGCCTGCTTCATCGACGGCACGACCGCCTGGACTGCGAAGAATGCGCCCCTCACATGCACGGCGAACATTCGGTCGAAATCCGCAAGACTGACCTCGGTTGTCTCGGCACGCTGTCCAATGCCGGCGTTATTGACCAGAATGTTGATCGGACCCAGAGCTGCAACCGACCGTTCGATCATTGCTTGCACTTGCGCGACATCAGCCATATCGACAATCTCGACATGCGCTCTTCGACCAAGCGAGCGGATCACCTCCGCTGTCTCATTGGCTGTCGCGCCATTCATATCGGCGACGATGATATCGGCACCGCGCTCGGCCATGAGCCTTGCATGCGCACGCCCCATGCCCTCGCCCGAACCGGTGATGAGTGCAACTTTGCCGGCCAGTGAATTCATGACGGCGCCTCCTGAAAAATGACGGCCCTCACCAACTTGGTGAAGGCCGACAGCTGTTCGACTGTCACTTGGTCAGAGCCTCGATGAAGCTGGTGTCAATGTGATCGGGGATGTTGGCAGGCACGCTGTCGATCGATCCGACACCGACCAGATATTCGCCGGCAGCCGTGATCGCCTTGGTGATCCGCGAATTGGCGATACCGGCGGAGCCGCTGCCGAGGCCTTGTTCGCCCAGCTGCTCCTTGGCATCCATCAGCTGGATGCCGCCATATTCGGTCTTGGCTTGATCGAGCGAGATCTTGAGGAAATCGGCCATTTGCTGCATGGCCGAATCTCCATTGTTCCGCAATGCGTGGATCGAGTTGTTCTGCGCCTTGAGAAACTTGGTCAGAGTGCCGGGATATTTCCTGGCAAAATCGCCATTCACCAGGATCATGTCGATGCTCGAGGCGCGGTCCTGGAAATCGGCATTGGTGGCGAGGATCGTTCCGCCGTCATTTGCCATATTGAGAAGAGCGGGCACCCAGATATAGGCAGCATCGAGCTCGCCGCGCTTCCAGGCCGCTTGCATGGACGGGGGATCCATGTTGATGACCTCGACCTTGCTCTCGTCGAGGCCGGCGCTTGCCAGTGCGGCATGCAGCATGTAGCCCGAGCTTGTTCCGACCATGGTAGCGATCTTCTTTCCAGCCAGATCGGCAATCTTCTGGATGTTCGAGGTCTTGCGGACGACAAGACCCTCCGAGCTCAGATAGATGTCGTTGACCCAGACGATCTTGAAATCGAGACCCTTCGAGATCGATGAAACCGTCGGTGGCAATCCGACCTCGGTCATGATCTGGATGTTGCCGGCGTTCAACGCCGCGATCCCGGCCGACCCACCATTGAATTCGACCCAATTTACCTTGGTATTCGGCAGGTTCTTCTCGACAAGTTTGTCGCTCAGCATGAGCGCTTGATTTGAACCCGCGCCGACATTGACCCACCCGATCGACAACTCCGCGGGATCCTCCTCGGCCGCGAGCGGCAGTGCGCCACCCCAGCCGACTAACGCCAAACCAGTAAGCGCGCCTATCAGAATTCGACGAGAAACCATGTTTTCAACTCCCTGTTTTCTTCTGTTGCCCAACACGGACTCAATGAGCGGCTCACATGCCGGAATGGCCGCGCCACGGCACTGCAAGGTGCTCGGTGATTCGAACGCAAAGATCCATGAGGTAGCCAAGACAACCGATCAGCACGATGCCGATAAAGATGTAGGTGACGCGGAGCTCGCGCCCGGCCACTTCGATCATCCAGCCGAGGCCTGCGCGCGATGCGATGAGCTCGGCCGCGACAAGACTCGACCAGGCAATGCCCACTCCGACCCTTAGTCCGGTGAAAATCTCGGGCAGCGAGGAGGGGAGATAGACATGCCAGAATACCTGCCATTCCGACGCCCCGAAGCAGCGGGCAACACTCACGCGCTCGGCCGGCGTGCTTCGGACTCCGGCGACCGCACTGAATACGACCATAGGCAGGGTTCCGACGGCTATCAAAATGATCTTGGGCAGTTCGCCAATGCCGAACCACACGACCAGCAGCGGAATATAGGCGAGCGGTGGGACCGGTCGGATAAATTCGAGTATGGGATCGACGACATCGAAGACCGCGTTGTTGCGGGCCATTGCCAAGCCGAGTGGCACACCGATAGCGGCAGCCGCCAGGAACCCGACCGCCACACGGGCAGCGCTCGTCACGATATTCTCGATGAGCGTCGTACCGTAGAAACCGGTTCTCAGGACATCGAAAAAGGCCTTGAGAACAGCAGTCGGAGCAGGAAAGAACACCGGCGAAACCAGATGCGAGCGGGATACGACTTCCCACAGTGCCACAATCAGGCCGATTACGATCAGAGTTCGGATGACTCGGCGTGTGCGGTTGCTGACAGTCTGGTTGATGCCACTGTCGCGCACATAGGTCTCCTCGAGAGACTCGAGCCGCAATTGTGGGAGTTCGGATTCCATCTGCTTTGTTCGAGCTCTTTATGACAGGGCGGCGGCGGCCTCCGGCCGAGCCGCGGCGACAGCGGGGTGCATGACTTCCAGGATTGTCCGGCGCATTTGAAGGGCCAGCTCGGAGAGCAGCATCTCCCATTTTCTCGGCCGCCCGAACGGGATAGCGATGGTTGCGGCAATGCGACCCGGTCGCGCAGTCATCACCAGGACCTTATCCGACAGGAGAATGGCTTCGTCGATGTCGTGAGTGACGAGAAGCGCTGTTGTGCGAACACGCGCCAGCACGTCCAGCAGGAAGTTCTGCATCTGGCTGCGGGTCAGGGCGTCGAGCGCACCGAATGGTTCATCGAGCAGCAGGATCCGTGGCTCGACCACCAGAGCTCGGGCTATCGCGACCCGCTGCTGCATGCCGCCGGACAGCTCATAGACGCGATGTTTCTCGAAGCCCTGCAGCCCGGTGATGTCGAGCGCTTTGTCGACGCGACCGCGCTGCTCGTCTTTGCTCAAATCACCGCCAATTCTGAGGCCGAAGGCGACATTGCCGAAAACGTCAAGCCACGGGTAAAGCACCGGGTGCTGAAAGGCCAGGACGCGCTCCTTGCCGGGCCTCGTCACCTCGCGGCCATCAAGGGTGATGCGGCCTTGGGTCGGGTGGACGAGGCCTGCCGCGAGGTGGAGAAGCGTGCTCTTGCCGCAGCCACTCGGACCGACAATGGCAAGGACCATGCCATCGGGCACGTCGAAAGTGACCGGACCGAGGGCATGGGTCAACGACCCGTCGCGCGATGCCCGGTATGTCATCGACACGCCTTCGATAGCAATCATCTGCCAGTCATCCGGATCGCAACAATTCTTGCACCACACTCCACTATATGCACAGACCCCCATCGAGCGGTAGGCAGGCTCCAGTGATCATCGCGGCGGCATCCGAAACCAGGAATGCAACCGCATCGGCGATGTCGGTTGGCTGCACCAGCCTGCCAAGCGGAATCTGCTTCGCCATCTCTTGCCACAACTCATCGTCAGGAAAGCCCAAAAATTCCGCTGCCAGGGGAGTTCTTCGAGATGGCGGGACAGATGGCATTGACGCGGATTCCGGCGCCGGCAACTTCCGCCGCGAGAGCGCGGGTCAGGGCGACGACAGCCCCCTTGGAGGCGGTGTACACTACGGCGCCGGCTCGGGGTCGAAGCACGCTGCCGGACGCGATGTTGATAATGACGCCACTGCTTTGAGCCCGGAAATGCGGCAACACTGCCCGACAGCCGAGGAAGACGCCCTTGCAATTGACATCGAAAATCCGTTGGAAATCTTCCGGCGTCGTATCCTCGAGCGCGCTCCCCTTCGTCAGCACACCGGCATTGTTGACAAGAATGTCTATGCGTCCGAACTGACCGAATGCGGCTTCCACCATCGCTGCGACCGAGTCAGGTCGAGCGACGTCGCAACGGAACGGCACAGCATGGCCACGGCAGCGCGCTTGGTTAATTCCCGATGCAACCGCACTGGAACCGTCGAAATCGAGATCGGCGATCAGGACGTCGATGCCGTGTTCAGCCAAAGACGTGCTGATGGCTGCTCCGAAGCCCGAGGCCCCACCAGTCACGATCGCGGATTTGTGCCGATCCATGGGAGGGTCTCCGGCCCAGGCGTGCGGGTCACGCGGCAGGCGCCGAATTGAGCGCGTGGGCGGGTTTCTTGCTCAATTCCTCGCGCAATCGCGGCAGCACCACGGTACCGAGCAGTTGCAGCGAGCGCATGACCTTATCCTGCGGCAAGCCTCCGAATTGGACCATCATGCTCAGATGGCTCGGAGAGAGCATGCGGATGTCCTGCAACAGAAGCTCGATAACGCGCTCCGGTGGACCGATTGGCGTGTGCGTCAGGATCTCTTCGATCGAGGGCTCGTTGGCGACGGGGGTCTCATTGAGGATCGATCCGTTCAGGGTTGCCGTCCCGAAACGCAGGCCGAGGGCAAGCCGCATCGTGTAGAGAATTTGTTCGGCGGCTTCGATCTCTTCGCGGCGGTTCTCGGTCACGAAAACGAAGCGTTGGGTGGCGAGCGGCATGCTCTGCGGATCGTGCCCGGCCTTTTGCCAAAAGCCTTGAAGACGTGCACGCGGCTCCACCAGCGTTGTCGGCGAACGGTGATGATGGGCAAGGAAAGGCACATAGCGGCTTCGCGCAAGCCTTTCCTGAACGGGCTGGTTCTGGGCAAGTCCGGCAACGAAGATTTTGGGAAGCGGTTTCTGCACAGTTCGAATGCCGAGCGGGGCAGGGGGGATCTTGTAGTGCTTGCCCTCGTGACCCAACTCTCCGGTCTGGAACGACTTCTCGATGATATCGAGAAACTCGATGAATGCATCCTGCGAGTCCGCCAGGCGCCGTCCCATGCGGGAGAATTCATAGTCCTGGTAACCGCTCCCGAGACCAAGATAGAGTTTGCCTCCGCTGATTTGGTCGACGAAGGCGATTTCCTCGACAAGCCGCGCCGGCTCATAGAGAGGAAGAACAAGGACGCCGGTGCCGATATGAATGCGTTTGGTCTGGCCGGCAGCATAGGCGGCCATCAGCAGCGGCGATGGGATCATGCTATAGTTCGAGAAATGATGCTCGGCGAACCACACGGCATCGAAACCAAACTCCTCGGCCAAGACCGCCTGCTCGACAGCTTCCCTGGCAATCTGACCGGCGCTCTTCTGCGGGTCCCGTTGCGGCATCAGGCAAAAGAGTCCGAAGTCCATCTTTGCAGTCCTCACTGCTCGAGGCCGAACGCTAGCATGCCGCGACCACGTTTAAAAGCACGTTATAAAAAACAAATCCCTGATTTTCGATGTGGATGGAATTAGACCGGTGTCGTCCACCGAGGATCCTCATGATGCTGCCAATAAGTGTCGTGGACTCGAGTGGTTATCGGGCCGATCGCCCCGCTCCCGACGGCGCGACCATCGATGCGCGTAACCGGCATGACACCGCCTGCGGTCGAGGTGATAAAAACCTCGTCGGCCCCGGCAAGGTGCTCGGCAGCCAACACCTCGGCGCGCGCGGCGATGCCAAGCTCGGCGCAAATGTCGAGAACAGACTGGCGCGTGATGCCCATGAGCACGCCAGATGGCGGGGTGACGACGGCACCTCCGGAAACCGCGAAGATATTGAAACCGGGGCCTTCAGTGATCTCTCCCAGCTCATTGACGAGCACGACGTTTTCAGCGCCGCGGTCATAGCCCTCGTATAAAGCCTTAACGAGGTCGAGCCAGTGGTAGTTCTTCACCGTGGGATCGACCGAGGACGGCGGGATCCTGACGACGGAGCTGATCGCGATGCTCAGACCGCGCTGCCGCTGTGCCTCATTGGCGATCCAGCCGAAGGGAATGGCGAAGCAGATCAGCCGATTTGCAGCGTCGCGCGGGTCACGGCTGAAGGTTGGCGAGTTGCCCCGCGTGCAGATCATTTCGACATAGGCGTCCGCCAATTCGGAGCGACGCACGCATTGCCGGAGAATCTCGGTGAGCGTCGCGCGGTCGACCGGAACGGTCATCCGCAGCTTGGCGACGGAAGCGAGAAAGCGATCGAGATGCTTATCAAGCTGAAAGAACCGCCTCTTCCAAACATGCACCACGTCGTAGGTGGCATCGGAACGCAGGAATCCCCAGTCGAGAATTGAGATCTTGGCCTCGGAGATCGGCACGAATTGCCCATCGATAAAGGCAGTTCCTGGAGGAAATTGCGCTTTGGCCCCGGAAAGACGATCGAGCGCATAGCCAGGCAAATCAGTGCCATTTTGCATTTGCGGAGCCTCGTTCGTTCGATCCTGCATCACATTGTCCGCGCCGCACCGCCGTCGACCAACAGGTCGCGTCCCGAGATGTAAGCGGCGTCGTCCGACAGCAGGAATGCAATGGTGCCGGCGAGCTCGGCCAATTTGCCGGTGCGCCCGGCGGGAATGCTGGTGGTCAGCTCCGGCGACCATTCGATATTGTCCATGAAACCCGGCAGCACATTGTTCATCCTGATGCCAAAGCGGGCATAATGCGCCGTGTAGATCTGCGCGAAACCCACAAGGGCATGACGCATCATGGCACCGAAAGGATATTTGGTAGCGGGCACCACCGCTCCGAGACCTGATATGTTGACAATGGCCCCTTTTCCCTGCCGGCACATTTGCGGTGTAACGAGCCGGGCGAGCCGCACGGCGGGTAGAATGAGCACATCGAGCATTTTGTGCCATTCATCATCGGGAATATCGAGCAGATGATCCTCGCTGTCATATTGGTAGATGCTCGACTGCGGTGTTCGGGCCCAGCTCGGATGGCCGGTGCTGCTGATCACGGCATCGATCCGGCCATAATTGGCCATCGCGAGATCGACCAGTGCGCGGAGATCGTCGTTATTGCTTACAGAGCCGGAAATGCCGGCACCGCCGAGCTCGGCCGCGAGGCGGGGCGCGGAATCGGAAAGCGACATCAAAACGACGGCGTAATCCCGTTCGGACAATAGGCGGGCGCAAGCGGCGCCAATCCCTCTGCCGCCTCCCGTGATTATCGCAACCGGCCGATCCTTCATTTCCAGGAATTTCACTCTGTTTGAAAAAACAACTAGCATTCTTCCAGTAAAACTGTAAATAGCTCAGCCGCGCGCGGTTCCATTATGGAACCGTGCGAAAGCATGGAGTCTTCCTGAATGGCGGCTTCGAAGAAAGCGCTCCGGGAGGAGGAGGCGGTTCAGGCTGACGAGGGCGCCTTGCTGGGCAGCCCCGGGATCGAAAGGCTCGGGCGCACCCTCAGACGACTGAGGCGCGAGCGCGGCATGTCGTTGCAGTCATTGGCCGATCTTGCGGACATCTCCGTCGGCATGCTCAGTCATATCGAGCGGGGCATTTCCACGCCGTCGCTTCGAAGTCTGTCGCGCATCCGGGATGCGCTCGGCGTGCCCCTCAGTTCGCTCTTCGAGGAGGACGCGCAGAGCATCAACAGGGCCGACTATGTCCGACGGCGTGGCAAGCGGCCCGTTCTCGATCTTGGCCCGAAATATCTCGTCAAAGAACTGCTATCGCCGAGCACCGCCAAGGATCTGCAGTTTATGATACTGACGATCCCGCCCGGCGGTGGTTCCGGCGATCAGCCATTCAATTCCTCCGGGGAGAAGGGCGGCTTCATGCTCGAGGGAATGATGCGGCTCGAGATTGGAAAGGACTTTGTGGATATCCAGGAGGGCGATGCTGTCCAGTTCGACAGCTCGATTCCGCACCGTTTTTATAATATCGGCAAGGTGCCGGCGAAGGTCCTCTGGATCATCGGTCAGCTCCCGCACGAACGCCATCTTTGAAGGCCCTTTGCATTCGACAGTCAGGATCGGACTGGCGCTTCCGGTATCGACGCTGTGGGACGCCGTCGAGTTCTTCTCCATTTCGACGCAAGTCCACACGCCGTGGATCGTGAGGACAATAAATTCGGGTTCTCAGGGCTCGACAGTGCCCTGACGTGCGGCCCAATCCACCGGATAGAGTGCATAAAAATAACCGGCACGGGAGGCGGCGATATATTTCAAATGCGTGCCTTTCGGCAGCCAAACGATGTCACCGGTGTTGCAGATATGACGGTCGTCCTCGGCAAATTCGATGGTCAGAGGCCCTTCAAGAATGAACAAGACCTCGTCGTAGGTAACCGTCCAGTCGATCGTGACGGCTTCCAAATACTCGATGCCGGCGCCGATGTGGTTGCTGATCGTGCTGTTGATGAGCCGGGCAATGGAGGTGTTGCCGGTTGGTGTCACGGCGTCGGTCAGCACCATTTCGTTGCGGTGGAACACTCGCGGGCCTGACATCATTTCAGCCTTTCTCGATATTCGCCTTGGATGGGGTCACTCCGGAAGGTGCCAGGCCGGCAAGCCACGCCGTCACCCTGTCCGGTCGTTGACCGGCATGCTCCAGTGTATCGCGGCGGCGCACGGCACCGCGGACCAGATGGGCACCCAGAAACCGGAACGGTTCCGGCGGAAACCCGCGGCTTACCGGCCGAACAAGCGCACATTCGACCCAGGAATCATGAAGCCCCAAGGCGAGCGAGCGAAGGATCTGGCCGCCGAGATAGGACATGCCGATGCCGTTTCCCGAGAAACCGTAACCATAGAGAATGTTCGGACAGCCCGGCAGCCGCCCAAACAATGGTAGTCCGTTGTCGGTTCGATCGATCGGACCGTTCCAGGCGCTCGCGACAGAAAAATCGGCGAGCACCGGATGGCCGTCACGCAGGGCGCGGCGCATGTCCTTTACTCTTGGCGACGGCCCGTGAAAGCGCTGGTCCACAACGCCTCCGAAACCGATTGCGCCGCCGGTCACCCCGACATTCAGGCGCCCGTCGCAGGTAACCCGGTAACCCGACACGAACACACGGGAGTCGATTATGAACGGGCCGCGCGACCAGCCGATGCGTGCCAACACGTCAGGCATCGGCTCGGAGACAGCGTCGTCACTGGCGATGTTGAAGATGGCCGGTGCAAGTTCGGGAACGCGTGCCGACCAGGCATTGATGGCAAGTACGAGTTGCCTGGCAATAACGGCGCCATTCTGGGTGGTGACCTTCGGGTTGGCGGTGCGCGTGAAGCGCCGCATTGCTGATCGCTCATAGATAAGCACGCCGCGGCGCAGCGCTGCGCGACGGAGACCGCGGACCAGAAAACCTGGATGGATGGTGGCGGCGCTCGCATCGAAGACGCCCGCGAGGTGGCTCGATGTACCAGTCATTCTGGCGATCTCGTCGCGACTGACCGGGCGAGCCGGGTGAATGCCGCGACTGTCAAGGAAATCGAGGGCGGCATTCCAGGCGCCCATCTGCATCTGGCAAGTTGCACCCCAGATCCACCCGACCTGATCGAACCGGGCATCAATGCCTTCCGCCGTGCAGAACCGGGAGATCTCGCCAATTGCCTCCAGCGAACGCCGGACGAGGTCCAATCCCTCCGCCTCGCCGCGCAATCCGACAAGGGCGCCGGCTTTGGGCCAGGCGCTCAGCAACATGCCGGAGTTGCGGCCGCTCGGGCCACCGCCGCAAATATCCTGCTCGAGCAGCACGATTTTCAATGATGGCTCGCTGGCCTTCAGCTGAATGGCGCTCCAGAGCCCGAGATAGCCGCCGCCGACGATGCAGATGTCGGCCTCGATCTCGTCAGCCAACGACGGCTGCACGTCATTGTCATGAGAAAGCGCCTGCTGCAGCCAATGGCTGCGGCGGGCGATATCGGAATCATCCAGTGGAGCGTCATCTCCGCCTGGCATCACGCGGCCACTGGGGCGATAGCGGCAAGTGCATTATCCATTCCCGACATGGCTGACTCAAGCGCTCGGTCATCGACAGCGGTAGCGAGCGCGAACAAACCGCCAGGGCCGAGCAACACGCCGGCATTGAGGCAGGCGAGGTGGAAAAGGGTCGAATGCCCGATTCGCGATGGATCGTCCTCGTGGCGTGTCGGATCCGAGGTAAAAGCGATACCGCCGACCGAGCCGAGGCCGCTGATCGCGACGTCGAGACCGAGGCGGGCAGCGGTGTCCACGAGTTGCCCACGCAGGGCGGTTGCCTGCACATCCATCTTGTCGATCGCGGCGCTGGTCAGGTTGGCAAGAGTGGCCAGCCCTGCCGCACAACCGAGCACGTTGCCGTTGAATGATCCGCCGTGGAAGATGCTCCCCTTGCAGGAAGGATCGAGCACCATCATCAAGTTCTCACGCCCCGCCACCACCCCCACCGGAGTGCCGCCGCCGATGAATTTCCCGAGTACCGTCAGATCGGGCGACAGCCCGAATTTCTCAGCGGAGCCGCCCACCGCCAAGCGAAACATCAGGCAATCATCGAGAATGGTCAGGATGCCACGTTTTTGCGCTAGAGCTTCAAGCGCGCGAAGGAAACGGGGATCGGGCGTGACGACCCTGCCGGTATAAAGGACAGGCTCGTAGATCACCGCTGCGACGCGCCCGTCATGTCGCTCCAGCACTTTCTCGCAGGATATAAGATCATTGAAAGGGGCGATGAGCGTCGCGTCCGGCTTTTCGCCGAAGCCGTAGAGGCCCGCTTCGAGATCCGGATAAAGCCCGTGGTAGGCTCCGATAAATTTCAGGATAAGGGGGCGCCCGGTGATGTGCCGCGCAATCTTGACGGCCAGCATCGTCGCCTCCGATCCGCTGTTCGTGAACCGGATCAATGGCGCTCCCGGAATGCGGCGGTGAAGCAGCTCGGCGAATGCGATCTGCTTGGCCGAGGCGCCTGACCATGCCGTACCCCCTTCGAATGCACCTGCAGCTGCCATCGTGACTGGACCGAAGGCATGGCCGTGGATAAGGCTCAAACCGTTGAAGAAGAGGTCGACATATTTCCGGCCATCGACATCGGTCAGCCAGGGACCTTTGCCATGCGCGAATACGACGGGATAGGGGGGATGGAACGTGGTGGTGCGCGTATTGCCGCCGGGCATGAACCGGCGCGCCTCCGCCATCGATGTGGCGGACCCTCGCGTCTGCGTCTCATAGGTCCGGAGGATCTCCAATCCTGCTGGATGGAGTTTCATCGATGCGTCTCGGCCAGCCAACGGATCAGTCTCGAACCACGGCAATCGCGTCGATTTCGATCAAGAGCTCGGGGATCACGAGATCGGCGCGGACTGTGGCGCGGGCCGGTGGATCATTGGCGAAATAGGCATCGAATGCCTTGTTGAAGCCCTTGTAATTGGCGAAGTCGGTGATGAAGCAGGTAACTTTTATGACGTCAGCGACGCTGGCACCGGCCGCCTCGAGCGCGAGCTTCAGATTGTCGAGCGTCGCCTTGGTCTGAGCTTCGATATCATTGCCTATGACCTTGCCGGCCGCGTTGACGGCAGCAACCCCTGCGGTCGCTACGATTGGGCCACGCCGGGCAGATTGGCAGTAGCTGCCGAGGGGCTTCATCATCGTCGACGGCGAAAAACGCTCAACGGGCATCGCCCATCCTCCATGCCTTGGTCAGCCCCAGCATCGGCGGCAATCAGCCATAAAGCTTACTCTCATTTGTTTCGACCACAAGGGAGATGCTTGGAGCGCCGGGTCAAGGCAGTCTCAAATAGGCAGGACGCAGATAAGTCTCCAGGGCCCGTATCGCTCGGGCCGCAATGAAGCTCATCACATAATAGATGGCGCCGACCAGCAGGTAAGTTTCCATTGTCCTGAAGGTCTGAGAGATGATGTAATTGCCGTGACGCAGCAACTCCTCGACAGAGATGAAAGAGACCAGCGCGCAGTCCTTCAGGAGTGAGATGAAGTAGCCTCCGACAGTTGGCACGGCGATGATGGCTGCTTGAGGCAGGATGACTTTCCGATAGATAATCCAGCGCCGCATTCCCAGCGCGAGGCCGGCATGCATCTGCCCGCCATCCACTGCCAGAATCGCGGCACGAAAGACTTCGCTCAGATAGGCTCCGAGGTTGATGCTGAGACCCACGACGCCTGCCGCGAATGCGGGAAGGCGAATGTCGAGATCCGGAAGCGTGAAGTAGATGAACAACAATATGACGATGAGCGGTACGCCGCGGCAGATGCTGACATAGGCGCCAACCAGCCATGCGGCTAACCGACCGCCGGTGATGGTCGCGATCGCGCAAACCACACCGATGACGATTGCCAGCGCCATGCTGCAGACGCACAGTTCGAGCGTGACGAGGGCACCTTGAAGCAGATAGGGCAGGTATTTCGGCACGAACTCGAATAGGAAGTAAAACATCAGGCCGAATCCCCCAGCGGGCACCCGCCGCGAGGTGCCCGCTCCCGGAGCATCTACTTCGACATCATTGCTTCGCGGGAAAGCGACTGATCCCAAACACCGTATTTTTTCAGGATCGCCTCGCGGGTGCCATCGGCATCCATCGCATCCAGAGCATCGTTGATGGCCTTGAGCAATGCCGCGTCCTCCTTGCGGACGCCGGCGCCATCACCG
The DNA here is from genome assembly GCA_963744915.1 of uncultured Alphaproteobacteria bacterium. Taxonomy (GTDB): domain Bacteria; phylum Pseudomonadota; class Alphaproteobacteria; order Rhizobiales; family Aestuariivirgaceae; genus DATAFF01. Next base: position 127,447 of record CAVUUY010000010.1, read on the forward strand.
CCATATTTGTACGGCGCCTTGGTCTGGGCGTCCTGCCATTTGGGGTCGGCCGACAGATTGTAGACCCCGCCGATCGTCCTTAGATCAGGGGTCACTTCCATCTGGCCGGCAGTCGATGTGTTGTCCATGATCACGGCATCGACCTGACCGCTGTTCAACGCCAGGAACACGCCGGGGATATCATTGAAGGATTTAAGATCGCCACCGATCCCCTTGGCAACCAGGGCTTTGCCCTGGATTTCCTCCACCGTTCCAATCGGCACGCCGATGGTCTTGCCGGCGAGGTCCTCGGGTTTTTGATAGGGCGAGCCCTTCTTGACGACAATGCGGTCACTCTCGAAGTAATAGGGCCGCGAGAATTCTATTCCTGCCCCTTGCCGGCGTTCTTCGGTGACCGTCATGCCGGAGAAGATGATGTCCCAACGCTTGGCCTTGAGGCCAGGTATGAGGCTCTCCCATTGCGAGGGTACGAGCTCGAGGTTGGGCACGCCAAGCTTCTTGATGATGTATTGAAGCATCTCGTATTCGATGCCCGAATACGATCCGTCCTCGTTCTTCCAGATCCAGGGTTTGCTCCCCATCACTCCGGTCCCAACCGTGAGCACGCCCTGTTTCTTGATGTCATCCAGAGTGTCGGCCAGTGCCGCGAGAGGCCAAAGCCCCAAGGTCAGTCCCGCCGAAAGGGCCACGAAGCCTCTGCGCGAGAGCTTGATGCTGCTCATCATGTTGGAAATCCTCCCTTGACGGCATTATTAAATGATACTTTTCAAGCCTTTTCCAGTGACCAATGAATCGGAACGAATGGACTCGCAGACGAATACCCGACAGAGGCGCGCATGGGTTCCCGCAGCCTCGTGGTCTTTTGGTTAGGACGGCCAGCTGAACTGGGGCTGAGCGAGGCCGAGGCGATGGGTGAGCCACGTTATGAACAACTGTATGCGTGGTACTTGAACCTTGTCGCGGCTGACAACCACGTGCCAGCCTCCGCGGACGTCGATCGACGCCTGGAACGGTCGCACAAGTGCACCGGATTTGAGGTAGGTCTCGGCCATCAGGTCGCTGGCCAGGGTGACGCCGCCACCATTGGCGGCAATTTCAAGCGCAAAACTCACATCATTCGTAAACAGCTGCCGCTTCGGCCTCTTACTTTTCGGGATGCCTGCAGCCGCGTTCCAGCGGCGCCACTCTTCTCCATCGTCAATATGGATAATGATGTGCTGCAATAGGTCAGCCGGATCAGCCGGAGTTGTCTTTAAGCCGGCGACAATGCGTGGACTGCAAACAGGGGCGTATCGCACCTCACCAAGGGGTTTTGACCATCGCGAGGGCCAGTTCCCCTCGCCGAACACGACTTCGATGTCGGCCGGTTCCGCCGCAAGCACAGCATCGTTTTGCAGCGAAACCACCGAGCATTCGATGAAGGGGTAGGCGTCCATGAAATCGGGAAGCGAATGGCTAAAGAAACGGTTTGCAAACATCGCCGAGCAGGCAATCACCAAAGAGCCGCGCGTTGCGTCGGGATCGTAGAGTTGCTGCGCAGCTTCCTCGATAGCGCGCAAAGCAGGCTCTACCGATTTCAGCAAGCCCGCGCCTGCAGTGTTGAGGCGGACCGAACGACCATGACGGTCGAATAGTTCGGTACCCAGCAGGCCCTCCAATGAACGTATCTGATGGCTGATAGCGCTGGGGGTTACGTTGAGCCGGCGGGCAGCTTCGAGAAATGTGGTCGATCGAGCAGCCACCACAAAAGTCTGAAACGAATCCAGCGGTATGGGCCGGCGCATAGGTGAATTCCATTCATTAGAAAATTGAGAAATGATCAGTTTCAGTGATTTGATTTCAACAATAGAGTGAACTCTTCAGGGCTTCAACGGGCTTTGGGAGGTAGTACATGGACGGCTTCATTGGTCGGCGTGATCTGTTGACCCGGGAGCAGCTGCAGGCTCTAAGCGTGAGATCGAATGCTCGCGGCGCCTGGCAGCTCGCGAGCCACCTGTTGGCGCTCGCCATCTCGACGATGCTGCTCACCAAGCTATGGGGGACCTGGTGGACGGTGCCTTGCTTCCTGATGCAGGGCATCCTGCTCAATTGGCTCTATTGTGGTCAGCATGAGCTGAGCCATGGAACCGTTTTCCAAACACGCTGGCTCAACGAGTGGGCAGGCCGAGTCATTGGTTTCATCCAGCTCTATCCGCGCGACTTCGACCAGATTCAGCATTTCGGCCATCACCGGCACACCGGCGATTGGGAAAAGGATCCGGAGCTGTTTCGGGATCCTTACGAGATTCAAAGCTATCTTCTCTGGTTTAGCGGCCTCTCCTATTGGTATTCGCGTGTGAGCCGTCTTGCCCGGTTGCTGCGGGGAAAGGTGATCGAGCCATATATCCGCGGGGGTGAGAAGAGCCTGGTGATCCTGGAGGCTCGTTGGCACGTGGCGCTCTATGCGGCCGTTGTTGTCCTTTCCATCTTGTTCCAGAGCTGGGCCGCGTTGGCCCTTTGGTTTGGCCCGATGCTTTCGACGAAATGGGCCTATATGCTCCAGGGCACGATCAAGCACCTGGGCCGACCGCACAGCGACAACCTTTTCGAGAATACCCGGACCGCACGGACGGGGCCGCTGTTCCACTGGCTCGGATGGAACATGCAGTACCATACGGCGCACCATTTGTTCCCGTCGGTGCCGTTCCATCGATTGCCCGAGCTGCACCAGGCAATCGTCGCCAAAGCCGGGGTCGAGCCGCCGACGATGGGTTATTTCGCATTTCAGCGCGAGGCGATCGCAAAGCTCACGCGCGGGCGTGAAACCACCGACTACCCAGACAACAGCGTATGGATCGCAATGGCAACCATAAACGGCACGGGCGAAGCATCGGGTCATGCAGAAGCTTGAAATCTTCCAGTCGTTGTGGGCCATGGAGTTGCGTCGGCCGGACGGCGAGGAGCGCTCCATCGAAGAGTCCTTCGAGATGGTCGCGGCGGCTGGCTTTGCCGGGATGGGTATAGATCTCGTCGCCAAAACCGACCTCGATCACGCGCGAAAGCTCAGGCATCTTTACGACCGCCATGGGCTTGGCTGCTCGATCAACGCGTTCCCCAATACGATCGAGGAACTTCGTCCGGTGCTTCACATGGCGAAGGATTTCGATGCACGCTTCGTTAACATCATCGGCCGAGTGATGCCGGTTTCGGTCACGGACATGATCCCTGTGGTGCGGGCCTGGATCACCATGGGAGCCAAGGAGGGCGTAGCGGTGCACTTCGAAACCCACCGCAATTGCATTACGAATGACCTGTTCACCACGCTGCAGCTCCTTGACGCAATACCAGAGCTCACTTTGTGCACCGACCTCTCGCATATGCTCGTTGACCGCGAGTTCTGGTACCCGATCTTAAGCGAGAACCAAGACTTCATCCACCGGCTGTTGAAACGGAGCGCGTGTTTCCAGGGGCGCGTCGCCTCACGTGAGCAGATCCAGGTTCAACTCTCGTTTCCCCAGCATCAGAAATGGTTCGACGTCTTCGCGGGCTGGTGGGAGGAGGGCTTTCGACTCTGGCGACAGAGATTCAGCCCCGATGCCGCTCTGAACTTCTTGTGCGAATTGGGTCCGGCTGAATATGCGATCACCGGCGCCGATGGTTTCGAACTCTCGGACCGCTGGGAGGAGACGCTAAGAATGAGGCGACGTGTTGAGGCGATCTGGACCAATCTCGAAGGCGAGCGGAACGACGATCCGGTTTCCGGTGCGAGTGCAAGCTGAGTTGTCTGGCCGCGGGCCAAGCGGGCGAACTGCCCGGACCAACTCATGGCGGAAAAATCGCCAGGAGCTCGACCGTTATACGACAATCCGGGTCCGCGAAGCCATGCACTGCGAGCCCGGTCGAAGCGGGGCCCGGACGATTGTAATAGTCATTGCAGATGTGCATGTTTTCATAGAGGTCTCCCTCGTTTGCGCCACCGAGATAATAGGTCTGCTGCTTCACCACATTGGCGAAGCTGAGCCCATGCCGGGCGAGGGCTTGCGAAAGCGCTTCCATAATACGCCTGGTTGCGGCTGCCAACCCGGGCTGCGAGCCAAGGCAGCGCGCTGCGAGGCCAAGCACGTGCCCGGCGCGACGCTCGACAAGTTGAATTTCAGCCAATTCGGTGGCGCGGCTGCGATTCCCTCCGATCGCTCGCTCCGATTGGGCTTCGGCAACCAAGTCGACGACTGCGGCGTGCTTTTGCGGAAGATCGGCAAGCACCGCAGCTCCGGCATCCGAGCCCAGGGTTTCGCTGATGGTCTTCAAGATCGACGTTGCTGCCAAATCGCGGTTAAGGAAAACATGCGCCGACACGATGAGATCAAGCGACGATCCGCATTCTTCCAAAATCCGTTCGAGCTCATTGCCTAGGCTTGAGGATGCTGCACCGGGAGGCAGGTCAAGCCGAAGGTAGATATTGCCTCCGCTCGTGATGCGGGCAGCCGACGCACCGTGCGTCAGGTGATGGATCCCGGGGTTCGAGGGAGGATCGAGTGAACCATAGACATCGACCTCAACCATCATGCCGGCGTAGTAGAAGAACGGAACCCCGATCGTCACGACAAGCGGCACGGAACCTAGCGTTTCCCGCAATACAGCCTCTACCGACTCTAGCGGGGTTACGCCGTCGGGGGCCACATATGCCACGAGTTTGCTGATTCGATCAGGCGCAATAAGGTGAGGCGCGAATTGCTGGATGATGCGTTCCGCAACGAGCCCCAGCTGTTGCCGAAGGCGACCGGGAAATAGTGACCTTGCATTTTGATCGAGCGGGCACTGGCCGCAGCTCCAAAACCGGCCGTGATCGACGATGGCCAGCGAATAGGGAACGTCAATTCCCATTCCCCAATGCGAGCCGAACGGGATGAAACGACGGACCATCAGGAAAACTCATTCGCTAGGATGTGCAATCAGCAAGGCTAGTAGCGATCCGAGCAAAGTACGCGCTTCTCGCCGGGCAACTTGCCGGTTCCTAGTTGACCTGAGCCTCGTCAAAGATCGGCTTATTCCTCGGTACGTAGTCCCAGGGTTTCGCATCGGTCGCATCGATCAAGGCTCGCAAGAACGCATCTTGCCGCTGCCTCGCTTCGGGAACCGGCAGCCAGCTATTGAGTATGGCGAATGCGACTTGACCGTATCTATCTGTGCGCAGAACACCAACCAGGGCTGACGCCCCGACCGATCCGGAAGTGCCCGTCTTGCCCACGATGCAGCCGCGATAGCGATCGTTGCTGAGACGCCTCTCGAGCGTGCCGCGATCACGGCCATTGACCGGGAGCACTGCAGGCAAGTCCTTCCCGAGGCCGCGCATCTTCTTCCGCAGTTCCCACAGAATTGCGACGGCAGCGCGAGGGCTGAGACGGTTCGCCTCACCAGCCCCTGCAGCATTCGTGATGATGACTTCCGAAGAAAACGTGAAAGGCAAATGCTTGCGCGCGATTGCCTCCACCGCCTGCGGCCCACCGATGCGATCGGAAAGCAAATGAAAGACGTTGTTGGAGTAGCCGTTAAGCGCCTTCATGATCGTGGTCAGCGGTGGTGAGCGGTTTATGACGAGGAGGTGGCTACCGGTTTGTCGAGTTCGTGTTGCGAGAAAGCGAAGCGCAACGGCACCGAGCCGTGACGGCGGTCCACCAATAGCAGCCCAAGCCTCGCCACCATCGAGCCCCTGCAAGGCACGCTTAAGGCGATGACCTTCAGGATCGGCCTTCCAGTTGAATATCAGAGGTCCCTCGACCCTGATATCACCTCTAACCTCTCGCAGTCCGAGATCGCTTAATTTCCGCAACAGCAAAAACGCATTCTCGAAGGTGAAAACGGGGTCCTCCGTCGCATGCACGATCAGGTCGCCGTCGAGATTACCATCGATGATCGGGCCGCCACTCAGGAATTGTGTTTCAAATCGGTGCTGATCTCCCAAGGATTCAAGCAGAGCCAGTGTGGTTGCCACCTTGGTCACGGAGGCGGGATGAACCGGACGGGCCTCTTGCTGCGCGACAAGGATGGTTCCGTCTTCTGCCTGAACAAAAACGCCCTGGTCAGCACCAAGATTGGCTGTCGCGAGCTTTTGCAGCTCGGCAGCCAAAGCAGTGATGGTGTTAAGAGAGATGAAAACAATGCAAGCAAACCAAAAGCTAACAATGGTCGACTGCCGCAGGCCTCTGGTCACGAATAGCTTACCGAACTTCTCGTTTGAGCAAACAGCGGCGCGTGCGAGTTTATCGGCATGAGTTGATTACCCAATAGGCGAAAGTCTGAAGAGTTCTCGCCGCGAGAGAAACTACTTGAACGGTCAGGGCCGCCTCGAAGGACGGCCCTGACCTCTTGCAAGTCAATAATCCATGCCGCCCATTCCACCCATGCCGCCACCAGGCATTGCAGGCGGCGATTCCTTCTTCGGCCTCTCTGCAACCATTGCCTCGGTGGTGATCAGGAGCGAAGCGACAGAGGCCGCATCCTGGAGTGCAATACGCACGACCTTGGTCGGATCGATGATGCCGGCCGCAACCATGTCGACATACTCTTCCCTTTGTGCGTCAAAGCCGAAATTGCCCGACTTCTCCACGACCTTTCCCACCACGATCGAGCCCTCGACGCCAGAATTCTGGGCGATCTGACGGATCGGCGACTCGAGCGCCTTTGACACAATGTTGATGCCTGCCTGAATGTCCGAATTGTCAGACTTCAGGGCGTCGACGGCCTTTTTGGCGCGAAGCAGCGCTACACCGCCTCCCGGCACAATTCCTTCTTCGACGGCCGCGCGGGTCGCATTCAGCGCGTCATCGACGCGATCCTTGCGCTCTTTGACCTCGATTTCGGTCGCACCACCGACCTTGATCACCGCCACTCCACCGGCAAGCTTCGCCAGCCGTTCCTGCAGCTTCTCGCGATCATAGTCGGAAGTGGTCTCCTCGATCTGTGCCTTAATTTGGGTTATTCGAGATTGGATATCGGGCTTCTTGCCGGCGCCGTCGACAATCGTGGTGTTCTCCTTTTCGACCCGAACCCGCTTGGCGCGGCCGAGCATGTCGAGCGTGACATTTTCGAGCTTGATGCCGAGGTCCTCAGAGATCACCTGGCCACCGGTCAGGACCGCGATGTCCTCGAGCATGGCCTTGCGGCGGTCACCAAAGCCCGGCGCCTTAACCGCCGCCACCTTGAGGCCACCACGGAGCTTGTTGACGACGAGAGTGGCTAAGGCTTCGCCCTCAACATCCTCAGCCACGATCAACAATGGACGAGACGACTGCACCACCGCCTCGAGCAACGGCAGCATCGCCTGCAAGCCTGACAGTTTCTTCTCGTGCAGCAGGATGTAGGGGTCATCCAGCTCCGCCACCATCTTCTCGGCATTTGTCACGAAATAGGGCGACAGGTAGCCGCGGTCGAATTGCATGCCCTCGACAACATCGAGTTCGGTATCGAGGCTCTTGGCCTCCTCGACCGTGATGACACCTTCATTGCCGACCTTCTGCATCGCCTCGGCGATCATCTTGCCTATGTCGGACTCACCATTGGCGGCGATCGTCGCAACTTGTGAAATCTCTTCGGACGACTTGATCTTCTTGCTGCGCTTCTTGAGGTCGTCAACCACTGTGCGGATCGCGAGATCGACGCCGCGCTTGAGGTCCATCGGGTTCATGCCTGCGGCCACTGATTTGCCGCCTTCGCGCACGATCGCCTGGGCAAGCACGCAAGCTGTAGTGGTGCCGTCGCCGGCCACGTCGTTGGTCTTCGAGGCCACCTCGCGGACCATCTGGGCGCCCATATTCTCGAACTTGTCCTCAAGCTCGATCTCCTTGGCAACCGTCACCCCGTCCTTGGTGGTGCGCGGCGCGCCAAAGGACTTGTCCAGAATGACATTGCGGCCCTTCGGTCCAAGCGTGACCTTCACGGCATTGGCGAGAATATCGACACCACGCAGCATGCGCTCGCGAGCGTCGCCACCGAATTTTACGTCCTTGGCAGCCATGAAATGGCTCCTTTCGTTGGTTTGATTATCCGTCTGGCATTACGCGAAACTTCAGGCGGCGGCCTTCCTGGCCGTCTTTCCTTCGATCACCCCCATGATGTCGGATTCCTTCATGATCAGGTATTCGACACCGTCGATCTTGACTTCATTGCCCGACCACTTGCCGAACAAGATCGTCTCGCCGACTTTGACATCGATCGGAATAAGCTTGCCATTCTCGTCACGACCGCCCGGGCCAACGGCAATGACCTCGCCCTGCATGGGCTTTTCCTGAGCGGTGTCTGGAATGATGATGCCGCCCTTGGTCTTGGTGTCTTCTTCCACTCGACGCACGACGACGCGGTCGTGCAGAGGACGAAACTTCATAGCGTTCTCTCCTTGATGTCGTGCGCGTTACCGGGTCCCATTAAGTTGCGCATGCGCAACTCGCTTCTAAGGGAACCGAAACGACGCTCGGACGTAAGCCTTAGCACTCTCGCCTTAAGAGTGCTAGCCCGATGTGACCCGTGCGCAGGCTGAGTTGAACATGATTTAGAACACCGCAGCGCCATTCTGCGACGATCCGATGTGGTTTTTCCAATGAAAGGACGCGACGATTGAATTGTGTAGAGCAGTGAATGACTTTCTGAAGGAGGGATCCGGCATACGTCAAAGAAGCTAACTATCGGATTTTGCTGGTTATTTTGTCGAATCGGAAGAGATTTGACCTCCTGACCCCCAGATTATTCGCAGTTTGCAATATAAGAATATGTCAGGTGTGAATATGCGATTGTGGATGCCATAAACTCGGTCCAAATGAGCCCATGCCGGTGCGATCAGCCGGTGCATCGCGCAGCTGAAAGCGCGCGCATGGTGCCGCATGCTGCCAGCCCCCGCATTGGACTTCGCTTCATGCGGGCCACGCGAGCCCGTTACTCCGCCGCGGCGGGCCCCTGCGCTGCTTTCTGCAGCACGAAGTGGTACTTGATCTCGTAGAACGGGGTGACGAGCACCTCGCCGGTCGGTCCCTTGCCCGGCGGCCGCTCGACGAAATCAACGATCAACGGCTCCTTGACGGCGTAGACCACGTCAGCCTCGATGAACGCGTCGCCCTTGCGAAACAGGTGCGTGACGCAGCCATGATAGCCGGGTGCACTGATGGCGAAATGGATGTGAGCGGGCCGCATGTGGCTGATATTGGTGCGCTCCATCAGCTCGCCGACGGTGCCGTCCATCGGGACGGCGTAGGCAACCGGCGCGACGGTGCGGATGACGAAGCTGCCGTCGCCCTGCGTGCGGTAGAGCCCGCGCATCCATGGGCCGCTGCCGTCGCGCTGGTCCTCGTAAAGCCCTTCGCCGTCGGTCTGCCAGAGATCGAGCATGGCACCCGCTACCGGCTCGCCGTCGAGGCCCTTAAGCGTGCCGATGACGAAGCAGGGCACCCCCGGCGCCCCCTGCGCCATGTCACCGCCGTTGGAAATCGGCGGCGCGTTGGGAACGTGGAACGGCCCTTCGACCGTGTTCGGGGTGGCTCCGCTCGGGCGGCGATGATTGATCGCGTCGACCAGCATGCTCACGCCCAATACGTCCGAGGCGAGGATGAATTCCTGCCGCTTCTCCGAGCATAGCTTGCCTGTGCGGGTGAGCCAATCTATCGCGGTCGCCCATTCCGCCTGCGTCGGCTCGATGTCGCGCACGAAGCCGTGCAGGTGCTTGATCAGCGACTGCATGATCTGGCGCAGGCGCGGATCGGGGATGTCCTTCCACCGCTCCAGTCCCATGTCGGTGAGGTTGTCTTCGGTTACGAAGGCCATGGTCATCTCCTGGAAGCTGTTGTTCTTGCTTGTCGCCGGGACCAGGTGATGGTTGATCCGCGCTTGAACGCAAATCCCCGCATCGATGAAGCGCATCATCGGATCTCGGTCTCACCGGCATCTAATGATTACCGAAGGCGGATGGCAGGCGTTCACGATAACCAGCGACAGAGCCTGGAAAAGTTTCGCGTCCCACAACCTGAGACTTTAGAGCTGATCGTAATTATCGATAGCACAAGGAAGCGATTGTAGTCGCACCTTTTGAGCAAGGTCCCGAGACAGCTTAACCCGCAATGGATGCCTTCCGGTACCCACAACTCAGGTTGGATGATCACCAGCTCGCGAGGCACATCGCCGACAGGGGGGTAGAGGGCAAGCTTAAGCGATGAGGACCCGGCATTGAGAGTCAAGATCGCAGTCGTCATGCGGCTTCTCTCCGAGCAATTCGCGCCTGATGCAAGGCCGCGACGGCGCAGGAAGCGAGCCGCGACATTGAACTGTCGGACCGGGAGTTGAGAATGATCGGCACCGTGGCGCCGAGAACAAGCCCTGCGCCCTCGGCGTGACTGATAAATGCAAGCTGCTTTGCGAGCATGTTGCCGGCGTCGATTCCTGGGACCACCAGAATGTTGGCCTGCCCGGCGACCTCGCCGTGAATTCCCTTTGTTCTTGCCGCGGCGAAGCTGACCGCGTTGTCCATTGCCAACGGACCGTCGACCTTTCCCCCATTGATCTGCCCGCGCTCGGCCATCTTGGAGAGGAGGGCGGCGTCGATCGAAGACTGGATGGCCGGATTGACGGTTTCGACCGCGGAGAGAACTCCGACGCGGGGCATTTCAATGCCGATCGATAGGGCAAGGTCGATGGCGTTCTGAACGATGTCGAACTTGGTCGCGAGGTCGGGCGCGATGTTGATGGCGGCGTCCGTTACCATTATCGGATACGCCATTCCTAGCACATCCATGACGAAGACATGGGTGAAGCGCCGGCCGATCCGCAAGCCGGCGGCCTTGTCGAGCATCGGGTGCAGTAATTCGTCGGTATGGCGGTGACCCTTCATGACCGCCGCTGCCAAGTTTTGGTGTACCAAACTACAAGCCTTCGTCGCGGCCTGGTTGCTTGGAACGTCGATCAGCTCATACCCGCTAATGTTTTGTTAGAGCGTCGAAGCGGCCTCCTTGATCCGCTGCCGATTGCCGATCAAGATGGGCGAGATGATGCCTTCCCGCGCCGCCAACAAAGCGCCTTCGAGCGACTTTTCCTCCTCGGGGCAGACCACGGCAACGACGAGTGATGGCAGCGGTCGAGCCTTGTCGACAAGGGCTTCGAAGTGGCGGTGCCGCTGTACGATCAGCCCCGGCACTTCCAAATCGTCGATCTGGTATTTGCGCTGGGGAGCCTGAACCACGGCTTGCCCTTGCACCAGGACGGCGCCGTCTCGTGTCCGGCAGACCTCTGTGGCGCAGGTCACTTCGTCCTCGCTATCCTTGGACAGCACGCGTACCCGTCCGATGACTTCGTCGCCCGCATGGGCGCGCTGGTGGAATTGCAGGCTTTTCGAGCGATAGAGGGTGCCGGGGCCGGGCAATATGTTGCCGAGAATGGCCGAAATCAGCGATGCCACTAGCATGCCAGGAACCACGGCATCTGTTTCCCGTCGCCATCACCGTCCATATTGGGAAGGTGCATGGGGTTAAAGTTTCCGGACGCCGTAGCAAAGACGTAAAGATCATCCGGCGTGATCAGTCTCCGCAGCTCTGCTTGATCGCCCGCCTGGAGCTCGTCAAAGGTGCGGTTCTCGAGCCTCATGCGGCGGTGTCCGTCAACTCGGCACCCCGCGACCGTCGTGTAGCACGGGATGTTCCGCTGTTTGCCTCTACCTGCCGCGGTCCGAGCTGCTCTTCATCGGCATTCCCCGCCACTGCCGCCACAGAGGAGTTTGGCCTGTCTGTCGAAAGCGGGTCCTGCAGGATATCGTCGGTCATCGGTGGCAGGCCAAGCACCTGGTGGAAGCGCTGGAGAAGCGACAGGGTTGTCGGCGACATCTCGCTGATCGGACCTGCGATGTACTGGACGACCTTGCTCGTGGTCGAGAAAGATGTCGCCGCGCTTGCGCAGGGCATCGGCGGTGAGCAGCGCACGCTGCGAAGCATCCTGCAGATATTCGAAAAATTGACTAACAAGCCGCGATTCAGCTTGCGCCGACCGCATCTGGTTCATTGCCGTTTGGGCGGCAAGGATCGCCGAACGGCTGCGCTTGGCATGGTCTTCCAAGATCCGGCGACTGTGTTTCGTGAAGGCGGTACTGAGTATCTGCCCCGTGTCCGACGCGGCCTCGAACTCGCTTCGGGTGACCTCGAGAAGGGTATTGAGCTTGGCGATGGCGTCGTTTTCTGGTCGAGGAACGGTGGGTTGACGCGACGTATCGAGAAAGTCGAAGACGCTATTCATTGCACATTTTCCTCGGGCAGAGTGACACGGCGGGGGCGGGCGAACAAAGGACCCTAGGCACTCCCTATGTCACTTCGTTAAAGACCGAATTGCCGGGGCGGCCGGCCTCGCAGGAAGACATCGACGCGATGATGAAGCCTGGCGCCAATCATCCGAAGGGACCGCCGGCGCTCGCCGACCTGATCGGTCTCGACGTCGTCCTCGACATCATGGAGACGCTCTATCAAGGCTTTGATGATCCGAAATACCGGCCAAGCCCGCTGCTCAAACAGATGTGCGACGCCGGTTACTGGGCCGTAAGGCCGGAAGAGGCTTTTTCCGTTACAGCTACAAAACTTGATGCGCCGCCGTCGGCATTTGACCTGAATCAAATCATATCGCGCTTGTGCTGCCAGGCTTCCGGCGAAGCTGGTGTTGCGCCAGCGCCCCTAAATAGGCAGCCGAAGGAAATCTATGACGGCAGCTATTCATCCTGAGGCAATGCCGCATCTGCCAATTGCAGGGCTCCGGGTAAAACCGACACTCTCGTTAGATGCCTTGATCGTCTTTTTGGCCTTTGGTCGTGTTCTTGATCGGGATCCCGTATCTACTCGCTGGGACCCGTTATTCATCGCTGCGGCTGAACTCAGCGAAGCTGTCATTACTCTGTCATGATCCACGGTGCTGCATATGTGCTGCTCACGGCAGATCTTTGCCGACGGCGAGACAGACGATGTTGGACACCGGCGGGCCGCCCCCGCCCCGATCGAGTCCCGCTTAACCCCGAGGAGACCATAGTGCAAAAGATCGAATTGCTACGCCGCTATGCGATGGCCGCAGCCTTGGCTCTCATCCTTCCGGCCGGTCCGGCGTTCGCCGATGACCTGCGCCTCATCGGCTCGGGCGCGAGCTTTCCTTTCCCGATCTATTCCGCCTGGTTCAAGGACTTCTCGAAGAAATCGTCCGGCGTGACGGTGGACTACCAGGCAAAGGGCAGTGGTGCCGGCATCAAGGACTTCATCAACAAGACGGTCGACTTCGCTGCCAGCGATGCCGCCATGAAGGACGAAGAGATCGCCCAGGTGAAGCAGGGTGTCGTGCTGATCCCGATCACCGCTGGCGAGATTGTGCTCGCCTACAACCTCCCGGGTGTGAAGACAGGTCTGAAGTTGCCGCGAGACGTCTATCCGGACATCTTCGCCGGCAAGATCACCAAGTGGAATGACCCCCGTATCCAGTCGGCGAACCCCGATCTGAAACTGCCCGATCTGCCGATCACAATCGTCCGGCGTTCCGATTCGAGCGGCACGACCTTCGTGTTTACGAAACATCTCTCCGCCATCAGTCCGACCTTCAAACAGGAGATCGGTTCGGGCACCACCGTCGAATGGCCGAAGAGCGACAAGATCGTCGGGGCCCCAAAGAACGATGGCGTAACGGCCACCATCAAGCAGACGCCCGGTGCGATCGGCTATATCGAGTATGGCTACGCCAAGCTTACGAAAACGCCGACTGCGGAACTCCAGAACAAGGACGGCAAATTCGTCGCGCCGAGTGCAGAAGTCAGGTGCCGCCACGCTGGCTGGCGCCAAGCTTGGGTCTGATCTGCGCGGGTGGGTCGAGGATCCGGCGGGCGCCGGGGCTTATCCGATCGCAAGCTTTACCTGGCTCCTCTTTTACAAGGAACAGGACGCCAAGAAGGCCGAGGTGCTGCGCAATTTCGTTGAATATGCCGCCACCGAGGGCCAGAAGATCGCCGACAAGATGGGCTACATCCCGCTGCCAGAAGCTGTCGTGCAGAAGGTAAAGGCGGCCTCGGCCGACATCAAATAAATCTCTCACCTCTGCCAGGTCAAAGCATGGCGAACCACTCATTTCTGCTGGCCGCGCCGGAATCGACGCTCAGTCAGGCGCCGACTACCGGCGAGGTCTCGGCTGACCGCTTCTTCCGGTCCCTGGCGGCCGTTGCGGCTTCCTTGGTCCTTCTGCTCGTGGCCTACATCGTCTGGAAGATCGGCGGGCAGGCGCTACCCGCGATAGAGCGATTCCACGTCGGATTCCTGACCTCGAGCGACTGGAACGTGCAGACTGAGAAGTTCGGCGTGCTGCCGGCGATCTGGGGCACGCTCTACTCCTCGCTGCTCGCGCTCATCGTCGGCGGCTTTTTCGGCCTTATGGTGGCGATTTTCCTCACACAGGACTTCCTGCCGAAAAAGCTCGCATTCGTCTTTCGCCTGATCGTCGAGATGCTGGCGGCCATTCCCAGCGTGGTGTTCGGCCTGTGGGGCATCTTCGTCGTCATTCCGTTCATCCGACCACCGCCGACTGGCTCAACGAAACCTTGGCTGGCTCCCGTTCTTCTCCAGTTCGCTGTCGGGCCCTGGTCTGCTGCCGGCAGCGATCGTTCTCGCCATCATGATCCTGCCGACCATCGCGGCGATCTCGCAGGACGCGCTCAACGCCGTGCCCTACCGCACCAAGGAAGCGGCGTACGGCATGGGTGCCACTCATTGGGAAGTGATCTTGCGCGTGATGGTACCGACGGCGGCTGGCGGCATCTTCTCCGCGATGGTGCTAGGCTTCGGCCGGGCACTCGGGCGAGACCATGGCACTCGCCATGCTGATCGGTAACTCGAACCAGGTGAGCCTGTCGCTGTTCTCGCCAGCCGAACACGCTGGCGGCGCTGTTGGCTTCCCACTTCCCCGAGGCGGGCGAGGTCGAGGTCCAGGCGCTGATGTACGCGGCGCTTGTGCTCCTCGCCATCACCCTCATCGTCAACATCGCCGGCATCGGCCTCTTGACGCTGACGCAGCGCCGCATCACCGGAAAGGCCTGACACGATGGCAGTCGATCTGGCCAACCGTCCGTTAGAGGCACCGCGCCTGTCGCAGGATTGGAGCGACTGGCGGGCGATCGCCAACGCGCTGCTCACGGTTCTCGTCTGGATCGTGGCGCTGTTGGCAAGCGTCCCGCTGTTCTCGGTGCTCTACATGCTGATCTGGGAAGGCGGAGCGCGGCTTGCGCCAGAGCTCTTCACCGAGCTGCCGCCGGCCGGTTTCGAGGAGGGCGGTGGCTTCGGCAACGCGATCCTCGGCACGCTTGTGATGGTGGCAATCGCCGCCGTCATCACCGTACCGCTCGGCGTGCTAGCGGCGGTCTACCTGTCCGAACTCAGCCCCGAATTCAAGGCTCAGCCGCGCGACCCGCTTTCTCACCAAAGTGTTGACCGGCTTCCCCTCGATCCTCGCGGGCGTCTTCGTCTACGCAGCGCTCGTGCTCGCGATGGGCACCTACTCGGCAGTCGCGGGTGGTGTCGCTCTCGCCATCCTGATGATGCCGATCGTCATTCTGACGGCGGAAGAAGCGCTTAAGATGGTGCCGGCAAAAATGAAGGATGCCGCCATCGGCATGGGTTGCACGCCAACCCAGATGATCTGGAAGGTAGTCCTCCCCACCGCGCTCCCTGGCATCCTGACCGGCGTGATGCTCGGCATCGCCCGCGTGTCAGGTGAGTCGGCTCCGCTCCTCTTCACCGCGCTCTTCTCCAATTACTGGCTGTCGAGTCTTCGGGAGCCGACCGCCTCGCTTTCGATCCTCATCTACAACTTTTCGAGCATGCCGTTCGAGAACCAGATCGAACTCGCCTGGGCAGCCTCGCTCGTCCTTGTGCTGATGGTTTTGTTGTTCAACATCCTAAGCAGGCTGTTCGGCCGGCCCAAATACTAGGAGGCTCTCTCGATGACCAGCGCGCAAGTCGTTCGTTCGCCCCGCAACCCCGCCGAGCAAAAGGCAGCGACCGCGAACGGCGGCAAAATCGCAATCGACTGCATCGTCGAGAAGATCTATTATGGCTCGTTTCTTGCCGTGCGCGACAGTCATGTGCCGGTTCAGAAGGGCAAGATCACCGGCTTCATCGGTCCCTCGGGCTGCGGCAAGAGCACGGTGCTGCGCAGCCTCAATCGAATGAACGATCTGGTCGAGGGGTTCAAGCTTCGAGGGCCACGTCAGCTTTCTCGGCCAGGACATCTACGCAAAGACGGTCGACCCGGTGGTGGTGCGCCGCTACATCGGCATGGTGTTCCAGCAGCCGAACCCCTTTGCCATGAGCATCTACGACAACGTGGCCTTCGGTCTCCGGCTCAACCGCTACAAGGGCAACTTCGAGGAACGGGTCGAGCATGCGCTGCGCCGCGCCGCGCTTTGGGATGAGGTGAAGGACAAGCTCAAGGCGAGCGGCTTGTCGCTATCGGGCGGCCAGCAGCAGCGCCTGTGCATCGCGCGCGCGGTCGCCACGGAGCCGTCGGTGCTGCTCATGGACGAGCCTTGCTCGGCCCTCGACCCGATCGCCACGCGGCGCATTGAGGAACTGATGCTCGAGCTCAAGAACGAATACACGATCGCCCTCGTCACCCACAACATGCAGCAGGCGATGCGGGTGGCCGACATCACCGCGTTCTTCTCCGTCGACATCTCGAAGGGTGGCCGCACCGGCTATCTCGTGGAGATGGAGAAAACCGCCCAAATCTTCCAGAATCCACGCGAGCAGCTCACTCAGGACTATGTCGGCGGCAAGTTCAGCTGAACGCTGATCGAGGAGCCTGGTATGCGTGCCGATCGATTTGTCATGGCGCCCACGCGTCGCGCAGCCACGCTGCTTGTTGGCGCTCTCGCGCTCTGCCCTGTGCTGATTGCAGGAGAAGCTGCGGCGGAGCCGCTAGCCATACACGGCGCCGGAGGCACGTTTCCCGCGCCACTTTACAAGGGTTGGTTCAAGGACTATGCGGACATCGACAAGGGTGTCACCTTCTCCCATGACGCGGTTGGCTCCGGGGAGGGCATCATGCGCTTTATGGCACACACGGTCGATTTCGCAGCGAGCGATAAGGTGCTTACGGCCGACCAGGCGACTGCCGGCATGGTCGTGCTCGCCTACAACCTCACGGGCCTTCAGAAGGACCTCAAGCTGTCGCGTGTCGCCTATGTCGGCATCTTTTCCGGTACGATCACCCGCTGGAACGATCCGGCGATCGCCTCGACCAATCCGGGTCTATCCTTGTCGGCTCGCGATATCGCACTCGTGACGCGGCTCGATGCGAGCGGCACCACCGCGGCGTTTGCGCGCAACCTCTCCGCCGTCGCTGCCGATTGGCCGGGTGGTGCGGGAACGACGGTGGCGTGGCCCCACCGCAGCATGCAGGCCGCGGGCAACGAGGGGGTCGCCGCCCGCATCAAGATAAGCGAGGGTTCCATTGGCTATGTCGAATACGGTTTCGCCCGTCGTCTCAACCTTCCGATGGCGGCGCTCGAGAACCGGGCCGGCCAATTCGTGGCTCCGAGTGCCGAGTTCGGCCAAGCCGGTCTCGCCGCTTCGGTGGTTGATCCTGAGCAGCTTCAGCAGGCGGTTGTCGATCCAGCGGCGGCAAACGCCTATCCGATCGTCACCTACAGTTGGCTGTTCATATATAAGGCCTATAGCAACCCGCAGCGGGCGGGCGCGCTCAAGAGTTTCGCCCAATGGGGCCTGACGCGTGGCCAGGAGCGGGCGCGCGAGATGGGTTATGTTCCACTTTCACCCGAGGCCGCGACGCTTGGGCAGGCAGCGCTCGGCACTCAGTCGCAATAGTAGTGAACGAGACGACGGCACTCTCATCCAACCAAGAGTGCGCCGACGACGCCGGCGCCCTCCGGGGTGTCCTCAATCTGCAACGCATCGAAGAGGATCTGCTTGAGACCCGACGCTGGATGAAAAGCCGGGTGCGCGCGGACACAAGTCTCGGCCGCCCAGACCTGATCGGCATCGAGCGCATGATGGCGGGCTACCGGCTCGTGGACGCCATGCTCGCGCGGGGCATCGACCTGTTCGTTGCCGGCAATTCTCACCTGTTTCTGGAGCTCAATGCGCTCGTCTTGTGCGGTGACGATGCTGCGGTTCGCGAGGAAGCGCGCCGGCATCTGAGGGCTTCCGAACGGCACTTCTACGATAGCGAGCCACCCGGTGGGATCCGCGATATCGTCGAATGGTATTCGGTCCATAAACGCAAACCAGCGCGCCTGTGCGCGGCGGGGGTTTACATTCGGATTCTGAGTGAGCCTGAACTCTTCATCGAGGGCAATCACCGCACCGGCGTGCTCGTCATGAGCTATATCCTCGCCCGGAATGCTCTCCCGCCTTTTGTCCTGTCGCCGGCGAACGCCAGGGAGTTCGGTTTGCTGTCGACGAGTTTTGCTGCCAAGCGCAAGACCGGCCCCTATCTGGCTTTCCAGATGCCATGGCTGAAGCGACGGTTCGCCAAGTTCCTCGCCCGCCATGAGAATCCGGGCCATCTCCTCTAACCCAGGAAAATCCCTACTAACCAAAGCAATTCGGCGATGCCTTTATCGCGGTGACATGTCTCGGGTGTTGGCTTACCTCTGAAACGCACCCATTGGAAAAGTTGCGGTCCGAAGGAAGGATATGCAACCGCGCAATTACGACATGATCAAAATTCTCCGTCCGGTCTGGAAGGCATTGACCGACACCTTTTACACAATCGACGCAGTTGCGCACCACAATTGCCAAACCAACGCGATGGTCATTCATCATGCGCAGACCCGCTTCCCAATTCGCAGCATGGGGCCGCATTTTGGCAGCAGCAGCGGGGTTCGTCGTTACCGTGCCGCCGATCTGCGTCGCCCAAGAGTTTATCGAACCGCGGCTTTTGGAATGGCGCAGCCATTCGATCGGCCTTTCGGGCAATGCTGCCCGCGCCATGATTCTAAGGCAGTTCGTTGCTTTCGATCCGAGATATTTGGAACAAAAGAGGCAATTCGCTCCGCAGATCACCGCAGCGGCAGCTGAGATCATTGCGTTCCACCAAATTAGCGCCCGGACTCCTTTGATAGCCAGTCGAAAACTCCGGCCAAGGCGCGCGAGAACACGATGGTCAGCACGGTGAAGACGATTGCTGCCAAAGATACTACCCCAAAGTACATCAGTTTGACCTTGAGCGGGGCAGCAGTCTGGTCGATCAGGTTCATGCCCAGAAATCCCGTCGAAATCGTACCCACGAGCCCCATGATGGTGACGACTGTCAGGCGCAACATGGAGCCAGACTGGCGGCGCAGGAGATCGCTGTCGAGTATCTGCTGCACATCGAACAACTCGGAGCGGACCTCCTGGTACAGCCGATCGATCGTGAGGTGCTGTCGCAACATCCGATAGATCTCGCGGTCCTGTGCCTTGTCGGTGACCTCTCCTACGTAATAGCGCTGCGAGAAGCGCAGGAAGGATTCCTGCAAACCGTAGATCTCCCGTCGGAATTTCTGAACCGACCGACGGTTCAGGACATCGAGCGGCTTGACCGCCGCAACAAGGCGGTCCGAAATCATTAGAAGAGCGGCTTTGTGCAGATGGGCGAGCAGGAAGAGCAGAAAGTACTCATGGCGGAACTCGCCGAGCAATCCGCGCTCTTCGTCGACAAGGTAGGCCATTTTGCCCCCGGCTATGACCGTCAGGGAGTGGCCGCATGTGAGAAACCGAGCATCGATACCGGCACCCTTGACGGTTGCCCGGTAGCCATCATAGCTGTGGGTCTCCTCGAACTTTGCCAGATGTTCTTTCATATTTGGGATTTCATCGGATGCGTCGGGGCCATAAGCCAGGGCGAGCCTCATCGTGTCAGCACGGGTCAAACAGCCAATGTCATCCATGGTCATGTAGGTCATGCATGGCATCCGGTAGTACTCGATCTGCCGGAATCTCAACGGTCCCTTGCGGTCGCTGGCATGGGAAACGAGCGGGGTGAGCAACTGCTCCCAGTGTGCGGCGATGCACGGCGCTCGTCGTTCACCAACGAACGAGATAAAACGTTGCCGATCCTGATAGTCCGAGCGGCCGACGACTTGCCCTTCTCGACCTAGCCACTCGACCAGATGCGGGCAATGCATGGCCTCGCCTGTGGCGTCCCAGCCCGGGGGGTAGGCGCGGCCAAACCGGTAGACGATATCTTCGGCGACCTGCAACGGCAGCTCCTCGGCGGCGAGTTCACAGGTGAGAATCACGGTATCGAGATCGTAGAGAAAGACGAGGTCGGCATGGACGAGATCGCAGATTACAGGTGCGTCCCCCGCGTCGAGGGTAAGCTGGACTTTTGTGATATCGCTGCGGCGATAAGTGCTAAGCGGCGCATCGCCATAGCTCAGTTGGCGAATGGGGCCTGGAGCGTCGCCATAGAGAAACCGCTGCACGTGCGGCAGGAAGCTAACGAATTCGCGGTAATGCCGCTCCTGAAGCTCGTTATCCTTGCTGCCGATCTCGTCTTCAACCAGGTTCCAAAGACCCTTTGGCGCGAGCCGCTGCATCAACTCTTCGTGATGTTCGGTTGCGCCATTGTGTTTTAAGGATACGAGCTGCAGCGGCCACAGCACGATGTGACGGAAATGCCGGACTGTGGACTCAAAGGGGATCGATGGTACGGCGCGGAACCTCGCATCGGTCGTCTCATCCATCCGTCGTCTCCGCGTCAGCCAGCTCCTGGATCAAATAGATTCTGGTGAGGCCAGGTCACCGTTCCATGACAGGGCTGAAATCCGAATAAGCCAAATCCTCCGGTAAGGTCGTATGGATTTTTCCAGTGTGAGATCGTCATGAACTCAATGTGACCCAGCATTCACAATATTTCGGTAAATTTTGCCGCCGCTCGCTTCGCCCATTGTCCGAGCAGTGACGGCAAGGCGGCCACCGTCCCTGCGGTCGACCGTTCTTGCCGCTCTCCTCAACGACCGCGAGTGACCTTTTGCGGTAAGGAACTGCGTTGGCCGTCCTGCCTTTGGCTACATGACAATGAAGTTCGCAATTTTGCGAACTTGCTACTCTCCGGAAGAGTAGCCGTTGGACTCCTCGGCTACATCTCTCTGGTGGCCGGCTACCGTCGCAACCGGATTCGTTGCCGAGTGCAAACATCCGTGTGCGGGTCCTCCAATTTGTCCCGCAGCGCATCCTCCATTGACTTGGAGTTGCTTCAGCAGTTCTCGGGCATTTCCGGACGAATGACCGCTATTTCAGTGACAAGATGACCGGACCTGATACGGGATCGGTGATACGGACGCCGCCGCCAAGGTCTTCAAGCGCGTCGCGGAGGGAATCGAGTGTGGCGATCATATTCGGCCACGCCTTTGCGAGCGATTCCATATCGTTCCATTCCGTAATCAGGCAAAATGTCCGCTCGCCTGTCCTGATAATGTTTGCATGCTTTAGGCCAGTCCCATTTGCAGCAACGGACTTCTGTCCATCGAGGAATTCCTCCTCGCGCCCCGGCTTCACTCGAAAGCGCACGGCACTGAATGCAGTCATTTTCGGCCTTCTTATCCGGGAGTGTGACGATAACATGCCTACCGACGAGCGATAACGCGTACACATGCAATACCATCGATTCGATCCGGCTTGAAATCGCAATGACGAAATCGGTGTTACCTCATCGAATCTCGATCGCAAAGGTGTCAGTATTTTGATGACACGTAGAGCTCAGGCGGCAGCACCTTGCGCTCGTAATCGGGATTAAACACCCGTTCGGGCAGGGCAATCTCCTGATGAGGCACATCCTCGTATGGGACTCGCGAAAGGAGATGGTCAATACAATTCAATCGCGCCCGTTTTTTATCGTTGCCCTCGACAATGTACCAGGGCGCCTCAGGAATGTTGGTATGGGAAAAGGTCTCCTCCTTGGCCTTGGTATAGGCTTCCCAACGGACGCGGGACTGCAGATCCATCGGCGAGAGTTTCCATTGTTTCAACGGATCGTGAACGCGCATGAGGAAGCGCATTTGCTGTTCTTCGTCGGTAATCGAGAACCAATATTTGATCAAGCGAATGCCGGATCGGACCAGCATGCGCTCGAAGGCGGGAACATCACGGAAAAACTGCTCGACTTGGTCCTCTGATGCAAAACCCATGACCCGTTCGACCCCCGAGCGGTTGTACCAGGAACGATCGAAAAGGACAATTTCACCCCCCGCCGGCAGATGTGGTGCGTAACGTTGAAAGTACCATTGAGTTTGTTCCCGTTCGGTAGGGGCCGGCAAGGCGACGACGCGGCATATGCGCGGGTTCAGTCGTTGAGTGATGCGCTTGATCACGCCTCCCTTTCCGGCGCTGTCGCGTCCTTCAAAGATTACGATGAGTTTTTCCTTGTGATAAGCGATCCAGTCCTGGAGTTTGATCAACTCGGCTTGCAGCGCGAGAAGGGCGCGAAAATATTCCAAACGCCCCATCGAGGGCGGATGACTCCTTTGGTAAATCTTGCGGATTTCCATCGACAGCGCAGGTTCGGAAAACTCAAGTTCGTAATCCTCGTCTAGCGAGTCAGCAAGTTCGGCCTCAAGCCAGTCCTGTGCGGCGGAGCGGGAGTTGTCACTTGGCTTTTTCATTTTCAATTCTCCCAAGTACATTGACGCGCGTCGGCCGGCTATGGCTTTCGTCGGTCAACAACTGCATTTGTGGTGCCAGACGATGATACCTCTGAACAGGCCCGCGGATAGCAGCGTGGCGACTATGATGGAAACGAAGCGATCTCATGGGGGGGCCCTCCCGATGCGACAACAACGGGTTGGAATTGAGATTCACCTAGCTTGCACAAATGTGTAGATGTCGTGTGACGCCTCAATCTGAAGGGGCTTTACCTCCCGAGCACATCGACCATCGGATGCGATGAAAAAGCAATCGCCGGCATTTGGCGCGCGAGCACATATCAACAATCCAACCTGCCGGTTATCTCCAAAAGAGGCGCGTTTTTTCAAGACCGCGCCAAAGAGCCTTTGCTCCCGCCCACCCGAATTCAGCGCGCGCCTGGGTGGCCCCGATCACCCATCCCGTCGCGCGCTCCACCCCTGGGTCGTTGGCGCCGGACATCCTCTTATCGCTGAGGATTGCTCTGACCATCACGGCGTCGTTCAAGTCTCCAAGGACCGTCTGGAGTTTCTTCAGGCGTTTCAGGAATAGATCGACACGCTTGGTCGCGAACAAGGGGGAGAGGAACTCGACCGCATAGCGCAACTTCTTTAGTTCTTTCCGCAACTCGTGTCGTTGATGTGCATTTAGGGTCTCAAGTTCACGCGCGCGCTTGCGGGCCTTCTTCCACGTCTTGTTTAGCGCCTCGACGGCAAATTTGTGCACCGGCGCAGCGAGTCGCTGAGTCTGGCCAAAATCCTCAGCGACAAGCCAGCCACGTGTCTCCACATAGCGTGCCAAATCGATGAGGAGCGCCTGGCCACGCCTCTCAGCGAGAATTCTCCGAAGGTTCTCGCGCCGTTCGATCGCCTCCGCCCCAAGCGCACCTGCGACCACCGAGAGACCAGGCTCTTCTGGATGGGCCTCGGCCTCCCGCCAAATGATTTCGTTCGCCACGACCTCAAGATCCCGCAACCCCCCGACCTCCTGGCCAAGCCAGCGAGCTTCCTCGTTAAGCTTTGTCATCTCCGGGTTTTGCAGCGCGGCCGAGAAAACAGAGAATGCACTACGCACGCGACGAAGACCCACTCGCAATTGGTGCGGTCCTTCCATTTCGTCGAGTTCTTGCACCACCACAATGTTGGTGGCGATGTGGTCGAAGCACTCGCGCAGAATATCGCGTGCAGCCTGCTCGACGGTCTGTGTGTGATTGAGTGCAATATTCTCGGCGTTCCGCGGCGCGAGCGGTAGATCAATTTGTCCCCTTTCCGCGAGCAAATAGCCGCGGGCCCCCTTGGAAAGCCGGGAAAACCTCATGCCCCCGTCGGGAAACAGGGCATGCGCTATGTCGAACAGGCTGCTGGGGCTGCCTTCGATGAGCTCGATCTCCGCTTCGCGCAGCTCAGCTGAATGTCCGGCGGCGCGGATCTCGCCAACATCGATCGCCAGCTCGGCACGAGTACCGTCTTTAAGGGAGAGTTCGCTAGAGGACCGCTTGATTACTGTTTCGCAGATCGGCTGTAGCGGCGAACCATTCGCATGAAGGAGGATCTCTTCCCGGATCGATGCGTCCGTTATTGCTTCGAGACACAGTCGGCCACCCGGTGCTGGGTTCTCCACCTCGCCCACCCGCGAGAGACCGGTGTGCTGCGTTGGCCCGATTTTGACAGTCTGAATCCAGCGCCGGCCGTCGCGACGCAGCCTCAGAGCAATCCCGGCTTTCTTCAGTGCGTGGTCCGGTGTGTCGTGATAGATGCTTCGGAGCGTTCTCGTTATTCGCCTGCCATTGGCAAGGTTCAATGCCTTCACGCGGGCCCAGAGTTGCGACGTCGTTTGGGCGTCGACGACGAACTTCAACTCGATCTCGCTCATGTGACAGATTTGTGTCCGGTTTGTTACAACCCTAGCGGATTCGGTGCTGCACCCGCAAGGGGAACCGACTTTCGTTTCAATCCACCATCGATGCCAATGCGCGTCTGGCAGTGCAGGGGCCCGGGACGAGATGGACGCAGTCGACGGCGTGGCGCAGTAAAGAGCGCCGATTCTGTCGATGGTCACTCGGAATTGGTCGGGGAAAGCGCTATGCCGATTTGGGCACGACCGGATGCACCGCCAGGAGGCTTACCTCCGCTCTTCGTCTTTATGCTGCGGTTTCAAGCAGGCCGAGACTGTTCGCCCGCAACCGGGCGAGGCCGAGGATGCTGTCAATGTACGGTGTCGGGACACCGACCATGCGGCCGATGTCGTGCGTGACGGTCAGAAGTGCGTCGATTTCGACAGGCCGGCCGTGCTCGGCGTCCTGTAGCATCGACATCTTGAAGGAGCCGAGCATTCGCGCTCTGCGCATTATTTCCTCAGCCGGCTGAGTGGCCGGAATACCGATTGCCTCACCGATCTGCTGCGCTTCTTCCATCATTCGAACGCACAGCGTGTGGATCAGGGGATCGTCGATGATGCGGTCGAGGGTCGCTGCGGTCAGCAGGCTTATCGGGTTGGTGCTGAGATTGCCCCACAGCTTGAACCAAATGTCACGTCGAATATCTGGGCTCTCGATGCAGTCGAAGCCAGCCCGGCGGAGCCAGTCCGCCAGCTGGGCCACACGGGGATCCAGACGATCATCGGCAGCGCCGACGCTAAGCTGCCGACCGGCAAAATGGCGGATAAGACCAGGGGCTTCGACGGCGCAGGCCATGTAGATAACGCATCCTATGACCCTGGCCGTCGGGATGGCGCGGCCGATACTCCCTGAAGGATCCACTGCCGTTAGTCGCCTTCCGGCGAACGCGCCTTTGGCATTGGCGAAGAACCACCAAGGCACACCATTCATAGCAGTGACGACCGCGGTCTTCGGGCCGAGCAGCGGACCGATGCGCGACGCGATCTCCGGAAGAGACGGTGCCTTGACGGCGATGATGAGATAGTCCTGCGGCCCGAGCTCGGAGGGATCCGCACTCGCCCTGACGTGCGCCTTCACAATCTGTCCGTCGCTGATGAGCCGCAAACCATGCATTTTCAGCGTTGCGAGCGTCTCGCCGTGTGCCACGACACTCACCGTTGCATCTGTCCTTGTAAGGTAGGCCGCGATTGTTCCGCCGATGGCGCCGGCGCCATAAATGCAAAACTTGGGGGACGTCATGAAAGGGGTTCCCGCAGTACCCCGTTCGGTGATGATCCATTGTTCTTTCGCGGCTTCATGCTTTGCAGCCTTCTTTTGCGTTCGGCCCATTGCCTATAGCCCGCTGCCGACTGCCCGTTGTACCAGCTGCTGCGAACCAACCGGCAGCGGAATGGCTGAGTGGAACACATCGTCGGGGTCATAATGCCGCTTGGTCCTTATGAGCCGGGCGGCATTGGGGCCGTAGCTCTTCGCCGCACGCTCGGCGTCGCCCGGAGCAAGGAGGTTCGGATAGCCACCCGGAAAGGCCACGGAATCAAATGCCCGAATAGCGCCCCGAGCCCACCGCCGGTGTCGCTGCTCCTCGAGCGCATCGGAGCGATCGGGGAAGGTCGCGAGGATCTCGACGAGCAAATGGTCGCAACGAAGGCCAAAGGCCGTCGCCTCCACTGGCACGCGTGCCGCGGCGCCCCTGAACTCATGGGTGAACATGGCGCAGCCGGGCGAGATGGCAGCCGCCATAGTCTCGATGAGGGCATTGATGCCGATGCTGTCGAGTTCAGGAAGCCAGCATGTCTCCATGAAGGCGCGTTGCCCATTCGCGAGATACGGATCGAATGTGGTGAGAGAGGCACCATAGGATTTTGCTTCCACGGCGCCAGCAAGCAGTGTTCCAAGCTTCAGAAACGGCGCTACCCGCGCTTCGCCCTCTGCCGGCGGACCGCACCAGGTCGGCACAATCATAATCACTGGAACACCATCACGGCCGACGGCGAATCCAAGCTGAGCCGTCAGCTCCTCGGGCGCCGAGGCCGCGATGTCGGCGCATGCTTCGAGAATGGCCCTGGCCTCGGCGAATGGAAACAGCAGCATTCCGGAGCACACCCCGGACAAACCGTGCAGACGGTGCTCCATCGCAGTCACGACGCCAAAGTTTCCGCCACCGCCCCGCAGCGCCCAATAAAGCTCCTCCTCATTGCCGGGTTTGGCGGAAACGATCCGCCCATCCGCGAGCACGACTTCTGCGGCGAGAAGATTATCGACCGCCAGCCCGAAGCGGCCAATCAGAGCTCCATAGCCGCCGCCCAAGGTAAATCCGGTCATGCCGACAGCGCCGACCGAGCCTGCCACCGCCACGACACCGAGAGGATCGGTGACCTCGAGAACATCGGACATGCGGGCGCCTCCCGCGATGTGCGCGCTTCGTTTGTCGGGGCTGACGACCACGCTCTTCATGTCGCTCAGGTCGATGACCAGCCCTTCGCACAGGGCGCGGCCGGCCCAGTCATGGCCGCCGCCGCGGACCGACACGGGTACGTCGCGGTCGCGTGCCAGTCGAATGGCCGACTGGACGTCTTCAGCTGTCCGGCAGTGGACGACAGCGCGCGGCATCCGTCCATCGGGTTTTGCCCAGATCGCTGTTGCGGCAGCGTATCGATCATCACCCGGCCTTGAGACACGGCCGGGCAGTTGCTCGCCGAGCCGCTGCACTGTTCGCGTGATCAGATCGGTCATTTTGATGCTTCTCCGGTTTAGGGGGAACGCGATCTGCGACGTGAAGTCACTGACGTATGGCCCAGATTTCCCCGGGACGGAGCCCGATATCCTTGAGCAGGTGATCGCTCATCGCAGCGAGTTCCCTCCTCGCCTGTGCCTCGCGCCGTCTCCGGGCAAAGCTTCGCGTGATGTTCTGGACAATGCGGGCGAATTGCGACGCCGGAGTATTCCGGCCGAGGCCAACATGTGGTCTGGCATCTTGAAAGGACATGACAGATTTTTCTGACTATTGACTAACTACTGGCTGATCAGATAGGGGTCGGTCGTTAATCGAACCAATGAGTTATTTTGGAAACACTGATCGAAAAAAACGATGATTACACTCCCCTCGCTGCGTCACCTCCGCCACCTCGTGGCGTTGGTCGATCACGGCCATTTCGGTCGTGCGGCCGCCGCCTGCCGCGTGACCCAGTCGACGTTGAGCGCCAGCATCAAGGAGCTCGAAAGCGTGCTCGAAGCAACGCTGGTCGACCGCAGCAAGCGGCGCGTTGTTCTCACCCCTCTTGGCCTTGAGACTGTGGAGCGGGCACGCAAAGTCGTCCGGGACGTCGAGGAGCTCGCGCATGCTGCGCGCGCTGCCCGCGAGCCGCTCTCGGGTGTGCTTCGGATGGGAGTCATTCCGACGATTGGCCCCTTTCTGCTGCCACGCGTCCTGCCCAACCTCCGTCGAGCCTATGGGCAGCTCAAGCTCTATTTAGTCGAGGACCTGACGGCGCGTCTGATCGAGGCTCTCCACGAGGGCAAGCTCGACGTGGTACTGCTCGCTCTTCCCTTTGAACATGGCGCGGTCGAGACCGAGATCCTGTTCGAGGACCCGTTCGTGGTGGCGGTGCCGCGGGGGCACGCTCTCGCCAGCGAGGTGCGAGTCAAACCTCAGCGACTGCGGTGCAACGACCTGTTGTTGCTGAAAGATGGACATTGCCTGCGTGACCACGCGCTCGCAGCCTGCCGTCTCGCCGATCGAAGTCAGATCGAAGCCTTTGAAGCGACGAGCCTCCCCACCCTGGTGCAGATGGTCGACAATGGGCTTGGCATCACTCTGTTGCCGACACTCGCCGTCGAGGCCGGGCTGTTACGGGGCACCGGTCTCGTCACCCGGCCGCTGGATTCTGACAATGCGGTGCGGCAAATCGGTCTCATCTGGCGCCGCGGCACCGGGCGCCGCGATGAATTCCGGTTGCTTGCCAAAGAGCTTGCGGACCGTGCCAAGCCTGATGAAGCACACCGAAATTCGAATGTGTCAGGCGATGCGCGGATTCCTCCGTGAGGCGAAAATTAGGCTATTTGACCCGCCGATTCGACACGCTGGCAGCGACACGTTGCTAAGCGCTGCCGTCCACGAACCCAACGCTTGCACTCAGCAGGCGTGAGCATGACTGCCTGTCCATGCAGCGATGTCGGCAGTTCCATTGAGAATGGCCTTGGCCTCAGCAACGGGAACAGCAGCATTCCTGAAAAGACCCAAACCGATGCCGCTCGCCGCAACGCTGGCGACAGCGAAAATGCCCTTTGCCAGCGCGCTATTGCTTTATAGCACTTCGAAGACACTGTAGAGGGGCCCGCCGGCTTGGCGGTGACCGATTCCAACCGCAAGCACGCGATTGATCCAGTCGTAATTGGCGGCCGCCGTCTCGAATAGCGGTGTGATGCGGAAATAGTGCGTCGTGGGATCCACCACTTCGCCCTTTTCGATCCTCTCCACGATATTGGGTGGACCGTGGCGTATCCCCCGATATGTCATGCTAATCATGGCATCATCGCTTGTCTTGAGGATCAGCCGGACGTCCAACATCGTTGCGCCATCGGGCCGCACATTTTGCCAGTCGCTGCCCCCGTCAAGGACTGTGCCGGACAGCCGCTCACCCTCGAAGGACCCTCCGTAGATAACGCCGACGCGACGGAACGAACCCGGCGTCGCGCCAACAATCTGGAGCCTCTGGACTTCGAGGCGCATGACAAAGAGCGGTCGCGTGTGGACACTTTTCAGAACGTCATGCAGATTGTCCGTGAGGCTGGTCGACATCGTTGGTGCTCCCGATTTTGCAATTGGCGCGTCGTCACATGTAATATTGGCCGGAGGGTCCATAATGACGATTGCGCGAACTCTTGTGCCCGTAACCATCGCAGCCACATGCCGCCCATAGTGTCGGTTTCCAACTCCAAACGATATGCTTCGGGCTCGAGGCGTTGAGGGTAAACCTCGACATTCGCCAGGGCGAGATTTTTTGCGCTGCTCGGCCCTCACGGTGGCGGCAAGACCACGCTGATCAATATAATCTGCGGCATCGTCAATCCTTCCGCAACAGCGGTATCCGTCGATTGGCAGGGATAGAAACCCCTCAGATGACGCTTTCTCCCAATTCGGCCCGATCAGCCATAGGTGTTGAAGACGGTCCGTGGCGCTGGCTAGATCTTCGCGACCGGAGACGTTAACCGGAAGCCGGGTGGCACACGATAGCGGGACAACAACACCGACTTAAGATGTCGAGACCGATAGTGGTCAGTGCCTGTATGTTAGCTCCTCCGATTCGTAGGAATCGTTAACAACATCCACCTCCATGGTGCTCGCGCGCCTGTGGAGGAGCCGTCCACAGCATCAATAGCGAGTTGCAGAGTTTCATTCGATCAACGGTCACCTAACTTCCCCAGCAACTGGGCCAAGTTCATTTCCGCGTTTCGGGTCTGAAAGCCGCGCTCGAACGCGGCTTGGATGCGCTCTTGGGCCTCGGGGTTGCGCACGCCTTCGGCAAAGAGGTCGAATCGCGACGGAAGTCGTCTACTGCCGCGAGCGCAATTGCATTGACCCGGTTCTTGACCGCAATGCGACCGGCGGCCGGAAACCCGGCAATACGATGAGCGAGCGAGCTGACGAAATCGCCGAGTGCGTTGGCGGGCAACGCGCGATTGATCCAGCCGTACCGTTCAGCCAGATCGGCGTCATAGTCCTCGGCACTTAACATCACTTCGAGCGCCCGGGCGCGTCCCATCAGGCGCACGAGGTGTTGAACGCCGCCCCCACCAGGGATCGTTCCAAGCCCCGGCTCCGGCTGAGCGAAAATCGCCGACTCGCGCGCAGCAAAGCGCATGTCGCACGCCAATACGAACTCGCTGCCGGCGCCGCGTACGCGACCTTCGATCTGCGCGATGGTCATGAGACGGCTTGCGCTCAGGTGGCGAAACAGCAGGGCGATCGAGGCTTCTCCGGTCAGCTTCGCTGCCTCCGCCCGGTATTCCTTTATTTGGGTCACGTCGACGTGGGAAATGAAATAGTCGGGGTCAGCGCTCTTGAAAACGAGCACCTGGAAAGTTTGGTCGGCTTCGGCCCACTGAATAAGGGAAACCAAATCGCGGACGAGTTCCGGCCCCAAAAGATTCATGGGCGGAGCCATAATTTCAACGAACAAAACGGCCCATTCCTTGCGCACGGTGAGCGTTTTGAAAACTTCGGGGTCGGCACCCTCAGACAATTTAATCGTGTTCATCGATTAATCCCCTCGACCCAACGTTCGCTAAAGCTCTTCCGGAGTTTACTCGTGTCGACGCCCGTTCCATCGAACGTGACCGTAACGATGCTGTTCGACACGTTAGCGGGCGGTCTGGCCCCGGAGATCTGCTACGTCCTTTTCCGTGAGCTTGGAGGCGGCGCTGCCAAACCGGCCGGTAACGTAGTTGGCGACCGCCGCGATCTCCGTATCCGTATATGTGTTGCCAAACGCCGGCATCGACATTGCGCCCGGAGCAAACGTTTCGTGCCGGAAATGACAATCTGCGCGACATTGGTGGCGGTCGGATCATTGACCGCCCGGCTGCCTGAGATCGTAGCGAAGGGCGAGAGCGCGCTTACGCCAGTCCAGCTATGGCAACTGACGCAAGCCTGCGCGAAGACCTTGCGGCCGAGCGCATCGGCGGTTGCGCCGCCCTCTTTCGGTGATGCCGGCGCCGGCGGCGCGATCGTTGCCGGCTCGGACGAGGCAACCGCGGGAATGCTGCGCAGATAAGTCATGAGTGCCCGGATGTCGGGTGGGTCCATATGGTACAAACTGTGATCGACCGCCTCGCCCATAGGCCCGACGCCGTGCCGCGCCCCATGGCGTGACCCTTGGCGAGATAGGCGAAGACCTCCTCGTCGCTCCATGAGCCGATGCCCGTGCTTTTGTCGGACGTAATGTCATAGGCGCGCCAACCGGCAGCGACGGCACCGGCGAATTTGCGGCGGTTATTTAGCGCAAAGGCAAGATTGCGTGGGGTGTGGCACTCGCCGCAGTGCGCTAACGCTTCAGCAATATAGGCGCCCCTGTTCCACTCGGCGCTCATCGCGGTATTCGGCGCAAAGCGCGTGTTGGGGTTGAACGCCCATGACCAGAAGATCATCGCCCAACGCTGGTTAAAGGGAAATTGCAGCGTCTCGCGCTGGTTCTGCCTCGGCACGGCGGGCAGGCTGAGAAGGTAGGCCTTGATCGCCAACACGTCGGCGTCGGTCATGAAGGTATATGATGTGTAGGGCATGGCCGGATAAAGGCGCGCACCGTCTTTGCGGACGCCGCGCTGCACGGCGTCGAGAAATTCCTGATCACTATAGCTGCCGATGCCGGTGTCCTTGTCGGCGGTGATGTTAGTCGAAAAAAGCGTGCCGAACGGCAGCCGGAAAGCGAGACCTCCGGCATAGTCCGCACCACCCGGCGCAGTGTGACAGACCAAGCAGTCGGCAGCCTTGGCGAGATACTCGCCACGTTTGACGATGTCGGCCGCGGCCAGTTCGGCCGGAACGCCGGTCGGATTGGCCTCGTGATAATCGGCGAGCGTAACGATGGAGCCGCCGGCAAACGCGAGCGGCCCGGGGCCTAAAGTGCGCCAGGCAAAGATGCCGATTAGGCCGATGAAAATGGCGGCAATGACGATAATGGCGGTACGTCGCATGGCGATTACGCCTTCTTCACGGCGATGGCGGCGCGGTCGATCGGAAGGCGGCGCAGGCGCACGCCGGTTGCGGCATAAATCGAGTTGCGCAAGGCTGGCGGGCCGCCGGTGGCACCTGTCTCGCCGATGCCGCCAGGATGTTCTCCGCTCTTGATCAAGTGGACGTCGATCGGTGGAGTCTCGTCGATGCGCAGCATTCGATAATTGTTGAAATTCGATTGCTGCACGCGCCCCTTTTCGACCGTGACCTCACCCCACAGCGCCGCAGTCAAGCCAAAGATCAAGCCGCCCTGGAGTTGCGCCATGATGATGTCGGGATTGACGGCGATGCCGGTATCCACCGCGCAGGTGATGCGCCGCAAATTCACGGCGCATCGACTTCCGCTTCGACCACGGTGGCAATGAAGCTGCCGAAGGACGGCTGCACGCTCACGCCGCGTCCGACGCGGGCCGGCAGTGGTGAATCCCAATCCAATTTCTCGGCAACGAGCTTGAGCGCCGCTTTTAGCCGCGGCGTGCCGTCCAGCATGCCGAGACGGAAGACGACCGGGTCCATGTTCGCCTTACGTGCGAGTTCGTCCATGAAGCATTCGACCGCGAACACGTTGTTGTTCGGCCCGACGCCGCGCCAGAACCCGGTCGTCACCGCCGGCGGTTCGGCCCGCACATATTCAACCCGCTTGTTCGGAATGTCGTAGGGCATGTCGACTGCGCCATCGACGGCATCGCCATCAATGCCGTTCTGGAACGCGGGCGGTAGCCAACGTGCGAAAACAGACTAGCCCGTCACCTTGTATTTCCAGGCGACGATTTTGCCGTTCGACAGGGAGGCCGAAATCGTGTCGCGATAAACTGGCCGGTAGACGTCGTGCTGCATATCCTCTTCACGCGTCCACACGACCTTGATCGGAGTCGAAACCTCTTTGGCGATGCGCACTGCGCTCGCTACCATGTCCGGCTCGAGCCGGCGGCCGAAGCCGCCGCCGATGTAATGGTTGTAGACCTTCACCTTGTCGATTGGCAGGTCTGCGGCCTTGGCTGCATATTCCTGCGCCCGGCTCTGTACTTGCGTACCGGTCCAGACCTCGCAGGCTCCGGGCGTCAGACGGACCGTGCAGTTCTGCGGTTCCAGCGTGGCATGGGCAAGAAACGGCAGCTCGTAGTCGACGTCGAGGCGTTCGCCTTGCGTCAGGCCCTTTTCGACGTCGCCTTCGGACTTGGCGACGACGCCATCCTTTTTGCTTGCGGCGCGCAGCTCGCTCCAGATATCGGCCGAATTCACCTTGGCGTTCGGCCCTTCGTCCCATGTCACTTTCAATGCATCGAGACCCTGCCAGGCAGCCCACATATGGTCGCCCACGACGGCGACGAGATCGTCCAGCACGACGACCTGACGTACACCGGGAAGTTTCTTTGCCGCACTGTCATCGACATGCTTGATCTTGCCACCAAGCACTGGGCACTGGGTAAGCGTTGCAAACTTCATGTCCGGCACCATGACGTCGATGCCATAGATGGTCTTGCCGTCGGACTTGTTTGGCGTGTCGGACCGTTTCAGTGACTTGCCGATTAACGTGAAATCCTTCGGGTCTTTGAGCTTCGGCTTGTCCGGCACCGGCAATTTGCCGGCGGCTTCGGCGAGTTCACCATAACTGAACGTGCGGTTGCTCGCGGCATGGGTAACTTTGCCATTTGAAGCGCTGCAGCTCGCCGCATCGACCTGCCATTGAGCAGCTGACGCCGCGATCAGCATGGCACGCGCGGCGGCGCCCGCCTCGCGCAACTTGTCCCAGAACGCACGGATCGAATTGGAATTCCCAGTCACCTGGATGCCGAACAGCGGGTTGCCGTAGAGCTTGTCGCTCGGTGGCGCATGCTCAAGAACGATCTGCGCGAAGTCAGCGTCCAACTCCTCGGCGAGAATCATGGCGATCGCGGTGTAAACGCCCTGTCCCATCTCAGCTTGCGGGATGACCAGCGTGGTCTTGCCGGACGCATCGATGCGGATGAAGGCGTTTGGCGCGAACTGGTCGTCGGGATGATCGGAAGATTGTTCCGGTTGGTTCACGGGCGCTGCGTATAGTGGCCACTGAAACGCCAGCACCAGACCGCCAGCAAGGCCGCTTTGCAGGACAACCCGACGCGAAAGAACGGCGTGCGGTGAAGACATGATGGCCTCCCTAAACCGCGCCCGCAGCGCTCTTGATGGCTTCGCGGATGCGCACATAGGTTCCACAGCGGCAGATATTGCCCGCCATCGATGCGTTGATGTCCGCGTCGTCAGGATGCGGATTCCTGGCGAGCAGCGCAGCCGCCGACATGATCTGCCCTGACTGGCAGTAACCGCACTGAATCACTTCGAAATCAAGCCAGGCCTTTTGCACGTTAGCGCCTGCCTCGGTCGTGCCGATGCCCTCAATTGTGGTGACAGCGCGCGCCCCAACCGCTCCGACCGGCAAAAGACACGAGCGAACGGCGTTACCATCGATTTGGACGGTGCAGGCACCACATTGAGCAATGCCGCAGCCGTATTTGGTGCCCGTCATGCCAAGCACATCGCGCAACACCCACAGCAGCGGCGTGTCACCGTTGACATCGACGTCGTATGAAGCACCGTTGACATTGATGGCAAAGGCCATGGTGAGCTTCCTTTTTCAGCCCGCAAGGTTTTTCAGGCTCTGGTCGTAGCTCATAGCCCTCTACAGGCAATGGCCAACATTCTAGTCATGCACTCGACACTAGGCTTGCAGTGGAGCAAAATAAGCTCCCTGAGCAAAAACCGCAAAATTGGTCGGAATTGGAACCTAGACCAAGCATCCAGGATAACAAAGCTCTCCGGGGGAGACAAAGATAGTCTGCAAAGCCCGGTTCCCGATCGAATTCCGACAGGGCATGGCGGCGCGCGCCGCGATCCTGCATGATTTCGGTGCGAATGCGCAGGCCAACTGGGAACATCCGTTCGGCACACCTTGATCCCCCGTTTTTTGGCATCGATGACGCTCACCGTGCCGCCGACTGCCGCGGACACACCCAAACCTCCGATCCGTCCGGCTTGAACTGTGCAAACCGCGGCCGCGTATCAACCAACACGTTGGAAGTAATCTCGTGGGTATCCGTATCGATGAAATGGGCCATGCTGGTCGTCTCCGATGTGGCGACGACTGTCTTGCCATCCGGACTGACGCCCATGCCCTCCGGCTCGACACCAACGGGGATCTCGGCGACCGCGGTCTGGGAGCCAAGATCGATTACCGTGACCAGATTGTCGTCCTCGTTTGCGACGTAGAGTCTCTTGCTGTCGGGGCTGAGGACAAACAGATCAGGATCCGGGCCTACCAACCCACCACGTTATAGCGATTTTCGCCTGTTAACACGCCTGGCAAGGACCTGTTTTCAGGGTGAGGCGTGAACATAGAGCAATGCTCTAGGACTTCTTCCTGATCAGAATGAGATTGACAGGTCCCATTTTACCGCGAGGTCCGGCGTGACGGCGGTAGCACCCACCAGCAGGCCGACATCGGCGGCAATACCAATATCCCGGCCGCCAATGCTCAATCCCCTCTCATCATCGCTGTCGCCTCCAGCCTTTTGCCCCTCGTTCTCGGGAGTCGAGACATAAATCACCGGTCCGATGCGGAACTCCGTCTTGTGGAATGATGGAACGTTGCGGAGATCCTCGATTTCCCCAAACGCTTCGAAGCCCGCCGAGACCCGGTCGGTCATGGCAAACTTGAGCTGTGCGGCATACTCGAAGCCAATGCCGGGTTCGCGAAACTCACCGAAGGTCTTTTCAAACAGCGC
This sequence comes from uncultured Alphaproteobacteria bacterium, assembly GCA_963744915.1. Classification (GTDB taxonomy): domain Bacteria; phylum Pseudomonadota; class Alphaproteobacteria; order Rhizobiales; family Aestuariivirgaceae; genus DATAFF01. Next base: position 163,477 of record CAVUUY010000010.1, read on the forward strand.
ATTAAGAACGAGCGTCAATTTATCATTGCCGAATTGCACCAGCGGACCAAACTCCACGGCATCGGGGATCTGATCGGCAAGCCCGAGTTCGACCGATGCAAATGCGCTGAATACTGCCCCCCAGAGCTCATAGGTTGCGAGCTGCAAGGTGTTCTCAATCTCGAAGGTGGTGGCCTGAAGATCGCCATCAACTGGCTGCTGCAGCCCAAGGCCGAGCTCGAGCTTCCAGAAATCGGTTAAGCCATAGCCCATCTCGATTTCATGCCCATGGCGGGTGAAGGGTTCCTCTTCCTCATCCGCACCGGGCGCTTCTTCCTCGTCGGTCTCCTTGGCGTTCTTTTCGTCCTCGTCCGGAAAGCCGGACTGGAACGAGCCATGGGTCTCGAACTCGAGTTCGCCCTTCTCGACGGTCGGTTCGTTGATGACGAATTGCGCGAATGCCGGGTGTGCGAGAGCGAGCGATGCTGCCGCGCTGGCGCTCACAAGCGCGAAGCGGAGAAGAAACTGCCGATGAAGCATTGTCGTTGACCCCTCAATAAAATCGTGGCGGAAGGACCACGATTCGATCAAGGCCCCCCAGCTATCCTCGGACCCTTTAGTTTTTTTCGTGATTTTTTGGACACGGGAAATCTTCCCGGCCATCGACGAATTTACCCGACTTGATGCTGCAAATTTGGAACAGAGCCTTGCGACGCTTCAGACCTTCGGTGCGGTTGGACGAATGTTTGCCGTAGGTGGGAAAGGGGTCGAGTTGCGAAATTTACGCGAAGATTTCAGAAGGGCCACTGGCTGATCGTGCGGACCAAACGAGAGTGTCGCGGAGGCGCTGGTCTGGATCGCATGCTCGACTTAGCCTGTGTCGCCGTCCTCGACACGTCCACGTCATAGCCCCTGAGTTGAACAGCACCAACCTCGATTGGAATTTCTCCTGTCGCCGCCCTGCCGCAAAAGGACCAAGGTCGCAGCCATTTCCGACATCCGACCATGCAAATTCTCTACCTTTCAGAACTGATGATACAGCCGGTTAACGAACAGCATATAGACAGCGTTGGTCCACCCGAAACCACGCTGCGTCTGCGCATAACCAATGCGTACACGCGGATCCGACTCGGGGTTGCTCGAATCGTACTTTTCGATGAGCACGCCGGTTTTGGCAAAAAATGCGTTGATGGCGGCAATCCATTGCTGCATCGCCAGCGTCGCCTCAATCGGGAAATCGGCCCTGATCAATCCATCGACGGCAAAATATTGGATCGGCGCCCAGGCGAACGGTGAGTCCCATTGCTTGCCAGTGTTTGCAAGACTGGTCGGGATGCCGAATTTGCCGGCTGCCACTGGCGCAAGAAAGGCCGAACCGCCCCTGTCAGCTTTTAGTTCGCGCAATAGGGCTTCCCTGCTTTCCCTATTGGCGAGAACATCCGCCCACAGAAGATAAAACTGAGTGGCATAGGGATAGGCATAGTGGGGAACATCTTTAGGGACATCGTCGTCTATCAGCCGATCGGCATACCCGTCGTTCGGTTCGCGCGCGAAGTATCGCGCAAGAAATTGCCGCCGACTGTTTAATGCATCTTTGCCGCTTGGCGGGGTCAGCCCGGCCACAATGGACAACTGGTCGATGTCTTCGGCCATCTGCAACAGGAGCACGTTGAGGCTGATCGGCGCATAATGCATTGCCCATTGGCCTGCATCGCCGAACCGGCCCGACAGATCAAATCCTGAGGCGCGAACAGCGCGATCGGCGGCGTAATAGGACTGCGTGAGATGGTAGATCGGATCGCCACAATTCCCTACAGCTCGATTCTCCTTGCACAATTGATCCGGGTTATAGAACAGGTGGCCCGGGTTCTCGGCCGGATTATTCTTGAAATAGGCGGCATCGTCCTGATAGAGCGCGCGGTTCTGCGGCTGAGTGCTTCGCGCGACCTCGGGCGCCGGTCCGACGCCGGCAGTTCCATAGAGATAGATCGGATGCCTGGTTCCGCCGACTTCGACACTGGCGACCCGCGGATTCCGCGAAGACTCGCCCCGCCTTCGATTTGGGTTAGTCCAGCCTGGGTCGGTCCAATAAGCATAGTAATCACGAGCCCCGGGCAGGACCTCGACGCGAATCCAGTCCTCATAGCTTTGAGGCTTCGTGAAGGAGGCCCGGCTTAGGCCGAGATATGGCGCCAGTGTTTCGATGTACTCGAAACCAAAGCGGCGCGCTCTGTCGAGGACAGCTATCGCCTCGCGGGTAAAGAGCGGTGGCTGTGATCGAGTGAGATAATAGGTGCGATTGGCGTTGAGAACGAAACCGCCATAATACTCGATTTCGAAAACGTGGTTGTCCACCATACCTTTGGCGGTTTGAAACAGCCTCTCTGCGAACGACCGATAGTAATTCGCATCACTTGCGCTCGTGCTGAGAGAGAAAAAGGATCTCGCGCCCGCCGACCAGATTCGCGATGTCGGATTGGCCATGATGTAATCGACGGATGCGAGAAGGCCTTCAACGATGAAGAAGGAATCCCACCCGTACATCTCATTAAAGGTATCTCCAGGGACGACGTAGGGATTGGGGAGATAGAGGAGGCCGATGTTGTTGTAGAGGCTGGCGGGATCAAGGGTCGGCTCCGGCAGCGGGTCAGGCAGGGGTTTGAGCACCACATTGCTTTTGTCGCTGAGCGCGCGACTCAACTCACCATTTAAAACACCCGCAAGCCGTGGCGGGTAGAAGACCGGAAAGGGTTCTCCCGCCGGATGCTCAATGAGCCGATCGGTTGCCTGCTCAATGATGTCGGCTTTGCTGCGGTAGAGCACTCTTGGATCGAGCCAAAGCCCGTTAATGTATGGCACGATGCATTTCAGGGAGAAGGTGCGGGGGGATATCATTGTAGTCTTTAGTTCGATATTCTCGAACAAGCATTTATCAAGGACTGGTGCGAGGTCCGACTGTTCACGGACCGTTACCGTGTCCTGCGGGCGGCCTGAAAAGAGTTCAATCTGCACAGCAACCAGAGACTCGGCGGCAGACTGTCCCGTGGCCAACAGGAAAACCATCCAGGCAAGAACTACATAACCACTGGCACCCGCCCTCATCGTAACCTTCCTCCGGGTCGGGGTACAATCGCAGCCACCGTCATCGCTCTATGCGAAGAGAATTGATGTCGGCGATGTGCGCCCTCTAGCGGTAACGCATTTGGTTGATGTTGCCGACCGTAGTGTTGAACAAGCTGGCCAGCCGATCAGCTGGGGTGCCATTCTTCAGCTCACGGAGTACGACCTGTTTCATCTTTTTGGCTTGAGCCGAGCTACGTTTCTTGCCCTTTGCCGGCGCCAGCTCGACAGCCAGCTCACGCAGCTTGGTGTCACGGTCCTCGCGCTTCGCAACCTTCGCCTCCTTGCCGTTTCCGTTCTTCTTGGTGCCCTTGGTGGTTGGCTCGGCGACAACCACGGGTGCGATCATTCCGCTCGTTATCTGCGAAGTCATTTCCTCGGCACCGATCCGCAGCGCGTCCGAAAGAGCAGCCTTGGTTCGAGGCATTTCAGCCTCGGTCTGGACAAGGGTGAAGATCGAGCTAACCAGCTCGGCTTTAACAGCGACGTTCGACATACTTGAAACTCTCTCTAGGTTGAATGAACCACCCTCTACACCCAGAGCATGAAGAGATGCAAGGCTTATCCGATGTCCGAGAGCGGGCGTGCATTTATGCTTTGTGAGAGCTTAGAAACCCTTCACAAGCCTGAGTATCAGGCTCCTATCCTCGACGCATACAGGCTGTTCTCTACTCAAGGACGCAAGCGTGGACATATCCGAAAGGCTCGAGGTCGGTGAAACAAAACGAGATAATCAATCGGAATCTCGAAGTGATGCATTATGCGTAGAGGAGGTCTCCCATTCCTTGAACTCTTCAAGAGTCAATTATCCCTAACTGGCTGCGCCGACCTTTCCTTCGTACCTTCGAAGGCACGGCCTCTGATGCTCACCCCGATAGTTTTGCGCAGGACCTCGAAGTTCGGGCTAAGTCCCCGTTCGGTGACCCAAGGGAAGTAGTCCGCTGGATTTGGTCGATTTCTAGGTACAGGCGGCGACCAGTCACCGACAAAGGAACCTTTGTTGGTGTTCACAGTCGAGGAGCTACGCCACGCGCACAGAATCGTGGGCGCAGCGGAAGCGCCGATATGCTTGGCCGCTGTGACTATCATTGTGCCTCAAGGCAATTCGATGCGGGCGCTTGGGGCGGAGCTGGTGGAGCATGGCGTTGACTTCCAAGCGGCAAGAGAGGAGGCAGAGCGCCGAGCAAAGGCGGGCGGATTGGAAATGGCACCCTCCTTTCACCGTGACCTCGTTCGCGGTGCAGCCACCTATGCACTCGAACTCTTCAACGCCGTTCCGGATCTCGCCCCTCTCTACGTATCGATTGGTAGGAGCTTAGACTTCGATGACGTCGCAAAGCCGATCCAAGGTCGGGTCCAGGTGGCGTATTCGACAGCACACCGGCTTGCTGAGGCGCAGTTCTCATTCACATTGCCTTTCACGGGATCTCTGCTCCAGCGGATTTGATTTCGTGACTGGCGATTGCTCATGGTCTATTCGTTTGATCCTGGTGCAAAATGTAGGGCGAATGGCCCTTCGGGCGAAGTGTCATCGAAAGCAAGATGCTGGGTACTTTGGGAAAATTTCGGCTCCAGATTTAGAGCCATGACTTAGGAGCCGAAATGCAGCCATGGCAATAGCGCGGCGTCGCCATTGATGACAGCCGAAATCATGACTTATGAGAGGTGCTGTGACTCAAGCAAAACTCTTTTCGCCACTGCGGTTGGGATCGCTTGAACTCCCCAATCGAATTGTGATCGCACCGATGTGCCAGTACTCGGCAGAGGAAGGCTGCATGACCGACTGGCATGTCATTCATTTGGGCCATCTTGCGCTCTCGGGCGCGGCAGTGCTGACGATCGAAGCGACCGCGGTCACGGCCGGGGGGCGTATCACTTACGCCGATACAGGTCTCTATTCAGACGATTGTGAAAGAGCGATGAGCCGGGTGCTTCAGTCAGTGCGCCGATGGTCGAATATCAAGCTGGCCGTTCAACTGGCGCACGCTGGCCGCAAGGCTTCGACCGAGGTTCCGTGGGAGGGCGGCAGGCAGATCGCACCCGATCAACTGCATGGCTGGCAGACCGTTGCACCTTCCGCAACTCCCTTTCAAGCAGGCGAGAGCGCTCCGATATCTTTGGACCGCGACGGGCTTCGCGACATTCGGAACGCCTTTGCCGAAACAGCAAAGCGCGCGGCTCGAATGGGCCTCGATGCCGTGCAGATCCACGGCGCCCACGGCTATCTGCTGCACCAGTTCCTGTCGCCATTGTCGAACTGGAGAGATGACGAGTATGGCGGCTCTCTGGAAAACCGTATCCGCTTCCCGCTCGAAGTATTCGAAGCCGTGCGAACTGCCTTCCCGAGCGAGCGGCCCGTCACCATGCGGCTTTCCGGAACCGATTACGCGGAAGGCGGCTGGACCATCGATGAGACTGTTGCGTTCGCCAAAGTGCTCGAACAACGGGGCTGCAGCGCCATCCATGTGTCAAGCGGCGGGCTCACTGCAGCCCAGAGGATTCCTATCGGCCCAAGCTATCAAGTCCCGCTCGCACGGGCGGTCAAGGCGGCGGTAAACATTCCGGTCATTGCCGTGGGCTTGATCACTGAATTTGAGCAGGCTGAAGCCATTATCGGCACTGGGGATGCCGATCTCATCGCTCTCGCCCGCGCCATCCTCTACGATCCCCGGTGGCCTTGGCACGCCGCAGCCCACTTCGGCGCCCGAGTTTCAGCGCCTTCCCAATATCTTCGTTCACAGCCTCGACAATTCCCAAATCTCTTCAGCAGCCCCAAGCCTGAATAGGTGTAAGAGAGGTTCCGGTTTGGCGATCGGGAACGGTGGTTGCGAGTAACTGCAGGAAGCGTGACGGCGAAGAGTTCGGGGCCCCCGGCTTTCTCGCGCGGCTCATTTAAGCTAGGGTTTCGTGCGAATACCACTCCGGAGGAGGGGTGATCTATGGCAAGGCTGGCTAACATTGGAAAGAGCCGACCGTCGGGAAGAGCGCGTCATAGGCGGAAACGTAGTTCACCGATCAAATCTACGGTCAGGTGCATCGAGTTTTTCACATGCCTCTTAGCTTTTGGCGTTTTGTTATTGCTGGCTCTCGACGCCACTTTGCATCCACATAGCCGAGAAGCAATCTCGATGGCCATTATCTTGAGTGGCTGCGCTTTTGCCAGGGTATCGTACGATTTTAGGGGCTTTTGGCTGCGTGATCGTGGGCTGGGTAGCCTAGAAATGCATGTCATCGATCGCATGAGAGGAGTTGAGTTCGAAGAGGTTTGCGCTGAAATCTTTCGACGGAATGGTTTCAGGGTTGCCACTACCAAGTCAACAGGGGATCAAGGTGCCGACCTCGTCCTTGAAGGAAGGAAGGAACGCGCAGTGGTGCAGACCAAGCGATATAAGGGCAAAGTGGGAAACTGGGCGGTTCAAGAAGTTTTGGCTGCAAAAGGTTTCTATGCGGCGCAGCGGGCTTTGGTTGTAACGAACAGCAGCTATTCGCATTCAGCACGAGAATTGGCGGCGGCCAACGGCGTGGAACTGCTTGATCGTAGTGACCTTGCCAAAATGTTGGTCGGGGCTGGTCGAGATCGGTGGGCCAAGCGAGAGCAACACCGTCACCTGCCAGACGGCACCACACAGCTATGACACATCTCCAGCACAGTTTCTCCAGTATAGCCCGACGCGCCCTGCCACGTGCTTCCCTGGGCAGGCCCAAAGCACCGATTCCAACGGCCCGCCGGATTGTGCATCAGTCGGAGGTCCATGTTGCGGTCGAATGACGGCCAGCTCGACGAGCCCCAGCAGCGAAACGAAACCGATCCGGCACGGTCCAAAGTCCACGGGTCGACTTGAGCCCTAGCTCGGCTTGAACAAAATCGAGAAAACTGATTACGCTGCGTATCGCCTCGCTTGTGAGGCAAGGGAGGAGAAACATGTGGAAATGGAGTAGGACCCTGCTCGTCATTGGATCAGCGGTTCTTCTTGCGCTTTGTATCGGCACCGGCCCGAGCTTGGCGCAGGAGGGCTTTTGGAAGAAGATTTCAGGACTGGGGGACTTCTGTTTGGGGGGTGCGGAGGCTACGCCGTATCAGATGCGCAATCCGCAGACCGGTGAGTGGGAAGGAGTATATATTGATATTCTGCGCCAGCTGGCGGACCAGCTGGGTGTAAAGGTTCAAGTCGTCGATACGACATGGGACAATTTCGTTGCCGGCCTGATCGCTGACAAATGGGACATTGCGCCGGCACTGAACCGCACAGTCAAGCGGTCTCTGGTCGTCAACTATTCCATCCCGGCGCATAGTTATCAGATCTCGTTTGTGTTCAATAAAAATAAGCCAAAATTGACCATGCCTGGAAGTCCTTGGAAGATTTCGATAAGGCAGGTGTCGTCATCGCATTAAAGGGCGGTACGGCTGAAAATCAGATTCTGACCGATCGCATAAAGACGGCGACAATCACTCGCTTTCCAGGGCAAGACGAATTCCGCCTGGCGGTAGTTTCGGGGCGTGCTGATATCGCGGTAGATGACGCCGACCCGAACTCGATTTTTGCTGCAAGTTATCCGGACTGGAGTACTACCGTGATCCCGGAACCGGCACTCGCCCGCCAGGGTGTTGCCTTCGGCTTCAGCAAGGCGGTTTCACTCGAAGAAATTCAGACGCTGGATCGAAGAGATGGTGGCCAAGGGTGAAGTCGAGGCCATGTTCAAGGATTGGGCTGCAAAGCTCGGTAAGCCGCAGTAGGGTAAGTGAGCATGAGACGGCGGCGGCGCATGACTGCGCAGCTCCTGAAAACGGGACAACTGCCACGGCTAGTGCGCGACCTCCCCGCCGATGCGGAACAAGCAACATGCTGAAACTTGCGGGCAACAACCCTACAAAGCTCGTCATCGAAGGTTTGACCAAGCGCTTCGATAAGAACGTTGTAATTGAAAAACTCACCCTCGAAATCTCTTTCGACGAACGGGTCGTTGTAATCGGCCCAAGCGGAAGCGGCAAGAGCACGCTTCTGCGCTGCGTTATGGGTCTTGAGGAAATCGATGCCGGTATCATTCGGTTCGGCGATCAAACTTATATCGAGGCGCGGAAGGGCGGAACCTACATCAACAAGGCCCTGCAGCGTCGCATGGGCATGGTATTCCAGCACTACACGCTCTTTCCACACATGTCCGTTCTCGCCAATTTGACCCTTGCCCCCATTAAAGTCCGGCGCGAGGACCGCAAGGCGGCAGTTGCCCGCGCCCGTGATCTCCTTCAGCGTCTTGGGCTTGGTGATCGAGGCGAGAGCTATCCGGCGCATCTTTCTGGCGGACAGAAGCAACGTGCAGCAATCGCCCGGGCGCTCCTCCTCGAACCAAAGTTGATGCTCTTTGACGAGGTGACATCAGCTCTCGATCCCGAACTGGTAGCGGAAGTTCTCGACGTGATGCTCAGGCTCGCCGCGCGCGATATGGGGATGTTGATCATTACGCACGAAATGGACTTCGCCCGGAGGATCGCTTCACGAGTCGTTTTCATCGACCAAGGTCGCATTGTGGAACAGGCTCCTCCTGACATTCTCTTTTCACATCCAAAAGAAGAGCGAACAGTAAAGTTTCTTAGCCATTTCTTCTCAAGTGGTATGCATCGCCCTCCGATCGACGGAATACCAGTTCGGCAATGAGCTACTCGGTCAACTTTTTCTACCTATGGCGATACAGCGACCTTCTTCTCGATGGCCTGAAAATAACGCTAATGCTCACGGCTGGTGCGGTAGCGATCGGTGCTGTTCTGGGGTTCGCCATCGCGCTGATGCGGATGAACCGGAATTCATTCATATCGCTTCCAGCGTCGGCCTTCATCGAGTTCTTTCGCTGCACACCGGCACTGGTCCAGATAGTTTGGTTCTACTACTGCCTGCCGATCTTCTTTGGTGTCGGAATCGACGCCTTTACGACCGTGCTCCTTGCACTGGCTCTCAACATTTCTGCTTTCAATGCCGAAGCCTATCGCGCCGCAATACAAACCGTGCCGAAATCTCATTCTGACGCGGGTGTGGCACTCGGTCTATCTACTTATCAACGCGTCCGCTTCATTGTTTTCCCACAAGCCTTGCAGATCGCAGCGCCGGTTCTCGTTGCCAACGCTATCGGGATTTTTCAGCAGAGCAGTCTCGTCTCGCTTGTCGCGGTTGCCGATCTCATGTACGAGGGCCGGCAGCTTGCGGTGGAGACCTATCGACCAATCGAGACGCTAACCGTGATTGCCCTGATCTATTTCTCCATCGCCTTCGTAGTTGGGCAGTTCGGACGCGTTCTCGAACGGCGGGTCGCGCAACTGACCGGCGAGTTCGGCTGACCGCGATGATAAACTTTCACTTCGATTTTCTCGTTATCTGGAAGAATCTCGGCGTGCTCGGCCGCGGCCTCACTGTCACCATCGAGTTCACCGTTATCTGCATTTTGCTTGGGAGCGCCCTAGGCTTTCTCTTGGCGCTTGCGCGAACAAGTTCTATCAACGCTCTCAGCCGGGCGAGTGCCGGCTATGTCGAGATTTTTCGGGGCACGCCCGTACTTATCCAGCTTTTCTGGATATTTTTCTGCCTGCCTCTCGTCCTTGGGATTGGGCTTTCGAATTGCGCCTCGTCGATCGTTGCCCTAACCTTATTTATGGGGGCGATTAGCTCTGAAACCTTCCGTTCTGCCCTAAAGAGCATTCCGAAAGAGCATCACGACGCCAGCACCGCTCTTGGCCTGTCAGCCTTCCAGCGAATCCGCTACATCGTCTTCCCGCAAGCGATTCGCTTCGCGATTCCGAATCTCCTCTCCAATAGCGTTAGTTTGTTTAAGGAAAGCTCGCTCGTTTCGGCAGTCGGAATGGTAGATCTCATGTATATAGGCCAAACAATCTCCAATCGCACAGCTAGGCCTCTGGAGATCCTGACGGCGGTCGCGTTTCTCTATTTTGTCGTAGCCTTTCCGGCAACTAGGTTGGTAAGTTTCATCGAACGCCGGCTGATCAAGCAGGCTGGAGGCTGACCACAGCATCCGTCAAGAACGGCGCCAATCGAATGGCCCGTCGGCAAGAATTCTGCCCGCCAGATCGTCGACCCCGCAGGACGTTCACGGTGAAATGCAGGTTCTGACCGCGATGGAGCTCGAGATCAAGGATGGCTCCTGCTCCTGGCCAACGGCAAGCTGCCTTGGCCCGACATCGACCCGGCGAAGGCGCTGCCTTGGATCGAGCAGAAGACCGGCCTTAAGGTAAAATTGGCGCCCCAGCGTTGATGAAACTGATAACTATGTCTCCGCTGGAGCACTATGATATTCTATCCTTGAGGCTGCGAATGCCGCAGCGCGTATCCGAGGCTCGCCCAAGCCAATACGCGCCTGTGGTCTTCGCTCTAAATTGGCTCGTGCGTGCTCGCGGCGTCGAGGCCAGCCGGCAGATGGATCGGTAATTCGGTCGATGTGTAAGAGACGTTAGAGCCATCAGCCCGAAACACACTGAGTCTGTTGTAGACCGCATCGGCACAATTCTTGTGCGAGCTCCATTCGGAAGGTTTTTTGTCATTTCGAGCCAGTCCGTTCTCCGACCGAAAGCGGTGATCTGGCAGTTGTCGCCCGACTTCGCATTCAGGCCATGAGCGGTCATTCAGCCTCCGAGGGAACCTGATCTTGATTTTGCGGATGGGCGGCAGCTCGCAGTGACGACCTGTGTCCACCGAGTGCCTAGCCGTGCGTCCCTCAGACCGCTCGCCCAGGTCCTCGCGCGTGGCCGCAGACATAGCGGGCCGTGCTCCGACCACCCCTGTACGGATGGTGTATCCAGATGATCTATTATTCCAATCCGATTCCAAATCCTTTCTTCTCATAGGACCTCGGGAAGCGCGCCATGTTCTTGCGACTCGTCAAGATCGTCCTCATTTTTCAAATCGGACTGTTCGCGCTTCTCGTCGCTTACGACAATGTCGTCGATTATGGCACCAACTATGCCTTTGTTCGCCATGTCCTGACGATGGACACGACCTTTTCCGGAAACCGGCTCATGGATCGGGCCATCGTCGCGCCGGAACTCCACAGGCTCGCCTATGCGCTGATTATCGCGACCGAATTCGTGACCGGTACGCTGTGCATCATCGGTGCCGCACGGCTTCTCCCGGAGATGTCGTCGCCCCGTCGCTTCGCTGAGGCCAAAGGAGCTGCCGCCCTTGGCCTTGCGCTTGGTTTCACCCTCTGGTTCTTCGGTTTTCTCACAGTCGGCGGTGAATGGTTTGCCATGTGGCAATCCGCGACTTGGAACGGCCAGGAATCCGCTTTCAGATTCACCGCCATCATAGGCTTTGCCCTGGTGCTGCTGGCGATTCCCGAAAGTGACGTCTGATCGAGGACGTCAACGATGGTTAATCTAGGTTTCGGCGCACGACGGGCTGTGCATCTGGCGCTCTGGGCGGCGAGGAATAATTCTGTCGACTGAAAGGACGATGGCGGTGGGAAGTCGGGGTCGCTCGATGACTAGCCTTTGGCCATTTTTGCCTTGGCCGTGGGTCAGACCTCCTCGCCATCGGGCTTGGCCAGGGATGCCCGCGGATGCTCTTCGCTCGCTTTGCTGGGCATTGATCCTGCTGTGGCGGCAGCGGGCCCGTGCCGGCTTACCAGTTGGGCGTGACGACGACGTCAGTCCGATTTGGACAGATGCTGGGCGGGCGTTCGGGGCGGCGGTGTTCGGCACGATCCTGGCCGGGGTGTAGGCCGCCTGTGACGGGTCGGTGTCGTCGACGCGATATTCCTCACGGCCGCCGGGGTGATGGCGCTGGTGTTCGTGCTGGGCGTGTTGCTGCGCAAGCCGGCACCGGCCGGCTCGGCACCCGAGGGCTCACCGGCTCGCCTGACCTTCAGTGGCCGCGGAACGCCTCCTCGAGCCACCACGAGCCGTGCTCCGACACCACCTTCGCGTCGACCACCAGCGGCCGCTCCCGCGGTCCGTCGACCCACTTGCACACGGCCTTCAGGTCGGCCGATGAGCGCACGGTCACCCCGTCGAGGCCGTACCCGCGGCCAATCGCCGCCAGGTCCCGGTCGGGGAATCGAACCGTGTCGAGCACGTACCTGTCGGGGCCGAAGTGGTGCACCTCCGCCCCGTAGGCGGCGTCGTTGTAGACCACGATCAGCAGCGGCACCCCGAGCGTGGCGGCCGTCGCGAGTTCGGCGGCCCCCATCAGGTACCCGCCGTCGCCCAGCGCCGCCACCGTCAGCCGGTCGGGCCGGGCCACCGCGGCGCCCAGCGCGCTGCCCAGCCCGAGCCCGATAGACTGGTACGCTTGGGTGAACACGAAACCGGCGGCGTCGGGCACCGACAGGAACGTCGACGGGTACCCCATGAAGTTGCCCGAGTCGATGACCACCGTGCGTTCGGCCGGCAGCAGGTCGTCGAGCCCGATCGACAGCGTCCGCGGGTCGATCAGCCCGTCGGCGCCTTCGTCCATATAGGGCACTAAAGCCCAGCGGCCCTCGGCCTCGATGCGCGCGCGGACCTCCGGCGTGCGAAACCCGGTTGACGCAACGCCGTTGGCCGCCAACGAAGCCGCGCACGCCGCCGCGACGGTTGCCACATCGCCGACCACGCCGACGTCGACCCGGTGGTTGACGCCGAGTTGCTCGGCTTCGAGATCGACCTGGGCGACCACGGCACCGTCCGGGATCAGGCGACCGTGCCGGGTGGTCCACATGTTCAGCGTGCTGCCCCAGGCGACCACGAGGTCGGCCCGCCCGATCAGGTCGGCGGTGAGCGGGGTGGCGAACCCTCCGGAGATGTCGAGGTACCAGGGGTCGCCGGCGAACAGTCCCTTCGCGGCGGCCGACACGGCGAGCAGCGCACCACACCGCTCGGCGAGCAGCGACACCGCGGGCCCGCCCGACCGGGTCGCGCCCCGCCCGGCGATGAACACCGGTCGCCGGGCCGCACGCAGCGCGTCGACGAGCGCGGTCACGTCCGGCGCGGGCGCGTCCCGGCTGCCGGCCGCGGCCGGGGAAGGGCTCTCGACCGCCTGCTGGGCCTGGACATCCAGCGGCAGTCCCAGGAGGACGGTGCGACCCGCCCCGATGGTCGCCGTTGTCACGGCGTCGGCCACGTCGGCCACCGCGTGCTCTGCCCGTACTCGCGCATAGGCCGCACCGATCGACGCGGCCAGGCCGGGAAGGTCGATGAAGAAATTCGAGCGCGGGGCCGTCGCTTCCGGAGCCAGCACCACCAAGGGGGTACGGCTTTTCGCCGCCTCGGTGACCCCGGTGAGCGCGTTGGTGACGCCGGGCCCCTGGTGCACGGTGAGCGCGGTCAACCGGCCGGAGACCCGGGCGAAGCCGTCCGCCATGCTGGCGGCGCCGCCCTCGTGCGCGGCGGCGACGATACCGGGCCCCGGCGGCCACCATCGCGTTGGTGACGTGGAAGTTGCCGCTGCCGACCACGCCGAACACGTGGTCGACGCCATGCGTGCCGACCAGTTCGCGCCCGACAAGGTCGGCAACGGTTTCGGCCATCAGTGTTCGACGAGCGCCAGGACGCGGCACGGGCTGCCGGAGCCGCCGACGATCGGCAGCGGCCCGGCGATGACCACCGCGCCGGTGGCCGGGAGGGTGGCGACGTTTTGCAGCTGGGTCAGGCCGTACTTGCCGTGGCCCAGCAGGAACGAGTGGCACGGGAACGGCGGGTCAAACGAGTGCGCCGCGCCGGCGTCGGTGCCCACGGTCTCCACACCGATGCCCTGGATCGGGGTCTCCTCGGCGAGCCACTTTGCGCAGGCCACCGAGATGCCCGGGGTGCGGCCCTCGTTGGCGAACGCGGGCGGGTCGTTGCCGCGGGCGTCCCAGCCGGTGCGGTACAGCAGCCACCCGCCCTCGGGCAGCGGCCCGTGTTCGGCCTGCCAGGCCTCGACATGCTCGCGTTCGAGCAGGAAGTCAGGGTCGGCGCGGGCCTCAGCGGCGAAATCGAGCACCACAGCCGGGGCGATCAACCGCTTGACCGGCACCTGGGAGACATCGGCGCCGTCCTTGCCGGTGACCCAGTGAATCGGCGCGTCGAAGTGGGTGCCGGTGTGCTCACCCGTGGAGATGTTGTTCCAGTACCACGCCGGGCCGGCGTCGTTGTACCGACTGATCTCGGTCAGCGCGAACGGCCAAGTCTGGCCGAACGGCTCTGGCAGGGTCAGGATCGGCGTCTTGGATGACAGCGGGGCGGTTAGGTCGACGATCTCGACGCTGCCGGTGGCGATGGCGCGAACCAAGTCGGTAAGGAGGCTCATGGGCGAACGCTACGACCGCCCGCGCCGATGGTCAACGGCCGTCCCCCGTGCGGTCTCGCGACGATCTTGGACTCCGCTTGCGCCTATGGACCCAAGTACTACCCAAGACCGGTGGAGGGGACTTGGGCGGGCGCGGCGGCCGGGGGCGAACGACGAATCCGCCGCCTCGATCGCCAGCGGCACCACGGCCGGTACCACGAACGCCCACCGGGTAGGCTGGAGGCCACGCGGGGTTTACGGTCGCGGGCTGGTACGGATACTATCGACCATATCGGAGATTTTACGGCGGCGGGTTCCCGGCATTGGCTACGGGGATGGCTATGGCTACGCGAATGGCAACGGTTACGAGAATGGCTTTGGTTATGAGAATGGGTGTGGCTGCTGCAACGGCCACGGGTTCGATGCGCCTGTCGTGACTTTTGGATTTGGTGGCTTTGGCGGCTGGTAACAGCGATGTCTACCGTCCCTTTATCAGCGATAAAGATGGGGACCTACTCATTATCCCAGCGGTCACCTATCGCCCCCAGTCCAGTCCAACTGCCTCCTAAACAGGTTCCTGGTGATCGCTGGCTGTCCCACATTGTGATCGAAGGACTAATCTTAACCACGCCGTCATAATAGGACGCTGCAGGCCCCATACAGATCGCGTTCAGTAGGCTAATCGCGGAGAGTAACCAGGCCCGGACTTGGCGCATCCTTTTGCTCAAGGCATCTGCCACCAAGATGGAGGTCGGCTTCATTCGCGAGCGTCAGCGGGCTGGCATCTCGCGGCGAAGTTTGCAAGGTGCTTGGCCTCGACGGGCATGGTGAAAATGGACTAAAGGAGAGAGGTCCCCCATCGACTTCCGCTTCGAGGTGGGAAGCGGCCGTAATGCCCAATCAGCGGCAATTCCGAGTTGGGCAATGTGTTGGCAAGGAAAATCTTCACGTCGCAGAACCGGTGGGGTGCAGCCATGTGTTCGGCCTGCCTTTCGCGGTTCACATGACCGCCGGCCATAATGCCCTACGCGGATCAGGTCCCGGTCAAGAGCTCCCATCAGACGTACCGTATGCCCCAGAGCCTGGAGTTGGCGTGACCAATGATGCGACGCAGCGCAGGCCTCGATCCCGACCAGGCACGGTGGCAACTTCTCGAAAAATGTTACGACGTAGCGCCGCTTCAGCTGACGGCGGATGATCACTTGGCCTTCCTGGTCGATGCCATGACCTGAAACACCGATTTGGCGGTGTCGAGACCGATCGTCGTCACTGCTTGCATAATTGCCTCCTCCGAAACGTGGGAACGTTAACAGCCCACTTTCATGGCACTCCGGTGCCGGTGGAGGGGCCGTCCACAGCATCAATAGCGGACCTGGGATGCGGTTACACCATAGGAGCCGACGGTACCCGCTAGAGGAGACGCTGCGCTGAACAGGGTTCAAACCTCGGTGTTGATCCAGACGGTGATCGGTTTGCTATAATCCTTCACAGCTTCAAGGCCGCTCTCCCGGCTCTTGCCGCTGTCGCCAAATCCGCCGATAGGCCCCATGGGGGCGCCCATACGGTAGCAGTTCACATATTGAATCCCTGCCCTTATGCGCGGCGTGAGGCGGTGAACCCGCCCGAGATCGCGGGTGAAAATTCCAGCCGCGAGACCATAACGGGTGTCGTTGGCAAGCCGGAGCGCTTCGGCCTCGTCCTTGAACCGCGCGACGGTGAGCACCGGGCCGAACAGTTCGGTCTGCATGATGAGATCTGCGTGGTCATCACACGCAACGATAGTCGGCGCGTAGTACCACCCGCGCTCGAGACCGCTTGGACGACCGCCGCCGGTGATCAGTCGGGCGCCGTTCGACACCGCCTTGTCGACTGCCTTGCTGGCGCGGTCATATTGGGCCGCGGTCGCCAAAGGGCCGAGCTGCGAGCGCGGATCGAGAGGATTGCCGACACGCAGCGATTCGGCAGCGGCCTTTATCCTCGCGACGAAATCGTCGTACACGGTCGTGTGCACGAGCGCGCGCGAGGACGCGACGCAGCTTTGCCCGCCGGACCCGAGAAATATGCCGCTGACGATGCTGGCCACGGCATTGTCCAGATCCGCATCGTCGAACACCAGAGCCGGCGACTTGCCCCCGAGCTCGAGCGAGATTTCGGCCAGATTTTCTGCCGCGTTTCGCAGGATATGACGAGCCGTCTCAGGTCCGCCGGTGAATGCCACGCGCGCCACAAGCGGATGGCTCGTCAAAGCCCGCCCGCAGGGCTCGCCGGAGCCGGTCACGAGATTGATGACTCCCTTGGGGATGTCGACGGCCTCGACGACGCCTTTCAGAAATTCGATCACCGGAGCGGCGCAAATCTCCGATGGCTTGATCACGACGGTGTTTCCAGCCGCGAGCGCCGGCCCAAGCTTCAGCGAGAGAAGCCAAAGAGGGTTGTTCCACGGCACGATGGCAGCCACCACCCCCAGCGGTACGCGAATGGTATAGGCATGGATGCCGGCCGGCGGCGGCGTGAAAGTATAGCCGGTGATCTTGTCCGCCAATTCACCGAAAAAGCGCAGATAGTCGGCGCAGACATTCATGAACGCTGTCGTCTCGGAGAGAACCTTGCCGCAATCGATCGACTCTATGCGGGCAAGCATCCCGGCATTGGCGATGACCGCATCGGCGATTGCCCGCACGACTTTGCCGCGTTCGAGTGGACGGAATCTGGACCAGGGGCCATCGACGAATGCGCGATGAGCCGCTTGCACCGCCTCATCAACATCGGAGGCAGAGCACGAAGGGATGTGATACCAATCCTGCTCGGTCGATGGATCCTTCGAGAAGATCCTCTCCCGGTCCTCAAGGTCTTGCCACTCGCCGGCAATGTAGGCGGAATAGCCTCGCGGGGCTACATTGGACGTCTCCCCCGGCATGCGGGTCTTTCCGGTGTCGGCCATGGCTAGCCTTTCGCGTCAGGCGAAGCCAGCGGCGGCAATATTTTCGCGCAGATGGCTCAATGACGCTGTTCCCGGGATCGGCAGCATGAAGGGAGACTTCTTCAGCAGCCAGACAATCGATGCCTGCGCCGGCGTGGGCTCGGCTGCTCCCTTGCCCGACTTCGCGTCTGCCTGGCCCCGGGCTAGCCTGCCGGCGCCCAAGGGCGCATAGGGAACGAAGGCCACACGGTCCCTTTCGCATGCTTCGAATATCGGTTCCGATGCCTGGTCGTCGCGATTGTAGCGGTTCTGCACCGAAACGATGCCGAGGAGCTCGCGGGCCCGGCGGAATTGCGCCAGATCGACATTAGATACGCCGATATTTCTGATCTTCCCGGCGTTGCGCAGATCAGCCAGCGCACCAAGAGACTCTTCGAACGGCACCTTCGGATCGACGCAATGCAGCTGAAACAACGCGATGGCCTCGACACGCAGCCGCTTCAGGCTTTCATCGCAACTTGCGCGCAGATGATCGGGCCTGCCATTCGGCGTCCAAGCACCGGGACCCGATCGCGCATACCCCGCCTTCGTGGCTATCACCAGGTCAGGAGCATAGGGGTATAGCGCTTCGGCAATGAGCTCGTCCGCGACGGACGGTCCATATGAATCCGCCGTGTCAATGAAATTCACGCCGAGATCGACAGCGCTGCGCAGGACCTTCTTGGCATTCTCCCGATCCCGTGGTGGGCCCCAAGCTCCATCCCCGGTGATCCGCATCGCACCATAGCCGAGGCGGCAAACGACGAGATCGCCAATGCGCAGATTGCCAGCGTGCCGGGCTGGCTTTTCCTGTTGGTCAGACATCGATCCGGGCGGAACACTCATCTGGTCACTCCTGATGCTCTGCTTTCAATGATTGGTACGATCGGCAATTTCCAAATCGAAAATATGCGCGTCCATCGAGCTCCAATGCAAAAGCGCCGCGCTTCCCGGCGCCAATGCCTCTCCACCCTGCATTGCCGAAGATTGCCGGACGGCCAGGGTCTGGCCCCATCTTGTCCCGACATCATAATGGATGGTGTCACCGAGATATGTCGCATCCAGAATGGTCACATCGATCACGCTGTCGTTTGCGCCGTTCTTCCGCGTTTGAGCGAGCCGCATCCGCTCCGGGCGGACCATTAAACTCGCCTTTGATCCGGCGGTCGGTCGCGTGCCCCGTTGCGCATAAATCGCTGTGCCATCCGGCAGGCGCGAAGCAACAATCTTGTCTGAGGCAGCTTCCACGTCGATCTCCATGAAGTTGGAGCTGCCGACAAAACTGGCAACGAAGGTTGAGGCAGGCCGCTCATAAAGATCTTCTCCGGTGCCGATCTGGATGATGCGCCCATGACTGAACAGGCAGATGCGGTCGCTCAGCCGAAGCGCCTCTTCCTGGTCGTGGGTCACGTAAACGATAGTAACCGCAAGCTCCTGATGTATCCGGCGGATCTCGGCCTGTATTTCCTCCCGGAGCTTCTTGTCGAGAGCACCGAGCGGTTCATCCATCAGCAGGATCTGCGGCCGATAGATCAACGCCCGCGCGAGGGCGACCCGCTGCTGCTGACCGCCGGACAGTTGATCAGGGCGCCTGTCGCCGAACCCATCGAGGCGCACGAGCCGCAGCATCTGCTTGACCTCGGAAAAAATCTCCGACTTGGCCCGGCCCCGAACCGAGAGCGGAAACGCGACATTGTCGAACACCGACATGTTGGGAAAGAGGGTATATTTCTGAAATACCATGCCAATGTTGCGTTCATGCGGCGGCACGGGGGTCAGCGGCTTGCCTTCGAGGAGGATTTCTCCCGATGTCTGCTCCTCGAACCCGGCAATGATCGACAATGTCGTAGTCTTTCCCGAGCCGCTCGGTCCGAGCAAAGTGAGAAACTCGCCGCGCCTGACCTCGACCGAAATATCGTTCACCGCAAGGACGCTGCCGTACCGCTTCACCAGCCGGGTGATCAGGAGATGAGGCTCGGCCACATTCAACTCTGCCCCCTCCTCTGCGTAAGAGCGACAGCTGCCATGACGATCACGGTGATGCAGATCAGAAGTGTCGAGATCGCGGCAACCGCCGGGGTCAGGTCCTGGCGCAGCGTCATCCAGATCATGACCGGAAGCGTCTTGGTTTGCGGACTCGCGAGGAAAATGCTCATCACCACCTCGTCCCAGGATATCAGGAACGAGAAAATACCGCCGGCGAGAATGCCTCGCTTTATGGACGGCAGGGTCACCCGCCAAATGGCCGTGAGCGGTGCAGCGCCGCAGATGATGGCCGCTTTCTCGGTGGCGACATCGAAACTTCGCAAGGAATTCGAGATGCAGATAATGGAGAAGGGAAGCGCCAGGACCAGGTGGCCAGCGACAAAGGCCACCAACGTTCCGCTGATGCCGATGCGAAGAAACACAATATAGATCGCGACCGCCAGCACGACGACCGGAACGATCATCGGACTGATGAAGAGCGCATTTATGACATCGCGCCCCCAGAACCGGCCCCTCACCAGTGCAAAAGATGCAAGCAGACCCAGGATCAGCGACAGGACGGTCACCGCAGTGGCGACGCGCAAACTCATCCAGAAGGCGCTGAGCCACCTCGGATCGGCAAAGACGTCATGGTACCAGCGCAGGGTCCACCCCGGTGGCGGGAATTGCAGCCATTGAGACGAGCCGAATGACAGGAGCGCGATGAAGACGACCGGCAGCAGAAGGTACAGCGCCGCCACTATGCCTATCGAATAGAGGAGATATCTTCCGCCACCCATTCGGCTCAATGAAAGCAACATCGGCTAACTTCTAACCTCTAGGCCGAAAAAGCGCACAAAGACCGCATAGAACGCCAGCGTCACAGCAAGCAGAATGAACGCCGCCGCACTGCCGAGCCCCCAGTTGAGAAGTGAAAGCATCTGTTCGGCTACCAACTCGGCCAGCATCATGTTTGCCGTTCCGCCGAGCAAGGCCGGAGTCACGTAATATCCTAGAGACATCACAAAGACCATAAGCCCCGCCGCGCCTACGCCGGGAAGCGAAAGCGGCAGAAAGACCCGGAAGAAAACCTGATGAGGCTTGGCGCCACTCACCGCGGCAGCTTTCATCAAGGCCGGGTCGATCGAGGACATCGTCGCGTGCAAAGGCAGGATCACGAATGGCAGCATGATGTAGGTCATGCCGATCGTCACGCCTATGAGATTGTTGATCAGTGGCAACGGCTCGTCGATCAGGCCGAGGCCCAGCAAGGCCTTGTTGATGACGCCGGTGCGCTGCAGCAGAACCATCCAGCCATAGGTACGTGCCAGGAGATTGGTCCACATCGACACCAGAATGATGGCGAACATCCACTTGGCTAGTCGGCTGGGCAGAATGGCCAGCAACCAAGCCACCGGGTAGCCGACGAGGAGATCGACGAGCGTCACGATGCCCGCGACCACGAAGGTGTTGGCCAAAATCCGCGCATACGTCCTATTGGCGAGAAGCTCAGCATAGTTGCCAAGTCCGGGCACCGGATCGGTGACGCTGTAACTCAACAGGATCAGCAGGGGCACGAGGAAAAACATTAACAAGAACACGAGCCCGGGAATGGCCGGGCCGAGCCCTTTCAACAACACGGAACCGGAATCCTGGCGCCGCAGCTTCGGCACCGCAGTGCTGATCCTCGAAAATAATTCCGTGCCGGCCACCCCCATCGTCATTCGATCCCTATGGCGGACCAGGGAAGCGGGTTTCCCTCCAATACCCCGACCCTTCCTCCCGTTTCGTCGCTGACATAGATGCCGAAGCGCCCGCATTGGCGCTCCTTCAGATAGCGCTGCACCACCGAGCGCATTTCTGCCGGCTCGAGATCATCCCAGGGGATCTCCTCAGGGTGGAAGCTTTTCATATTCTCGGATTCCGCGAACGGCCTTGTGAGATTGCCACGATGGACGAGGTACGTCAGGCCGTCACACTTTGCGGTGAACATCGAATAGAGAAAAGATATCTCGACGGCAGCGTCAAGCTTCGAGAAAAGCTCATCGATGACCGGTATAGGTGCGACCGTCCGCCATGTCTCCCGAAGGCAGGCGCCAGCGGCCGTCGTTGCGCATGATCACCAAGCGGCCGCCATCGTCGATCAGGGCAGCGGCCTGAAACCTCTCCCGCCGTTTGCCGATACCATCCTCCAACAGACTGAAGCAGACATAGAGCCCCTGAAAATAGGCAAGAGGCGGTAGCGAAGATTTTTCGAATGCGACGACCTGGCCGATCAGGATGATGTGGTCGCCGATATCCACGAACTCCCGGGGCTCGCATTCAAGCCAGGCGGAGGCTCCGGGAAGGATCGGCGCTCCGGTCAGGCCGCGATGCCACTCGATGCCCAGAAATTTGTGGGTTCGACGCTGGGCAAATCGGATCGAAAGGTGCTTCTGCTGCTTGCAGAGAATGTTAATCGCAAACCCGGTGCAGCCCCGAAATGCTGCACATGAGTTCGAATGCCTTGCAATGCAGACCAGCACCAGAGGCGGATTGAGCGAAACCGACGTGAACGAATTGGCCGTGATCCCGCGTGGTTCGCCGGCCGCATCGATGGTCGTGACGATCGTCACGCCGGTAACGAAAGTTCCCAGAGCGCGTCTCAACTCGAGCGTGTCGATCAAACCGCGCGCCGCGGTTTCGCTCGGTTGCGGGGCTTCCGGGGTATGATCGTTCACGCACTCGGACCCTTCACGCGCGCTAGGCGGCCTGCCATGCATACCAGCGCTTGCTGATCTCGTCGACATTCTTGGCCCAGTATTCGAGATCCGCCGGCACCTCCTGCTTGCGATAGCTCAACGGCAGAAACGGCAACATGTCCTTCTTCAACAACGGCACCGCTTCGCTGTTGATCGGCGTGTAGGCCGTGGCGTTCGACATCTCCGCCTGACCTTCCGGGGATGCGGCAATCGCAATGAACTGCATTGCCGCATCCTTGTTCTTGCTGCCCTTGGGAACGACGAGAATGTCAGGCCCCGGAATGTGCTGGTTCCAGCCGATGCCCACGGACAAAGGGCCATCCTTCTGCATGGCGTAGATACGCCCGTTCCAGAACATCCCGATGGGGGTTTCGCCCGAAGCAAGCAATTGCTGCGATTGGGCGCCGGATCCCCACCACACAATCTCCTTCTTGATCGTATCGAGTTTCGCAAATACCCGGTCGAGGTCGAGCGGATAGAGCTTCTCCGGTGCAACGCCGTCGGCCAGCAAGGCGATCTCGGGCGCCCCTACACTGACCCATTTGTAGATCGCCCGCTTGCCCGGAAAATTCTGCATGTCGAAGAGGTCGACCCAGGTCTGGGGCACTTTGCCGCCGAGCGCATCCTTGTTGTAACCAAGTACATAGGATGAGAGAAAGCTGCCGACGCCGTGGTCGAAACTGAAACGCGGATCGAGTCCCGCGTTTTTCACCACGCCATAGTCGATCGGTTCGAGGAGCCCTTCCTGGGCAAGCTTATGGGCAAAGAAGCCTTCGACATCGACGACGTCCCAGGTGACATTGCCGCTCTCGACCATCGCTTTCAATTTGCCATAGTCGGTCGGCCCGTCCTCAAGAACGGCGATGCCCGTCTTCTTGGTGAATGGATCCACCCACGACGCCTTCTGCGCATCCTAAGTCGTGCCGCCCCAGCTGACGAATGTCAGCGATGCCGGAGCAGCACTCGACCGGCGTGCCGACAAGCTGCCGACTGCAATCGAGCCCAGACCTGCAGTTGCATTTTTCAGAAACGTTCGGCGCGTGGTGTTCATGGCGCTAATACCCTTTCCCTGGTTCCCGGCAGTCTTCTCTCTTGGTCATCGCGGCGGTTGTAAAAGGAGGCGCCACCGCTTCAATCGGCCGCCGCATGCGGCGTGGCGCTTCTGCTTCGACGCGAGAATTCCGGAATGACTTCGCGGGTGAAAAGCTCAAGGGAGCGTTTCTGATAGTCCATCGGAAGCCCGTAACTCGCGAAATAGCAGAAGTAATCGACGCCGGCGGCTTCGTAGCGCTTGAGCTTGGCAACCGCCTCGTCCGGTCTTCCGAATATCAAATTCTGCCGGAGGTTTTCCGTCGTGTACTCCTCGCGATGGCCAAGCGAGGCAATATCCACGGGCTCTGGAAAACCATTCCGGACGCCGCCGAGATTCCGGAACAGGGATTCAAATACGCCGCTGCGTTCGATCACCGTCTTGACCGGAATCTCCCAACCATCCGGCCGATCGTAGATAGCGGTATGGCGCATCGTCATGAAGTCGGGACGTTTGGTGCCAGGGCTTTTCCCGAGGGCGTCTTCGAAGCGGCCGAGATAGGTCTCGAGTTCCGCGAAAGGTCGGGTGATCGGCCAGGAATGGATGCTGCATCCATTGGCGACGGCCCAATCATAGGTGCCAGGATCGCGCGCCGCGATCCAGATTCGCGGATGCGGCTTCTGCAGCGGCTTTGGCACCGAAGTTGCCGTGGGAAACGACCAGTATTCGCCCTTGTGCTCGTAATCGCCCTGCCAAAGGCCCTTGAGAGCCGGCAGCAGCTCCTTCATGTAGGCCACACCGCGTTGCTGCGGAATGCCGCCGGCCAGGCGATCGAATTCCCACTGATAGGCGCCGCGCCCGATACCCAGTTCGAGGCGCCCACCGCTGAGGAGATCGAACATCGCCGCCTCGCCGGCGAGCTTGATCGGGTGCCAGTAAGGGGCGACCACGCAGGCGGTGCCCAGCCTTACGGTGGAAGTGTGCGCTGCAAGATGGGCAAGGAGCTGGAACGGCGCCGGCGAGATCGTAGGCTCGATGGTGTAATGCTCGCCCACCCAAACGATGTCGAAACCGCCGACCTCGGCCATCTGCGCCATTTCGAGCGTGTGCCGCGCCACGTCGCGCATATCGACCGCGGGGCTGGTCCGCTCCATGTTTATCGACAGGGTGAACTTCATTCGAGAGCTCCTGAAGGCTCCGCCACTGAGGTCTCAGGCAAGATTAGCATTGGCGCGAAAGGCATTCCTCCCCCTGTTTGAGCGCAAGGTGGGCTTGGAAGCTCCCAATCATTAGGATTAGCTTGCGCCAGCGGGGCCAAGAGAGATCTCGTATGAACAAACTTTCCCATGCCACGAGCCTGCTCGGCAATCTCAGCAACGTTGCAAGGATCGTAAATTCCGGCCGCGACCCGCAGGACATACTCGATAGAATTGCCTTTTCCGTCTGTTGCAACTCCCCATGGCAATCCAGCTCCATCATGGCGGTCGATCGCAACGCGGGCAGCTCGATTCAGGTGGCGAAGTTCAACCACTTCATCTCCGATGAAAATCTTCATCAGGTTTGGCAGCTCAATCTCAGCCCGACGGTCGAGGTCCTCGATACGGGGCGACCATTGATCATTCCTGATGCCCTGATGGACCGGAAGTACATCGACTATTGGATAGACGCGCAAGTCCAGCGCTTCAGGACCGTGGTGCTGCTCCCGCTCGGGGTCTCCGACGAACTTGGCAGGCCGATGATCCTGTCGGTCCATGCCGCTGAGCGGCTCGAAATCACCGAGGATGATCTACGGTTCCTTTCGACGCTCGCAGATCTTGCCGGCATCGCCGTGGACAAAGGCCTGAGACTCAGCACCCAGCGGGCGATGAACAATCGGCTGGAGCAAATCCTGCAGCTGCAGCGCGACCTCATCATTCAGGCGCTTGGCGATTCGACGCTCGACAGCATTCTCCACGTTGGTCAGCAATTCCTAAAAACCGCGTTCATCATTGTCGACCTCACGGAAGCGCGCGTCCTGTGCGGCGGCTTCGAGACCTTCGAAGGGTTGAGTGAAGCGACGCTCGCCGGATTTTTGGGAAATCAGGGCTGGCAGAAGATCGTTCAGCTCTTTCGCGACTGCGATCCGGGTCGCTTCAATCGCATCCGCAAACTGACCGTCCCTGCCAATGGCGATGAGCGAACACTATCCCTGATCGTCGAGCCGGTGATCATCAGCAATCAGAGGATCGGCGGAATTGCGCTGGTGACAGACGGGGAGCTCGACGAATTGAGTACCTACACGGCCGAATCCATCTGGATGGTGCTGTCGGTCATTCTCTTGAAGAACCACATCCGCATCGAAAAGGAGTTCAGCATTTATTCGCGGTACATTGCTGAGATCCTCGAAGGCAGGCTCGACGCCGACGACAAACTGCCGATCGCCGAGGAGAAGCTTCTCCTTTTCGACAAAGCCTATCGTATTCTCGCTATTTTACCCGGCAGCGGCAAAACCCCGAACTCCGCGTCCCGCTGGGCCATTGCCCGAGCCGCCAACGCAACAACCACGGACGTGATATTGGGGGTGATGGGCGCGTTCATCGTCTTGATGATCCCCGAGACGGATCGCACCAGCGACGCATTCGCCGAGATCACCCGACGCATCGTCGATGACCTGCGCCGGATCAATGGCAGGCGGCCGGTGATCGCCCAAAGTGCTTCCTGCAGCAAGCTCCTGGATTATGCTTCGGCTTGGCGGAAAATGGTGCGCGTGCTGCGCTGGGGCCTCGAGAACGGTTCGGAAGGTCTCCTGGGCGTTCCCGATGCGGGTGCTTTCGGCCTGCTCGCCGACATTGTCGACCACCGCGTCACCAGGGACTATGTCCGCAACGTTCTCGGTCCAGTTCGGGCGTATGACAAGAAACACGCCACCCAGTTTTTCCCAACTCTGCAGTCGTTGGTCAGAAATGGCGGCAGGCCGCAGGCGGCCGCAGGCGAGACCGGTGTCCATATCACTACGATCCGCTATCGCATCGATCGTCTCAGGGAGCTTTTCGGATTGAACCTGCGCGACAGCGATGTTCGCTTTCAACTTGACCTTGCACTGCGACTTGATGCCCTTCTTCCTGCCGAGGTCGAACTTTCTTCCGGCCAACACGAACTCCTAAAATCCTATCAGTCATGGCTCCTTTTCTTCCGTCCAAACAATGAGAGACGTTCAAGAGGGATTGCAGTTATCAATGCAAACAGGCGTTTTGGCTTTGCGAGGCATCATGATCATTGACTGGCACACCAATCTGAAAATGCCGGAGTTCGCCAGCAATGAGGCCGAGTTCAACAGTCGAACTCTCCCAGCACATGCGGGAGATCCCAATTCGTTCGACGAACACGTTGCCGACACGGCCGAGCAGTTCGTCATCATCACATTGAATTTTCCGCGCCTCGGGCAATCGGTGCCCAATGAGTTCGTCGCCGAACATGTGCGGCGCCATCGCGGACGCGCCATCGGGCTCGCCTGCGTCGATCCCTATGAACCAAAGGCGCCGCAGAAGCTCGAGCACGCCATCCGCGAACTCGGCCTGCGCGGCCTCAAGTGTTCGCCGGTCTATGGCGGCTTCGACCCCTGGTGCCCGGAAGCGTGGGCCCTCTATGAAGTCTGCAATCGGCTCAAAGTGCCGATCCTGTGGCACCAGTCCGCCGCCTATGCGCAATATGCCATGCATGAATATGGCAATCCGACCCTCCTCGATCGGATCGCCCGCACCTATCCGAACATGAAGATGATCGTTGCACATCTCGGGCAACCCTGGATGGAGGAATGCGTCGTTCTCCTGCGCAAGCACCCGCAGATCTTTGCCGATCTGTCCGCTCGATTTCATCGCAAATGGCAGCTCTATCACGGGCTTATGGTAGCGCTCGAATACAAGGTCACGGATCAGCTTCTCTTCGGGTCGGATTTCCCCGTAAGGTCCACCAGCGAGGCCTTGGCGGAATTTCGCTCGCTGAATGACTGGGGACCAGACGTTCGAATGCCGCCTTTCCTGACGAGATCATCGAACAGATCATCAATGATCGCCCTCTGAGCCTGGTGTGGGATGAAGCACCTTAGATAATCTATGCTGCCTCGGATGATTGGACCCGTTCTCGGCGAATGCCAGGTCTGCTCTGGGTCAATCTTGTCGTTTCGCCGATGTCCGCCGTAAGTCCGCTAAGCCCCTAATACCTTCCTTAAAGCCGACACCCCTAAAGGGCAGTTCGGGGCCATTTGCCTTCAGATGCTTGACCTGTGCTCGCAGTTCTTGATGAAGCCACTGCGCCTTCTCGTCGTGAAGTATCAATGGCGACTTCGCCGTTGCTGCCTACGCATGTCTTTTGCGAGGTGCTAGCGTATCCCTTGCTTTCTGTGACAAACCCTTTGCAGGAGTTGGCGATGTCGCTCTCGGTTGCATCTTGACTAGGATACCTCAGCAGGCGGGCGTTGTTAGCCGGCGCGACCACCTTCTGCTCAGGGCCAGCTCTCGCGCAGCAGCCAAAATGTCAAATCGGCCCGCCGGTTCACCAAAGAGGGCCAGCAATTTTCATGGACTACGATCAGCTCGAACTCGATGCGGCCTACAATCAGTATTACTACGAACCGCATCTTGACCAGATCGCGCAGCGCTTGGCAGCAAAGAGCGACGAGGTGCGAGAGAGAATCGGGGAGCCGATACGGATGGCTTACGGGCCAACGGGGGTTGAGAAACTCGACATCTACAAGTCGCACCGGTCAAGGCGCCGATATTTGTTTTCATCCATGGAGGAATTTGGCTGAGTGGATCGGCCAGAGTATCCGCATATCCGGCAGAGATGCGGGGGTCGGGTCCGACCGCCTCCGTCTGCTAATGACGCCGGAGGGACGCGAGCGACCCGTGCCCGTCGATCGTCTGAGCGAACGAGAGAACGCTGTGGTCAACGCGATTTGCCCGGGGCTTCATATCCATGGGGCAGCCGAAGATGAACTCGTCCCGGATATCGAGACCGATCTGATCTGGGGACCCGCGAGCGAAATCCTGATTGGATACGCCGCCGACCCTGTGGTTCGCTTCCGCGGCTCGACTGGCGGGGTGCTGACCGCTCTGGGCCAATTTCTTCTTAACAGCCATCGGGTAAAATTCGTGCTGCATGTCGGTACCTCATAGAGGCTCCGCTGCGCAGCGAGAGGAAACTCAGCTTCAATGCTGCGCAGGTACTCGAGAACGCAGGATCGCGTTATGGTCCGGCCGCGGCCCTGGTGGATTTCGAAGCGATCCTATCGCGGGGTGAACCTTTTGCTCTCATTGCGAAGCCCTGCGACGTCAACGCTGTCGACAACTTGGCACGGCACGACGTTCGGGTTAGTCGACTGCTTCGTTACCGGTTGGCATTGGTTTGCGGAGGTGCTTCCGATCTTACGAAATCCGAAGAGCTGCTCGCCCAGTTTGGAGTCACCGAGGACCAGCTCCGGCTTATTCGATATCGTGGTTACGGGAACCCTGGTCCCACCAGAGGCGAGACTGAGGATGACCGCGCCTACGAAGTCAGTTACCGGCAGCTGTGGGAGGACGAATCGAAGTGGATGATCCAACCTCGATGCAAGATCTGCCCCGATGCGATTGGTGAGGCAGCCGATATCGTCGCTTCTGATATGTGGTCAGGCGGAGGACCAACGGGAGAGGATGAAGAATTCAACGGCATCATCGTTCGCACGCATCGTGGTCGCGAGCTATTCGAGGCCGCATCGACAGCGGGAGCGATCATTCTCGATGGTAAGATCGGCTTTCGAGATCTCGATCTTGTTCAACCACATCAACTACGTAAAAAACGCGCCGTATGGGCGCGCTTTGCGGGCATGCAGGCGGCGGGTTTGCCCGTTCCACAAACGAGCAGGCTCCGAATCACATCCTGTGCTCGGCTCAAGAGCCTTGAGGAAAATCTCAATGAAGCGCGTAGTGCCAGGGATCGTGCCAAGCAGGGGAGGCTTGGGGAGCCGAAGCCCCGGCCGAGATGAGTTTCTCGAGACGCTTCGTCTGATTTGGATCAAAGTGAGTCCTCCATGTTAAGGCTCAGGACTTCGCCTTTACCCTAATCAGCGGACCCAACGGCCAGCTTCCTGAAGACCGCGAATGGCCACAGCATCGAGCTCAATCACTTGGAGCTGCGGGATGCACAAGTTGAGACCCCTGCGCGGTCAGGGGATGTTCTCCACCATCATTTCCCACACATCCTGGCCCTTTCCGTGCAGCAGTGCCCTGGCGCTGTAAACTGCCATCCCGACCACAGCCTCAGGCGCAACGAGGGGCGAGGGTGGCATCACCAGCTGCATGGGTTTGACTTTCACTTGCAGCAGGGCTGGACCGGGTTGGGAGAGCCAGTTCTGGACGGACTCCTCGAGTTCGCCTGCTTTCGAGACGCTGTGTCCCCAGAGCCCTACTGCCTTCGCCAAGTCGCCGAAGTCGGGGTTCTTCAGGTCCGTGTAGACCGGCAGCAAGCCGGCTGCTTTCTGCTCTATGTCCACAAACCCGAGTTTACCATTGTCATAGACGACGATCTTGATCGGAAGATTTTCCTGAACGATCGTCAGCAGCTCACCCATCAGCATGGCAAACCCGCCATCACCTGCGAGACAAATCACTTGTCGGCCAGGTTGACACTTCTGCAGTCCGATCGCCGATGGCATGCCCCCCGCCATCGTCCCGTGAAGCAAGCTGGCGAAGGTCCGGCGCTTGCCACCAGTTTCGATGTGACGGAGCATCCACACAGTCGCCGTCCCGTCGTCCGCCGCGAACAACGCGTCCTCGGCTGCGAATTTGTTGATGACCTTGGTCAAGTAAGAACCGGCGATCGCGGAATCCGGGCCCGACACGGCTTCAGCTTCAGCCTGTACGAACTCCTTCTGGTAACGCTTGACATAGCTCGCGAGAAAGCCGTCGTCCTTATGCTCCTCGAGGCGGGGCAAAAGTGCCTCCAAGGTCGTTTTAACATCGCCGACAACCCCGATTTGCACAGGATGGCGTCGGCCCAGATGAGTCGGATCGGCATCGATCTGGATGATCCTTGCTCTGCCTGGATAATACTGAGGCCAGGCGAAGTCTGCCCCGAGAAGGAGCAGCACATCACAGTCAAGGATCGCGTGATAGCCGGCGGGCCAGCCGAGCATACCGGTCATCCCGACGTTGTAGGGATTATCGTATTCGATAAAATCCTTGCCGCGAGAGGTATGGACCACTGGCGCCTTCAACCGTGCCGCGGTGGCGACGACCTGGTCATGGGCGCCTGCACAGCCGGCGCCACCATAGATGGTAATCGCCTCACTCCTGTTTAGGATTGATGCGATCTCGTCGAGATCCGCATCATTAGGGCGTATGAGCGGCTGCCGGGCGTGAACCGCGTAGGGGAGCTCGTCATGCGCGACTGCATTGGCGATGTCTGCCGGCACAACTAGCACGGCGACGCCGCGCTTCGTCAGAGCTGCCTGGCAGGCTGCGACAGTTTTCCGACGGGCGTGCTCGGGCGTCAAGATCATCTCGCAATAGACGCTGCAGCCTTTGAACACGTCATCGTAATCGATCTCCTGGATCGAATGGAACCCCAAGTCTTGTCGCACGATCTGGGTCGCGATTAGGACGACTGGCGCACGATTGCGATTGGCTTCGTAAAGTCCATTGATGAAGTGAAGACTCCCAGGACCGCAGCTTCCTGCGCAGGCCGTAAGACGCCCGGTCAGCGAGGCCTCGGCAGCCGCCGCAAAGGCGCCTGCCTCTTCATGCCGCACATGGACCCAATCGATCGGGCTTCGATCGATAGAATGGGCAATCCTGTTCATTGTGTCGCCGACAATCCCGTAACAGGTCTTCACGCCGGCCGCTTGCAGCGTTTCGACCAACAAATCAGCAACGCGTTTGCTCATGGCGGATCCTCGCATTTCGGCTATCACCGAGTTCCCGAAGAGATCGGGCCCTGATATGTCAGACACGTAAGGTGATATGGCTGAAGCGATCTATTGCGCGTGAGTAGTGCAGGGGTACGAAAGTGGTTGCGTTACCTAAACCTTTGCTTAGAAGCCATGGCAAGAAATGACCCCCGGATAAAGCCATGTACGTAAGTATGATATTCGTTTCGAAACATGCCATACATGACAAATGAAACTCGATGAAGAAGAGATACCCTGCCCAGACCCTGTCGACACTACAGAGACCGAGACAGATCCCAATTTCCGAACAGGCGGTTCTGATCAGGAAGGCGATCGGCTCAACGGCGCAAGCGTCATCCAGGGAACCTGTCCCATTTGAGATTCACGACGGCTAGAAGGGGGTTTCAGCGTCGCCAGCGAGCACGGAGGGCAGGGTGGTATCCATGGCCATGCCGAAGCGCTTGAGAAAAAAACTTGCCGGAACGCCACCGCTAGCGAGGCGGGGAATGATGCGTCAGCGGAGATTGATCGGTCACGTCTGTGAAAAAAACCACAGCCAAGCTCACAAGGTTGCTGTATCCGGGGATGTTGCCGGCTCGAAAAACGTAGCAAATCTTATGGAACACACACACCCCGTGTGGAGGTGATGTATGATCAGGTATTTGTCGATCGTATTTTGCATCCTGGCGGGTGTAGGAATTGCGAGCGGCCAGGGAATTAGTAAGGACAATGGACATGCCGCGCTCGGCAGCATTACCGTCTTCGCGAACTGGAATACCGAGGCTGGCCGTGACATCCCTGACGATTTCTCGACTTACCCTGAGTTTCTGCCTAATTTGCGCGGCTGGGATTTTCGCATCAACCTGCCCTATGTTCGCTACAAGCTCGCATCACAAGGCAGTATCGCGCCTGTCTCGATGATCGGAGTCGTCGAAGGACCATCAAACGTCGATACGATCACGGCATATGGGCACCGGAACAATTCGATCTGGTTGTTTCAGGTGGATGCCAATGAACGCGTCCTTTACAAGATCCTACCCAGCTCGCGAAATTTCAACGGACCTGGCACGCGCAACGTGCGCTCGCTGCCTTCCGGCTGGAAGCAGGTCGGGAGCGCGCCGTCTCCTTCCACACCACCCTTTGTCGCCGAAGCAATTTCCGCTGCCGTGGTGGGCGAGGCTATCGGGACCGCACGAATGTTCGTTGTTGCTCGCACAGCCACGGGCGCCCTCTATCTGAATCAACTGCCCGTCAATAATGAGGACCCGGTCTGGCCGGGATCCTGGACCGCACTTGGCCGCACTGCCACGGAAGGTGCATCGCTGGTCGGGGCGTTCGGCAACAAAGTGGCGATGGCTTGGACCGCGGCGGGGACAAACCATGTGAACCTGTCACTATTGACGCCGGCTACCGGGACTTGGTCTCCGCCGATTGATGTTGCGTCCGGTCGCGCGCCCCAGCTCCTGTGGGATGGAAGCGGCTTGCACCTGCTGTTCGTTGGCGCCCCGACCCCGGTACTTCGCCACGCCTCGGCGATCCAAGCGACGCCCCTGATGCTTTCCCCCATCAGCTCGGTCTCGCCGCTGATTGCCGTCAAGAATGCACAGTACCATGCGACGGTTCACAACGAGTGGTGAGGTACCGCTGGTTGGAGACTTCAATGGTGACGGTAAGGATGACATAATTACTTTCGTCCAGAAAGCCCAGCCTGGAATCGGCTTGGCTCCCGTATGGGTGGCGCTGTCGGAGGGGAATCGGTTTGGCCCATCGCGGGTCTGGCATCCATTCTTCTCACTGGCTGGGGAAGTGCCTATGGTCGGAGACGTCAACAGTGACGGCCGCGACGATATTCTGACCTTCGTTCAACACCCCCAGGCAAACATTGGGGCGGCGCCAGTTTGGGTGTCGTTGTCACAGGATAATACCTACGGCCCCTCATTGGTGTGGCACACATTTTTCTCGAGACAGGCCGAGATCCCGAGGGTGGCCGACATCGATCTCGACGGGCGCGATGACATCGTCACGTTTCTGCATGGCAACGGCGCAAGCGGCCTTGAACGCGTGAGCTTCGTTGCCCTTTCGTCGGGCAGCGGATTTGCCCGAAGTGAGACGCTCCTCAGCGATTTCGCCGCGCCCCGACACCCTGCCCTTCATCGGCCACTTCACGAACTCGACGCTCTCCTCGATCACTGGCCGGCCGCAGGATGCAGCCCGCCGCTTCCCCGATCTAATCGACTTCGGCACGACTGGGTGGGTCAATGTGAGCTTTGCTCTCGCCAACTATCAGTTGCCGACGGGTGCGCCCTGGGAACGATACCGGTGGTTCACGGACAAGGGTCTGGGAGCGTTTCTATTCCCAGAGTGGATCTGGAACGGCAGCAAACCATGTCTTGCCAGTCCGCATCGCCTCTCCCTGCAAGGCAAGCGGGAACAGGAGGTGGTGACCTGACGAACTTGTCGGTCCCGATGGGCAGCCGCCAAGGACATGTACTCGAAGAGGTCGGCCACTCAATCTTCGCGAACCGCTTCCGGCAGAACGCCGACCCTTTCGGTCTCTATGCCCCAATCTTTGTTCAGGACTGGCCGCAGGGCGGAACCGGCGCGAGTCAGATCGCGGCCATCTGCGTGCCCGATTCGGGAGCTGACTATTACGACTGCCGCTCGGCAGACGGCCCGGCAATGCGTACTGATCACATCTTCCTGCACCACATGATTCAATGCCTGGTGGAACCGGACGTGTTTCGCGCTCGAATCCAGAGCGAGCCCAACCCCACATTCAAAGACCAACTGGCCGCGTCGTATCAATGGCTGAAGACCAACTGGTATAACGGCCTCGAATTCCATCGACAACCGGCCGCGGGCGCCGAAATCGAACAGGTGGGACTCCAGTGCGGCCCGGGGCAGTGTTAGGTGCTTACATTCGGCACCACTGCGAGCCGCTCCGCAAGGCTGACTAAAGCGTCGGGCTGCCGCCGATCAATTTCACTCACCGCCGCTATAAGACGGAATATTTCCTTTCGGCGCGGGGGATCTGTGCCAGCCAACCCTGTCGTGCACGTCGCGAGAGCAGCAGGAACGGCCCGTCTTCCCATAGGGAATGACGGCCCGTCCCTGCCTACCGCTCACTGTGGGTCGAGCGGCAATCACCTAACGTTAAGAATCCCGACGTTGCAAAGGCCCCCCTTGGACACACGATCGGCATCGGGTATGGCCGCCCGCACTCTTCGGGACGCGAACCAATCAGCGTTCATCATGATTAGCACCTGGCGATCTCCCTCAGTCAGGAAGATTGCAAGAGCGGTTATCACTCTGCGTCGCGAAAGGGGCACCCTTAGCCGCTCGCCTAGCGGCAACATTAACGGCCTACGCGTCCGCCACTCCGCCCACACGGGGTTGGAGTGAGGAGGGCGGCCGACATGCTAGCTAAATAATGCGCAGGAGTTGGGGCCGGCACGAGAATTTGCGGTATGAGGACCGGCCCCTTCTCGCCGCTCTTCGGCATTGAGCGGCTCCTTAAACTAACTCAGGCCGCGTGCGTTATCTTCATGTACCAAAGGACAATATGGAGGACCGCCGAGGGAGGCCGTCGTCACCCTACAGCGGTCCTATGCCGACCACAAACTCCCGAAAGGACCTTGGCCAATGGAAGATTTGCCTCCTGACAGCTTCGAACCGGCGAAGGCGGCCACCCAGCCCACCTTGGCAGATTTGAGCGCAGCGCAAGGACCAGCCGAAATGAAAAAGCACCTCCCTTACGGCGATTGGCCGGAGGCTGACCGGAGGCTCTTCGAGGTGAGCTTCCAGGGGGCTGACGATCCATTTGACGATGCCGCCGGGGCAGGGGCGCATCTTCGGCCCCGGACAGTGCGCACATTGCGCTACGGCTATGCACGGTGGCTTTCCTGGCTTGCGGCAGAAGCCCCCTCGGCGCTGTCTGATGATCCGCAGCACCGGGTCACGCCAGAGCGCATCAAGAGCTATTCCTTGGCTCTCGGCAAGACCATGAAGCCGTCATCGGTCGCGACCTATGTCGCGTGGCTGCTTCATGCCGTCATATGGCGCCTGAAATGGATTGGGGATGGCTGAAGGAGGTGAAAAGCCGCCTTGAGGCAACCGCGCCGAAGCGGCCCCATAAAGCCATGCCGCTTGATAGCGCCGGTCTTCAGGACCAAGGCTTGAAACTGATGGATGAGGCGGAGGCAATGCTCGGCGAGCTTGATCTCACCGATCAAAAGCAGGTCAGAATGGCAGCTGAGCGCTATCGCGACGGGCTGATCATCGGGCTTCTTGCTCTCACGGGGCTTCGCCGGAGGAATTTTCAGTCCCTTACTTTGGACCATTCAATATTTCGGGTGGGACAGGTCTGGCCAATCTCGATCGAGGCGTCGAAAAACAAGACCAAAGTACCGATCGAGACGGTGCTGCCCGATAGCATGAGCAGCAGGGTCAGCCGCTACGTGGACCACTATCGTCCGATGTTTCCTGGTGCTACTTCGCATAAAGGCCTGTGGTGCGCTTGGACGGGCCGCCGCCTCACCGATGATGCGATCTACAGGCTCTTCAAGAAGCGGCTTGTTCAATTGACCGGCCATGATCTCACCTTGCACGATGCGCGGCGTATCATTGCAACTTCCATAGCGATCTATGACCCGGCAAATGTTGCTGTCGCGAGTCAGGCCCTCGGCCATGTCAATGAGCGGGTCACCCAAGCCCATTACAATCTGGCTACAGGCATAGAAGCCAGCCGGCAGATGGCATCAATGATTCGGTCGATGCGGAAGAGACAGTAGAGCCGTCGGCCCGACCCATCGAGTTTGTGCTAAACTTCAGAGATGCAATCCTTGTGCGAGCTCCGGGGTCCGGCAGTTGTCGCCCGACTTCGCATTTGGGCCACTTGCGGAAGTCCGCCGGATAATCAGAGTCGCCCGTGTTTAGCCATTAGTGTAGCGAACTTTGCCCGTGAGCATCTTATCCCCACCGGGGTGGTGTGTTGATCGAAACGGGTCAATCGTTTCGATTCTGAGATGTTCGCTGCAGGTCCGCTCATCCTCTGAAAAGCGAGCGGCTTCAGCGCCCGTTGACACCGTCCAGCATCCGACGGATCTGGCCCTCGGCGCGCGCTAGCTCGTCGGGCTGGCCAGCCAGGAAAACCCGGCCAGTAGCGCCA
Source organism: uncultured Alphaproteobacteria bacterium (assembly GCA_963744915.1). Lineage (GTDB taxonomy): Bacteria > Pseudomonadota > Alphaproteobacteria > Rhizobiales > Aestuariivirgaceae > DATAFF01. The sequence continues at coordinate 199,587 of CAVUUY010000010.1, forward strand.
ATCATCTGGACGTCAACCAAGGTTGCCCCTGGGGCTGCCCGTTCGGCTTCATTCGCGGCATAAGCGGCGAACAAAGCCGGCTGCACCTCATATAGCAGCAGCGACTGCCCGGGCAGGATCATCGAGGCTTCACGGGTGCGGTTGAGGATAATGGCGTGCTGGTCGCTGAGCGCCGTGACGATGTCGGAAAACAGCGTCGTCGGCTTGAGCTGCTGGTCCGGTGCCGCGCCGAGCCCCTTGAGCACCGCCCGCGCGGCGGTCTCGACCAGGCCGCGATCGCGCGCATGCAGCTCCAGGACGCCGAACTGCCGTTCGGTAAAGAGCAAGCCAGGCTCCAGCTCGGGCGCCGCCTTCAGGGCGAAATCTGCAATGCGATGAATCGCCAGTGCCGGCGCCACCTCTACGATGAGGCTCATGTCGCCGGCCATCGGCGGATAACCGCGGGCGCGCGTCGGCGTCGCCAGGTACGCCGCGAATTGCGGCATCAACGCGTCGATCGGCAGATAGACCCGCAGCTCGGTCATCTATGTCACTTGCCGTCGGCGGCGGTGAAATGCTTGCTGAGATCAGGGTGGGGACGCGGGATGACATGGACGGACACCAGTTCACCCACCTGTCCCGCCGTCTCGGCGCCCGCCTCGGTCGCCGCTTTGACAGCGCCGACGTCGCCGCGAATCACAACCGCGACCAGCCCATCGCCGACCTGCTCTCGACCAACAATGCTGACATTCGCCGCCTTGACCATGGCGTCGGCGGCAGCCAGCGCGGCCACGAAGCCCTTGGTCTCGATCATCCCAATTGCCTGGGTCATGTTCCTTCCTCCAATTGCGCCCTAGAGCGGATCTACCGAACCGATAATCAAGGCGTCGACTGGCGCCCTGCTCTTGTCAAAATAAGCCGCCGCCACCGAGCCTTGCGTCACTAGCACCTCCTCGCCTTCGGCGCAGCCCAATGGGTCGAGCGCGATCAACCGCGAGCCATTCTCCAGCTCGATCTCGAGAAGTCCACCCTGCGGCAGGGTCGACACCCGCTTGGTCGACCATAGTCGTCCGACAACCTTGCCCCTGACCATCAGCCGCTCCTTTCGATGACGATGCCGCGGCTCCGCAACCGGTCGCGGGCCAGGGGCGTAAAGCGTACAGCCTTGGCTACCGAAATCTGCCGCGTTCCTTCGGCGAGCCGTTCGATCTGCCGCTCGGTGACGAGACCGGAATCGAACCGCACCGGGCGCGACGGCGGCGCTGCGGGCGTTAGGCTGTGCCGCGCCGGGGCGCTGGCGGCGCCGCCATTGCCGAGCCGGAAGACATAGCGGCCCTCGGCAATCTCGCGCCGCAGCCCGGCGTCGGCGGCGAGATCGAGCAGCCGGGCGACGAACCGCGTCAGGTCGCCATCGCTGGCAATCACCACCCGCTCCTCATTGACCGTCGGCCGCTTCAGATTGGCTACCTCCTCGGTCAGGACCTCGCGAATGATGAGGCGAATTTCCTCCGGGGTGGCCATCGCTAGCTCCTGACCTCGCTCAGCGCCGTCTCGGCAGCATCGCGGGCATTGCGCATCTCCGCTTCCGGACCGGCGAGATAGACCCGGCCGGTGGCCCCGATCATGCGGTAGTCGACCACCTTCAGATTGGCTGCCTTTTCCGCTTCATTGGTCGCCAGCACGGCATAGGAGGCTGGCTGCATCTCCAAGATGTACAGCGACTCCCCGCCAAGGACCATCGAGCCGATCTTGTTGCGGTTGATCAGGAAGGCATGCTGCCGATCGATGCGGGTGATGATTCGCGAGGCGAGGATCTCCGGCCGCCGCGCATCCTCCTGCCGCGCCCCGACGGCATCGAGCACCGCCCGTGCCGCCGCCAGCACCGCGGCGGTCGAGCGCGAATGGAATTCGAGCGTGCCGAACTGGCGCTCAACCACCAAAATGCCGGCTTCGACCTCGCTGTGCTTCAGCGCCACGTCGGTCAGCGCCTCGATGTCGAGGCCAGGCGACACCTCGATGATCTGCGCCGCGACATTGGCGCGCGGCAAGTTGCCCCGGATCCAGCTCGCCATATAGCCGAGCGTCTGCGGCTGCAGCTGATCGAGAAAGATGAAGGATCGCAGCTCCGCCATGCTCACCCCCTCAATGCCTGCCGAAGCTCTTCGGCAATAATGCGGCGGATCTCCTCGCGCAGATCGTCCCTGCGTGGACCGGCAACGTCGCCGCGGCCCTTGCCGGGCACACCGTCCGAAGGCGCTTCGGGCAACGGCCCCGGCTGGCGCAGCTGCGCCAGGTCGCGGCCGCCGACGGCCGGATCGCTCTTCGTCGACCACGCCACCCGCGTCCAGTGCACGAGATGCTGCGGTCCGATATTCTCCCCGATCGCGGAGCGGCCGAAAAAGCCGGTGCCGATGGTAAAAGTCGGTGCCAGCGTCGTCCCGAAGCCGGCCGCTCCCTGGCTGCAGGGCGCATTGACAACGACGCGGTAGACCTCGACGGCGGCGGCAAATTCCACCGCCATGGACGGGTCCTTGCTGTGGATTGCAGCCGAATGGCCGGCGCCGGTGAACCGCAAGAGCTGCCGCGCTCCAGTCAGCGCCTGCGCCTTGTTGCCGGCGACATAGAGGCCGAGCACGGGGCACAGTTTCTCCCGCGATAGGTCCTCGCCGACGCCGATACCGGCGATCGGCGTGACGATCACCTTGACCTTCGGCCCGACCTTGATCCCCGCCAGCCCGGCAATGAACTGCGCATCGCGACCAAGCGCCTCGATATTGAAACTGCCGGCCGGAAACAGCGTGCGCCGGATCGCCGCCGTCTCCTCCTGCGTGCAGATATGGCAACCCGCCTTCTCGAGTTCGCGCGACAGCGACTTGGCAATGTCCTCCAGCGTGATCAGCACCGATTCATTGGTGCACAGAATGGAATTGTCGAAGCTCTTCGAGGCGACAATGTCCTCCGCCGCCTGCCTGAGATCGGCGGTGGCATCGACCAGTACTGGCGCATTGCCGGGCCCGACGCCGATTGCCGGATTGGCCGAGGAATAGGCGGCGCGAACCATCGCCGTGCCACCGGTGGCGAGAATGAGATCGGTCTTCGCCGATTGCATGAACTGCTCGATGAGCTTGAGGTTCGGTCTTTCCACCACCTGGATGGCGCCCTCCGGCGCGCCCGCTTCCTGGGCGGCGCGGGCCAGCATCTTCGCCGCATCGACGCTGCATTCGCGTGCCGCCGGATGCGGCGACAGGACGATGGCATTGCGCGTCATCAACGCGAGCAGCGTCTTGAAATAAATCGTCGCGATCGGATTGGTCGACGGCGCCAGCGCGAAGACCACCCCGGCGGGCCGCGGGATCTCGACCATCCGCGTCTCCTCGTTGAAACGCGCATTGACGAAATCCCAGTCGCGAAAATGCTCGACCAACGGTACGGAGGAGAGCTCGTTCTTCAGCTTCTTGTGCGCCGCGACGCCGAAGCCGGTCTCCCGCACCGCCCACTCGCCATACTCGCCGGCCATGCGAAACGCCGCCTCGGCGACATGGGCGGTGATCGTCTGCGTCTGGGCCCGATCATAGCGGCTGAACACCTGTGCCGCCCAGCCGGCCCGCTCGAGAATCATGTCGGCGCGCGCCTTCGCCCCCGTCTCGGTGGCGGCGGTGTCGAGCACGGTGGCAATCTGCGGGTCCATCACGACGCCTTCCGAACCGAGGAACCCATGACGTCGCGCCGCGCCAGGCCGATGGCGATCTCGACCCGCGACAGCAGCTCCTCCGACAGGGCCTCGGTGATAAGAATGCCTGGCTTGAACTGCAGCACGCGCGGATCGAGCGTCGAAAAGATCGCCCACACGCCATTTTCATAGAGCCGCCGCATCACCGGCTTGGCGCCTTCGGGATGGTTGAACTCCAGCCCCATGACAAGGCCGTTCTGACGAATGCCGATGAAGAAATCGGGATAGAGCGCCTGGATCTCGTCAAGCCCCGCGCGAATGAAATCCGAGGCGTAACGCACCATCGAGGCGACCTCGGGCCGCTGGGTGATCTCCAGCACCTTGAGCGCCACCACACAGCCAAGCTCGGCGCCGCCAGCAGTCGAGATATGGCCAAAGCCGTCCTCGGTCAGCCATTGCGCGCAGTGCTTGCCAAGCACCGCGCAGGAGATCGGATACATGCCACCGGTGATCGCCTTGCCGATCACCATGATGTCGGGCTCGACGCCGTATTTCTCGCAGCCCCACATGACGCCAGTGCGCATCAGCCCGGTCTGCACCTCATCGGCGATGTAGAGTGCGTCATAGCGCTCGCACAGCTTCTTGACCCCCGGCAGATAACCTTCCTTCGGCATCGGGAAACCATACGTCGCGGGGATGGTCTCGAGAATGACCGCGGCGACATCGCGCTTTCTGAGCGCGTCCTCCATCTGGGCGAGATCGTTGAACGGCACCTGGATGAACTCGCCCTCGCGGTCCTCAGACAAGAAGAGCTTGGAGAAGCGCGGATCACCGGTCTTCACGGCGAGGCCGGTGTGGCCGTGATAGGCTTTGATGATCGAAACGATCTTGCGCTTCTTCATTGCGTTGCGCGCCGTCTTGATGGCGATGTCGACCGCTTCGGCGCCGCCAGCGCCATAGGCCGTGTATTGCAGATCTCCCGGACAGCAGCCCTTCAGGACCTCGGCGAGCGCCGTTCGCGCCAATGCCGGGAAATGATGATTGCCCATGTCAAAGTGCTGCGCACCGGCGTTCAGCACCTCCACCAGCTCAGGATGACGATGGCCGAGATTGTAGGTGCCGCCATTGAGATGGACATCAATCAGCCGTCGACCATCCATGTCGTAGAGAAAATACCCCTCGCGGCGATCGATCACCAGATCGACACCGACATCCTGCCAGAACTGTGTCTTGCCGGGGTTCCAGAACTCTTTCGACCGTTCGAGGAACTCGAGCTTCTCTTCGCTCACTCTGCCACCTCGGTTCATCCCGGTGTCTTAGCCGCAAGTAAGCCACCAAGCTTGACAGGCTGGCCGGAAAACTTGACAGCGTTGCCGAGGAAACGGGCCCGCTGTCAAACCACAGCCTGATGATGTCAAGCTCCTCACCGGGCGGTTGCTAATGATAGGATCGGTTCATCAAGGAGAGGGATCATGACGGCATTCGAGCATCTGCCGCATGAAGAGCAGCTGCGCCGCCTGGCCTGCCTGGCGCATGCCGCTATTGCACGCTACCCGCTGCCCGCCAACGCCACTGCCACCCTCATCAACCTATCCGAGAATGCCACCTACCGCATCGATGCCGGTGCCGAGAGCTACGCCATGCGCGTCCATCGCGAGCGCTATCATACACGCGCGGGCATCGCGTCCGAGCTCGCCTGGGCAAAGGCCTTGCGCGAGGACGGCGCCGCGGTGACCCCGACCGCGGTTCCCGGCCGCGATGGCGAGCTGATCCAGACGGTGACCCATGATCTCCTGCCGCGGCCGCGCAATGTCGTTCTATTCCGCTGGGAGAGCGGATCAGAGCCTTCGGAGAAGCAACAAGACCTCTCGGCACCCTTCGAGATCCTCGGCGAGATTGCCGGCCGCATGCATATCCAGTCGATCAACTGGCAGCGCCCACCGGGCTTCGAGCGCCATCGCTGGGACTTCCACACCAGCCTCGGCGCGACGCCGCATTGGGGTCGCTGGCGCGACGGCATGGGGATGACGCCGGAGCGTATAGCGCTTTTCGGCCGCTCCGTCGACCTCATCGACAGGCGCCTTGCGAAATTCGGCCAGGGATCGGAGCGCTTCGGGCTGATACATGGCGACATGCGACTGGCCAATCTTCTGATCGATGGCGACGTCACCAAGGTCATCGACTTCGACGATTGCGGCTTTTCCTGGTTCCTCTATGACTGCGCCACCACGGTGTCGTTCTTCGAACACCAGCCGGAGGTGCCGCGGCTGGTCGATTGCTGGGTGTGTGGCTACCGGCGGGTCAAGGAGCTGGCGGCCGCCGACGAGCGCGAGATCTGGACCTTCGTCATGCTGCGGCGCCTGGTGCTCGTCGCCTGGATCGGCTCTCATTCGGAGACCGATCTCGCCAAATCCATGGGCGAGGACTACTCCGCCACCACGGTCCCGATGTGCGAGGATTACCTGACGCGCTTTGGGTAATGGCATACCCGTCGCGTCAGGGGGTCAAGCATGCGACTGGCACGGCGTCGTTTCCCGTGCCAATATACTGTTCCCATGGGCAGACAGACCGCTGGGCTTGAGGGAAACGGCCAGGCCGCCGTCCGCCCTCCAGCCGTTCTTGCCTCCGCAGCTACCGGGATCGTCGAGGACATCGAAAGACAGGGCGGCGACGTCGAGGGCGTGTTTGCGTCGGCGGCGATCGCACCGTCCGTGGCGGGGGCTCCGACCCTGCGCCTGCGCCTCGCCTCCTTTTGCGCCCTGTTCGAAGGTGCCGCCCGCAGCACCGGCAACGACAATTTCGGCCTGTGGTTCGGCAACAGCTTCCGCCCCCGCGACCTCGGCATGTGGGGCTATTCGGCGATCTCGGCCCAGACTCTGGGCTGCGCCATCGAGAATCTCGTCGAGCTCTTTCCCCTGCATCAGGAGAGTTCGCTCATGCGGCTGGTCGCCGGAAACAGCCTCGGCCGGCTCGAATATCAGATCACCGCGCCGTCGATTCTCGAGCGCCGCCAGGACGCGGAACTATCGCTCGGCATGTTCCTCAACGTCTTCCGCGAATGCCTCGGAGCCCGGTGGGTCCCGGAGGAGATCCATTTCGAGCACCCACGGCCAGAGGGTTTCCGCGAGCATGAACGGGCCTTCGGCGCCCCGGTCTATTTCTCGCAAGCCACCAACGCCATCCTGTTCCGCTCCGAAACCCTCGACCGCCCGATGCCCGGTCGCGACCCGACGCTGATGGCAATGATGCGGGCCTGCCTCGAGCGCCTGGCCAGCGGCCAGCCCGAAAGCTCGTCAATGCTGGATCAAATCCGCACCGCCATACGCGCGAAGCTCGCGAGCGGTCATCCCACCATCGAGGAGATCGCTGCCGATCTGCGGCTGCCGCCCTCGGCCATTCATCGCGCTCTGGCCGACGCCGGGGCGACGCACAAAGGTCTCGTCGAGACGACGCGGCGCGATCTCGCATTCATGTATATGAAGCAGCGCCGGCTGCCACTGTCGGAAATCGCCCTCCTAACTGGCTATTCCGAGCTCTCGGCGTTCTCGCGCGCGGTCCGCCGCTGGACCGGCAAGGCGCCGCGGACGCTGCGCGCCGACCTCCTCACATCATCGCCAATGCTTCAAGCGATTCCGGTAATATCTGGCCGCCATCGACGATGATCGACTGGCCGGTGATAAAACCGGCCTCGCTGGAAGCGAAGAACGCCACCGCATTGCCGATATCGGCCACTGATCCGAGCTTCTTCAGCGGGATCGAGGCCGCCATCGTCTTCTGATACTCCTCGCCCAACGCCACTAACCCCCCGGTGAGGATATTGCCCGGCAGCACCGCGTTCACGGTGATGCCGTATTTCGCCAGCTCGATCGCCGCGGTGCGCATGAAGCCGAGCTGTCCCGATTTGGTGGCGCCATAATGCGACCAACCAGGAAAGCCGGTGATCGGCCCGGTAATTGAAGAGGTGAGGACAACCCGGCCCTGGTCGGACTTCTTGAGGTAGGGCAGCGCCGCCTTGACCGAGAGATAGGCGCCCTTGAGATTGGTGTTCACCACCTCGTCCCACTGTTCCGGCGTCATCTCCTCGATTTTCACCAGAGGGAACATGCCGGCATTGGCGCACAGGATATCGAGGCCGCCTTGCGCTTCTGCCGTCGCCTTCGCCGCCCGCTCCATCGTGGGAAGATCGGTGACGTCACCTGCGAGCGCCCGCGCCCCCTTGCCAATCTCCTTGGCGGCACGCTGGCCCTCTTCGACATGGCGCGACAGGATGCTGACGTGCACGCCGGCATTAGCCAGACATTGGGCGATCCCCTTTCCGATGCCCTTGCTCCCGCCGGTCACCAAGGCACTGCGTCCCTTGATCGAGTCGAACATCACAACCTCCCTGTCAGTTCTCGGCACCGGCTTGCCTGCCGCGCCTCATCAATCGGATCACAGTCCAGAATCCGAGCAGCAGGATGGCCGCTCCGAGCGTCGACAGCGTGCCGAGCACCGGCACCCCCGGCGTGTAGCCGGCCACCATCTTGGCGTAGAGATATTCCGGCACCGCGCTGTCGGCGCCGGTGGTATAGAGCGACAATGGAAAATTGCCCCAGGAGAGAAGAAAAGCAAACAGGGCCCCCGAGAAGATGCCGGGAAACAACACCGGCAGCGTTATCTCGCGGAACACCTGCAGGCGCGAGGCGCCGAGATCGAAAGCGGCCTCCTCCAGCGCCGGATCGAAGCTGTAGACCTGGATGGCGATGACGAGTGTCACCACTGGTGCGATCCACACCAGATGGGCGAACACCGCGGTCTTCCAGCTCAGTGGTAGCCCGAGGGCGCTGAACCACAAAAGCAGCGCGAGCCCGAGCACCGATTGCGGAAAGAAGATCGGCAGCAGCACCAACTTCTGATAGAGCGCCCGCCCCTTCCAGTCGTAGCGTGCAAAGGCCAGCGCCCCGAAGAATGCAAGCACCACGGCGATCACCGTGACCACGGCGGCAATCGAGATCGAGGTCGACAGCAGCTGGCGGATCTCGAAGGAGTTGAGTGTCTTGCCCCACCATTCCGTACCCCATTTCGGGATCGGGAAGGTGAAATAGCGGCTGGCGGTTAGCGAGGCCAGTGCCAGACACACCGCCGGCAGATATAGGAACACGATCACCGCGCCGGTCCAGGCGAGGACCATAGGACGGGTGATGCCGCGATCTGCTTCCATCACCGTTTCCCCAATATGGCGTCGAGATCGAACCGCCGCAGCACCAGCACCACCAGGACGCCGACGACGAGCATCAGCAGCACTGCCAGCGCCGAACCAAGCGGCCAGTTCTGCGCATAGGTGAAGGCGATCTCGATGTCATGCGCGATCGGAATGATGCGCTGCCCGCCCAGTACCTTCGCCTCGGCGATGGCGCCGACCGCAAGCACGAAGGTCAACAGAAAGCCGATAACGATGCCGGGCATGGCGAGCGGCAGCTCGACCTCGCGGAACACCTGCCAGCGCGAGGCCCCGAGATCATAGGCCGCCTCACGCGTTTCGTTCGGCACCATGGCGATGCCGAGCGTCATTGGGAACAACATGAAAGGCAGATAGACATAAACCATGCCGAGAATGATCGCCGGCAACGTGAACAACATGCTCGAGACCTCGATGCCGAACAGCGATTTCAACGTGCCGAGGAGCACGCCGTTCTTGATAAGGAACAGCACCCAGCCATAGAGACGGACATTCTCCGACACAAACAGCGGGATGGTGAAGAGCAGCGTCAGCGCCATCGCCCACGGTCCCGCCAGGTGAACCAGGCAATAGGCTACCGGATAGCAGATCAGCGCCAGGATCACCGTCGTCGCTACCGCCAGGCTGAGCGACCACAGGAAGGAAATGTAGCTCGTCGACTGGAAGATGGTTCGATAGTTCTGCAGCGTCGGCGTCTGGAACAGGCCGAAAGTCCGCTCCGGCATGAAGCTGAAATCGATTACTGCCAGCAGCGGCGCGGCAAAGCCGACCGCTAACAGCACCAGGATCGGTATCGCATTGCGCAGGCCCTGCAACATCGCCGCGCTCACGGGCCGACCAAGATGCTGTCGGGGCCGTCCCAGCCGATCAGCACCTCCTCGTCGAGGTGTCCCTTGAATGCCTGCTGCCTGAGCTTCTCGATCACGAACACCTGCTCGCCAACGCGCACCTGATACTGGATGCGCGAGCCGAGCACATATTCATTGTAGAGCCGTCCGATCAGCACATTCTCCGCTTCGCTCGGCGATGACAGGAAGCGCATGAATTCCGGCCGGATCACCAGGAACCCGTCGCGAAAGCCGTCCGGCACCATACCTGCCCTGAGCTCACTCGACACAACCTCGGAAGTGAGCACCTGCCCGCCATTCAGCGTCACTGGTAGCACATTGACGTCGCCCATGAACTCTGAGACGAAGCGCGAATTGGGCGCGCTGTAGATCTCCTGGGGCGTGCCGACCTGAACTAACCGCCCACCCCGCATTACCCCGATCCGGTCGCTCATCACCATTGCCTCCTCAAGGCTGTGGGTGATGTAAACGAACGTCTTGCCGGTCTCGCGATGGATGTCCTTGAGCTCCTTCTCGAGCGTCTTGCGGAGCTTGTAGTCGATGGCCGACAACGGCTCGTCGAAGAACAGGATCTCAGGGTTGAACGCCAGCGCTCGGGCCAATGCCACTCGTTGCCGCTCGCCGCCCGAGCATTTCTGCACGCTGCGCCCATAATAGGTCTCCGGCAGGCGCAGTTGGCGCATCAGCTCGAGCGCCCTCGCCTTGCGCGTCGGCTTGTCGATACCGCGGATCTTCAACGCGAACTCGATATTGTCGCCGACCGAGCGGTGTGGGAACAACGCCAGCGACTGGAACACCATACAGGTCGGCCGCCGATTGGCCGGGATGTCGTTGATGCGCTTGCCGCGCAGCCAGATGTTGCCTGCGGTTGCCGACTCCATCCCGGCAAGGATTTGCACAAGCGTGGTCTTGCCGCTGCCGGAGGGCCCGACAATCGTGAAGAACTCGCCCTCCATGATTTCAAGGTCGATCCGATCGACGGCGGTGAGCGATCCGAAGGCCTTGCTCACCGCCGAGAGTTCGAGGATGGCTCTCGACTTACCCGCCGGAGGCTTCACGTTTGGCGGCCGTCATGATGTCGAGAAGCTTGGAATAGTCGGGCACGATGTCATATTCGATAGAGCGCGCCATTTCCTCCTCGAGGCTGTCCCATTGAATGGCGTCGAGTTCGTCCTTGGTGAACAGCTTGAAGCATTCGGGGTTGCCCATCTGCGCCACTGGATTGAACGTGCCCTCGGCGAAGGCGACGATATGGGCGTTGCTGGGCTGTTGAACATATTCGAGGAAGTCGACCGCAAGCGGCGAGACATCGGGATTGTTGACCACCGAGGTGATCTCGATCCACGAGATGCCGCCCTTGCCACCGACCAGCGGGCCCTTCGCCGGGGTGACGCCGCGGATGTTCTTGTGGCCATCGGCGCGCGCCGGCGATGCCGAATAGGTGCCGCCGGTGAGATGGAAGTCGATCTCGCCTGACACCAGCGCCTGGTTCATCGCCGCGATGTCTCCCACCAGCTTGGCGTTCTTGAAGACCCGTTTGGCAGTGTCGGTGAACTTGGTCACCTCATCGGCGCTGTGCTCCTTGAACGGATCGAAGCCGCTGATGACACAGATGTTGAAGACATTCCAATCGTCCGATTCCAGGATGCCGTATTTCTTGGCGTTGGCGGCATCGTTGAACAGGTCCCAGCCCTGATCTTCGGCCGTCTGGCGGCTGACCTTGTCGGTGTTGACGACGAAGCTGTACGGGCCGAAGCGCTGCGCCATGCCCAGCAGATCCTTGCCGCTCTCGTCCATGGCCCATTTATAGGGCGGCTTGAACGCCGGCATCATCTTGTTGAAATAGGGCTCCATGCGGGCGCGGTCGAGCGGCTTGATCAGCTTCTCTGGCGCCATCACTTTGCGGGCCCACGGATTGTTGACGTTGATCAGGTCCCAGACTTTGATCTCGCCGGCCCGCAACCGATTGATCATGGTCGGGTCATTGGTAAGCGATTCCGCCTTGACAGTGGCCCCCTTCTCGGCCCGGAAGGGATCGAGGACCTGGGCCGAATTATAGCCCTCCCAGCACAGTATGTTCAGCTCCTTGTCGCGGGCGGCATGGGCGGCTCGCGGAAGGCCGGACTGAACCGCGAACGCCGCGGCCATCGCCGCTGAACTCTGCATGAAGTTCCGGCGCGACAAGCTTTGCTTGTTTGGCATTTGACTCCTCCCTCAAGGGTACCTTTCCGGCGGTTCAGGGTGCCTCGCGCCGAGCTTAGCGTCAATCCGGGCCGAGGGCTTGACCCGCCGGACGCCGGATTTGACCGTGGAACGGGCTGTTTTGATCAGTAACGCTCCACATAGAGGCCGCGCCGGGAATAGACCTTCGCCGCCTCTTCCACGAAATCGGCCAGCCGCGGCGTGCCATGGGTCTCGCGCAGACTTTTGGCCGCGGTCATCAGCTCATCCTTGCCTTTCGCGCGCCCCGGCCGCAGCAGCTCATAGATCTGCATGATGACGTCCTGTGGCAGCGCCGCCATTTCCGCCGCCCGCTCGAAATTCGCCGCCAGTGTCGGCCGACCGGCGGCGCGGGCGATCTCGGCCTGGTGCTGCAGCGATGCCGGCGTGATCTTGAGATCCGCCAGGGTGACGTCGCCCGCCATGACGCTCTCGAGCGTCAGCTCATCGAGGCTGAGGCCCCGGGCGCCGCGCACCTCTCCGGGGCGGGTTTCCGCCAGCGGGTAGTCGGCGACGCCTAGCGGGCGCTTGCTCATTCCGCCGCCTCCATCAGCTCGATCTCGATCTCGTGCGGCGATGCGCCGTCGCGGGTCAGGGAAGTCTCGATGGCGTAGATCAGCGCCACTCGCGCATGATGGCGCGCCCCCAAGGCCTCGCCGCGGGTCGGCACCACCACCGGTTCCGGCAACTCGCCCAGCGCATGCGCCGCAGCATTGGCACCCATCCGGCGATAATGGTCGAGCCCGGTGATCGGCGCGTTCGAGAACAGTTCGAGATTGTTGTGCGGCAGCCGCCCGCGCCGGTGGATGACGGCAGTGCCCTTGGCCTGGAGCCCTATGCCGACGCCCGAGCCCGACAGGCTGGCCGCCGACAGGCCAAGGAAGGAGGTGTCGGCCGTGTGCCCGAAGCGCACCACCCGCATTCTGAGGCCACGTTCCGCGACCCCGTCCTTCAGCGCGCGCAGAACCGCGCTCAGCGGATGTCCAGCAAGTGTGCGAAACAAACTCAGACCGAATCCCGGGCTGACGCCGACCACGACCTCTTCAGGATCACTTCCTACCTCGGCCGGACCAATATCGCGGTAGCGAATGCGCCTGTGCTCGTCGCGGGCGAAGGTCGATTCGGTGCGCAGCACCTCGCGTCGATCGAGCACATCGCGAATGGCGACGATCTCCTCCCGCCGCGCCACTGACATCCGGTACCCGGTCCCCGGCCCCGCATAGTCGTTGGGATCGTTGACGGCGCTCATCACCCGCCCCTGCCGGATCAATGCCGAGGTCTGGAGATAATCGCCCGATACCCGCAAGCGAAGCAGGAATAGCAGGTTCTCCGCCACCTCGTGAAAGCCACGGTGCTCGAGGGCGCGGATCACATCGACGACGCTGATAGCGCGTTCCTTAATCCTCTCGCTGATCACCGCCACCTGGCGCGGCGTAAAGCTGTCCGTCTCATCCGAGCCGGACGCAACCACCACCGAATCCTTCATGTACCGTTCTGGCCTGGCGAGATCGAGCTCCTCAAACACCGCCGACACCGCATCGACGGCCCGCCGGCGCAGCTCGAGCACCCGCTCGTCCTCGACCGGGGTCAGCCCGCCATCAGCCTCAAAGTCGCGCTGCAGCACGAGATAGTCCTCGAGCTCCTCTCCGTTAAGCAGCGAGGGATTGAACGAATTGTCGTATTTAAGTATCGATCCGAATCCAGAGCAGATCAGGTCCGAGCCCGAGATTAAAAAAGGTAGGATCTTAGCGCCGACGCGGATCTCCAATTCCGTCGACCGCGCGTCATTGCCGCTGGCACATTCGAGATCCAGCCAGACCGCAAGCAGGTTCTCCGCCATCAGCTCGCGCACGCCGCCGGGCATTGTGCAGGCCAGCGGCGCGCCATCGATGCCGCCATTCTGTGTGCCCTGAACGCCGATGGCCCGCTGCAGGCATAGGCACCGCGCCTCGAGGTAAAGCAGCGATTTGGCTTCATGAAATCCCATTAACAGCTCCGAGGCCGCGCCCGAGGTGCAGCGCATCTTGATGCCGCGCGAAGCATAGGCGGAGGCGAGCCAGGCTTTCGACCACGGCGTATCGTCACCGTCGATGAAGGCCCGCTCGGTGCCGTACACGGAGACCGTTTCGGCATAGGAGGTGAAGCCGGCCATCCCGATCATCAACTCTTCAGCTTCCTCTGACGAGCATTGGAACAGCGTGCCGGCGCGCCCGACAGCGGCCCCGACCGCGCAGGCCAGCGCATTGGACCATGCGTTGCGCGACACCCGCATTGTCGTCTCGATTTCGTCGAAGCCGAATGCTACAGCGGTCGCGGCATCGGCGGCAAGCTGCAGCGGATCGTCCTTGGCGTTGGTGACATGCGCCTGATTGCCAGGCGTGCGGCGTGCCCGCATCTTGCTATAGGCGAAAGCGATCTCGAGCGCATTGAGTTGAGCGACGGCCTCGGCGAGCCGCGCCGGCGTCAGCCCATGTGCGAGCCGCGTCAGCTCCGTGCGTGATACGTTCATGTCGACCAGCATCCGCGCCAGCTCGGCGGCGGGAATGTCCATCGCCTCAGCCGCCACCTCGGAATCGATGTGATAGCGGGCGATATAGAGATCGATCATGTCGAATTCGGCTTCGGGTACGCCATCGAGCACACTCACCCTGCCGTCTTCGATTTTCAGCGAGGGCGTCGGGTCATTGCGGCCGCGAAAGGCTGCAAATCCATTCTCAGGATCTTCGACGGCGAAGCGGTCAAGCCGCAACGGTCTTGAATCCCAGTCGGCGAAGCGCCGCCAGCGATTTGCACCCGTTGTCATCTGCGGTCCTCAGCCCGGCGCGCGATGTTGGCCCCAATGTGAGAGGGGCGTCAAGTCTTGTACTGATCTGGAATTGGCGATAGCTCCTGATACTCCTTCACGGCCTGGACCGCTGCGACAGACAGCGTCCACGGACACAGAGCATGCTCTTTCGCGCACCTGCGATCTCTTGGCACCGGATTACAAGCTTTCAGGGGCGGGTCGTCCGTGGCAGCGGCGCTGAGGGCGGCGGCTCGCAGACAATGCCCAATTAGCCGGCAAGGAAGCGACACTGGCTTTAACAGTGAGGATTTCGAGGCGAGCATTGTATCGCCAATTATCTGGTCAATCGAGAGCGGGTCTCGTGCTAAGGGACGCGGTGTTGAGCAAGAAAGCGAGTCAACCGATTTATGTAAGCATCGGGCTCCTCCCACATCGGCATATGGGAGCTGCAGGGAAAAACTGTAATCTCAGAGTTCGGTAACGCGTGATGCATGCGCATGGAGCATGCTGGTGTCAATTCGTCGTATTGGCCGCAGACGATGAGAGCCGGTGTCTTGATCCGCGGCATCAAAGGAATGCGGTTCCAGTCTTTGAGATTGCCTGTGTAAAGAAATTCGTTCGGCCCCTGCATCGTGCCGTAGACGTCGGCATTCCAGTCGTCGAGCGAGGCAGTCACCGATTTCGGCCAGACGTCTAGTCGCAGGACGTGGCGATAGTTCAGGAGCGTTATCACCGCTTTGTAGGCAGGATGCTCCAAATTTCCTTCCGCCTCGCAGCGCTGCATCATCGCAACTGTCTCGGCACCAAGCGCTTCACGGTGACGGTTCAGCTCCTCCACTAAATGCGGCATGTCCCCACAGGTATTAGAAAGGATGAGAGAACGCAGATTCCTTTGATATTTTAACGCATATTCAATACCGAGCCAACCGCCCCAGGAGTGCCCTAGAAGATGAACACGCCCGAGGCCCATCGCCTTGCGCACCTCTTCTACCTCCTCGACATAGCGCGATATGCTCCAGAGCAACTTATCTTTTGGACGGTCAGACTTACCGCAACCAAGTTGGTCGTAGGTCACAACGCGATAGCCCTTGTCGACCATGGCGACCAGCGGATCTCGCAAATAATCACAAGGAAGGCCGGGGCCGCCATTGAGCAGGAAAAACACGTCATCACCTAATCCATAGGAGTAAGTGACAACCTTGTATTGTTCGATCCTGACAGTCCCAGTTTCGACTTGTACTTTGCTCGACATGGACGACCCCTCTCAAGAACGCCTGACTGTACTCAGATCGGCATCGAGGACGCAGCATTGAAATCGTTCCACATGTTAGCAAAGCCCTCATGCTGGATTGTGAAGTTGCGTCGCTCGAGATTCGCGATCCATCGATCGGTTGCCTCTTTCGCTTCTCGCCAACATTCAGACATGAACTCCGTCTTCTCAGCGGCACTGGCAGCTACCAGCGACGAGCCGGTAGCGAACCATCGTTCTTCGAGCTTCTCAAAGCACTCGCGGATTTCGGGCCCCACGACATGGAAATTAGCCATTGCGCGGCGGTGCAGTTTCTCGTGTTTCCACCACAGCGAGCCGTCCGAGAAACTCTCGGTCGGGATGGGGCCGGTGTCGGGCATAGCGACTCCAAAATAGAGCGGCTTGAAAACGGAGACACAGGTTCCCGACGTTGCAGTCACCCAGGCCATGGCGCCTTTCTCGGAAGATTCCATGATCATGGCGCCGCAGGCTTGCCAAAGGCGATTGGGGTATGGACCGGCGTGCATGCAAATGTTCGTGCAGACCTCGCCCCTCACTGGATCGAAGCCCTCTGGATGCTGACGTAGGAGGTCAGTCATAGTACGGATGTCTATGGTTCCTTCGCGGGACTTGAGCCAGTCGAATGCCACCTTTCTTCGCTGATGAGCCCCGACAGCTAGAACCTTGGACTTGTCCTCGAAGGATCCTGCAAAATCGATGCGGCTGTCTGCAGGTGCAATGGTACACCGCTGCCAGTCACTACGTATGGTCATCGCGTTTGAAATGGCACCTACGCTCGTCACTTCTTTCGCCGCCCAGTCTCGACCGGAAGACTTAATCACAAACGCGGTTTCCCGGTCCGAAACGAGATAGCTCGAATCGAAATGGGCATTGCCGCGCAACTCGCAATTTCCGCCCTGGCCGAATTGCGACAGCACATCACCGAAGACTTCGATAGCTTCAGCGCAAGTCGCGGCACGCTCCAGCATGATGCGCAACAGATCACCGGTGATCAATCCATCACCTTTTTCATCCGCCAAGGAGAATATCGCCTCGTTACCCACGGCGACGCCATGTTCGTTGAGCCCGATCTCACCGCCCCATGTCCAAAAGGATTTATCGATAATGACTTCATGGGTTTGTCGCGCTTGTGGAATCACGAGATGCGTGGCTCTCAGCATCGCACCTTCCGGATACGAGCGCCTCGGAAGTCGGAGCACGGCTTGTGCCTCGTTGATTTCACAATCAGCGTTCTTGGCAGCAATTGTCGCGTTGGTCCGCGTGGCACTTGGCAATGCAACGAAACTGTCACACATAGCGTAAGCCTCCAGTTGTTTCTCTAAACGAAATGACAATCGGCGACTTGCGTCGCCGAGACGCGCCTGCTGGGCGGGACAGCGCTGCGGCAGATGGCTTGCACCGCGGGGCAGCGGGTCTGAAAACGACAACCGGGTGGGATGTTGTAGGGGCTTGGCACATCGCCTTGCAGGGCGGCCTGGCGCCTTCGCTTACCGGTACCCAGTCGCGGCACGGCAGCCAAGAGGCTTTGTGTATAGGGATGTTTCGGCCTATCGAAGATTTCGTCGCGGGTACCGATCTCGACGATCCTTCCAAGATACATGACGGCCACCCGGTGCGAGATGTGGCGCACCACAGACAATTCATGGGCAATGAAGATCATTGCAAGCCCGTGCGATTCGCGCAGATCCAAAAGCAGGTTGAGAATCTGAGCTTGGATCGAAACGTCAAGCGCCGCCACTGCCTCGTCCAGTACCAGCATGTCTGGCCTTACGCTCATGGCTCTGGCTAGGCCTACCCGCTGACATTGCCCGCCACTCAATGCCCGAGGTGGCCGGTTAGCCAATTCAGGTGCGAGCCCGACCAAGCCAAGCAGCCGGTCGATCTCAGTCGAGATGTCCTGAGCAGGCACCATGTTATGAAAGCGGAGGACCTCGCCGATCGTCTGAGCCACAGTCATCCGCGGATTGAGCGACGAATAAGGATTCTGAAACACCATTTGCAGGCCACGACGCAGATTCTGCTGCGCAGCGGGTTCGTTACTGGCAGTGTGTTGCCCGCAGAACATCACATAGCCCGAAGTCGGTTTGTAAAGACCCAGTATGGCGCGGCCTAAGGTGGTCTTACCACTACCACTTTCACCAACCAACCCCACGGTCTCATTCGGGTAGACGTCGAGGCTTACGCCGATCAACCGCGCGCGCGACGGCAGTTGGTTTACGTGACAGGACATCGGCAAATGAGCGGCCGCGCGGAAACTCCACAACAAGATCGCGAACCGAGAGTAGCGGTTGGCCCGCATTACGCATCAGTACGCACTCCCTGAGATGTCGTTCGGCCTGATACAGGCGCTGAAATGACCAGGAGTTACTTCGCGAAGCGCAATCTCCACCTGGCGGCATTCGGGCGAGGCAGAGCGGCAGCGCGGCATGAAGGGACAACCAGGCGGCAAGCTGGAAAGATTGGGTGGCTGTCCAAAAATCGGTTCGAGCCGCTGATCCTTCCCGTCGATTCTCGGAATCGAGCGCAAGAGCCCAAGGGTATAGGGGTGACGCGGCGAGCTGAAGATGTCCGTTGTCGGCGCCAGTTCCATGATGCGGCCGGCATACATGACGGCAACTCGGTCACAGGTTTCAGCCACCACCGCCATGTCATGGGAAATCACAACCAAAGTAGTTCCTGTTGCCTCCTGAAGATCCATCAGTAACGCCAGTATTTGGTCCTGAATGGTGACATCCAAAGCTGTCGTTGGCTCATCGGCTAGTATGAGTTTCGGCCCGCCTGCAATTGCCATCGCGATGACGGCTCGCTGTAACATGCCGCCAGACCATTGGTGCGGATACTCGTCGACGCGGAGTTCGGGGCTTGGTATGCCGACACGCTTCAATAGGGCAATCGCCCGATCCCGAGCGGCGCGTGAACTGATGTTGCGGTGAACGCGCTCGCCCTCGCTGATCTGGTCCCCAATGGGCCAGACCGGGTTGAGGGCATTCATCGGATTCTGAAAGATCATTGCGATTTCGGTGCCGCGAACTTGCTCCATCTCTGCATCAGATAGTTTTAGTAGGTCACGACCGTTGAAAGTAATGCGGCCCGCACGAACAAAAGCCGGAGGAGATGGCAGCAGCCGAAGAATACTGCGGCAGAGTACCGATTTGCCGCTTCCGGATTCCCCCACGATACCCAGGGTTTCACCGCGTCGGATCGCAATCGACACATGGTTAGCAGCGCGGATAACTTTTTCCTGTTGCCGGAACTCCACGACCAGATCTTCGATCCTCAAAATTGGTGCCTGAGCCGTATCCACTGCTGAAGTTTTCTGTAAGGTTGCTGTTGTCACGGGTGCTTTTAGATGAGGGCGTGACGGCGTTCGCCGAATCTTTGGGCCAATCCGTCGCCCACAAGGCACAAGGCCGTTCCAGTAACAACAAGTGCAAGCCCTGGAAGCGTACTGATCCACCAAGCTTCAAACAGGAAGTCCCTGCCTTCGGCGATCATGGCTCCCCATTCTGGAGTTGGTGGTGATACACCGAGACCAAGAAAACTTAGCCCGGACACAAGCATGATATTGAGCACAAAATCCGACATCGAGAAGATGATCGATGAATTAATCACATTGGGAAGTGCATGACGAAAGACGATGCGTCCCGGGCCATATCCGAGGTTGCGGGCAGCAAGGATGTAGTCCTTGTTCCGTTCGACCAGCATTTCAGAGCGGGCGAGTCTGGCGTACATGGTCCAGGCAGTAAGGAAGATTGCGAGGTAAATGTTCTGAATGCCTGGGCCGAGGATTGCCAGAATTACGATGATCAGAACCAGGAATGGAAATGCGACGGTGACGTCGACGACACGCATTAGAATACTGTCGAAGTAGCCACCAGCATATGCTGCGAGTACGCCGAATACGACGCCGTAGATCATCGGTACATAGGTGGTGAGAAAGCCGAAGGGGAGATCGATCCGGATGCCGTAGAGAACCCGAGTCAGCACATCGCGCCCAAAATTGTCGGTGCCAAAGGGGTGAGCGAGGCTAGGCGGAAGCAACGTATTGCCAAGATCCTGAGCATAGGGGTCATAGGGAACGAGGATAGGCGCAAACAATCCGGCGAGAGCAATGGCCACCATCATGGCGCTGCCGATCTTGAGCGTCATTGGCCATCTGTTTACCTCCTCAGCCACGCGGCGTGGCATTGGTACCGTTGCTGTGCTGCTTTTCGCCATGCGTTCTATGCTTTCAACACACGCCGGTCGATCAGCATGTAACTGAGATCCGCGAGCAGATTGACGACGAGAACGAGGATAGCAAAGATCAATGACAGGCCCTGTATCACGGGATAGTCGCGCTGGCCTACGGCGCGCACCAAAAGGGAGCCAAGTCCCGGAAACGAAAAGAGGTATTCAACCACAACCGCGCCGCTGAGCAGCCAACCTATGTTAACGGCGAGAATGGTGGTTACCGGCATGAGTGCATTGCGTAGCGCATGCTTTACCAGGATGCGCCACGGAGAAAGGCCCTTGGCACGAGCCACCGTGATGTATTCAGAGGTCATGACGTCGAGAATGGCGGCTCGTAGGGACTGGATGAGGATTGGCGCAAGAAACAGCGCGATTGTAAGGGCGGGCAGCACAACATGATACAGTCGGTCCGCAAAGGTTCGGCCATATCCGGAGATCGGGAACCAGTCGAGATAGATGCCGAAGAACAACATGAGGAGGATGCCCACCCAGAATGGCGGCATGGCAAAGCCAATAACCCCGGCAAGGCGGATGACATGATCAATAGGTTGGTCAGTGCGCAGCGCCGCAAGTATGGAGAGTGGCAATGCGATGACGACGGAAAAAACGGCGCTAGTGATCAGTAAGAGTATAGTCGGCACCAACCGTTCGCCAATAATTTTTGACACATCGGCATTCTGGATAATTGATATGCCGAGGCTTCCCATTGCTGCGTTGGTGATGAAGTTCCAGTATTGGACCACGAGCGGTTGATCCAATCCCAACTTAGCGTGGGCCGCCGCCAGAGTTTCGGGCGTTGCCCTACCGTGCATCATGATCTGCACGGGGTCTCCCGGCACGAAATGAATTGCCAAAAAAGCTATTAGGCTGACGCCGATGATGACCGGGATCATCTGAAGCACGCGGCCTATGATGTAGCTCAACAGGCTCAACGCATACCCCTGGGCGCAAATCGACACGTTTCGCCCCCATGCATGAGCATAGAGGCGACATTGCTTGCTCGGGCCACAATAGCCGGCTTCAAGCGAACAGCGCGCCTACTTGTCGAGCCAGACTTTCTGCAGCCACCACCAGCCATTCGCGAGCTGCTTGAAGTCCTTAACGTAAGCTTGGCTGCCGTTAATCACCGGCGAGAAGTTCAGCGGAATGCTGTAGCCATCATTGTAGACGATCTTCTGCACTTTAGCGTAGAGCTCGGCACGTTTGGTTGGGTCCGAAGCACGCCGCGCCTCGGTCAGTAGCTTCTGTACCTCGGGGTTGCTGTACCAAGTGTAGAAGGCCTGCGAACCTGCGTTAACGTCGGCCTGAATGGTGGCGAGTTCGTCCGTGTCGTTAATATCGCTAGTGATGTAGCTGACATAGGCTTGGTATTCACCCTTAGTTGACATCGTCCAAGCGGTGCCAACATCGAACTCGACGATCTCACTCTTGATACCGGCAGCTTCCCAGCCCTGCTGAAGGATGGTCGCCACCTGGCGTGAGGGCGCGTTGCCGGTATCGACCATGATCCGAATCGGCTTGCCATCATAGCCTGACTTCTGCACCAGTTCTTTGGCCTTACCAGGATCGAAGGGTATTGGCGCCACAGTATCAGAGTGGAAGTTCACCTTCGGCATATAGGAGTTGGGAACTTCGCCATAGCCGAAATAAACCGCTTTGAGGATGGCTTCACGGTTGGCCGCGTAGTTGAGGGCGAGCCGAAAATCCTTGTTGGCAAACGGTGGTTTCTGGTGATTTAGATAAACATAGTCCAGCCGGAAAATTGGCGTCGACTCAACAACGAGTTTGCTATCCGCCTCGAGAGACTTGGCTTGGTTGAAGGCAACTGTCGAAATGACGTCATAGTCGCCGTTGCGTAGACCGAGAACCCGGGAGTTGCTTTCGGGCACATATTTCAGCTCTACTCCATCGAGATAGGGTAGTGGCTTACCATCGGCCCCCATGTCCCAGTAATGTGGATTTGCTTTCAATACTACGGTCGAGCCACGCTCATAGCTTTCAACCATGAATGGACCAGCGCACATTGGCGAAGTGCCAAATTTCTCTGGGCTCGCCTCATACGTCTTTTGATGGACGATGCTTGCCGCGTAGGCGGAGAGCGCCGAAAGAAGCGGTGCATATGGTTCGCTCAGTTCAATCTTCACATGCTTATCGTCGACCGCGCTGATGTTTTTGACCGGTTTCAGCACGAAAGCGAGATACTTCGACGGATCGTGCAAGGTCTTAAGCGTAAATACAACGTCATTCACGGTAACAGGATCGCCATTGCTGAATTTTGCGTCGCGAATTTTAAAAATATAGGTAAGGCCATCGGCCGAGACTTCCCACGACTCGGCCAGCCCGGGCCTAAGACCGCGCCCAGTGTCGTCGGCCTCGACCAGAGCATCACACACTTGTTCGATGGCGTAGATTGAGCCGTTGTCTCCGGGAATGAAGGGATCGAAGGTCAGCGGTTCGTCGGGACGCGCCATGATCAGCATGCCGCCGCGTTTGATGCCTTCGGCCAGCGCATCAGATCCGACCGCGGCAATGGCACCGATGGCGGTGAAAACCATGGCGGCGCCCATTACCACGTGGCGGTGCCAGCAAGCAACGAAGCACGTAGAGTACCTAGGCGTCATGACACACTCCCTGTTTGACTTGTTTTTGCTCTTGCGAACTCCGGTGAAGAGCCCCTGCGGTTGTTTGCTTGAAGCGACACTAGTGATTGGCCGGAGCCTTTACAAGATTGATTCCGGCCGCCGCAGGCAAGCAGCTCCCGTGTCTGTGTTGATGCGGCATCTAGGAAGATGCTTGAAGGCCGACGTGCTGTTACATTAGCATAAAGACCTGGGCGATAGTGGCTGGCAGAATTACTGCAAACGAAGCGCAGCGGGTACTGGAGTTGCGTTGGGGGCCGCAATCAATTAGGGAGGTGATCGTGGGCATACCAAAGAGCCGTATACAGACCATTCTGGATAATCATATCACGCGGGGCGTGGTGGGGGTATCGCTTGCCATTAGCGTGCCAGGCGAGGAGATGGCCCTGTTCACCTCCGGGTTTGCCGACAAGTTCAAGAAAATCCCAATGCGAACCGACCATGTATTTCGAATTGCTAGCTGCACGAAGACGTTTGTGGCAACAGGTCTTCATCTCCTGGTCGAAGAGGGCAAGATCGACTTTGAGGAGCCCATAACGCGCTGGTTCCCCGACATGCCGAAGGCGACACAAATGCCTGTTCGCATTCTGCTCAACCATCGCAGCGGCCTTCCCGATTTCGAAACCGCAATGCCCATGATTTCGGAGAAGGTGTGGAAAGCGGAAGAAGTTGTAAACTTTGCCTTCAAGCATGGTCTGCAGAAGGAACCCTGGCATGGAATGGAGTATTCCAACACTGGTTACGTGCTGGCTGGCATCATCATCGCCCGCGAAACCGGGAGGCCTTACTCCTACCATCTGCGCGAACGGATCTTCAACCCACTAGGGATGCGTGATACCTGGGTTGGCACGCATGAGAAATTTCCGATCGATCGGGAAGCGCGGGGCTACATGCATGTGGACCCTGATGGTAAGCCGCAATGGGATATACAAGGAGCTGGCGACCCGGTTTATGGCGTTTGGGATTCAACCGAGTGGTTCCCCATGTCGGGCGCCAATGCTGCAGGCGACATGGTATCGACACCGAAGGATGTGGTCACTTTTCTCCTTGCGCTGTTCGAGGGAAAAATCCTCGGACCAAAGCAACTTGGCGAGATGAAAGACAATCTGAAACCTGCGAGTTTCCCAGGTTCGAAGGTTGTCGCCAACGGTCACGGCCTCCTAGTCTCGCGCTATGGCGACATCGATGTAAAGGGCCATCTGGGTCAAATTCCTGGCCATTCGAGCCTGATGGGTAGGGATGAGAAAACTGGAGTGACCGCGATGCTGATTCAGAACTCCGGTGCCGCTGACTTCGAGGCCTTCTTTCTCAATGGCATTAACGAACCTTTCGGTGAAATTTTCCACGTTGCACGGAAGGGGCTAACTTGACCTTTGCCAGGGACGAGCGAATGACTTGGAAGCGTGTCCTTGGCGATCATGTGGTGATTCCATCCATGCCGGGCTACGGGTTTTCCCTGGCAGCGGAGGAGGGACTCGGACCCCGACACGTGGATTATGATTCCTCGTACCACCAGCATGTTGTTGCGCAAGTTACAAAAACCGCAGTTCGAAAACCAGTCTCAAACCTTGCCGCGGTCGAGCCAGGCCGAATATGCCCTGACGTCTACCATGGGGACCGTGGCGATCGCCTGGAGTTGAGCGATGAGCTCGAGAAGGAAGGCAGTCGCAGGCTTGCCGCCAGGCGTCATCACATGACAAAGGCTCTCGTCAGAACAAAAATACCCGTGCGCCGCAACGCAGCCGAGATCGAGGTGCCGATCTCCGGTGCCTACAGCAAGGGCCTTCTTCAGCGCGGAGCCAAGCGGCGGATTCCAGTCGCTCTCGAACGTCAGCAGACCAGCCAGGATGGGCAACGGTGGCTTAGGTGGATAAGTACCGCCAGCATGCGGGATCGGCATACTGGTGCGGTAGAGTCCCCGCACGGTCGCCGCCTTGTCCTGGGCATAGCCGACGTGGGCGGCCGTCGCGGTCTGCTTGGCCTCGAATACGGCATAGACGCTCTCGGCGGGAACGATATGCTGGCCCTCAAAGGTCGCAATAAAGGGCGAGTACTGCCGGTGAAAACGATCCGGCTTGGCAAGGCAACTTTCATTTCGATGAATTCCAGCAACAATTGGTCCTGCTGAAGCCGATACCGCTCCATAGCGGCAGCGGCAGTGCCGAAGGCCTGCCAAGGCCATGGCGCGATTCTGATACAACGACTGCATTACGTGGTTCGAGCTCGGCGACTATCCCACTGCCAATATCGCCAAGGTAGACCTCGCCCTCCGCCAGGTTGCCGAGACCAAATATCGAGTTCACCCTGTCCGCGATTATCTCGATAGTCTCAAATGGGATGGCAAGCCGCGCCTTGATCGGTGGCTGGAAACCTACTGCCAAGTGCTTCCAACCGATGCATCGCATGGCGAGTATGTCCGGGCAGTCGGTGCCAGGTTTCTAATTTCCGGCGTCGCTCGCATCTACCAACCGGGCTGCCAGGTCGACCATGTGCTGGTGCAAGAAGGTGCCCAGGGCGGCGGCAAGACATCCGCTTTGCGGGTGCTGGGGGCGAATGGTTTTCGGAAAGCCTACCCGCCGATCTGCATTCCAAGGACTGCTGCGATCACCTCCGCGGCAAATGGGTAGTCGAACTGGCCGAACTCGGTCAGATCAAACGTAGTGCAGTCGAAACGGTCAAGGCGTTCATCAGCCGAACTTACGAACGTTTCCGGCCAGCTTACGGGCGCAATGAAGTCATCTATCCGCGGCAATGCATCTTCTCGGGCACGACCAACAAGTCGGCCTATCTCCCCGACGAAACCGGCAATCGTCGCTTCTGGCCGGTCAAGGTTGGAACTATCGACTTGGAGAGTTTACGCCGTGATCGCGATCAGCTTTGGGCAGAGGCCAAGCAGCGCTACTTCGCCGGTGAAAAATGGTGGTTGGACGATGACCGGCTCATTGCGACGGCCGCCGCGGAACAGACAGAGCGATACGAGCCAGACCCGTGGGAAGAACCTATTCGGAAATACCTCGTCGATAAGTCACAAGTGACCGTTGGAGAGATCCTTTGGCGGGCTGTCTTTGTGCCAGTCGAGAGGCAACGAAAGGTTGAACAGAACCGTGTGGGAGAGATCCTGACCAACCTCGGTTGGGTTAGGCACAAGCGAACCGCGAGCGAGCGGCTATGGGTGAGGAACCAACAAAAGATGGACCATGACGCTCGATGACCGTCATTCTTACGCGCCCCGATTTAATGAGTTTTGGGCGTATTTAAAGCAGCATACAACCACTTCGGCGTCCCTAAGGGCTACTAAGGCTGACGGTCATCTGCGTCATCACCGTCATGCCTACCCAAGTTTGGCCTCGCTAAATGCGTGTGGGACAAGATCAAGTGGATCCAAGTCAGGAATGAAGAGGTCCCGAGCGCTTCGCTCTATACTGGCCCTCAAAACTGATTCGCAATTTTGGTCTAAAACATGCCAACTCTTGCAAATCCGCGCCACGAGTCCTTTGCCCAGGAGCTCGCAAAGGGTCACTCAAAAGCTGAAGCCCTTTCTAGGGCTGGTTATGGTGGGAGCAGATCGTGTGCCAGCCGCTTGTCAACAAAAGCGGACATTCGTAGCCGCATTGCCGAGCTACAGGCAAACGCGGCAGTGAGCACAGTGGTAACGATCGAGGGGCTTACTCTTGAGTTGGAGCAAGCTCGCCAGCTTGCGATGGCGCGTGGCAACGCCTCGGCCGCTGTTCTAGCCGTGATCGCGAAGGCAAGACTGCATGGCTGCATCAGTCGTGATCGAGCTCTCCCGGTGCAAAATACTGTCGTTGAAGGTACTTCGGAACGTCAGGAAGGTCCGCGAGAGATTGCGCGGCTCATCGCCTTTGCCTTGGCTATCGGGCGCCGAGAAATCGACCAGCAAGGTCGTGATTAGCTAACTCTCACAGCAGAAACACGGCTTCGAGTCCCTAGGCGCCACCAGTATTCTCTGTATGGAAATTATCTCAACAACTTCAGTTACTTAGGCGGATTACTATTTCGGCAACACGGGAATGAACGTTCACATTTGTTGATAAGCAATTCGTCGTCTCGTTCCTGCCCGGCCTACCCCGAAAGGCATTGACTTTCAGCCTTGGCGCTCTCTTGGGAAGCGTTTCCGGCGAGCTCGGTTTGCGAAAATATCTCGAAAGCAACGGCCATAAGCTGGTTGTAACATCCGACAAGGATGGACCGAACTCCGTCGGATCACCACTGGGGTGCCTCCGATGCGAATGACCTCGAGGAGGAACACCACATTTACCGAGAGGACGCGGTCCTCGAATATCCGCAATCGGGCGAGCGCATCCGCACCCGAGGGATACAGTCGTCTCGCGCCGCGCAGCCGAACCGGAAACGCTTTACTGTGCGGCGGATAATCGGCGCGGGCGACCTCTGGGTCACTGAATATGCCATAACTTATGACGGCCGGCCGTCTTACACCGTGAGCATCATGGAATTCCTAGATGGAAAGGTGGCCCGCGAAACTCAGTATTTCGCCGAACCGTTCGAGCCAGGTGCTTCGCGCGCGCAATGGGTCGAGCCGTTGCCAGGAACGTGGCCGTCATAAGGATAGCCATCTGCCGCTCGCTCGCTCGGAGCTTGCACGGAGCCCAGAACAGCAATGGTATGAGTTCAGAAAAGCGGTCCGCAAATCAAGCAAGCGCTTCCGAGTGGGTGCGGGCTGTTGCAAGAGCTTCAGAAAGATACCCGCAGACCGGCATTTGTCGGCCTGGCCGCTGTCCAGCCGGATGTGATGTCTTAAGTGCTTCGTCGATCTTTCGCACAACCGCTGCGGCCTCTTGCTGAGCGCAGCACTCGTCAGAACTTCCGCAAGGCTCGTCATCGGATTCCACCTGTCCCACCTGGCTTCAACGAGCGATCAGTCGAGACAGCCGGCCTCTCACTGATCCGCTGCGAGGACCGAACTTTGACCGTTGCCGAGATTGCTAAACGCTGGCATACGGCCCGTCTCCCGGCGCGCCTCAATTCTCCAAACTAGAAGAGGGTGTCGACTGGTTCGAGCAGCGGCAGAATTTTTCTCGCCACCACCGCCGAGCTGGCGGCAGAACCTCTCACGCATGCTCTATGTCGCTGAGAAGTTTGCTTAGTGCTGGCGAGCTTCTCCATTCTGTCGGGCTCAATGCGCACGCCTCCAGCACCGGTCCAGCGCTCCGTGTCGCGTCGACCCACTCAGCGAAGCTCTCGGCCGGAACCGCCAGGTAAACCAAAGTCTACGCGGACTGACGTTGCTCGGCAAAATTTTTGGCGCGAAGGTTACGAACTCCGCTTGCGGCATAGTCAAAATTTATCGGGCCTTACATTGCCTCGGCACCACTCTTTGGCGCAGGCTGCGGAATTTGTATTAGGTCCGACTACACCGCTGGGGGTACGCGACTGGTGGGCTCGAGCGAACTGTGGAGACAGTATAACGAAAGGGTCGTAGACCTCGGTCGTTGATGATAATCAGTTTTTTCGCGAGTCCATGAGAAGACTCCTGAGGTCCTTGGGTTACGCCGGCGAGGCTTATCCGTCTGGCCGCCGATCTCCTCGCGTCCCCTCGTGTCGTCAAGACCGCTTGCTTGATCACCGAAATCCATATGCCTGCGATGACCGGAGTCTAGCTCTACAGACACATCATCGACAGCGGGCACCCGATTCCGATGATCCTCATGACGGCCTACCCCGACGACGACCTCCGGCCCGCGACCTGAAGGATGGGGTGGTTTGTTCCTTCGGAGGCCAGTTGATCAAAAGCATCTACTACGGTGTATTCGTGCGGCTCTCGAGTTTGGTGAGCCGCCTAAAGAAAATTCATGAGTTCCCTCCCGCGCTGGGCAAGGTGAACTGAAATATAGCGCCCCTAGGTTCGTTCGCAGCCGCCCATAGCCGGCCCCCATGGGCAGCGATGATTGACCGGCAGATCGACAGTCCCATCCCGACCCCGCTGGACTTGGTAGTGTAGAAAGCCTCGAAAACACGCTCGAGACATTCCGGATCAATGCCCGGCCCGGAATCGCGCACTGCTAGGAGGATGTCATCCGCCTGGCGTTGCTCAGTGCTGATCAACAATTCTCGCGCTCCCTCGTCGACCGAGTTCAGTGCTTCGACCGCGTTCAGGATCAAGTTCAGGACGACTTGTTGCACCTGGACGCGATCCCCCTGAACCGGAAACAACCCCTCCGTGAGGCGGGTCTGAACCGAGACTCCGTTCTTGGCGATTGCGCTTCCCGCCAAAACAATCACCTCGTTAATCGCCTCATTAAGATCAAAACGATCCTTTCGCGGCGGCGCTTTCTTGATCTGATCACGGATCCGACCGATGATGTCTCCCGCTCGATCAGCATCGCCCACGACGCAGCCGAGCGCGTCTCTGACCTCGCCGAGGTCCGGCGGTTGTTGGTCTAAAAAATTCAGGGCCGCGCGGGCATTGTTGCGCGCGGTGGCGATCGGTTGAGCGATTTCGTGAACCAGCGAGGCGGCCAATTCTCCCATTGTGCTCAACCGGTTCATGTGCGCGAGATCTGCCTCCAGCTGGCGCAGTCTCTCATGCTCCTCCTGCGCGCGCTTGCGTTCGGTCAGATCAAGCACGAAAGCGACTCCTTGATTCCCGCCCTCCTCGAAAACTGCCACGCCGATCAGCACGGCAATACGGCTGCCGTCCTTCCGGAAGTACTCCTTCTCAAACGGCGGCAAGCTCCCGGTCATCTTCAGCTCGGGCAGCCACCGTTGTTCATCGCGGTCAAGCCATTCCGGCGGTGTCAGGTCCGTCCAGCGTATGCGACCGGAGACGAGATCCTCTCGGTTGTAGTCCACCATGCGGAGAAATGCGTCGTTGGCCTCGACGATCCGGCCTTCGAGATCCCAGATGAAGATGCCGATGATGTTGGCCTCGACCAGCCGCCGGATCTTCGCTTCGCGGTCTGCGACATCGCGGTACAAACGGGAATTCTCCAGCGAGATCGCGGCTTGCGAGGCAAGCAGCTTCAGCACCGCGATCCGAGCCGGCGCGAAAACGCGAGGGGTCAGGTTGTTCTCGAGGTAGAGTACCCCTATCACTTGGCCCTGGTTGAGCAACGGCAGGCAGAGAATGGAGCGAGCATGGTGCTGCCGGATGTACGGATCGGCAGAAAACGGATTCTGAGCCGCGGCATCGTCGAGAATCATACTCTCGTTAGTGTGCACGACATAGTGAAGGACAGATTCCGGCAGCGCGGCTGCGGTCACGGGCTCGTCGCCCAACTGCACAACGATCGTGTCGCTGGTCGTGGCTTCCGCTGCGATCCGCAGCCCGGCCCGTCGCGGAAGAATGAGCAGCCCGCGCTCGGCACCTGACTGCTCGATCGCGGTGCGCATGAGAGTTTCAAGCAGCTTTTCTAGGACGATCTCGCCCGATACCGCTTGCGAGACTTTGAGTACGGTGGCGAGATCCAGATGTTCGACCGGCGCTTCGATCGTGCCCGTCGGACCAGGTGCGCGCTCGTCCTGCCTCAGTCGCGGATGGAGGCGATCGAGTTGCCGCACCTTCCCGTCGGCTCCCCATCGTAGATAGCCCTGCCGTGCGTTTCCTAGGTAGAGATGCGCAATCTGCTCGAAGCCCCGGGCAACGTAGAAGCACCCGGCGAGTTCATTGGCCAGCGCCTCATTGTGGAGAAAACCGTTGGCGCGAGCCGAGCGGATGGCCTCTTCGTAGAGCCGCTCGGCGTCGAGCGCGCGGCCTTCAATCCGGGCGATCTCTGCACCGACCAGTGCGGCGCGGTTCTCGAAATTTTCGGGGCAATTCTCCGCCCATATTTCAAGCTGTCTGTAATGGGCGGCCAGAGCCTCCAGATGCTGCGGCTGCTCTTCGACAGGGGCAGAATTGTAGAACGCGGCCCGGGCGAGCCCGCCGTAGAATTCATATTCCGCCGTCTCAAAAAAGGATGGCGACGTCCAAAGCAACGGTTGAGCCTTTGACGATGCCTCGATGGCCGAACGATAGTCCCCGGCCAGCACGCGAGCCTGCAGCTTCCGAATCCAGTACCAGCACTCGGGCAGAGCCAGATCCGGCTGACTTGCCAGGTGGCTTTCGAAGCGGCGTTCATCGAACTGCTCATCGTCAAAAGATCCGAACGTCGGTGTCAGACCACGAAGCATCCGGATCAGTCCGAGTTGCGTAGTAATGATATCAATGACGAGACCGAACCGCGCCTTCTGTGCAAAGTCGAGACCTTGCTCGGCTTCACGTTGCGTTTCAGCCAGCGGATCTCCCGCCGCGAGAAGATTCGTGTTCAGATTATTGCGGCTGTACGCGGCAAACGTGAGGTCGCCGGCCTTGTTTGCGATGTCGAACGCGCGACGTACCAGATCACGACCCGTCCGAACGTGCCTCGTCCATGGCATAACGAAATTGCCGAACGCCATGTATGTTTTAGCCTGATAACGACGCAGTCCGCGCCTTTCGACCAGTTCATACCCGAGCCGGCCGAACTGGAAGCCTCCCTTATAATCGCCGAAGTGGGGTCCCGCGATCATGCCTAGGAACACATAAGCGAAGCACGATCCGTCGCTGTTGCCGTGCTCGAGGCTGAGATTCACCATCCGGCAGATCACGAGCGAAAGTAGATTACGGTCGGTAAACAGGGCCGGCGGCACGACCTCGGTCAGGACATCTAAAGTAGCTGAGTATTGCCGGGTCGTTCATCAGCGGCAGTTCGATAAGGTCCTCAATATTGCGCCCGTCGAGCCAGGACCAGATCCGCTGATATTCGGCCAGCGCCTGCTCTTGTGTCGGATGCGCCAACCATTCGACTCCGAGGTGCGCGCAGATACTCCAGACACACTTCGACAGCACGCTCGCTCTGATCGAGCGTCGTATACACATTCAGGCGCAGGCACGCGACAGTCGCTCGTTCGACCGTGTCTGCGGCGTGTGCTGAAAGCAGATTCAACCGCTCCTCGGCGGCTCCGAGCGCGCCGGTGAGGAATTCGCATTCTGCTCGGTGCAGCTCCAGCGCGAAGATAAGCTCGTGCCGGCGCTCCCAGGAATCTCCCGGCAACAGTGCCGCACCAGCGACCAGATACTTCAGCGCCGAGGCGTATGCAGTAGAGGCCTTGGCGCGCTTGCCCGCAAGCAGATTGAGCTCGGCCAGCTGTTCGCGCTCGTCTCGCGAGGTGATCAAGGCGGCGCCGCGGTTGTACTGATTGACGATGTCGAAGATCACGTCCTCCCGCTTCTCGGGAGGTATGTGCGCTGCAAGCTGTCTCCCTATTCGAAGATGCGCTTCGTCGCGCAGCTCCTCCGGGATCAGCGAATAGGCGGCTTCCTGAACGCGATCGTGGACGAACTTATAGGAGCTTTCCAGGTGCTCGACCAGATCCAGACGAACGGCGTCCCAGAGATCCGCACGCAATTCCTCGGGCGATTTCCCGAGGGTGAAGGAAAGCATCCGGACAGGGGCGATGTTCCCGAGGCAGGCGAGTTGTTGCAGCGCCTTCTGTGTGTCGAGCGGAAGGCGGTTCAACCTGCCCACCATCAGATCCACGAGGTTGTCCCTGTACCTCTTCGCTTGGATGCGATTGAGGTCCCAGGACCATCGTCCCTTCTGATGATCGAACGCGAGCCACCCGTCTTCGGCGAACGTGTGAAGAAACTGAATCAGGAAGAACGGATTGCCAGCAGTCTTCTCATGCACCAGTTTCGCGAGCGGGGCGGCGCGCTCCGGCTCGCAGCGAAGCGCATCCGCAATGAACTGTCGTACCTCTTCACCGGCGAGAGGCGCAAGTGTGATCTCCTGCACGTTCGCTCCCGCGTTCCGGATCGCTTCAAGCTTGCGCATCAGCGGATGGGCCGCAGTGACTTCGTTGTCTCGGTAAGCGCCGATCAACATCAAGTGCTGCACGGCCGCTGGATTCAGCAGATCCTCAAGCAGATCGAGCGTCGCCGCGTCGAGCCATTGCAAGTCGTCGAGGAACAAAGCGAGCGGATGCTCCGGCCTCGCGAACACGCCGATAAATCGCCGAAAGACGAGCTGGAATCGGCGTTGGGCATCCTGTGGCGGAAGGTCGGGGACTGGCGGTGGTTCCCCGATGATGAGTTGCAATTCAGGAACAAGGTTCACAATGAGCTTTCCGTTCGGGCCCAACGCTTCCTGAAGGGGGTCGCGCCAAGCCGCCAGCTCTGCTTCGCTTTTCCCGAGGAGCTGACGGATCAACGTCTGAAATGCCTGTGCCAGGGTCGAATAGGGGATGTCGCGCTTGTACTGATCGAACTTGCCAGAGGCAAAGAGACCGCGCGGCGGCACTAGCACCTTGTGCAGCTCATTGACGACCGAGGACTTGCCGATGCCCGAGTAGCCCGAAACCAGCACCAGCTCTGGCGTTCCGCTTTTGACTATTCGGTCGAAGGCAGCGACCAGGGTCGCAATTTCACGCTCACGGCCATATAGCTTCTCAGGAATCAGGAGGCGGTCGGGCGTGTCCTGTTGGCCCAGTGGAAAGTTGCCGATGAAGCCCCGCGCCTTCCAATCGGTCAGACAGCGTCGCAAATCGCGCTCGACGCCGCCCGCGGTCTGGTAACGCTCCTCAGCGGTTTTGGCGAGCAGCTTCATGATGATGGTCGAGAGTGAAGTCGGGACATTCTCCAACCGCTCGGCTGGCGGTACCGGCTTTCTAGCGATGTGGCAGTGCACCCACTCCATGGGATTGGCCGCGGTAAACGGGAGTGAGCCCGTGAGCATCTGGTAGAGCGTAATGCCAAGTGAATAGAGATCGCTGCGGGAATCGATCGAGCGATTCATCCGTCCCGTCTGTTCGGGCGCCATGTAGGCGAGTGTGCCGGCGATCGTCTCGGGAGGTTCAGGCGACTGGCGCTCACGCGCCAGGCGCGAGGCGAGACCAAACCCGGTGAGCCGCACCTGGCCGTCCGCGCAGTTCACCACGACATTGGCCGGTTTGATATCCTTGTGGACGAGGCCGCGCTGGTGGAGCTTGCCCAAAGCCACGGCAATACCAATAGCCAGGCGCAAGAAACGTCCTACATCCATGGGCGCGCCAAGCGACCGATCAAGCGGCTCGCCGCCCGGATCCTCGAGCACCAGCATGGCCCGACCGCCTTCGCGCACAAACTCCAGCGGCAGCAACGCCCACGCTCCGTCGAGTTCGTCCTTCAATCGGTATTCGTGGGCGAGGCGATCGAGGCTTGAGGGCGACGGGTGCTCTGCGGCAGGTAAAACAACCAGCACGGCGCTCCGGTTGCCGTCATCGCCCAGGCGCGACCCTCGGCAGAACACGCGTTCGCCGTCCTCTGTCAAAACCCGAAACCTGTTATCCGAATACACGCCGCTCAGCGCATAAGGCATCAATTGTTAGACTCCACGCCGGGCTCCTGGTTGCATTCTACTACGTGCCCCCTTTCTCCGTCCTTGTAGAAAATCGTGCAGTTTCGCCATGATTTAAAAGAACACCAGCGAGGAGATGTGTCCAAGATTCTCGTCCTCTACTACAGTGCGTATGGCCATATCGAGAAGATAGCCGAGGCGGTTGCCGAAGGCGCCGGCGCCGTCCCCGGCACGCAAGGAAACGACACCATCGCAACAGGCTTCAGTCGATCAATCCACCTGCATCGAATTCAACGTCTGGGGGGCCGAGTGGCCAGACCATACGCGCCACCGGTTATAGGTCCAATGACCCCTCACCACACGCCGGGCAGCAGTCGGAAGCGCACTTTCCGGGCGTAGTCGGGATAGCCGGCCAGTCCCTCCCGCAGCACAGCTTCCTCTCCGAGCGTGCGTGCCACGATGAGCGCGAAGAAAGGAAAGAAACCTAAAAGTCCCCACAGTGAGCCGAGCATCAGCGGGGTGCCGATTGAGTAGGGTATGGCGTAGGCGTACATCGGGTGACGCACGACCGCATAGGGACCGGTGGAGACCACGGTCTGGTTACGCTCGCTCTGCACGCGCACCGTCACTGCAGCGAAGCTGTTCGCGCGCAGCACCGTCACCCAACCCCAGAAGCTCCAGACGATGAGAATTGCGCCAAGGGCCTGCGCCCAAGTCGGAACATGCGACCATCCGAACCGGCGCGCATCGAGCGCGATAAACGCGAACCAGGCGCAGAACACGATGAGTATGGCAGCGAAGATCGCGCGATCGCGCCGGCTCTGATCGGGGCTCAACGGCGATCGCATACGCGATGCGAGTAGTTCCGGATCGGTTTTCAGGAGCCATAAACCGGTCGCCAGGCTGGAGAGGCTGAACAAGCCGAGGTACGCCCAGCTTTGCGGCCATGCCCATGTGCCGGCGGGAAGAAAGAGCAGCGCCGCGAAGAAAACGGCGCCAAGAAGCGATCGGATGAGCATCTTTACGAGCATGGGAACATCCCTGGAACAACCTCGCTTGCCGGCGGAAAGACGAGGGGGGTGGCTTTCCTGCTTGTGCTTCAGGTCCTGGGTGGCTTTGGGTCCGCCGCGTCGAGACAAAATACGCTCACTCACCGTGTCCCAGGCCGTTATGCCGTGTTTCCACTGTGAGAGTTAGCTAATCACGACCTTGCTGATCGATTTCTCGGCGCCCGATAGCCAAGGCAAAGGCGATGAGCCGCGCAATCTCTCGCGGACCTTCCTGACGTTCCGAAGTACCTTCAACGACACTATTTTGCACCGGGAGAGCTTGATCACGACTGATGCAGCTATGCAGTCTTGCCTTCGTCGCGACTATGGCCAGGACTGCAGCCGCCGCGTTGCCACGGGCCATCGCCAGCTGTCGTGCCTCCTCCCCATCGCCAACGTTGTCTGGCACGCCATAGGCGTCAGGGTGCGTCGGTTTCCAATCAGAATCGACGATTCGCAAAACCCATTTCGCCCAATGTCACGGATTCGATGTGACTGCCCTGGGCATTTTATGGAAGGTGAGCTTGGATTGACCTTCTCAACCCCCTTATGCCCACTGATCCCTCAGCACGCGGAACACGCTTCCCTGCTGATCCCGAGCCTCTCCACGATCCCCTCAGGCCTGCCCCCTGGCGATCGGGCAGACGCGAAAGCCCAAGCCTGCCAATCGGCGGGGCTCGCCATGATGCTGTTCACCGTACCGATCCGCATTTTCCAGCTCCTGCCGGCGAAGGGCAATTTCCGATGACCAAGCCAGGTCAGACAATGACCAATGCGACAGTCAAGCAGGTCATCACCGGTGCCACGGTCAAGGAGATCAGCGGCGGCAAGACCGCCGTGATCAAACTCACATTCCGCGGTTCTGATCCTCAGGGATCGCCGCACTGCACGGGCGGTGCCGCCGATGCGCTAGGCAGCCCCCGGCACGGGATGTGTCGGCGAAACCGAGTTTGCAGTCTCTGCCAACGTACCCGTCGTCGCGCAGGTTCCGGCGGAACCGTCGGTTGCTGACCGCCGGGGTCATGGTCATCGCCCAGGCCAGCGACCCCATCTCCAAATAGGGTTCGCCGGCCTCCCTGGTGGCTGGCGATCAACCCTCAATAGCTGTAGCCGACGCAGGCGTAATACCGGTTCCACCAATAGGAGCTACCGCTCGCACGGGCGTTCCGATAGGCGATGCTGCAATCGCCGCCATAATAGCCATAGTTTTAATAGCCGTAATCGTCATATGGGAAGCCGCCGGCGACGAAAAATGGAAAACCTACGAAATTGCGGTGGAAGTGATGGAAACGACCATCATGGAAATTGTGGAAGTTGGCGTGGCGCCATCCCATTGTACCGAATTGCCGCCCAGGGTCAGCCATCCCAAATCGTCTGAAGCCAGGGCTTCCATGCATCGCAAACCCGCCGCGGCTGAATCCAGTCATCCCGCCCCCGCCGAATCCGCCCATATGGTGCGGAAAAAACGCCATTCCTCCACCACCAAACCCGCCATGAAAACCGCCGCCACCAAAGCCGCCGCGCGCTTCCGCTCCGGATACACCCAATAACAATCCGAGACTGAGGGCTACGCCCATACCAAGTGCTGTTTTCATCATTCGCATCGTCTTGATCCTCCATTGAAGGACATTGACGATGTTACGAACGTCAAGTGCCCGCCATTCCCTGCTCCTGCTCCCGGTTGGGTGCTACCCCTTGCCGCGGGTGGACCAAAGATGGAATCCGTCGTCGTCTTCTGCCACGAACTGTCCTTGGCGCTGCTGATTATCCCGGATTGCGTGGGGTCTGCGCGACGCCTTGCTCGATCATGACCCAGGGCTGCTTCTCGGAACACCATACGTGGACGACAGGCGGTTTATCTTGGCAGCATCGCGGCCGAGGTCTTGAAGGAAACAATCAAGGACCGGCTAGTCCCGCTTCCGAGCGACTTGAAAGAAAAACTATTCAGAATTACGGGCCTCTTTCTACTTTCTCCGGCAGGATCGACATGGCCTTCGCTCTGGGGCTGTCAGCAATAAGACGCGAACCGAAATGCATAAGCTAAAGAAGATCCGAAACAGATTCGCCCACACGACTGAAAAGTTCAGCTTTCGGAGCCCGGAAAAATGCTCCGAAGCGAGCCCGCGCCGGATAGCCAGTCCTTCAAGGCTGTACGACGTAGGAAACCGTTCTACAGATCGACTTCAGACACTGGCGATCTCTCCGCAGTGCTGCCTGGCATGAGTCCATGTGGACGCACCAACATGCGCATTCGCGGTTGGCTCGGCCGCGTCGACCAGACCACCAAGGTCAAGGGCCTGTTTGTCACCCCCCGCAGATTGCCGGCATCGGCCGACAGCACAAGCAACTGGGGCGGCTGCGGCTCGTCTTCGGACGTGAGGGCGAGCAAGACAAGGCTGTACTCAAGGCCGAGTGTTCGGCAACCACGGCAAGATCGGAAAACTCATAGCGAATGAACGGAAGCGCGCGATTGAAGAGTCCCTGGCAAGATTACGGACATTGGGGGGCAGAGTTTCCGCCACCGAAGTGAACAGCCTTGGAGCGATTTGAAGCCGCCCTGCGGCTTGATCCATCTACACTTCACCGTCGATCCGCCGGCAACACACGTAAATGGCGCGCGGGCGGCGCCACAATTGTGTTGATATCAGCTCATATGAAAAGACGATCGGAGGTGCGCGCGTGGGTCCTTGTCTTCGCTCGCAATCGAACAACGGAGAGAACGATGAAGTATGTGGAAGGATTTGTTGCAGCGGTCCCCGCGTCCAATAAGGAAACTTTCCGTAAGCATGCCGCCGAGGCAGCACCGCTGTTTAAAGAGTTCGGCGCGAGCCGTGTGGTCGAATGCTGGGGTGACGACGTTCCCGAAGGCAAGCTCACCGATTTCCAGGGCGCAGTGAAGGCCAAGGACGACGAGGTCGTCGTGTTCAGTTGGTTCGAGTACCCGTCAAAGGAGGTTCGCGACGCAGCCAACCAGAAGATGCGCACGGACCCGCGCATGAAAGCGATGGGCGCCAACATGCCGTTCGACGGCAAGCGTATGATCTTCGGCGGCTTCGTGCCTATCCTCGACGTGTAACTGATAACGGCGCTGCCGCTCTCGTTGTCAAACGAGGGCGGCCGGCCGCTCGCTGAGGCGCCTAACGGCATTTCGAGCCTGGGCGAACTGTTGAAAGATAGCGATCGCGAAATTGCGAAACGCGTTGCCGAGGCGGCTGAAGATGACCAAGCTCGAAGCCGCCGCTCGCGGCCCGGCATCCAGATTGCGACGCTTGGCAGGAGAACCGAGACGTGGCAATGCGCGTCTGATTCCTGAAGACCTCAACGCTGCACTCGACGTGCGCTTCTTCGACCGGGCGTTCGACAACTTCGTCATGGCCCGACAGCAGGTTATCGGTCCGACCATCTTCGTCCGGAGGGTACCCACGATACTTTCGGTGTTGCCCTAGCACGCGAACGGCTCGATCTCGCGTACAGCTGGCTCGAGCGCGTATTGCAGCTAACTCTCACAGCGGAAACACGGCTTCGAGTCCCTAGGCGCCACCAGTATTCTCTGTATGGAAATTATCTCAACAACTTCAGTTACTTAGGCGGATGACTAGTTCGTCAACACGGGAACGAATGTTCACATTTGTTGAAAAGCAACTCGTCGTCTCGTTCCTGCCTCAGGGGTGGTGTGAGTTATGATTACGGCCGGATGGCTTCACGGTAACGAGCGCCAGACCGGCTTTGTTGACCTCCAGCACACGTGCTTCGAGGACGTCCCCACTGTCGAGTACGAGTTCCACTCGCACAGCCTTCCGAGCAGTTCTTAACATCTCGACCGGCGCGCTCGGGCCCATATGGCTGAGTTCCTGCCTCATTGATCGTCTCAAAAGTACAGCCGACTTTATCCAGTCTCTTGCCGTCCAATATCAGGGTGTAATGCTCGCAACACTCATGGCAAGCAACGCCTTTTCAGGAAACCTGTTCCGGGCGGCGAGTGCTCAGCGCGCCGAGGGAGTTTCGGATGCTCGGGCCCAATGCGGCTTGAGCCAAGCCGTCGTCGCGGCCGCTGAAAGACCTGACGAGTGCTCCCGCTCGAAGGCAAAGGAGCAATAATGCTGGTCAAGCCTAGATCTTTGCGCCTAAAGATCTCCTGCTCACGCGTGCTCTGGAGGAGGCCTGAAGGCTACCATAGAGCATTCGTCTAGAAGCGAAGGGGTGGCCTCCCGTAAGGCTCTATGAACGTGGTCAGCGCCGCTCCCCGCGGATAATGATCACCTTCGACGCCTGGTAAACTCGTGAGAGCGCCTCCGCCGAAAACCTGGCGCCGCACACATGACAGCGCAAGTCTGAGGGTCGATCGATCTCGGCAACATCGCGTGGCGAGCTCACTCCGCATTGACCGCAGTGGATCATGACAGTCTTGTTCCCCATGGCAGTACCCCGAAAACGCCGCCTGCAGATGTGCAACGCGGGAGAAAGCTCAAGGTTGCCGAGAGCTGCCAGGGATATCCGACATTCAGCATAAGCCCAGGAGCACTGGTTGGCCCACCTGCTCCTGGGCACTTGGTGGACCGAACCGGATGAGAAGGGTCACCTATCTCGGCCCGCACTGCTCGAATGTGGCGATGAAGGTTCCCTACATAGCATTGTACCGTCAAAGGTTCCCGACCCTAGTCACCCCCCTACTGAAGTCCGGATAGTGGCCATACCGCCAACACGCGAATCTCGGCCTCACCCAGATCGGGTTGCGACAGCGATTCCGCCCACCGGATCCGTATTGGAAGCACAGATCGGCGGCATGCGCGCTCGTAGCGCCAAATGCGATCAATGCCAGAGCTGGCAATAGGGTTGTATAACGCCCAACCATGCCTACCTCTTTTACATCACGCCGACCGCAGCACTCCAACATAGCCCGGGGCACCGCAAATTCCGAGTCCCTGGTCGCAGCCTCAGTAGGACGCGCATGAATGCTTACGCGTCATTGCCCAACCTCAACTTTAATATCTGTCGGGTTTCCTCCGCAGGTCGGATTCAGATCCTGCGGACAGGCAGACACAACGATGTAGGCGTCCATCTCGCATCTGATCACGATATTGTCGCCCGGCCTGGTTTCGGGGGGCTTGATGGTGAATGTGCCGTTCGGGTTGATGAAGAAGTTGGTGAACAGGTTCCAGGGCTGTGGTGTAAAACCCAACCGAATGCCGAACTGGTCCAGCGCCTTGTGCAAATTGTCCTGGCAGCTGGCGTGCTCGCCTTTCACCCCGAACTGACGATAGCGCGTCGGATCGCAGGCGGCGTATTGCATGTCGTGCTGGCCAGGAGAGTTGTCTTGAAGGACGGTGACTATCGCTCTGCGTTGGTTTGTATAAGCAGCATCTCCAACGCCCGGAATGAGCTTCTCGATGGTTGGATTGGTATGCTCCGGGGATAGAAATTCAAGAGGCTTCGTCTTCGAGAATACCCAGAAATCGACCGGCTGGGCCCCTCAAGATCTGTAATCCGGATGAGATCACCGGCCTTGACCTCGAAGCCAAGGCCAGTTCGGGCAGCTACGTTATAGGTTCGCTCCACTTTCATCACGTCTGACATTGATCATCTGCGGCTTGGTAAGCTGGCCTACACTAGCATTTTCGCCGAGATGCTGGGATCCGAGCCGAAGAAATCGTGCTCGGTCGGGCTCCGGTCCTCATATTGCGGCAATGCCGGCCTCAAGGTCCAGCGCGTACCCGCTGGACTGGACGTCTTATATGGATCAGTTTGCCGGTATTTGGATGGAAATCCAAGAAGGAGCCGACAAAGGCGATGAACAGCATCCTTAAACAACGCGAGCCACGCGTTCAGGAAACCCGGCCAGACCTTCATGGGCTTGGCTTTGCCACCCGTGCCATTCATCACGGTTTCGACCCAGCCACGTTCTCCCATGCAATTCAACCGCCGGTCTTCCTGACCTCGACCTATGGCTTCGAGAGCGTGGCGGCGAACGAGGCTTCTGCGGCCCTCGGTGGCAAGCTCTATGCCCGCGAATACAATCCGACGACGGAAATTCTCGAACAGAGACTTGCCAATCTCGAAGGAGCGGAGGTGGGTCTTGCCGTCGCGTCCGGCATGGCGGCATTCGGGGCGCTGACCCTGTCGCTGCTGTCGCAAGGCGACGAACTGGTGGTTCACAAGACGCTCTACCTGAATACGGTTGCCATGGTGGAGCAGGCCCTGCCACGCTTCGGCATCAAGGTCGTCCCTGTCGATCTATCCGAACCCGCCAATCTCGATGCCGCAATCACGCAGCGAACCCGGCTCGTCTATTTCGAGACCCCGATCAATCCGCTGAGCGCCATTCTCGACATCGCCGCGGTCGCGGAACGTGCCCATGCGCGCGGCGTGAAGGTCGCCGTCGACAGCACCTTCGCTTCCCCGGCATTGCAGCGACCCATCGAGCATGGTGCCGATATCGTGCTGCACTCGCTCACCAAATACATCAACGGCCATGGCGATGTGCTCGGCGGCGCGCTGCTCGGCGATGCCGAAACGCTTCACAAGCTGCATGAGACGGGCTTACGCTACATCACCGGCGCCGCCCTGTCGCCGCTGTCATCGTTTCTGATTCTGCGCGGCCTCAAGACGCTCACGCTGCGCATGGAACGCCATAGCACCACGACTCTTGCCGTCGCCCGGACGCTGGAAGCGCATCCAGCGGTCGCTTGGGTGAGCTACCCGTTTCTCGATTCCCATCCAGGTCAGGCGATAGCGCGTCGGCAGATGGCCGCCGGCTCGGGCATGCTCGCCTTCGGCCTCCATGCCGGATATGAGGGCGCGCGCAGGATGATGGATCGGCTGAACCTCATCATCCGCGCCGTCAGCCTTGGCGATGCCGACAGCCTCATCTGTCATCCCGCAAGCCTCACCCGCGCCCGTCAGCCGATTCGCGAAGATGCACATATGATCGACGGCGTAGGCGATGACCTCATGCGCCTCTCGGTCGGCCTGGAAGACGCCGAGGACCTCATCGCCGACCTCCGTCAGGCTTTGGCGGTGCTGTGATCTATGTCCCGTCGCATTTCGATGAAGCCCGACCGGAGGTTCTCCATGACCTGATCGAGAACAACGCCCTCGGCGTGCTGATAACGAATGGCAAGAGCGGGCTCGACGCCAACCACATTCCCTTTGAGCTGAACAGATCCCAGGGGCAGCATGGCGTGCTGCACTTTCATGTGGCACGCAATAACCCCGTCTGGCAGGACGTCGTTACCGCAGCGATGAAGTCCTCGTCGTCTTCCGTGCGGCCGACGCATATATTTCGCCGCAGTGGTATCCAAGCAAACATGAATTTCATAAACAGGTGCCGAGCTGGCTGGAACTACCTCGTCGTGCACGCCCATGGACGAAATCACTGTCCGCGACGACGAACACTATGTCCGCCGAAACGTCGCCCGACTGACCCGCAAGCACGAGGCTTCGCAGCCTGTGCCGTGGAAGATGAGTGACGCTCCCAAGGATTATATCGATATGATGGTCAAGGCGATCGTCGGGCTGGAGATCGAGATCACCCGCCTCGTGGGCAAAGCCAGGCTTAGCCAAAATAAAGAAGTCCGCGACATTCGCAGCGACGGAGAAGCGCTGAGTGCGCAGGGCGACGAGGTCATCGGCGAGGCCATGCTCGCTATCGCTGGTGCCAAACAGGGATGAGGCAGCGGCGCGTAGATTTTAGGGCTCTAGGCAGGCCTTGTGGCTGAGTCGGCAGTAAAGGGTCGCCGCAGCTCGACTGATTCTCGACGGAGATGCAGACCCCATCCGGGCTCGTCCGAAACCTCGATCAGCCCATTCTGCGGCAACATCTCTCCATCGAACAGATTGCCGAAGAGCGGCCTTATCTCATCGCCTTTCGGGCTGGTGATCAGGAATTCAGAAAGGGGACAGTTCGGCTGCGAGATCACGAGGTGGTTGCTATAGGGCCCGCTGCAATGCGGGATCACAGGAAGATCGTGTGCCGCGGCCATGGCGCAGATCCGCAGGACTTCGGTCAGCCCTCCGGCCCACATCATGTCAGGCTGCAGAATGTCGACAGAGCGGCTGGCGATCAGCTCGCGGAACCCATACCGCGTGTATTCGTGCTCGCCGGTGGTCCATTTGATCTTGGGATGTGCCGCCTTCAGCTGCTTGAAGCCGTCCCAATCATCCGCCTGGAGCGGCTCCTCGATCCAGTCGATCCTGAACTCGGCAACAGCATCGGCAAGCGCGATCGCGTAGGGAACATCAAGCGACAGATAGCAGTCGATCATCAACAGGTGGTCCGGACCAGCCTTGCGCCTCGCTTCGGCGATGAATTCCCGATTGGCGCTCAACCCTGCGGGTCCGTCCCCGGGTCCATGCGGCAGGGGAACCTTCGTGCCGAGAAAACCAAGCTTCCGGTAGACGTCAGGGGCTGGGCCCGTCGCATAGACCCGGAGTTTCTCCCGCGTCTTGCCACCGATCATCCTGTAGACCGGCTCCTGTCTGATCTTGCCAAGCAGGTCCCACAAAGCGAGGTCCACGACGCTCAAGGCGGCGAGCGTAAGGCCCTTGCGCCCGTAGATCGAACTCGCACGGTACATCTGATCCCAGATGCGATTGATGTCATACGGCTCCGAACCGATGACAAAGCGCCGAAAATGCCGTTCTATCAGGTAGCAGGCAGCATCGCCACCGGCTCCGGTGGCAAATCCGACTTCGCCCGAGTCGGTTTCTATCTCGACCAGAATGCTTCCCAACACGCCCATGCCCCAGCTGTCGCGGGAGTCACGATATTCGGGGTAGATCGACATTGGCGTTGCCACGAGGTCGTCGACAAGCCAGTGCCCGGCCTCACGGCGGTTGTAGTCGCCTCCCATCTCCGGTTGGTCCAAGACATAGGCCCGAATATCCACTATACGCCGCTTCGTCATGATTCCGCTCGCTCAGAGTGTGCAATCGACCCTTTCTCCTCATGGCAGGGCTTGACACTGCCATCCAGTCTTTTTTCTACCTCCCCCAAATCGGACAGCAATGGATTTGGATGCGAGATTTCGGTACAAATTGCAGAGAGGATGCCGTCGGAGTGGGTCAGTGACGATTATACGAATGCTGGGCGCCCGGATTGTTCTGTCAATACTGACCTTGTTCATTGTCTCGATCATCATCTTCGCACTGCTTGAGGTTTTACCAGGCGATGTCGCTTCCAAAATCTTGGGGCGCGATGCAACCCCGGAAGCTTTGGCTTTGCTGCGGGCAAAGCTGCACCTCAACGAGCCTGCCGTGATCCGTTATTTTACCTGGCTCGGTGGGGTGTTGCGGGGCGACTTCGGCAAGGCCGTCA
This sequence comes from uncultured Alphaproteobacteria bacterium, assembly GCA_963744915.1. Taxonomy (GTDB): domain Bacteria; phylum Pseudomonadota; class Alphaproteobacteria; order Rhizobiales; family Aestuariivirgaceae; genus DATAFF01. The sequence goes on from CAVUUY010000010.1 coordinate 244,144, forward strand.
CGAGCTCACGGCCGATCAGCGAAATTCTGGCTCCACGGCTGTTCAACAGTGCGCTTTTGTCGCTCTATGCCTTCCTCATCTATATTCCTTTGTCCTTGATTCCGGCCCTCATTCAGGCGTCCCGTCGTGACCGAGAGGTCGACCATGTCATCTCCGTCATCAATCTGGTGTTCTTGTCCATACCGGATTTTCTACTCGGCACGTGCCTCCTCGTCCTGTTCTGCGTGGCAATTCCGATTCTGCCGGCGGTGTCCCTGGTGGATCAGAGCTCCTCGGCGATGCACTATCTTCGCGCGATGACCTTGCCTGCGATAACGCTTGCAATCGCCATGGCCATTGCCGCGGTGCGCATGCTGCGAGACAATCTGATCGAGGTGCTGGATTCGGAATATGTGCGGATGGCGGAATTGAAGGGCCTGCCATCGCGTGCCGTTCTGCTGCGCCACGCACTGCCAAATGCCTTGGTTCCGACCCTCAATGTAACGGCGATTAATCTCGGCTATCTCATTGGCGGCGTTGTCATCGTCGAGAAGGTATTCTCCTTTCCAGGTTTCGGCGGGCTCCTGGTGGATTCGCTCCAATATCGTGACATTCCGCTGATCGAAGCGACCGTGATCATCGCGGCGGCAGTTTATGTGGGAGCCAATCTCCTAGCCGACCTCGGCACCATTCTGCTGAATCCAAGACTGCGAAGCGGTTGAGGGGCACGGCATCCCTCATGGTCATAACGACAACACAGAGTCCCACCTCCTGGTCGGCATTCCGGCGGTCCTGGCGAAGACTGCCGATGAGCCTGAGGATCGGATCGCTGATTCTCCTTATTCATTTCCTGATCGCCGCCACCGGACCTGCCTGGGCGCCATATGGACCATCCCAGATCGGGTCCGGGCCACCGCTTTCCGGAATGAGTTGGGCTCATCCCTTCGGAACAGATCAGCTTGGCCGTGATGTCTTCAGCCGGGTGATCTATGGTGGTCGTATCGTCATTCTGCTGTCGCTCTCAGGGACATTTCTCGGGCTGGTGATAGGAGCAGCAATTGGTCTGTTTTCCGGCTATATCGGTGGCTGGATTGATGACGTGATGCAGAGGTTCCTCGAGGCTCTGATCAGCATTCCGTTTCTCGTCCTGGCGCTGATCACGATTGTTGCAGTGGGACCGACTTACTCTGGAAATCCAGTGTTGCTGGCGCTGGTGATCGCCCTCATCTACTCGCCCCGCATCGCACGCATGGCGCGCGCGGCAGCCATCGAGATCGTGACTCGCGACTACGTGACCGTGGCAAAGCTCCGCGGCGAGCGCGCATGGTCAGTGGTGCGACGAGAGCTGCTTCCCAACGCCACCAGCGTACTCCTGGTCGAGTTTGCGCTTCGTGCGGGATATGCGCCGGTCCTGATCGGATCATTGGGATTTCTCGGCTTCGGGGTCCGCCCACCAACCCCAGAATGGGGGCTTGTGATGAGTGAGAACCGATCGCTCATCACCTTCTCGCCGATCACAGTCCTTGGACCGGGTCTCATGCTCGCATCGCTGGTCGTGGGCATCAATTTGTCTACGGAGGGTTTGGCACGCATACTCGGACGCAATGTGCGACTCGCCGACAAATGAGCAAGGAACCGCTGGCACAAGTGATCGATCTCGATTTTGCGTATCGCGATGATGAGGGCTGGTCACGTGTATTGCACGGTGTGAATTTTACGATCTTTCGCGGCGAGGCCTTCGGGCTGGTTGGCGAGTTGGGCTGCGGGAAGTCAACAATTGCCTATCAGCTGCTGGCCTATCGACGGGAGAACAGCAGGATCGAGCGCGGGCACATCCTCTTCAAGGGGGTGGATCTCAAGGATCTCGATCGTCGGGCGCTCGATCGATTGCGCGGCAACCGGGTGGCGCTTGTGCCGCAAAACCCCACGACCGCTTTGAGCCCTGGCATGCGGGTGGGGCGACAACTCGTCGAGGTCCTGCAGTTCCATGACATGTTCAAGGGTCGAGAGGCAGAACGCACCGAGACGCTTTTTTGTCTGGTCGGATTGCCGGAGCCCGCCGCGATCGGGCGACGCTATCCGCATCAGCTCTCAGGCGGTCAGCAGCAGCGTGTCTGTATCGCAATGGCTCTTGCCTGCGAGCCGGATCTCGTTGTTCTCGATGAGCCGACGACAGGTCTGGACGTGACTACCCAGGAACAGATCGTCGATCTGCTCAAAGATTTGCGGTCGCGGCTTCACATGTCCATGCTCTATGTCACGCATGATCTGGGCGTGCTGGCGCAAATTGCCGACCGCGTCGGCGTAATGTACGCGGGACACATGGTCGAGACAGCGACGACGCGCGAGCTTTTCGCCGAGTCGCGGCATCCCTACACGCGCGGGCTGATTGCATCGGTGCCACAGATCGAAAAGACCAGTCGTCGCAGCGATATCGTCTTGCGCGGTCTCCTCAAACGGGAGCAGCTGCCAGTTGGCTGTCCGTTCCAACCGCGTTGCGATTTTGCGGAAGCGAAGTGCGAACAGGAAATTCAGCTTCTCGAACGAATTTCACTGGACCATGAAGTCGCGTGCCGCAGGTGGCGCGAGATCGCACGGCATGAGTCCCGGCCGCAGGCATCGTATGACGTCGTGACGCGCGTCATCCACCCGGAACCGATCCTGGTTGTTGAGGAAATCAGCTTGGGCTATGGCGGGCGGAACTGGTGGCCGTGGTCTTCGGCTCCGGACGATGTCGTCAAGGAACTCAGTTTTGTGATCAAGGAAGGCGAAACCTTTGGGCTGGTAGGGGAGTCGGGCAGCGGCAAGTCAACCATTGCGCGCGCGGTTGCGGGCCTGTTGGCACCAAAGCAGGGCACTATCCGGTTTGAAGGCCAAGCCTTGCCGGGCCTAGTGGCGAGGCGGTCGCGGGAGCTGCGCCGCCGCATACAATATGTATTTCAGAACCCGGACGCATCGCTCAACCCGCGGGCACGAATTGGAGCGATCCTGTCACGACCGTTCGAATTCTTCTTTGCGCCAGACCGCGCAACGACGAAACAAAAAGTCACCGCGGCGCTTGAGGACGTGCAGCTGGATCGCAGCTATGCATCCCGGTACCCTGATCAGCTGTCGGGTGGTGAACGCCAGAGGGTGGCGATTGCCCGGGCGCTGATTGCGGATTCAAAACTCTTGCTTTGCGATGAGATCCTGTCGGGCCTCGATGTGTCGGTGCAGGCCAATGTGCTCTCATTGCTGCAAAGACTGCGACGCGAGTACAATCTTTCGATGCTGTTCATTTCGCACGACCTTGCGGTCGTACGAAGCCTTGCTGATCGGATCGGCGTATTGTTTCGCGGGCAGCTGATGGAGGTCGGTGATGTCGAGGATATCTTCCGACCGCCGTTCCATCCCTATACTTACGAGCTTCTGATGGCGGTGCCGAGCATCAATCGTTCACGGCAACCTCGCACTCGACCGAGAATGAACAGAGTGGTTACCCAGCGAGCAGGATGTGCCTTCGCAGGACGGTGCCAGTGGCAGCTTGGCACGGTTTGCGAACGGGAGGATCCACCATGGCGCGAAGTGACTTCGCGCCACCGCATACGTTGTCACATACCGGTGCCCGAACTCACCATGCGTGCGCAGGAGGATCTCCTGCATTTGAGTTTGCCGGCCGCGGCAGTGCGCCAATAGGGGGTGCGGTGGCAGTGGCGAAACGGTATATCCTAACAGGTGCAGATTTGATCGACGGAACCGGCGGTCCGGTCATCGCCGATTCGATGGTGGTCATCGATGGCGACCGGATCGTCTACGCCGGCAAAGGGGCCGATGGCTTCGTGACGCCGGATGCGGAGCATTGGCAACTCGGCGGCAAGACCATTATTCCGGGCCTTATCGAGGCGCATACTCACGCCACCTTCGATGCCGATCTCAGAGCCTACATCAAGAACGGCATAACGACCATTCGCTATTCCGGGCTCAATCACTCGGCTGTCAGACGCGTCCGCGAACGTATAGATGTAGGTGAGGTGGTGGGGCCTCGTATCCTCTCGTCCGGCTGGATGATCGACGAGCCACCTGTTGCTTACCCCGAATGGAGCGTCGCGGTCGCGACACCTGCGGAAGCCGTAGTCATTGCCGAGCGGATGATCCTCGAAGACGAGGTCGATGCCCTTATAGTAACGCAGCGCGTGACCGCCGGAGTCATGAAAGCGGTGATCGATGTCGCGCATGCCCACCAACGGCGCGTCATGGGGCAGATCTGGGCAGTTGACGGCGAAACCGCCGCCAAGCTCGGCATTGACGAGCTGCATACGAGTTCACGCGTCTATCGAGGCAAGCTCTACCCGGAGGAGCGTCTCCTCGGCTACCGAACCATAGCTGGCCGACTGGCGCTTGCCTCAAGAGCATGGGCATCACTCGACTGGGATCTGACACTGCCGATCATGGAAGCCATGGTGCAGCGCGATGTATGCTATTGCGGCATGCATGTCATTACCCAGTTCCTGGTTGGCGATGGTGTCGCCTATCTCGAAAATGACGGCGATTTTGGCTCATTCTTCAGCGAGGGTGAGCGGCAGGTTTTCAGAGACTTCACTTGGCGTCTGCAGGGAAGTTGGACGGCCGAGGACCTAGATTGGGGGCGTCGCGCCAACGACATGCGAATGGAGTGGATGCACCGGTTTCGAGGTCTTGGCGGACAGCTCCTGGTAGGAACGGACATGCAGTTCGGCGGTATCATGCTTCACCGCGAGCTGGCAAATCTCGAGGCGCTGGGGATGTCGCCTCTTCAGGTGATCACGGCGGCGACAGGCGACTGTGCGAAGGCGTTGCGCCTCGATGATGAGATCGGATTTGTGAAGAAAGGCCTGAAGGCCGATCTAGTGGTGCTTGAGCGCAGCCCTCTCCAGGACCTCGGTGGGCTCAGGGCAATACATCGGGTGTTGAAGAATGGCGCAATTGTAAATGGATGGTGAGTTCACGATGCATCCGACAGTGCGATCTCTACTGGAGAGCGGGGGAGTCAAGACCGGCTTTTGGGTGAACGAGTTCATGACCCCAGCCATCGGGCACATTCTCAATGCGGCGAATTGCGATCTCGTCACATTCGACATGGAGCACTCGGGCCTTGGATATGACACCGTCAGGGCCGCACTACGATACGCTGAGGCGGCAGGGCTCGCGACCATTGTCCGGCCACCATCGAAGCTCTATCACGACATCGCAAGGGGACTCGATATTGGTGCCAAGTCGCTGATGTTCCCAATGGTGGATACGGCTCAAGAGGCGCGCGAGATCGTGGCCTGCATGAAGTATCGGCCGCGTGGAATTCGTGGGGTGACAACCCAGCATTTCTACGATCGTTTCAACGGCGGCGATCTTGGATCAAAGTTGGCGGAAGAGGACCACGCAACGACGATGATTGCGCTGATCGAAACCCGGCTGGGCATCGACAATGTGGATGCAATTGCGGCGGTTGATGGTGTTGACTGCCTCTATCTCGGACATGTCGATCTCAGCGTCGATCTCGGAGTGCCCGGGCGCTACGAAGATCCGCGACTGTTGGATGCTACACATGCGCTTGCCGAGGCATGCAGAAGGCACGGAAAATCGTTCATCTGGGACCTTGGTGCGCCCGGTGGGTTGGAAGAAATGGTGCGGCTCGGGGCTCGCATCGTGATGTGTGGATCGGACACTGGTACTCTGCGCGAAGCCATCACTGCATCGGTTGCTGAAGTCCGCGCAAAGAGCCAATAAAAAGGAAGGAGCGCTCCAGGCGCTCCTTCCAGGATGAACATCCGCTACTCGCAGACGATTTGAGTGAAATCCGGCCTATTGTGGTCGGACGCAGGGGTATAGCCGGTGCAACCCTTTCGTGTTGCGGCTACGATGCTGGCAAACATGGGAATCAGGACACCGCCTTCTTCCGCGATCTTCCGCTGTGCTTCCTGATAGAGCTTGCGACGCGCTTCCGGGTCCAAGGTTGTCGCTGCTTTGTCCAGCAGGGCATCATACTCGTCCGAGAAGAAGTGGGTTTCGTTCCATGGCGCCTTTTTGCGATAGGCGACCGACAAGGCCGCCGGCGTCGTTCGCATGCCCCAGTTTGACACGGCGAAGGGCTGCTTGAGCCAGATAGTGTCCCAATATTCGCCGGCAGGTTCACTGATGATGTTGACCTTGATGCCGGCTTCCGACGCCATCTGCTGATAGGCCTGCACCATCGCCATGGTTCCGGGCATAAGATCCGCGGCATGGAGATCGACCGTGATGCCGTCTGGATGTCCGGTCTCGGCGAGCAATTGTTTGGCCTTGGCAACGTCCCGCTGCTTGATGTCACTGCGATAGGCATCGGGCGATGTCGGCAGGATCGGATTGTCGTTGCCCGGCGTTCCAAAGCCGAGGAGAGCGGTGTCGACCATTGCTTGACGATCAATCACCAGCTTCATGGCCTCACGCACCTTCGGATTGTCGAACGGCGCCACGTTCATGAACATGCCCATGGTGATAGCAGATCCACCAGGCGCCTTGGTCAGCGTGATGGTCGGATCAGCCTTTAGGGTTGCGATCGTGGCCGGGTCGACGACAAGGACGATATCGGCCTCACCTGACTTCAGCGCGGCGACGCGGCTGATAGGCTCGGTAATAGCCGTGACGGTCAGACATGCCGACTTTGGCAGGCCCGAGCGCCAATAATTGGGATTGCGCGTGAAGGTAGTTTTCAAATCGCCAAGCTTCAATTCCTTGAGCGTAAACGGTCCCGTACCGTTGGGATGGAACCGTATATCGTCCGAAGACGCCCCTTTCTTCACGACCATTCCATGTTTGGTGGCCAAGATTGAGGGGAGTTCGGCTATCGGCGTATCGAGCGTCACTTTCACGGTCGCCGCGTCCACCGCCTGGAAAGCATCAGGCTTGATTGCTCCGAGCTCGCTCGCCGCAGGAGACTTTGTCTCCGGATCCAGCAGCCGGCGGAAGGTGTAAACCACATCCTCGGCGGTCAGCGGTGAGCCATCGTGGAACTTGACGCCTGGTCGTACCTGAAAAGTCCACTCGTTCGCCTTGTCATTTGATTTCCATGATTCGGCGAGCCAGGGTACCGGCTGCATGTTTAAATCGGCCGCTACGAAGGGCTCATAGACCATTCGAGCATGGTAAACGTCGGAAATGCTGAGCAGTCTGGCAGGGTCGGGCGACAAAGTTTCGCCGCTCCAGTCGGGGCCGATCAATTTCGGGCATTCGGCTGCGTCTGCGCCAGGTAACCCCGCGATGCCTGCCAGCAGCAGCATCGCGAGGGCGACGCCAGTTTTGCGTGTTATCATGATTGTTGATCCTCCCGTGTGCGCGGCATCGATGGCCGGCGCTCGGGCAGCATATACCGCCGGTTCGCGGATCGTCTATATTGAGGAGGACCAATTTGGACGCAGGATCGCCAGTCGGACCTGCCAGAAGAGACGGACGGTGTTTCCAAAATTCCGGGTAGCCTTGAGCGCTGATTTTCTGAAGCCCGATGGCGGCCCAGCGCTCGCAGACTTCAATCTCGAACCACTCCGCTCGGATGAGCGGGTGGAGCTGGGAACCGTGCGAGCGCTAGATGATATGATCCCGGCCTCGGAACTCGAGCAATATGACGCGCTGATCCTGTTGGCACATCAGTTGCGGCGGAGCAGTTTGCCGCAAAGTCGGCGACTTGGTGTCGTGGCGCGGTTCGGCGTCGGATATGACACGGTGGACGTTGAGGCTCTCGCCGATGCAGGGGTTGCAACCGTGATCACACCCGGCGGCGTGCAGCGTCCCGTTGCGGTCAGCATTCTTGCACTCATTCTCGCGCTGATGCACAAACTCCCGGCCAAGGACAAGCTGGCGCGGCAGGGTGCTGCGGGTTTTTTCGAGCCATCAGCGCCAATCGGCGTCGGCATCACTGGCAAGACGTTGGGCACGATCGGGCTCGGCAATATCGGCTCCGAGATGGTCAGGATCATGCGCCCGCTCGGGCTCACCTTCATCGCCCATGATCCCAATATCGAAGAGGCGCGGGCGCGGGACCTTGGTGTCAGCCTGGTGGATCTGGAAACAGTGTATCGTGCCAGTGACATCCTCACCATCAACTGCCCGCTGACCAACTCGACGCGTGGCCTCGTCAATGCCGCTGGGCTGGCAATGATGAAGCCCACCGCCTTTCTCATCAACACGGCGCGAGGCGCAATCGTGGACCAACATGCGTTGACCGAGGCGCTTGTGGCTCGGCGCATCGCAGGCGCGGGCCTTGATGTATTTGATCCGGAGCCGCCTCGATCTGATGATCCACTATTCGGTCTCGACACGGTGGTGCTGGCGCCGCACAGCGTCGCAATGACCGACGAGTTGATCAGTCAGTGCGGTGCCCTGGCAATCGAGGCGGTTCTCGATGTGATGCGTGGTCGCGAGCCTCAAGGGATTGTATCGCGGAGGGCAGTCCAGCATCCTGAATGGCGGCAGCGTCTTGACGCCAACCGTGCGAAGTTCGGCGGCGGTGTTCAAAAAGGGCCGGTGTAGGCGGAAGCAACCACCAGGCAACAGTTCCCCGGTCGAACACGACCAGGATGGCGGCGTCCGTAAAGAATGCCGTTGAATTCATAATCGAGAATTGCAGGCGGTCTAGCGGGCTCCCAGATACAATGGATCCGCCCCGCTGCCTCGCCGGCATGCACGGTCTGGCCATTCGGGTGATACGGCTCGAAAATGCCGTCGGTCGTGGCGTATATGAAAGCGCGTGGCCCCGGAATTTGCAGCAATGTTGCCGCTGACCCGGATGGTGGGTGTAAACCATCGTCATCGGCGAGCAAGCCAAAATGCATCAGCACACGCCTTATGCCACGGCGACAAAGCGCGAGGTTTTCCAGCCTGACCGCGCCGCCGCCGCCCAGTTCGGTGCCGACGGTTGTCAAGCCCGCCGCACAGGCAGTTGCGGTTGCGGTGCGAGTATCGCCGTAATTGCCGATGACGACCGTGAAGGGAGCACCGAATGCCTGCGCGGCCGCGAAATTGCGTCGATGTAATTCCAGGTCGGCCGGCGGTTCGATGACAGTGCTGGGTAGGAGGTCAAGTGACGAGCCTCCCGAATGGAGGTCGAGAAAGGCCTTGCCGCGCGGAAAGATCTCATTCGCCACAAAATCGGAAATTTGCTGCGTGATGGACCCGAGCGCATCTCCTGGAAAGGTCCGGTTGAAATTTAAACCATCGACAGGCGAAGTGCGCCTACCAGCAACGACGGCATGTACATTGTTGGCTGGCATTAGGATCAGACGTCCCTGCACCGCGCCGGGGTCAAGATCGCGTGCGAGATCGCAAATGGCGATTGGTCCCTCATATTCATCGCCGTGGTTGCCGCCTTCGAGAATCACGGTTGGCCCATTGCCGTTGCTGATCACGGCTATCGGCACGCGCGTGACGCCCCAGGCATCATCGTGGGTGGAATGCGGAAGCATGATCCAGCCGATCTGCTTGCCCGGCTTGTCCAGATCGATGGTGGAGAATGCAGTTCGACGCTTATTGGGTGAGGCTGTCATTCAAACTCCGTCTGCAGGATGGCATCTCATGGGAAGGCGTCGCGATCGCACATGATCGTCAGATCCGAATCGCTCGCTTTTCACGAAGCGCGATTGACGAGGCGGCTGGCGAGCAGGTCCCCATTGCGTTCCAATACGGGATAGGCCGCTGCCGCTACAATATGAGAGTTGACCAGCTTCATATCGCGCAGAAGATCGAGATGCATTCCACTGGTCTCTGTGGAATCAGTCCGTCCGCTACGCAGCCGAATAAAATGAGCGTTGGTTGCCGCCGTCTCGGCCGCCCGAAATGTCACCTTCTCTTCAGCCAGGATGCGCGCAACACGCAGGTCCTCCGTCATAAAGAGTGATGCCGCTGTCTGAAAATTCGCAAGGAGCCGGTCCATCATCGTCAATAGTTCTCTTTCACCGCTCTTGGAGAAGGACAACCCGCGCTTCAATCGCTTCGCTGCATGCGGCAGGAGGCTGCGATCGACGACGTCACCGGCCTGTTCCAGGTTCATCGCAAAGGTCAGGATGCTGCTAAGGCGTTGGTGGTCGTCCGGTCTGAGTTCTTCGGTATCGATCGACGTAAGATAGCCCTTTATCGCGGTGTTCAGGCGATCGAGTACGTCATCCAATCGCCTTGTTTCCACAATCAGCTTTCGGTCGCCTCCGGAAAGGGCGTTCCTTGCTCCTCGTAGCATCTCGTCCAGCACATCGATAAGTCGAAGGGCCTCTCTTGACGCGCCGCCCAGTGCCACGATGGGCGTTTCCCTGGCCGAGGGGTTGAGGTAGAGGGGACGCGATGGGTCAGCCGGATCGACACGGCTGGGCAACAACCACCGCAGCAGATTTGCGAGCGGGCCAAGGAGGGGAAAGAAAAGAGCTGCCAGCAGCAGATTGAATAAAAGATGGAAGTTGGCCACTGCTCGAGCGCTGTCTGGCTCGATGGCGACAATCCATGGTGACATCGGCGGCAGGAGAATAAGGGCCAGCAGAACTCCAAACGCACGTATGAGGAAATTTCCGACCGATACGCGCCTAGACGCGGGATCGTTTCCGGACGCTCCTTCGAGGATGGGGTTAATCGCTGTTCCGAGGTTTGCACCAAGGACAAACGCAAAGGCAGCATCAAGCGGTACGATACCCTTCGCCGCCATGGACATGATCAAGAGCACCACCGCAACGCTGGAATGAACGGCCCAGGTCAGAGCTGCCGCCAGAATGACATCGAGCAACGGAGCAGTCGAAACCAAGCTTAGGAGCTGCCGCATCGTCGGCGAGTTCTCGTAGGGCGACATGATTTCGATGAGCTGATGAAGGGCCAGGAGCATGAGGCCGAAACCGATGAACACCCGGCCGAGATCGTGAGCCTGGGGCGAGGTATCTCTTCGAAACAGGAAGACGCCTACCAGGATCAAGGCGGGCGAGAAGGCGACGACGTTGAATGACAGCACCTGCACGATCAGAGTCGTGCCGACATTTGCCCCGAGCATGACCGCAAGCGCCGGGACAAGGCTGACCAAGCCGGCGGCGGCGAAGCCAGACACGATCAAACCCGTTGCGGTGCTGCTCTGGAGAGCAGCAGTCACTCCAAGGCCGGCGAAGAAGGCCGAGATTCGGTTGCGCAACGCGCTGCCGAGGATAGAGCGCAAATTGGGAGAATAGGCGCGTTGGACACCTGTCTGAACCATGTGCGTTCCCCAGAGCAGGAGCGCAATACAACCGGCAAGGTCGACGAGCGTGATTGAAAGAGACATGGTTCGGAAAACCTTTGGTTGACTGTGCGACTCCTATCAGGGCGATGCAACCGACAGAAATCTGGTACTATTCCGTTCCTGCTGTCTGGTACGTCGATTTTCTATCGCGGTCGCGACGCTTCTCACCAGCGAAGCGCCAGTCGGTTGCACTGCAGGAATAAACCCGGCCCTTGGGCGAGTGAGCCGATGGTCCGAGATCAGTTCGGCGACCTTGAGCCGCCGGTTATCCTCTTTAGACCCGACCTTTTGGTTCTGCCTCCATCCGCGCTATCAAAAACTACTTGAACTCGCGGGATAAAGTGCGCCGCACGCGGTGGGGAAAAGCTCCGCCTCCTGGCACGCCCTCTACGTCCGGACATGACCATTAGGGCACTGACGCGACGTGGTGACTCCAGGAGCCGGCCAAAATTGTTCCAGCGGCGTATCATGTTGATGTAAAATGCTGGGGCTTTAGGGGGATAATCGGGACCCGATATCAGGAAGGAAACTCCCTTATGAAAGCCAAAGGGCTAATTTTCGCAGCGGCCGCGACGCTTTTGTCTGCGACCCCTTCATTTGCGGTTGTCCCGAATTTGTTGGGGCTGCCTATTGGTGGGCTATCGATTGCAATCGCGGCCACGAAGGCTGACCTCGCAGCCGTCGAGCAATCAGCAAAAGCGGCCCAAGGCTCGATCAGAGCATCTCCTGCGGATGCAAAGGCATTCGCCGGTGCCGTGAAAGCCAAGGACGAGAGAAAGGTTAGGGCGCTGCTGGAGAAGCATGGTTTTTCCGCGCGGCAGTTGGAAGGAGCTAAAATCGTCCTACGGGATGCAACTGGGGGCGGTGAGGCGCAAAAGACTAAGGTGACAATCGAGGCGTCTTGCTGTCCGCTCACTATCACCATTACGATCCATCTGTAACCGCTCCACCCTCGGTTCATAGGGAAGACAGCCAAATATATCCAATGCTGATCGCCCGCATTCCCGAGTCTCGTCGAGCTGGAACAAGGCCAGCGGCAACGTAACGTGGCTATCCAAGACAAACGATACCGGGCTGTGGCCTTTCGCACATTGGCAAGAACCTGGTTCGCTAATCGCACAACTCCCACACCCGCCCCTCACGAACGAAAAGAAGCCTCGCAGGCTCAGGCCTACGAGGCTCTTTTCGGCGAATTGGAGGGGCTCGCCTTTAAGGTAACGTAGCCCTTACCGGGCGGGCACGTATTTCGCCGGAACCACTCACCAGGACCGGACTAGACTCATGTCCCGCCAAAGCCGTCCATTCAATAATCCGGGAGCATCGGCTGGATGTTGACGTATCGCAAATGGTCCACCGCCCGGGGGGTTTAGCCTCATTCGCTGCTGATACGGCGCTCCGCAAGAACTCACAGCATGTAGGCTCCATTCGTTATTTGTTCCGCCGTCTGCCTCCCCCGAGCACAAGCGCCAGCGGACACACCGCGAGCGCCGTGACCGCGGTGGCGACCGTCGCCCATTGCGCGCCGATGATGTCGCCGACAAAGCCGTAAAGAATCGGTGTCAGCGCGCCTGAGCCGATTGTGCCGGTGTAGAACAGGGCGAAGGCGCGCGCCGTCTGATGTGGGCGCACCAGCTCCGGAACCGTGCCATAGAGCACCGATGACGTGCCGTTGAGCATGAAGCCGAGCACCGGCATCACGAGCAGGGCGCCGGTGAGCGGAAGGCCGAGAACGCAGAGGATCAGCACCGCCGTACTGACCTCGGTGAGAATGACCGTTCGGACCATCCCGAGCGTCCGGCCGAGCGGTCCGCAGCCGAACTTGCCGGCCGCCCCACCGATGAACACCGCGGCGAGCGCCAGGCCGATGACCGGCAACGTGGCGCCCTTGGCCCGGAGCAGGAACGGGAGGAAGGTCAAGAACGCCATGCGCACTGCGCTGTCTAGCACCCCCATGGCGAACAGAATCCGGAAGCCGTTGCGGTCGACGGGCCCGCTCCCGGCCGGCTCCTCCGACGCTTTAAAGCCGATCGGCGGCATCAGCAGCGCCAGCACCGCCGCAACCACAAGCCCGATCACCGCCAGTAGCCCGAGCGACGCCCGCCACGACATCGCCGCGAGCAGGAGCGCTGTCAGCGGCGGAAAGGCCGCCTTGCCGAGATCGCCGGTGAAATTGTACGTGCCTAGCGGACCGCGTGCATCGCTGCCATACGCCCGCGCCACCGCCGTCGAGGCGATTGGATGCTGCGTGCTCGATCCGGCCCCCGAAAGGACAAGACCGGTGCAGAGCCCGACGAGCCCTCCCGAAAGCCCCGCAATCGCATAGCCGATCGCCGCTAGCGCCGTGCCGGCGACCAGCACCCCACGTGCCCCGAAGCGTTCCGCCAGGATGCCGGCCGGCAGCTGCAGGGCGGCCATCGCCCCGGCATAGAGCCCCCGCAGCACCGCGAGCATCCCGTAGCCTAGGGCGAATTCCGCCTGCCACACCGGCAGCAGTACATAGATCAAGTCGGTGTAGCCATCATGCAACGCGTGCGCGGTTCCGGTGAGCGCCAGAACCCGCCTCGCCTGTGGCGGGCCGCCGCCGACCGCCCTCATCGCGCCAGTTGTGCTCATCACCCCTGTTGTTGGCGCGCTGCCGCCCTGCGTGTGATCGCCCTTCATGAATGGCCGTCGACACCGTCATCAAACCGTTACAATCGCATCAATGACAGCGGATGGCCGGTTCTGGCAAATTATTTCGCGAAGGATGGGCGCTGCGCCTTGGGCGCGCGCGAACAACGCTGAGAGCTCCCGCAACTTGTGCTACACAACCAGGCAGCTTACAGAGCCGACGCCTTCGATATGACCGTGCAACCGGTCGCCCTGCGTGATAGCACCCACGCCGGCAGGCGTGCCGGTCATAATTACATCGCCACGAGCCAACTCGAAGTACCTGGACAGATAGGATATGATCTCAGGAACTTTCCAGATCATCTGACGGAGATCACCTTCCTGGCGAGTTCCCGCCGTTCACCTTGAGCCAGATCGCACCTGTCTCAGGGTGACCGATTTCACTGGCTCGGACAAGCGATGAACAGGGGGCAGACTTTTCGAAGGCCTTGGCGACTTCCCAAGGTCGCCCTGCCTTTTTGCATTCTGACTGCAGGTCTCGGCGAGTCATGTCCAGGCCCCACGCCATACCCTAAACGAGGTCGCGGGCGCGATTCAGCTCAATTTCGTGACCCCCTCCGCTTAAGGCGACGATCAACTCGACTTCGAAATGAACCTCACTTGTTCTGGCGGGATAGGGGAACTCGCGATCGTCATTCAAGATATTGTCGGGATTTTTCTGAAAGAAGAACGGCGCCTCGCGTGTTGGGTCACCGCCCATCTCGATTGCGTGATCCGCGTAATTGCGACCGACGCAGTAGAATTCGGTGCACAGGAAACACCGCATCGGCGTTCGTTACTCTAAGAAAAACGGGGCTTGGTGGAGCGAAGGTGAATTGGTCTGGCATGGATACTTGGTGGGTTGTCAAAATGGTTGGACCGACAGCTTAATGCTCTGCGCGCCCTTCGACGAGCTGTGGGTGTGGTACCATTCCCCGGTGTCTGCAGTCGATCAAAACCGGAGTCGGCGAGGGTGGATTTAGAGTGTCGCGAGTTCTAAAGGAATGGGAAGTCAATGTTCATCGACCTCAACTGCGACATGGGTGAAAGCTTCGGCGCCTATACGATAGGCGATGATGTGCAGATGCTTACCATCGTCAGCTCGGCGAATATAGCCTGCGGTTTTCATGCCGGCGACCCTCGCGTCATTCATAAGACGCTCAAGATGGCTGACAACAATGGAGTTCAGCCTGGCGCCCATCCCGGCTTCTTCGATCTCTACGGGTTCGGACGCCGCGAGATCCGGGGGGACAGCTATGAAGAAATCGAATGGCAGATCATCTATCAGCTCGGTGCCTTGCAGGGGCTTGCAAAGAGCGTTGGATGCAGGGTTCGGCACGTCAAGACACACGGTTCTCTGGGCAACATGGCCGCAGAGGATCCGGAGCTTGCCATGGCAGTAGCGAGAGCCATCAGAACTGTTGATCCTGAACTGATTTTCGTCGTCATGCCGGGACTTGAAACGGAGCGTGCCGGTCAGCTGCTGGGTTTGCCTCTGGCACGGGAAATCTACGCCGATCGGGCTTATGCAGAGTTGGGGAATCTTCTTTCCCGCAAGATTGACGGGGCGGTCATCAACGACCCGATGGCGGCGCGCAATCGCGTTGTTGAAATGGTGAGGGAAGGAGCGATCGTCACAGCGTCGGGCGCTCGCCTTCCTGCGAGGATTGATTCCATCTGTGTCCATGGCGATACATCGGGAGCCGTGGCGATGGCGCGGGAGATCAGGCATGGGCTAGAAAGAGAGGGCCTTGCGATCCGACCAATGTCTGAAGTCATCGCCCACAGCTAATCCTGGATGTTCTCGCTCACCAGAGCTGCTAGGAGCCGGGCTGCCTGATCAAAATCTTCGATTTCCATGCTCTCTTGCGGATTGTGGCTGCCATTCCGGCTGCGGATGAAGATCATTCCCGCGGGGATACCGGCATTGGCGAAAACTGCAGCATCATGGCCGGCTCCGCTCGGCAGAGCCAATGCTCTAATTCCCTCTCGTGCCGTAAGATCATGGAGGCGCTCGAGAAGTTTCCCATCCATCGGGGCGGGACGCGTTCCGCTCCGCGCTCCAAGATCGAAATTGACACGTCGTGTGCGACCAATCTCGTCGATGAGCGCAAGGAGACGTCGGTGAATAGTCTCGAGAAGGGTATTGCGATCAGCTCTGATATCGAGGCAGAACCGGACTTCGCCAGCTACCTTGCTAAAGGCATGATGCTGCAGATCGGTCGCGATCTGACCAATCGTAATCGTCGCGTTCGCTCCGGATTTCTCAAGATCTGCCCAGAATTGATCAAGCCGAAGCGCAAGCTCGGCAACAGCAAGCACGGCGTCGCTGCGGAAACGCTGTGGCACCGCGCCCGAATGGTCATACCGACCGTGGCAGACTGCATCGCGGTACCGAAGGCTGCCGCTGATACCCGTCACCAGACCAATCGCAACCGCTGCCTCATCGAGTACCGGCCCTTGTTCGATGTGAACTTCGAGATAGGCGTGGATCGCCTCGGGCTCGAGCCACTTCTCGCCCCGCTTTACTTGCTGCGGATGCAGACCAAGTTCCTCCATATGTCGCGATAGTGACTTTCCGGTATCCGAACGATTGAGGGTCAGGACCCCCGGAGGCAGTAGTCCCAAGGCAGCCCGGCTGCCGATGTATGAAGCTGGAAACCACGTGCTCTCCTCAGCTCTAAAAACCGCGCAGGTGATCGGCCGCTTTACTGCTACTCCATTTCTGAGAAGGCCGGCGATAACCGACACTCCGGCCACCACGCCTGCTGCCCCGTCGAAATTGCCTCCATGGGGCACCGAGTTCGAGGTGTGAGCCGACAATCCAACCCGGGAGAGGTGCAGCGCCCACCGGTAAGCTAATGAATGTGTTTCCCGCCGGATCTGAATTGACGAGGAGGCCAAGCTCATTTCCGGTCTGCCGGATGAGCCCATGAGCGCGCTCTTCACCTAATCCATAGGAATCGCGGGTAATGCCCGGAGGGTCCAGGCTCATTTGCTCGAGCTTTGCAAACAGGAATGCGGCGAGTGCAATGTCGGGCTCGATGTGTGGAGGAACTCATGACTGTTCCGAGCATGCCCACCAGCGGTCCTGCCACACCTGTGGATTGACCAGATTGTCCGGCTTTTTGTCATGCAGCACAGCAATGATGCCGGTTGCAAGGGTGCGAGCGGCGCGCTCCATGGCTTCTTGCGTCGAGCCTGCAATGTGAGGCGTCAAGATAACGTTCTCGAGGGTCATGAGCGGATGACCCTCCGCAACGTTCGCTTCAGAATAGACATCAAGACCAGCTCCGGCGATCCGTCCGTTGGACAAAGCATCGATCAGCGCCTCCTCGTCAATGGTCGACTCGCGCCCGGTATTGACGAGGTAGGCGCCGGGTTTCATTCGGTCGATCTGCGCCTTACCGATCATCCTTTGCGTGGAAGCAGTGGCTGGCAGGTGAAGCGAAACGAAGTCGCCTCGCGAGAGGAGCTCCTCGAGACTTACCTGGGTCGCGCCGATCTCCGCGAAAACGTCACTGGCTTGGTTTCTCGAGAAACCGATTACATTCATTCCCAATCGGCGGGCAAGACGTGCGGTCGCCTGGCCGGTGCGCCCAAATCCAATCACGCCGAAGATTTTGCCTTCAAGCTCGACGAGGGGAGCGCGATAACGAAACGTCTTGTCGTAATTCCGCGCCGCTCGATCCGCGGCGGTTATTGCCTTCGTCAATGCCAGAAGGAGGGCGATCGCATGCTCGGCCACCGATTGGACATTGGCGAATGGCGTATTGATGACTGGGATCCCGCGCTGGGTTGCGGTGCTCACATCGACTGGATCGACCCCGATGCCCTGAACGGCAATGACGCGGAGGTTCCCGGCAGCCACAATCGCCGCTGTGGACAGGCCAGCATTGCGCGTCGCCACTGCTGTCACGCTGTCGATTTCCTTGACGATGTCCGGCATGTGCGCCGACCGCGCGACTCGCGGCTCGATCCCAGCCTCGCGTAGCAGGTCATGTGCGATCTGGTGTATTGGCTGCACGATCAGGCATTGGAGCATGAAAAACGGGCTCCTGATTTCCCTTGCAATCTGGCGAGTTAGATTGGAAGAATTCGATGAAATCGTAAACTCCCATTCGCCAGCGCCCCGCTGGTGGAGAGGTTCAAGGAATTCATTCGTTGCAGTTTGTTCTACGCGCCAGTCATGGCAAGGGGTTCCGCGTCGATCGCGGCGCATCCGTAAAGGTGGTCAATACGCATGGGTCGCAGGTGGTGGATACCTGGGCGTTCATTCTCTCGGAACCACGGCAATATTCATCAATGGACCATACGCGGTCTGTCAACAGCAATATCTTCGCCAATCGCGGAACTATGATAGTCAGTGATTGCCGAAAACCAATGCTGCAATTGAGTGAAGACAGCTCGCCTGGGCGGCATGACACCTTGCTTTGCCCTTGCAACAGTGCGGTCTACCGTGAGCTGGGTTGTGTTGAATATCATCGCAGTTGCTCGGACAATCTCCACGAGGCACTGTTGGAGTTCGACGTCTCACTTCCTTTCACGCCGGCGTCACTGAATCTTTTCATGAATGTTCCTGTTGCCGCTGATGGCAGCGTGAGGCGAGAGCCGCCGTCGGCGCATCCTGGCGACCATGTGGCCCTCACCGCGCAGTGCGATCTTCTGCTCGTGATGTCAGCTTGTCCCCAAGACCTGACGCCGATTAATGGTATCGGGCGGACTCCCTGCGACGTCCAGATCGAAGTGTTATCTCCACGTGGTCGTTGACCGCACACAAGCCGACTCCTGGAGAGCAACCAAAACGGTTGTTCCAATACTGCGGATCAGTGAGCTGCATAAATCCTTTGGAGCGCTCGAAGTGCTGAAAGGCATCTCGCTAGAGGTGATACCTGGTGAGGTGGTATCGATTATCGGCGCCAGTGGATCAGGAAAGAGCACTTTTCTCCGCTGCATCAACATGATGGAGATGCCCGACCGTGGTGTGATGGAGTTCGAGTCCTTTCATTTTCACTTCCACCCCGGTACCGCTGGCCCCCCGCCCGCAACCCTGTCAGCGGTTCGGGCCAAGATCGGTATGGTATTTCAGAGCTATAATCTATGGCCTCACATGACCGTTCTCGAGAACATCATCGAAGCGCCAATGCGGGTGAAAAGCATGTCGCGGCGCAACAGCGTCAACGTGGCCGAGGACCTGCTTGAGAAGATCGGTCTCATCGAGAAGCGTGACATCTATCCGGGCAAGCTTTCGGGCGGTCAGCAACAAAGGGTTGCCATTGTTCGGGCGCTCGCAATGCAGCCAAAAGTGATGCTGTTCGATGAGGTGACATCTGCCCTCGATCCAGAATTGGTTGGCGAGGTCTTGGCCTTGATGGCCAAGCTCGCGGGTGACGGGATGACAATGATTTTTGTGACACACGAAATAGCGTTTGCCCGCGACGTCAGCTCGCGTACGATTTTTTTTGACCGCGGCTTGATCGCCGAGGACGGCAGTCCCGACGATGTCCTGCGTGAACCGAAGAGCGAGCGCTTGCGCCAATTTCTCAGGCGAATACTCCATGACAATGTCGCGACCTCGGTCAGTACCGACGATCGATTGATCACCAATGGAAGCGCGTGATGGATTGGTGGTCGGAGGTAGAGGTTTACGGTCCCGGATTCTGGACGGCGACGATATTGGTGCTCCTGCTAACGGTACTCATCATTTTGGTAAGCTGGGTATGTGGCCTTGCGGCAGCGCTCGGCAAGCTCTCCAAGGTCACAGTGATTCGAGCAGTCAGTGACTTCTACGTTTGGTTCATTCGTGGAACGCCTACATTGATCCAGGTCTTCATCGTCTATTTTGGATTGCCACAGTTTGGATTGCGGCTTTCCCCCTTCCTGGCAGGCGTTATTGCGCTTGGAGTCAATAGCGGGGCGTATGTGGCAGAGATCATTCGCGCTGGGTTGTCCGCAATACCCAAGGGCCAGATGGAATCATCGCTCGCGCTGGGTATCAGTCGATTCGACACGATGCGACGGATCATTCTGCCGCAGGTGTTCAGAATCATCGTGCCGCCGATCACCAACGAGGCGATCACCGCTTTGAAGAACACCTCGCTTCTCTCGACGATCACAGTTGTCGAGCTCACTCTTTTCGCCCAGACCATCATTGCCACGACCTTTCGTCCGTTCGAGTTCTATATTGCGGTAGCACTCATCTACCTTCTGCTGACGACGATCCTGACCCAGTTCTCGGGCTGGCTGGAGCGCCGCTATGCGGCAATGAGCTGACGAAGATAGAAGAGGATACGACATGACGGCGCTGCCGATCGATTCCTTGCGTACTCCGCGGTTCTGCGGCGTGCCGACCTTCATGCGCCTGCCGATCGCCACCACTCTTACCGGTCTCGACGCAGCCATCATCGGTCTGCCCTCGGATTCCGGCGGCCCCTATCGTACCGGCGCGCGCTTTGCGCCAAATGCCATAAGGGGGATCTCGGCGATGCTTCGACCGATAAATCCCTATCGCGGCAACATCAACATCTTCGAGAGGCTGGCGATCGCCGATGTCGGCGATGCCGCGGTCGTCCCCGGCTATGAGGAGGAGTCTCTCGAGGCATTGGAGGAATCGCTTCGTGCCCTGATCGATGCCAATGTCACGCCGTTCGCCATTGGCGGAGACCACTCCGTGACTTTGGCGGAGCTTCGCGCCCTCGCGCCTCGCTTTGGCCCGGTGGCGCTTGTCCAATTCGATTCGCACACCGACACCTGGGACAGCTATTTCGCGGGCAAACGCTATAGCTCCGGTACGCCTTTTCGCAGAGCGGTCGAAGAGGATCTTGTCGCGCCGGATCACTCTATCCAGATCGGAATGCGGGGATCGTTGTTCCAAATCACTGACATCACCCAATCGCTTGCGCTCGGCTATGATGTCCTCACTTGCGATGCTGTCTTTGAGATGGGTATCCAGGCTGTTGCCGACCGCATCGCAATGCGCACCGCCGGGCGGCCGTGCTTCATTACCTTCGACATGGATTTCGTCGACCCGGGAAGTGCGCCGGGCGTGCAGACTCCGGAGTCAGGCGGCCCGACCGCACGGGAGACTTTGCTGCTGCTGCGGCACCTCCACGGCATTCGGCTAGTCGGTTGCGATGTTGTCGAAATGAATCCACTCTATGACGATCCGGGCCAGACCACAGCACTTCTTGCTGCCACGGTGATGGCAGAGCTGCTGGCACTGTCGGCGTCGGGCAAACAGTAGGCCCGGAGGATTTTGGCGGCGATCTGCCTCACGCCGCCCACAACCACAAGAGAGGCAGGTGTGGAGGGTAAGATGATGAGACTAAGCTGGTTCACGACGATTGCGGCTCTCGCCTTTCTTTCATTCTCGGTGCCGTCCACGGCGGCCGATCTGGAGTTGCTGCAACCGGGTAAGCTTCAAGTCGCGACCGAAGGGACCTATCCGCCGTTCAGCATGCGGTCACCGGACGGGCAGCTCGATGGGCTCGAGATCAGAGTCATGAAGGAAGTAGCGAGACGGCTTGGTCTCGAATACACACCTATTCTCATCAAATGGGACAGTTTGCTTGTCGGGTTGATGGCCGATCAGTACGACGTGATCAGTGCGGCCATGGACATAACGCCGGAACGCCAAAAACAGGTGCTCTTCGCTGATGGATGGCTTGAGTCCGGCGGGCGCATCGTGACACCTCAGAATTCTTCGATAAAATCGGGTGACGACTTGAAGGGAAAAACCGTTGGAGCATTGGTCTCTTCGACTTGGAGCAAGATCGCCACCGACAAGGGGGCCAATGTGAAAAACTACAAGGCCGAGTCTGATGCTCTCCAGGACCTGGCAAACGGCAATATCGATGCCGTCATCACTGACTCGATCGCGGCTGCCTATGCCATCAAGAACGCCAAGATGCCGCTGGCGATGACCGACGACTATGTTAGTCATATCCAGAAGGGTTTTCCCTTCAAGAAGGAGAAAACCAACCTCGTCAAGGCGGTCAACAAGGCCCTCGCTGGTATGATCGCTGACGGAACCTATGCCAAGCTGACCAGCGAACTTGTCGGCTACAGCCCGGCACCCAAAGAGCCCATCAAAAGCCAGCTTTGAGCCTGTTCCGTCCAAAACAGGACCCGCGGATGACGAGAGGTGCAATCTTGCCTGGGCTCGCCAGTCGTTGCTCCTCTTGTCATTGACTGGCGCGGACTGCGGCGGAGTTTTTCACCGCCGCTTCCTTTTTCTCACTCAGCGCGGCAACGAGCCAGCGTTGGATTGCAGTATGAGCTCCTCGGTGAGCCCGCCGCCGCCAAATCTCAGGAAGCCATGCTCAAAGGCACCTGACCGGATGTTTCTGTAAACATCGGCGCAGATCTTGAGATCCTGTCTCTGTATGAGATCGACATAGTCCATGAAGTCGCCCCGCTTCTCATGCGGGAAATCATCGCCGAAATAGAAACTTCTCGGATCGGCTATCATCCTGGGTAGATTGGTCAGGAAGACGGGATTTGAGGGTGGTGTGCGGGCTATCTTGAGGGTGCGTGTTCCCGAGTTGGTCTATGACTGGTTTTTCAACGGTCGGATTGGATACCGGGCAGCCTATTGGGTAGGCGAGCAGCACGGCATAGACGCAAACCAGCACACCGCAAGGATATTGACCAAGCGCCTCAGGGCTCCAATTAGAGTTACTTTCGAAGGTATTGATCGCACGACGGCAATGCGATCACTGGAGGCAGATGGCACCAAAATTTGGGTGTATGAACTTCACGACTGGTGTGGGCACTTCGAACATTCCATTCAAGGTAATGATAGAACACCGAGGCTAGTCGTGCCCCAATGGACTCAGCCCAAATCCGTGCCACTTGGTTGTGCTCCCCTTCCACCAGAACCGTTTCGTATCATCGAAATGAAAGGTGAGGTCGTGCTCGGCACAGGCACAAAAGTGACGAAGGACGCATGGCAACGAGCAGAGGAAATACGTCAAACTGGATGGACCTAAGGGTTGCCTTCGGTGTCTGGCATGTTCGTTCACACCAAATGCGTTGAACCCGCAGAAATTTCCCTCAGCATCGTATCGTAAAGCCGTGATGCGCATGATGGTGATTGCGTATCGCTGCTCATTCTCACGCCATCTTCCTGTTGGTTCGGCTGGCCGATCCTGTCTCGCCACCGCCACCGAGAGGGTGGTATTCGAACGGCAGGTCATTACCTGGAACTGGGCCCAGAACGAGGTAGTCGGCTAGTCGGTCATCGATCCGCATCGACGGAATGCGGACTTTCATCAGAAATCAGCATCGCATCGCGGGTGCTTGAACCGGCTCAGACTGGTCGGTTCTTCAACCATGATGGTCGGGATTATCCATGGTGATCGCGGAAGTGAGGGTTAAACGCACCTACGGGAAAAGAGACTGGAGACTCGTCGTATGAAGGGATAGTTGACTGACATCTCCGAGGATGATTGCCACGTGCTCACCATGTGGAGCAGCGCCATGGCTATGATGCAGCCGCAGTGACTTTTGCGGTGTCGTAGTACTCGTAAAATTCCACCGCCTTCCTGTTTCGGAATTTCCAAACATCTACCTTCCTGGTGTCGAAGGTCTTGCCGGTGTGTTTGTTCTTCCAAGAGGTGGCGCCGACAGCGACGACGCTGTCACCTTCAGCGATGTATTCGTCTACGGTGTAGTTGATCATGGTCCAAGCTCCGAGCAAACCGTCAAAATAAGCCCTCAGAGCTTCTTTCCCGCGTATTGGAGCGGTGAAAGATACCGCCTCTGCCCCTTCAGCCAACGAACCAAAGGAAATGTCATCATCAGCTAGTGCCATCCAATCGCCGACGCTGGCTCCTTTGCTTGAACTCCAGCGAGCATAGGCTTCCTTGAGAAGTTTCTTGTTACTTTCTGTGTCGGACATCTTGGTTCTCCCACAGTGATGACCGCATTATCATAGCACTTATAGGAACCGACGAGCACTCACGGGAGTTCTCTTGAGGGCCGATTACTCCAGCCCTTGCGGTAGGGTCACGGTGGGAGAGGTTCGGGACGACCACAATCCGGCTTGGTACTCGCTCGGAACACCAGCGCGTCACCCGACGATCTCGCACCTTCTGCAATCGAAGCTGCTGACAAGCTTCGAGCTGCTCTAGAACTTAGTCCCAAACTAACCGGCCCGGTTGGCTTCGCGTCGCAGAATGACGACGAGGCACCACCAGGGACACCCTGAATAAAACAGGCCAACACATGGCCAGCCCGTTCCTCCCTTGCCGGCAGGGAATTACGGGCTATGGCCTTACCCTGATCCTTCCCGGCCCGCGGTCTACGAACGTCCAGACGAGGGCCACAACCCAGAACACGAACGTCCAACCGAGGAGCAGGTTGAGCAGACCGATGGCCGTCCTATCGACATGCCCCTTCAGCGACGCAATGATCCAAGGGAGGAAGTAAGCCGCGAGCGTCACGAGCACGAACAGGCCGTTACCGTCATACCATGGCATGATCGAGTGCATCATACCCGTTGCCCACGGGTCCGGTTCGATTGTCGGTGTCATCACTTTGCTCTCTGGTTCATCCGCCCTACTTCACTGGCAGACGGTGCGGATTTGGCCGCCGTAGTTCGGGTCTGTGGTGCAAGTCATGCTGTTGTTCTGGGTGGCGGCCCTGAACGCTTCAGCGGTCTGTGCCTGCTGCGCTGCCTGGCGGGCTTGGGCAATTTCAGCCACGAGCGTCGCCAGGGCAACCGCTACCATCATACGATTCATTCCTTCCCCTCCGCTGCTTCTAATATGAAACAAGCGCCAACGTGATCGCCGGCCCCCTTTCCTCCCGGTGTGCCATTTTCTAGTCACGTTTCAGATGCTAGCCCAATTTGCAAAATTGCAACGCGGTCAGGCGAGTTTCCCCCATTGGTTGGCATCCAGTTCGTGGCATTGGGGCAGCCTGCCGTGGTAATTCTGCACTATGTCTAGGAATGTTGTCGAGAATTTACAAAGTTCGTAGAAATTAATTCTGCCTGCGACTACCCCCGCCGGTCCGGACTTGTCAGCTACCAGTCTTCCGAAGGGGTATTCCCCTGTAGGACGTGGTGAACTCAATTAGATCGCGTGCAGTTCATTTCGCGCTGAGGCCGACATGACGGAACGCGATCGCGCCGGAGATCGAGCGCACGCGCTCGCGCACACGATTTCCGTCATTGCCGCTTTTCACGATCCAACCCGAGCCGGAACGCCCGGTGATGACGCCGACGTGATGGCGCCACACGACGACAACACCAATGCCGGGGCGTCCGGCATTCGAGCCGACCGACGCCCAGTTACGCGCAAGCCAAAGATCGCGCTTGTTCATGCCGAGATGATTGCCGAGCCACCAGCCGCACCACGCGGACGGGCGTCCGCCGGAGCGTGCGACCCGCACTCCGTTGCGCCGCGCAAAGCGGTGCGCGCGATAACCATACCGATGATGGCTGCGCGCGGCGTGCGCGTGTTTGGCGCCATGCCGATAATGATGCCCGCGTGCCTGCGCGGACGATTGCGAGAAGAGAACAACTGTGGCGAGGAGCGCAAGCACAGCAACGAGTTTCTTCTTCATCATCACTCTATTGGTTACGAGGTTGCTCTACCGATCGCATGCACAAGGCGCATCGCGATGAACGGAGGCCGCGTATAGGGAGGCGCAATGGGGCGACAAAATGACTTCCGTCGCGTCAGGACGTGTCAGAACTTTTGCGATCTTTTCGGCCGTGAGACCGCTGACGGGCTGGATTCCGCCTTCCTCGGCTTCGTCAACAGCAAGGTGGATGAAATGGCCTTGAAAATACTGAAAAAGTGATTTGGGCCAAAGAGTAGAACCGGCGAGCCAACACGCCGCCCTTTTACTTGGTAGGCTGGACCGATTGTTCTGTAGCAGCTTGTGCAGCGTGCTTCATGCGTTGCTTGGTGTGCGCTCGCTGCTTCCGACAGATTGCTTGATCTTTAGATCAGTTTCAAACTGCTGCTGGCAGTGTGGGCACGTCTTAGTGATCATCTGCTTTGCCTTCCATCGTGGTGCTGCGCCCCAATAACCATTCACCCCGCACCGGTACACAGGCCACAGCGAGGCGAACAAAATCTGGTGTCGCTGCGGTAGGCCGCGAACAGCTTCTTGCATTGATAACATCGCCTGATCTTCCCTCGGTTCAGCGCGCGCTGATGTCGCCTAGTGGAGCTGGCGAACAGCGTGATGCCGTGATGTCTGGTGACATAGCGAAGTGCCGATCGCACGCAGGGCAGTCCAGGCTGCCCGTTGCTGCTGCCCTCGGCGGCAATATCGCGTCATTGCGGGTTCGTCACCGGATTTCCAGGGCATTGATGCGGCCATCGATGGAGAAACCGAAGCGGTACGTCAGCTTCGCCGGGCTGCCGGGGAATGTACCCGAGACCATGACGACGACGATCGTCCTGTCGGCTTCAGCGCGGCTTTCGAGCGGCTCGGCCGTGATGCGATATTTGGCGCTAGTCTCGATCTTCCAGGTGCGGATCGCCTGCATTCCGATAATGTCCTTGCCTTCATCTCGCACGACGGCATCCGGCGCAAAGCAGGCTACCAGCGCTTCTATGTCATGCGCGTTTTGTGCCGCGAAATAGCGTTGAAGGATATCTGGCAAAACGGGTTTCATCAGGCTCCTCCAAAGAACGACGACTGGATGCGCCCCAATCTGGTGCTATGCTCCCTTTATGGCAAGAACACACAAAAAAGTGGGGGACTCACCCACGTTGCGTCACATCGCCCTCGGCGTTGTCCATTCTGCGGCATTGCCGATCCTGCCGCTCTTCGCGACCCCCCCGGCCGTCGCCAAGATCACGCCTTTCCCGGCCAGTTTTCGCGCGCAGCAGGTTCGGTCCGGACATGTAACTCGGAGCATCGGTGGCCAGGAATACCCACGGTACCGGCTCACATCCACGCCGCGAGCAGCGGGCCCTCTCTGCCATAGACCGGATCCTGGTGCGGCTTTGCGACCTTTGGAATGGTCTTGACTGCGCGCTCATGATCCTCGCTCGTCCGGCATAGATCGAAGGTGCCGGATGGCGGATAGGCGCCGACCACCAGCAAATCGCCGCTGGCTGCCAGACGCTGGTGACCGGTGCCTGCCGGCAGGATTGCCACATCGCCCGCCTTCACCATGAGCTTGCGCCCGTTCAGGCCGCCGAACTGCACCTGTGCCTCGCCGCGGGCGATGCCGAGCACCTCGTGGATCTGCGAATGGTAGTGAATGAAATCATAGATGCCGTTGCGCCACGACTGGCCCCAGTCATTGCCGGCGAACAGCTCCTCGAACACCGCGGACGGATCGAACGCGTCCGGCAATACGACTGCGCCGCGATAGAGGATGAGCGGCCATTTCGGATGGTTGGGAACGATCCCGTCATCCTTGAAGCGGAAGCTGTTGGCCTTGCGCTCCCGCACGAGCTTCGCGAGCTGCTCGCCGGATGGCCGAGCCCAGCCGGTCGCCTTCTCCGCAATCTCCTTGATCTTTTCCGTGATCGGCATCTCCGCAAACCTCACCTGCTCACTGAATCCGACGCTTGCGCAGATAACGCGTGAGCTGTGAAAGGTTCCGGCAGTCAGATCACCACCGGGAATGGCGATATCCTACCACTCCGACCATGCCCAGGAATGACGACAATCCGGCAGGTAGGTGACCGGGGAAGACGATCTCGGCAGGTATGCCAACCATCGATAGTCAGGCCGGTGGCTTCTCTCGACGATAGCGACACCAGCAGCATTTGCCGCATTCTCGAATGGCGCAAGGGCAAAACAATGACAGGAACAAACCTCACATCTCCGGCTCAAGCAAGAAGCGGAAGTTTCAGCAGATCGTGGGAGGCTGATAATTTTTTCGGGCCTGTTGCTGAGCGCCGTTGGTCTTTGGATCTATCTTTTCAGCCAAAGCCCCAAACTTTTGGAGATGGGGCTGGCGATAATTGGCATCGGCGTGCTCACCGTCGCGTCGGCAAGGTTTTGGGATTGGTGGCAGCGAGGCTCAGTCTAAGTTTTTGGCGAAGTCCAAGGGTCGGCGAGGTAGCGAACCGAGCAGGAAGGACGAGGCCGCGGTTGTAGAGGCCGACGAGCGTCTTGTCGAACGGCCGTCCGAGATGGCCGCGAGCAGGGTGATTTGCATCGCCGAGAGCGGGCGATTCCGGCTGTATGGCATGGTCACGCCGCCTCGCGTCCGCACGCTCGACGGCGAGATTTACGTCCCCTTGATCACTGACAGCGGAGTTGGTGCAACCTTCAAAAATAGTGAACTCCAGGTGCTGGTTGCAGACCTCGCGCTTCTCGCCATGACAGTCCTTGTAACTGATGAACGGTTCCGCGGCCGCAGGCAGGCTGGCCACCAACCCATAAGAACCAGATCGCAAGCGGAACTCTCATTCTGCGCTCCCCGTATGGCTACGATGAGCCAGAAATCCTCCTTTCCTTATCTCATCGGTTCTGTCCAATGAGTGCTGATGCCGGACATGCCGAATTGATGCGGACCATCCGACCTTTGCTCATCGCCCAAAGCAAATCGTAACCATACGCCATATTCGCTGCGTCTATGGGGATCGTAGCCTCAAGGCGGAGTAATCGCGGACTCTCTTGCCCTATCACAACTGCGGACGCCAGGAGCGCAGCGGGGATGAAGGCAAAACGAATGCCCAAATTTTTTTCAACCGTAACCCTCCGTAAAATAGCAGGGCACATTATGTCACAGGAGACCCGCTGCTCTAAGTCCGTCGATATACATGTTTCGATCCCGCGCATGGACAATTGGGATATGCTCTTCAATCCAAGCGAGGGAAAGGTCAGGCTGCAGACGCCGGGCTTCAGCCAGAGCCGCTTTGGCAGCCTCAACATCGCCGGCAAGAGCTGCCGCCGCAGCGAGGCTTCGCCACGCTCCCAAGAAATGTGGGCGAAGTTGAACGGCGCGTCGCTCAAATTGGACGGCCTCTTCAAATCGTCTGGCAACTAGATGGCACAGGCCCGTGCAGGAAAGATATCGGGCTTGTTGTGGATCGCGTGGGCTCAGCCGCATAGCAAGAGATAGATGATTAAGTCCCCTTTCAGAACTCTCCCGAATAACCCAAAGCCAAACCGAGCATAGCGTGTCCGAACGCAAAATTCGGGTTTATCTCGATTGATGCAGTAAGCTCATCGATCGCCAGTTTTGGCTCACGCAGCATGGAATGGCTGAACCCCAGCGCCAAGTGACCCCATGGGTCATCACCATCTTGTTGAACGCCAAGGCGTGCATATGAGAGAGCGAGCGAAAGCAACTCGCGAACCGAAGACCATCCCGTATGGAGGCGAGCCGCGTGCGCCCACGCAAGCAGACTGTTCGCCCGTGCGTATCCAGGATCGATCTGGGCAGCGCGCTTTAGATAGTCGATTGCTGTCTCATTGTCAGCCGCTTTCCAAGTCCAAATGTAAGGCATGGCCCGCATCACAAGGCCCCATGCGTCAAGGCTTTCTGGCGCTTTGGATTGCCATCTGAATCCTTCAGCGGCATAAAGGTGAGGCTCTATGGACGCAACCACACTTTGAGTGATCTGATCTTGCAGAGCAAAGATGTTGGCGACCTCACTATCGTACCGTTCGGACCACATCTGTACGCCCGTTGACGCTTCAATCATTTGGGCTGAAACCCGCACGTGGTTTCCCAAGCGGCGCACGCTTCCATCCAAGATGTAGCGCGCTCCGAGTTCATGGCCGATCTGACGAATTTCGACGCTTCTCTCGCGATAGGTGAACGACGAATTACGTGCGATGACCAACAACCAGCGAAGGCGTGAAAGACCGGTGATAATATCGTCGGCAAGTCCGTCCGCGAAGTACTCTTGATCCGGATCGGCGCTAAGGTTGGCAAACGGGAGCACAGCGATTGATGGGTGTTCTTTCAGTATTTGCTGACTGTCAGGCGATAGGGCGGAGGTGCCGCCGCCGCTTACTTTCACCTCCCCTACGAACCTGTAACCCAAGCGAGGAACAGTAGCTATCCACTCCTCGCTCGCAGCCGACTTTCCCAAGGCCTTACGAAGCGATGCGATCTGGACTGAAAGGTTGCTATCTTCAAGCGTCAAACCGGGCCAAACCGCCTCCATAAGATCGGCCCGCTTTACAGCCTTGCCATGCTCTTTGAGCAGTACCAGCAACAACACCGTAGCCCGATGCCCAATAGGCACCGGGACATCGTTGCGCGTCAGCACATTTCTTTCGGCGTCAAACCGAAACCGCCCGAAGCTGAAGGATTGCGAAAGCATATGCCAAGCTTACGCCGTTTTAGGGTTTTTCAAAATTTTTCGGACTCGGCTTTAGGACTCTGCCCAGTCTATCCAGTCATTTTCAAGGGACCGCTGGCCGGCACAGATCGAAAACAATTCACGCGATACTCAATCTGGGCAAAGCCAGGAAAATGGAAGCGAAGCCGATGTGGAACGAAGAACGTGAGCAGTATCAAAATGGATTTACCACAAAACAAGGTAACTCTGAGGGAAGAAACCGCTACCGAATACATCTTGGGGTGGAGTCTGATCGTGAGCCTCGTTACAGCAGGAGCGCTGCTTGCCATGGACAACGAGTGGGCAGGAGTCGTTCTTGTCTTCGTCACCGTCCCATTAGTCCTTGAGTCTCTTGCAACTTGACCAGTAATGCCAAACTGAAAACCGATGTCAGGCTCATCGGCCGTGCAGAGGGTCACGGCAATCCATAGCGTGGGTACTTCTTGATCGCGGCATTCATCGCCTCCGGGCCGACCTGCCGGTAGTAGTCTCCGACAGTCCGCGCGGCACTCAGTACTGCGCAGGCCTCGAAGATTCGCTTTGTCCTTGCCGCAGAATTTTGTAAACCGCGCCTCGTGAACAACCTACCGCTTCAGCGATCTCGGTCACCCCCATCCCTTGTGCTTTCAGTTCTCTGATTTTTTCGTGGTCCAGGGTTATTGGGCGTCCCCGATAAACTCCTTTGAGCTTGGCCGCCTCTATTCCAGAACATTGCCGCTCATGGATAAAAGTCAACTCCATCTCGCTCACCATGCCCAGCACTCCGAGGATTGTCTTGCCGAGGGGGCCATCCGTCGAAATTGCCGGTTCCAATACTCGGAGAGATGCGCCGCGTTCATGGATGTCATGGATGATGTTGAACACATCTCGTGCCGATCTTGCCAGCCGGTCCAATCGAACCACGGTCACAATATCGCCGGGCCTGAGAAAATCGAGAATGGTCGTGAGTTCTGTCCTACCGGTGCGATTGCCACCGCTGGCGATTTCGGATCGGATCACCTGACAGCCTACGTTGGCCCGAATTGATCTTATGATCGAGGCATGTAGCGTTCTTGATCGCCGCTCTCTGCCTGTAAGCACATGGTCGTTGCCCACGAACCTGCATTTAGCTTACCAAATTGTAAGAGCGTGGCCAACGCTCGGCAATGTGGCTCCTAAGAGTATCGTGGGGTTTTTACGGAGCAAAAACCTCTGGCGTATTTCTTCAACCGGAGAAAGAGACCATGCTTAAATCGTTGTTTCCGGCTTTCGGAGTTGCCTTGGCGTTGACAATCGCAACATCTGTGCAAGCCGCGCCGCTCATGCCACTCGCACCGCTTCATCAACCGGATGGCATGATCACGCAAGTTCGCGCGGGATGCGGCATCGGTTTTCAGCGAATTCGTGGTGTTTGCGTGCGAAATACTACCGCTCGCGGGGTCCGCAGGACCGCTCGCCGGGTCCGCAGGTGTGTACGGTGGCATGGAGGCGCTTGCATTCGTTGGTCCTACTAAACGTCACCGAACGGTCTCCGTACGTGAGAGCGCAGTTCGAGTGATCACATCGGCGGTCTTCCCGGGCCGCCGAGAAGCTTTACTGGGCAATTACCGAAGAGCCATGTGCTTGATGGCTGCTTAGATCAATTCGCTGGCACGAACTGTAACACCCCGGTGCCGGGCGTCGCACTCTTCCTCTCCACCTATAAGCTCGATCAGGATTGGCGGATTTCTGCGGATTTCCCGGTAGAGCACTCCCTTGGTAAGGAGGAGTGTTTTCGAGGGGAACTTGTTTGAACGGCACTCACTGGCAATTTCCGCCCTATTTGGGAAGGTCGGTTTCGGCTAGGGAATGGCTCGTTTGATGAAATTGAGGAGGCCATCATGCCATCAATCCTCATCACCGGTGCCAATCGAGGTCTGGGCTTCGAGTTCGCACGACAATATGGTGCCGATGGTTGGCGGGTATTCGCAACCTGCCGACATCCGATCGCCGCCACTGCTCTCCAAGAACTGGCGAACACTGGCGTGGTCAGGATCATTCGCCCTTGACGTGACAAACCTGGAAAGCGTCAGGCAAGCGGCGACACAGATAGAGGAACCGATAGATATTGTAATCAACAGCGCCGGAATAGGTGGCAAGCGCGACCAGAAAACAGGCAACGTCGATTATGAGTCCTGGAGGGAGGTTCTGAACGTCAACACGATGGGGCCACTGCGGGTCACTGAAGTATTCGTCGATCATTTGGCTCGCAGCGAACGCAAGCTGGTCGTGACCATTACCAGCGGCATGGGATCGATCACCGACAACACGTCAGGCGGCTCGATCCCTTATCGCAGTTCGAAAGCGGCGGTGAACATGGTGATGCGAACCGTATCCATTGATCTTGCACCTCGTGGCATCACTTCCGTTGTTATCAATCCGGGTTGGGTCAAAACTGATATGGGCGGGCCGAATGCCACTCTGACTCCCACCGAGAGTGTAACGGCAATGAGACGACTGATCGGGAAGCTGGGGCAAGCCCAATCCGGGAAGTTCTTCAATCACGATGGCCGCGAGTATCCTTGGTGAGGGGCGGTGCTGGACGTGCTTCGAGGTCTATGGCAGAGGGTGCACCAATAAAGTAAAGGCCCCTGATGCGGGGAAGCTCAGGGGCCTTGGGGAGATCGGGAGGGGAATCCGATCTCTCAGACTGCGGCGGTATCGGGGCTTCGTTGCAGGACTTTTTTGGCGTGGTAGCGCGGCGAGGAGGTATTCAATAATCCTTTTGGCGAGTTCTGGAGGATCACACGATGACCAAGCCTGACACGCCGTTTCCCAAGCACTGGCTTTATTACATCGTGCTCAAATATGCGGTGATCGCCGCGGCCGTCGTGCTCGCGCTCTACGTCGTATTCCGGTTCATGTGAGTTTCCAATGGCCCGGGAACGCCTCTATCTCTTCGACACACGCTGCGCAACGGCGCCTCATAAGATCTGCTTGGGGACTAGCAGGCGGCCATCCTCGTTTGGTGACGAAAACCTATCATTGACCTAGATCAAGTCAGCTAGCGCGGCTAAACGCACGCGTGGTGCCAATGCGTCGATGGGGATCTTCGTCTCGGCTTTCCGACGAAGATTTATTCTGGCACGATATGTAAGTGATTGATATGTCACGGTCCGGATAGCGGCGACAATGTCAGAATGTGCGTTGACTCCGCTGACTCGCCCGCCAACTTAAAATCCGCTTCCAAAAAGTGAAGGTGTGAATCCTGCGCCCACTAAACAGAAGTTGTTAGGCTATGATCACTGGATGAAGGACTTGACCCAGGAAAACGGAACAGACTCCGACGCCGCATGATATATCGGCTGATCGCCCCTTTCCGCTCAAACGTTCGTTCTACATTGGTGTTCTGCCTGCACTTGTGCTGTTTGTGATTGTGCTTGTCCTCGGTACTTTGCAAGCCGTGAGATCAGCGACGATGGAGGTCTATCTCCAGTTAGCTACCCGCCAAGCTCAAGCCATGGCCGAAGGTGTGGCGGGGACCGTGCCGGATGCTTGGCAACGTATGCTCAAGGGTGACCGACTGTCGGACGCAGACAAAATGCAACTCGCTGCTGCGTTTGCTAAAGAGCAGCGCGAGGCCCATATCAACACCTTAAAGGTGTATAATACAGAACGCCTAACCGTCTATGCGACGGAAGAAAAGGAGATCGGTGCCGTTGAGGACAAGCCAGCCCTCCGGAACGCTCTGTCTTTGGGGCTTGGTTCCGTTCTCATTGAGCAGGACGTTGTGCAGGGAGCAGCCTACGAGGTCTACGTGCCCTATCGCTACGAGGATAGGGTGTCAGCAGTGTTCGAGCTTTATGAGCCTGTCTCCAATCTCGACTCCCTCTTATGGCGTGTGTCCCGACCGGCAGTCCTTATCCCGTCTGCACTGCTTTTGTCGATGCTTGGTGCCTTGGCTTGGCTAGTCGGGCGTGCTCAGTCAGATATCGACCGTCGTACCAGCATCATCGTTGATCTGCGAAATCGGCTAGAGAAGCTGGTTTCCCGACGGGCGGTGGCCAGTTTGCAAACACGCAGCGGAAAAAATATCCCAAGCGAGGCAGTAGAACTCACCCTGTACTACTCGGACATCCGAAACTTCACGGCATTTTCAGAAGGTCGCCCTCCCACAGAAGTCATAGCTTTCCTCAATCGGATCATCGGCCTACAAGTTGAAATCTTGGAATCACACGGCGGCGATGTGGACAAGATTATCGGGGATGCGGTGCTGGCTCGTTTCGAAGGAGAAGCGAGAGCCCGCAGTGCGGTGGGCGCAGCCTTCGCTATCCAAGACGCAATCACCACCGAAGGCTTTGAATGTGGAATTGGTATCGGTCTCTTCAGTGGCCCCGTCGTGGCGGGAACCATCGGAGTCGCCGACAGGCTCGACTACACGGTTGTAGGGGATAGCGTGAACGTTGCGGCGCGGCTCTGTTCTTTAGCAGAAGCAGGTGAAATTATTGCCGACATCAAGACCATCGACGATGCCGGTATCGGCGAATTCGGACGGACTCAGTCGGTCTCTATAAAGGGGCGGAAACGCGAAGTCGAAGTTCGGAAGTCGCAACCCGATGCTGGCGTCGCACTGGTGGACCGGCTTCATAAAGCGCAAAGGGATACGCCAATTTATTGATCAATTCCGCTTTAAAAGGTCTTCGTCAGTTGAGGGCCTACGGCCCGATTGATGCGGGATGGCTGTCAGGCGGTTGGTATCGCTGGTAGTCCCGAAAAGTGTCGATATATGAACTGCCATCACCACGCAATCAGCGTATGGGTGCCATAGCGGCCCCTGGTCTTATTCTGACATTGGTCGTAAGCCATTGTTTTGCAATGGCACCTATTTGACCGTTTCTGTCAGAGTACCCTCTGACTTTCCTCGAAATCCCTCGAACTTAAAATCCGCTTCCATAACTGGAGTGTGGGTTCAACTCCCACCGCCCGCACCAAACAAAATCAATAAGTTATCCCTTCAGCCCTGGATATCTCTGTGACCGCGAAAATGCAATTTGGCCCCGTTTTGGCCCCGGATCGGAACGAAAAGGCCGGATCGACCACACGAGCGCTCCTCGAGAAGAGACGTGCGGCCGATCCGGTTGGCGCGATGGTGCGATACCGGAGAAACCGCGCCGGCGCCAGGTTGCTTACGGCCTCGCTGCCCTAGGCCGGGTGCGCCGGGGCAGGGGGAGCAAGCGGGCGCAGTAGGGAAGCGGGGAAGGCGGCCAGGCCGGGTTGTAAGGCTGACCATGTTCTTATGATGGAGGGAGAGCAGGGTATCGGAAAATCAACAGCACTATCGATTCTGGGTGGCGAGTGGTTTTCCGACAGCCTTCCGGGTGATCTCCGAATGAAGGATGCTGCTCTCCACCTGTTCGGGAAATGGATCATCGAGCTTGCGGAGCTATGTCAGATCCACAGGAGTGAGGTTGAGATCGTCAAGGCTTTCCTCACCAGAACAGATGAGAGATTTCGACCTCCTTATGGCGAGAACGAGATCTCCTACCCGCGTCAGTGTGTGTTTGCGGGCACGACGAACCAAACCGCCTATTTGAAGGATGAAACGGGTGATAGGCGGATCTGGCCAGTGAAGGTGAACAAGGTCGATGTTGATGGGCTACGTCGGGATCGAGATCAGTTATGGGGAGAGGCGCAGGTAGAATTCGAGGCTGGGGAGTGTTGGCATCTGGATGATGAGAATTTGAGATGTTTGGCAGGATCTGAACAGGCGGAAAGATATGATGAAGACCCATGGGAAGAACCAATTCGGGTCTATGTGGAAGGATTGCCGAAGGTGACTGTCGGCATCATCCTGGATCATATCTATGGGAATAGCTGCGAGTTCTCAGAATTTGGTTCCCGGCTCTCAAAGCATACGAGGGGCGATCAGAACCGGGTCACGAAGATCCTAACGAGACTTGGTTGGGAGCGAGGGCGCAAAACCTCCTCAGCAAGGGTCTGGGTCAAGGCAGGGGCGCAAAACTTTCTCGCCAGGGCACTCGGTCAACCGTAAGCCACAGGGGGATGACCAATAACCAACAATGACCGACTTTCTATAAAGATCTCCAAAAAGATTCTGGTGTTTGGTGACTTTAGAATCTTTATTGGAAAGTTGGTCATGTTGGTCACTCCGTCACTCCCCTCTGTGAGATCTGCCGCGAGTCAAACACGCTCTCGCCTTGGATTTGGAAAACAGATCATGGCGACAACAAAGAGATGATCGGGGCAGCCGGGTCTTTCGAACTCCTGAAGCCATAACTGTTTTCCCGACACTCCGACCCCCTGCCAATCCTCTCATTCTCGAAGCTGGTGGAGAGATGGGGCAGATGGTCGATGGGGTGTTGGGCTTCGATGATCAGGAACTCGAACACACCCAAGCCGCGTTTGCTCTTCCCTGAACCCAAACAGTTACGCCGTTGGCCGTGCATTCTTTTGACCACACCGGCTCCAGTTCCTTTGTGCGGTACCGACATCACCCTCAGATCAAAACTGTTTTTCAAATACATGCGGGATGACAGAGATCTTGGTAATTTAGGGGGAGGTAATGACGGGCTGGGTGATCACGAACCAAATCACTATTCATGATGAAATCCATAGTGACAGCAGACCGATAAAGCGAAGGGAAAGGACAGAGCACGGAACCCCTCATGGATCTTGACCCCGGCTGAGATCACGGCAATTCGGGAAAGTTCGGCAGCACAGGAAAGTTGAGGCGAACGGCTGGATTGAGAAGCGAACGGCGACAGCGCGGGGTTGGGGTAAGAGGGTCGACAGTGGAAGCAAAGACAGACGACCCGGTGATGGCGATGACGGGCTTCAATAACCAGTACAAGAGGGTGTTTTGACGAGTTGCTGTTGAATGGATGATGCCGCTCACAACCACCTTCGGGTCAGCCGCATCATCCGCTCACTTGCTTTGTTTGCAGGGAGAGGAAGCGGCAAAACAGTTTCTGGCGAGGATCGGGGAGAGAGTTGAGGCGGCTCGGCTGGATTGAGAAGCGAACGGCGACAGCGCGGGTTTGGGTAAGAGGGTCGACGGCGGAAGCAAAGGCAGCACAAACCCAAGCGAACGAGCAACCCATCGCGGACTTCTTGATCGTGGGAATTCGGCACAGGGATTATCATCGTCGATAGACCTCTTGATCTGGTCGTGGCCACACAGCCAGGTCAAGCAGCTATTCGGCTGGTATCGTTCGAGTGCGGATAGATGCAAAGGATTGTTGGAATTGCAGCTTTCGCCTGCATTCTATTTGCGACGATTGCTGCCTTGATAGGAGAGCAGAGAACCAGCATTGAGCCGACGGTTCCCAATGAAGCTGTGACCATCTCACAAGGCGAAGTCGAAGGCCCGAAGAAGCAGTCCCTCACACCTTTGCCCTTGCGTACCGACCTGCAGCAGATTTCGGAATTTAAGGAAGCCCCGAGAGTCCGCAGCCAGTACCGTCGGCAGAAAGCGAAAGACGATGCGAGGGGCCTCAACAGTCTTGGCATGATGCTTCTCAACAGCGTTGGCGTGGATCGCGATCTGGTCGAGGCATTTGATCTGTTCAGTTTGGCGGCACGGGCGGGTGACGCCGAAGCGATCAACAACCTTGGCCAAATGTATGAGATGGGTTGGGGCACGTCGGCAGACACAAAAACCGCCATCGAACTCTACGCCAAGGCGCTTCGGAAAGGCAGCTCGGCGGCGCGAAACAATCTCCGCAAACTTACGCATGCCGCTGCTATTTCTAACAGGGAGTCGTCGGCCCTTCTCGAAGCCGGCATAGACCGCAAGCGCCAACTGTCCGCCATTACCCAGAACAAGACTGGTGTGAGGACACCTGAGACCACAAGCCAAATCGAGATATTCGCCTCGAACAAACCGGAAGCTGACCAGGGCAGCACCGGCGCTATCTCCACCCGTTCAAGACTGGACAGTCCAAAGGCAAGAGAGGTCACATCTGACTCGACCATGCTTGAGAGGCGGAAAGCAGCTAGAAGTCAGAAAAGTAGCAAGGTCATAGCGGGAATCACGCTGCCAACGCCCCGTCGAATGCAAGCCACTCGGCCTGCTCACAAGGATGCTGCCAAAAGTGCATCGAGAAGGATGTCAGCCGAATGTCGCCGTTTTCGCAGGGATGGTCCTCTTGCCGGGCCATGCGGCGTTCAGCAGATGGACCGAACTCCACCATGGTATGGTGATCCACGGCTCGGCAATTCACCACCTGGGTTCGGCTTTCCCTTTTTTGGCGGTTTTGAAGATAACTGAGGCTCGATTGCCGCTGTACCCGTCAGTAGCTCGCGTTCAGCCGACAGCGAAGTATATTCACCAGCTCGCGGGCATCTTCGGGGTGAATTGCGACTTGCACCAACTCTCGCCCGCAATTATCGTCGGTGATAACGAAGACTTCATCCCCGTATTCCTGGCGTCATGATTTCATTCAATGGCTGTTTGCTCTCCCTGAACCGAGTCGTGCTCAGGCCCAATCACCGATCTTGACCCCGGCTGAGATCACGGCAATTCGGGAAAGCTCGGCAGTCAGGAGAATCTCAAAAAGGGCAGTGCAGATGATGAGCGGGTTCTATCAACGCAGCAATCACTGGATTCGCTACGCCGCTCACAACCACCTTCGGGTCAGCCGCATCATCCGCTCACTTGCTTTGCTGCAGGGAGAGGAAGCGGCGAAACAGTTTCTGGCGAGGATCGGGGCGAGAGTTGAGGCGGCTCGGCTGGATTGAGAAGCGAACGGCGACGTCAGCGGCAGGATGTGAACAGCCGCGGCGCAGCGAATCCCAGTATGGCCAAAACGAACAGCATCCAAGCCGCACGACGCGAAGATTTCACTCCCCCGAATCCGAGCGCATAAATCGCTTTCGCGATATTGTTTGAAGATGCCGCTATCAGGACGGCGGCAGCCAGCGTGGTGACAGATAAGCCGCTCACTCCCCCTTGCGCGATATTGATTACGAACGGATCGATGTCGGTGGCTCCTACGGCAGCTGCCATGGCCAGTACACCAGTCTGGCCATACGTCCCGCGGACCCATGCCGCGACTACGGAGATGATGACAAAGATGGCAGCAAAGATGAATGCTGTAGGTATTTGCAGTGGATTGATGGCGGGAACACTGAGGTTCGCCCCAGGCTGCCGTTCCACGATCCTTCGCCACTCGTATGCTGCCATCGCGGCACCAAGAGCGAACAATGTACCCAATGCCGGCGCGAGAGCCCAGGCCAAGTGCACATCGAAGAGAGCTATGACTATGCCCAGCCGTAGGTACATGACGGCCGTTGCGGCAACGATCCCTGCTGTGAGGTCAGAGCGAGCAAGGCCGACCTCCCGCTGTCGTTTCGCGAGAGTGACTGTTGTAGCTGTCGATGAGTATAGTCCACCTAGAATTGCTGGCAGCAGCGCGGCGTTTGGTGCGGATACGTACTTCTGCAACAGGTAGCTTAGATAAGATAGCGAGCAGACGGCTACCACCGCCAACCAAACATGATAAGGCGTGAGAGGAGTCGCCGCCGTCACCGGATGGTTAGGAACAAGCGGAAGGATGATACCGACCAGAACCAGGAACTTGCCTAGGGTCAGAAGTTCATTCTGAGCAACCACATGAACGAGCCCGTGAAGCTGCTCGCGAGTACCGAGGAGGATAACGGCAGTCACCGAAACGGCAACGACCATCCAGGGCGGTTGTGTAAGGGCGACTGGCCCGATGACATATGCGAGCAAATTTGAGGCGGGTATCATGAGGCTAGTCGCGCTGGGGTCGGGCGGCGCATTGCGCAGATAGGCGTGGAGCCATAGTGCCAACGCCAATAGCCCACCAATGAATGCGAGCGCGTGCTGTGGCTCGATCAGGTAGAGCATTGCACCGGAGACGGCGAGCATTGGAAATGTTCGTACCCCACCAGGGCTTGACCGCTCTTGGCGCTTGTATACCTCCTCAAATGCGAGACCGAGGAACACCGCCAAGCCGAGCGCAAGGGCGAGCCGTCCAGCCAATTCTAAGGGGGCCTGCTCGGCACCTGTCATGAACTCCGTCTCCGATTCCGGATCTCGGGCCACGTCACTATGTGTTCGTCGTTACAACGCCTCTGGCCGAGGCAATTCGCGCGACTTCTGGTGTTCAGGCTACCTCACGCGGAATGTGTTCTGGGTCGGACTGTCCAAGCATGGCTGTCGCTCTTTGGCAAACCGCGCCGCCGAGAAGCGACATGAACTTGCGCCTAATCCGCGCCCGGCGTCCTTGCACATTTTCGCCTAAATTTAGGTCGTACAGTTGATCTATATATCAATAACTTAGGCGGGGTTCACTACTCTGGGGGAGGTGCGAACTCAACTTGATGTCTTTCCGTTCCCGGAGGTTTGCGGACGTCCTCAGAAAACCGCGACATCCTTAGCCGTACGTGTGCCTCGCCGGGTGAGATAAATTGGAAGTGGGGAGCGGGTCGTTAAAGGAGCACTGGTGATGAAATACTCCTCTTCGCTCTTGGTTGCGTCCCTACTCGTTCTTGCAGGAATCGCCAGTTCGAACGCACAGGAAGCGCCCACAAATCCCATGATGGGACAGGGCATGATGGGACAAGGCATGATGGGACAAGGCATGGGGGACCCGGCATGATGGGCTACGGCATGGGTCATGGCATGGGTGGACCGTGCATGATGATGCGGCCCGGCATGATGCGGATGATGATCGTGATGATGGACACCGACGGCGATGGCGCTCTATCGCTTGATGAAGTGCAATCGGTACATGCAAGAATATTTAAGGCCATAGATGCTGACAAGAACGGCAAGGTCACGCTTGAAGAAATTCAGCAATTCATGCGCGGCCCATAAGTTCGTCCAGCGCGAATTGATCTAGCATCGCGATTGTCGAATTAACTCGAATGGCACCGGATCGCATCAGAATTTGGCATCGGGCATCCTGGCCGTAGGGCAGCGACGTTTTTTGGGGCAGTGGAGCGGCGTTGAAGGTCCTCGTTTTGTACGCCTCCCGTTCACGCCAATCTGGGGCGAAGACCGGGCTGAGGACTACAGCGGCTATGACGGGGACGCCGCAAAAGTTAGGAGCCGCCGATTTCTTGGCGCGTTCCTTGTTCTTCAAGTATTGACCAGACTCAGCCGGGGGCCAAAGGCGATGATTTAATCGAATAGGGAGCAATTCCATGAACCGAACTAGCATGTTCATTCCCATCACCATCGGCCCTAGCTGGGCTGTGCATCACTGTTTCCGCGAGTAGCGCGGTCGCCCAAGAGGCAGCGGACGTGAAGGGCGTCAAGCAGCGAGTGAAGCTTTCTATGCCGCCTTGTCAGTGCTCGATGATGGAGAGGCTATGGAAAAGGTGTGGGCTCATACGCCGTACATCACATTCTTGGGGCCGAGCGCAAATGGATCTTGGGGGTTGGGATGCCTTTAACAAGGCTTGGGCTGAGGGCATCAAAAATTTTTTTGACGAGAAGCGCTTCGACGGTCGAAGATTTTATTCACCTCAACGGCAATGTCGCCTGGGAGGCAGTTCTTGAGACTGGGCAACTGAAATTTAAGACCGGTGAGGTCGTGAAGGGCGACTACCTTGCAACCAACGTCTTCGAAAAGCAGTCGGACGGTCGGTGGCTCATGGTTTCTCACCATGCGAACCCGAAGCCGCAGTAACCCGGCTTGGGAGATGTTTCGCTGTATAGTGGCCCCGGTTGGACTTCGGCCTGAGTTGCTTCCCGATGATGGTTCGAGGTTCTTTAAAATGTTTTGGGCGAGTGTCGTTGCCTATATCCTGAATTTGAAAGAGGATGGCTTGTAGGTCGGCAGCCAACAAACGCCGCTCATAAGCCGAGGCCCCGAGTCGGCTGCTGTTGGCGAGCGGCGGATCAGCGATGGTGCCGCTAGATGTCATGAACTCGGCCTAGGCCGAAAAACCGGAGTGAAGCGGCCAATGGACTGCACGAGCCCCTGGTGGAAGCTGACATGAAGATCCTAATCGCCTACGGAACCTCGGAAGGTCAGACGCGGACGATAGCCAGGGCGGTTGCAGCCCGCGTCCATGAGCTTGGTCATGACGCTCATCTCTATGACACCGCCAGTCTCGAGGACATCCATGTGAACTCCTATGAGAAGATCGTTGTCGCTGGATCAGTGCACCACCAACACCACCAAGAGTTTGTCGAAGTATTTGTTATGGCGAGTTTGGCCGAACTCCAAAAGAGACCAACGCTTTTCCTGTCTGTTAGCCTCTCGGCAGCATTTTCCGAGGGAATGTCAGAGGCACAGAGCTACGTTGACTCATTCCTCGTCAGCACCGGCTGGAAGCCTACACAGTCTCTCCTGGTCGCCGGCGCGTTGCGATACGCGGAATATGATTACTTCATGGCACAGATGATTGAACATGTCGTATTGAAGGGCCGCAAAGTGGAGGGGCCCAAAGGTGACTACGAGTTCACAGACTGGGACAGCTTACTCCGCGCTATCGACTCATTCGTTCGAGCATAGTGGTCGCAAAGACGTACGACGCTTCTCCTTCGCGCCGAGCTTCTCCCCGCTCGCCCGCGGCCTTGCTATCGCTATTGATGCCTGCACCACTGCCGAGGGTGGGAGTTCTGAAAATGCCCATGAAACTGATGGTCTTGGGCGCGGCCCTTATCGCCGGCACGTTGCTTTCGGGCCTTGCCTCGGCACAGGACGAATCGCCAGCGGCGCCATCACCGCGTGGGTGAGCGTAAATGGTTCCTGCACTTGTTTCCCGGCTTTCGGCGCCATCCCCCCTAAGCACCTGAAATCGTTCTGTAATAGTCACACTTACACACTGGCGCGCCGCGGTCGATGAAGATGGGCACTATGTTTTCGCTATGCCCCTATATGCCGCCGGCCGCCAAGCGCTCCACTCGGTAAATCTGCGCCGCCATGCGCTGTTGCGCTACATCCTGGCGTGAGGCTGCCCGCCCTTTTCTCGCCGCCGTTATGGTTCAGGGAACTAGCAGGAGGCGGGGGCGGCGGCAGTGTTCCCAAAGGTTCTGTGTGATCGTCCGACAGTTGTTGCAACACGAGGCTCTAGCGTCCCGCCGCGCGCTCCTGGGTGGGCTTGCGTCCTTAACCAGCGTGCTCGCGCTCGGCGGATGCGCCGGTTTGGGCGCCACGGGCGCGCGCTTGGACGCTTCATCGCTCTCGGCAGACCCCACATTACTCGTTACAACCACGCGCAATCGGGTGAACGGCGGGCGCGCGAAGCCCTGGTTCGGGCCGGAGCGCGCGTCTA
This sequence comes from uncultured Alphaproteobacteria bacterium, assembly GCA_963744915.1. GTDB lineage: Bacteria > Pseudomonadota > Alphaproteobacteria > Rhizobiales > Aestuariivirgaceae > DATAFF01. The sequence continues at coordinate 287,512 of CAVUUY010000010.1, forward strand.
CGATGACCGTCGCACGGGCGAAGCTGGTGCCGCCAGACGACGGCCGTCTCTCTCTCGCCGCAGTCGGACTTGCCGATTGGCGTCTTGATGAGGTCGAGCCGGTGTCGGAGGGGATCGGCGATCTTCTTGCGCAGGGCGGCGGCGGACCAGACGTCCTGTTATACGTGCATGGGTTCAAACAGACGTTCGAGACAGCGGCGCTCGATGCCGCGCACCTCTCCGATGGAATCAAGTTCCGCGGCCGGACGATGATATTCTCGTGGCCCTCGAAGGGGGGACTGTTCGACTACGCCTATGACCGCGAAAGTGCGATGTGGTCTCGCGACGACTTCGAACGCGTGCTCACTTCTATTGTGGCGGCTCCGGGCGGCGGCCGCGTCCACATCGTCGCGCACAGCATGGGAACCATGCTCACGCTGGAAAGCCTGCGTCAGCTCTATGCGCGATACTACGGTGACACCGTTGCGGGCAGGATCGGCGCGGTGGTGTTTGCCGCACCGGATATCGATATGGACGTGTTCTCGTCGGCGATCAACCGCATCGGTCCGCTCGCCGGCAAGATCACCGTCATCACTGCAACGAACGATCGCGCGTTAGCGCTGTCCGGACGGATCGCTGGTGGGATGACACGCGTCGGCGCCGCCGAGAAGGCCGCCATCGAGCAGCTCGGGGTGCGCGTGATCGATGCTTCCCAAGCAGGTTGGGGTATCATTAACCACGATTTGTTCCTATCGAATGCGGAGATGCAGCGGGTGATACGCCGCTCGATTGATGCCGTGTCCGCGTGAACTCGGCTTTGCGATTGTCGAGGGCGGATACACGTCCGTGCACGAGGAGAATTGGGCGATGGCGGGCCGCGTACGACGACCCGTCCCTTGGCCTTCAACTCCTGAAGGTTACCTGCGTAGACGAAATCCGAACCTTGAGAGACCGTCATCACCTCTGCGAGCAC